>NZ_BCZB01000005.1 GCF_001598495.1 Neokomagataea thailandica NBRC 106555
GCACCGGGGCCTTTGCGCCCGCAGGCAGAGAGGCTGGTGAGTAAGACGAGTCCACAAAGTAGACCACGGCAGATGGAAAGAGGGCCGGTACGCATCACGGAGAAGAAGGCCTTTCGTGTTTCTGGCGTTTTTTCTCGCATTTTCAGGTGGGTTTCATCAAGGGCAGGGGGTGACAAAACTGTCAAGATCAGGCTGATGGGGCGTGAGAAAGGAATGCTTATGTGTCGTTCAGGACGGCTGGTCCTTTATGTTGGCCCGATGTTTTCAGGTAAATCAGCGCATTTGATTGCTGCTGCGCATGCTGCACCATGCCCGTTGGAGAAGGTGCTCGTTCTGAAACCAGCCTTTGATACGCGGAGTGGTGCTGAAATTGCCAGCCGCAATGGTCTGTCTTTGGCGGCACGCTCGGTAGCATCATGGCCGCAGGATATCGAAGAGTATGAGGCTATTGTGTTGGATGAGGCGCAGTTCATGGTGTCTCCTCATTATGAAGGAGATATTGTGGAGGAACTTCTGGCGGCTCGTGCGTGTGGGATGACAGTTATTGTTGGTGGGTTGAATACGGATTATCGGAAAGAAGATTTCCCAATCGTCGCAGCCTTGGCGAAGCATGCGGATGAAGTGCATGCCTTGGCCGCTTGGTGCCATATTTGTGGTGACACGGCCCGTTGGACGGCTAAGATCCGTGATACTGGCCAGCTCTTAGAAACGGGCGATAGTGAGTTGTACCAAGCGTTGTGTGAAGCGCACTGGCATCTGCCAGAATAAACGGAAGGTAAAAAATATGTTTCTGAGAGACGGTGAGGTTCTACTCAGAAACATATCGTGTGCATTATTGCTGCCCGCCGCCGCCAACACCTAAAAGGTGGATCTTAAAGATGAGTGGGCTATTGGGTGGGATGATGCCGGGGTGGCGTGGGCCGTAAGCCAGTTTGGGCGGCAGGTACAGCATCCATTCGTCACCGACATGCATCATAGGCAGGGCTTCAATCCAGCCTTGGACCAAGCCATCAAGCGGCATTTCTGAGTAAGCGCCGTTATTATGCATATCGGAGCTGTCAAAAATGCCGCCATCAGGTAGGCGACCTTCGTATATCACCATGACCATAGAGCCGCGATGCGGGCTATCACCGTCCTTCGGGCCGGAGCGCAGCACTTTATAGGCTAGGCCGTCCGGGAGTTTTTGTACGCCCGGTTTAGCGTAGACTTGCTGCATGAATTGCTCTGGCGTTAAGGCTGGGCCCTCATCAACATCATCATGATGGGCACAGCCGCCGAGGGCGGATATGCCCAGAGCAAGCAGAAGAGGCGCGAAGAGCGAGCGTGTAGCGCGGATCATGGTGTGGTCCTTGCGTCGTCTCAGAGAGCGCCACCACGGCGGCCGATTTGACCACCAAGGCGGAGGCGCAGAGCGTTAAGCTTGATGAAGCCGAGTGCGTCTTGTTGGTTGTAAGCGCCTTCGTCATCTTCAAATGTCACGACGCGTGCATCATACAGGCTGTTCGGGCTTTCACGGCCGACGCAGACGACATTGCCCTTGTAGAGTTTCATGCGGACACGGCCAGTGACGGAATGCTGGCTGGTGTCGATGAGGGCTTGCAGCATGCGGCGCTCTGGGGAGAACCAGAAGCCGTTATAGATCAGCTCTGCATAGCGCGGCATGATGCTGTCTTTAAGGTGAGCGGCTTCACGGTCCAGCGTGATGCTTTCGATCGCGCGGTGAGCTGCGAGCAGGATTGTACCGCCCGGTGTTTCGTAAATACCGCGTGACTTCATGCCGACAAAACGGTTTTCGACGATGTCTAGGCGACCAATACCATTGTCACGGCCGAGTTCATTCAGGCGTGTGAGAATGGTTGCTGGCGTCATTTCTACGCCGTTAATGGCAGTTGCATCACCATGAACGAAGTCGATCGTGATTTCAGTGGGCTTGTCTGGTGCTGCTTCAGGGGAGATGGTGCGCTGGAACACGATCTCATCCGGTGCGACGGCCGGGTCTTCGAGAAGTTTACCTTCGGAAGAGGAATGCAGCAGGTTGGCATCAACGGAGAATGGTGCTTCGCCGCGCTTGTCTTTGGTGACGGGGATTTGGTTTTCTTCGGCGAAAGACAGCAGCTTAGTGCGAGATGTCAGATCCCATTCGCGCCAAGGGGAAATGACCTTTACGTCTGGTTTCAGGGCGTAATAGCCGAGCTCAAAACGGACTTGGTCATTGCCCTTGCCAGTTGCACCATGGGCTACGGCGTCAGCACCAACGGCTTCAGCAATCTCGATCTGGCGCTGTGCGATGAGCGGACGTGCGATGGACGTGCCGAGCAGATATTGGCCTTCATAGACCGTATTGGCGCGGAACATTGGGAACACGTAGTCTTTGACGAAGGTTTCGCGAAGGTCTTCGACGAAGATTTCCTTGACGCCGAACATTTCGGCCTTTTTGCGGGCTGGTTCCAGCTCTTCGCCTTGGCCGAGATCGGCCGTAAAGGTCACGACTTCACAATTATAAGTCTTCTGCAGCCAGCGCAGGATGACGGAGGTGTCCAGTCCGCCGGAATAGGCGAGTACGACTTTCTTGACGTCCTGGTGGGCAGTCATCGTGGCGTGGTCCTTATGGTGTTGATACAGTCAGGCTTTGTCTTCTAGCACTGCTTTTCCAATAGGGGAACTGCTTTGCGGGTATTGTGCTGGGGTATCGCGTTTGTTAGGGGGAGGAGTAGAGCATACGGTGACACGGTAATATTCTCCTCGCCGTAACGACCTGCCAAGGCGTGCTATGTAGGGTTCCCAGGAGGCCCTACTCGTATGTTCTACGCCGTTCTTTGAGCGGGGCCTAGTGAGGCTGGCGCTCCCTCAACGACGGGTTGAGGGAGGTTATGTTTTCAAAAAACAGAGTGTGTGTCGGGGCGTTTAGTGGTTGCTGCGCAAGCGCTCGCTTTCCGTTTTGAGCTGCCCGCAGGCTGCGAGGATGTCTTGCCCGCGTGGTGTGCGGATGGGGGATGAGAAGCCTGCATCCATCACAATTTTTGCAAAGCTGTTGAGGCGGTTGCGGGTGGAGGGTTGGAATTCAGATCCGGGCCATGGGTTGAACGGTATGAGGTTCACTTTGGCGGGCAGATCTTTGATGAGTCGTACGAGTTCGCGGGCATCGGCGTCGCTGTCATTGACGTCACGCAGCATGATGTATTCGAAGGTGATACGCCGTGAGTTAGATGCCGCTGGGTAGCGGCGGCAAGCCGCGATGAGCTCTTCGATCGGATATTTGCGGTTGAGCGGTACGATTTGGTCGCGCAATTCATTGGTGACAGCGTGAAGTGAGATGGCGAGGTTAATGCCCAATTCATCACCGCACTGATCCATCATTGGGACAACGCCAGATGTGGAGAGTGTAATGCGGCGGCGGGAGAGAGCGATGCCTTCACCATCCATGATGATTTTCATGGCTTTGGCGATATTGTCGTAATTATACAGTGGCTCGCCCATGCCCATCAGGACAATGGTGGAAAGGTGGCGTGGCATATCGGCGCTGGGGCTCGGCCATTCTTTATAGCTATCGCGGGCCGCCATGAATTGGCCGACAATTTCGGCCGGGCCTAAATTACGGACGAGTTTTTGTGTGCCTGTGTGGCAGAAGGTGCAGGAGAGGGTGCAGCCGACCTGTGAGGAAATGCAGACAGCGCCGCGATCTTCTTTGCGGTCTGGAATATAAACTGTTTCGGCCTCTTGCCCGTCGCGGAAGCGAAAGAGAAATTTGCGCGTTGAATCGACGGAGGTTTGCTCGGTTGCTGTGGTGGGGCGGCCGACGATGAAATGTTCCGCCAGCTTGGCTTGCAGGGGTTTGGCGATGGTGCTCATCTGCGTGAAGTCGGTGACGCCTTGGTGATAAATCCAGTGCCAGACCTGCTTTGCCCGGAATGCTTTTTCACCGATATCGGTCATTACGGCTGCGAGTTCTTCGCGCGATAAGCCGACAAGGTCCCGGCGGCCATCAGCGAGGCGCGCTTCAGGGGGAGCGAACATGGCTGATTTCGCACGGATGCGGTCACGTTCGGCATCATTAAGGGCATCTGCTGCGGTTGAGTTAATGCGCGGCAGGGTATCTGGATGAATTAAGGTGGTCATGGTGAGGGAGCCATAGCATGGGCGGGGGGGCTTTTTGCAAAAGAAAAGTGTGTATGCGTTTATTAATTCGTGTGTGTTGGAGGTGAGGGTTTTCGTGGCGAGAGGAGTGGGGGCTGATTTGGGGGGAGATATTTATACTAATATTTTGTTTTCGTAGGTTTTTTGAAGGCTTCCCAGCATGCTAATAGAGCGCCGCTCATGGCAAGGGCCAGGCTGGTGCCTAGGCACCAGCAGACAAGAGCAAAGCCAATATTTTTTTCGTGCTCAATATGGAGGGCGAGGCTTGTAAAAAGTGCTGGCCAAGCAGCGTAGCGCAGTAAGAGGCATTGTTTTTTGTGTAATCGTAATATCTTTTCTCCACGGTATGAGGCAGAGGAGAAAAGAAAAGAGGTTATAATGTCAGAAAGTATTTCAATCATGATGAGCGTACACTTTTATAAATAAAAACATATGTGATAAAAAATAATAATGAGACGCATGATGTGGAGAAGTTAATTATATTATCTAAATTATTTCCAATTATTATAGAAATAAAAGATATGCAGCCGATGAGAGAGAGTATTTTTTTAGATTGAGTGGTTTCCATGAAAAAGCAAAGAGCCATAAAAAGAAACAGCGATAAAAAGACCGTATCAATTTCCATATCTGAGCGTGACAGTGTGAATAGAGTATGAGGGTGGAGTGGGATTAAACGGTTTGCGACAAAAAATAGTGCAAACGAAATGGGCAGGCCGATGAGGATTGCGATGTTCAATCGTTCAACCACCTTAAAAGAAAAACTGTCTTTTTGGGTGCGTTTTTTACGGATAACCCAGAGATGAAGGCCGCTTGCTGTCGCTAATGCAAGTAATATGCCAGAGAAAAAATAGAACCAGCGCGTTAAAAAATTAGAAAACCGGGCGATATGTAAGCCATATATTAGAGAAAAAGCGCGAACAATCGGACGTTTTTCTTGTTGTTCGAGAATGATTTGGCCGTTATTTCCGCTAAAGCGTAACGTGTGAGTGTCGTAGCCAATATGCTGTCCATTGCCACTTTTGATGATCACGATGCTGGCTGAGTCATTGGGATTATAAATTAAAACTTGTGCGATACCATCAGGGCCAAAACGTTTTTCGGCTTCTTGGAGCATGGGGACAATTGGTGCGAGGGGAGCTTTGTGATGTTTTGGTGGTAATGGCTTTGTAACGGGGTCAAGATCCGCATAATATTTCATTATGTTATGTGGATAAACAGTCAGAAGGCTTGCGGGTAATATTTGGGCCCAAAGTGTGACGGCCCCTGAAAATGCGATGATAAAGTGGAATGGAAGTGCCACAACACTCGTTATATTATGGAAGTCGAGCCAGCTTCTCTGGCCTTTGTAAAATCGTAGCGTGAAAAAATCGGCGAATATTCTTTTGTGAATGATAACGCCGGTTATGAGCGCTAAGACAATCGCAAGACCGCAGGATGCAGATATAAGGCGCCCAAAAGGGTGTGGCAGCTGTAGTTCAAAATGGAAACGGTAGAAGAAATCTCCTCCCATTGTGTCTCGGATTGTATCGGGGGAGCCCGTCATGGGGTCTAGGGCGCGCTCTACGTAGCGTGTGCCGTTAAAATAGAGTGCTTCAATATAAGGGGCACGTTTTTCTGTAATGGTTAAATACCATGCGGGGGCAGAGGCCGCATGGGTTTGCAGCCAAGCAATGCCTGCTTCTGTGGCGTGCAGAGGGTCTGACTTTATGTCCGTTAATTCTGGGCGCATCCATTGGCTAATCTCGGGACGGAACACGGCGAGAGAGCCTGAGAGTGCAATCGCGAAGACAAACCACCCAATGAGGAAGCCGCCCCATTCATGGAGGCGTGCCATGGCGGACCGAAAATCGTTCATTATAAACGCCACCCCAAAAGAAATGCGGCAATAAGTAAAAGGGTCATGGGGGCAAGGCCGCGTTTGAGGAGTTGGGGGATGTCACGCGTGAGGCCGAACCCTGCTATGGTGGTGCACGGCCATGCAATGAATCCCGCAAACATTCCGCTGAGTGCGCGCTGTGGCCCATCTAGAGGAAGTAATGCAGCGCAGATTGCAGCGATCCCGGTTGCCACCACGTATCCCATGATGGCAGCCAAGGCGGCGTGCAAGATGCGGCGGTGTGTGGCTTTACCAGCTATAGCCAACACTCGCTTGTGCATTGCGGCGCTCACCATACCAGCACCAGTCAGAATAGCAGCTTGCGACAAAGTGTTTGTCAAACAAGTTGCGGACACTGGCTGAGAGGTTCCAGCCTTTGAGGGCAGGTGTTGCCCGGCCGAGGTCATAACGGGCGGAGGCGTCAAACACGGTATAATTGGGGACGTTGACGTCGCCATAGTTGCTGGAGACACCACCATATGTTCCCATCATATGGCGTATGCCGAAGCCAAGGCCTGCCCCGGAGAGGTAGCCTTGGGGGATGCTGTAAAAGGCAAAGAGGGAGGCATTGCCACGGCTTGATTGCACGAGGGGTTTGCCTGTGCTGTCATCATGGACATGTTGTGAGCTGAATGAAGCATCCAGCATGATGCCTTTGTACATGTCTGCATGGGCTTCGAGTTCAAAGCCGTCGGAATGTACTTTGCCGCTTTGTGTGTTGTAGCCGAGGTTTCCTACAGGTACGAGCACATTGGTCTGCTCGATATGGAAGCCAGTAGCCGTGAGTAAGACGGGGGTGCCGGGGATCTGGTATTTCGCGCCGCCTTCGAGTTGTTTGCCGAGTGATGGATCTGCTTGTCGGGCTGTACTGCCAGATTGTACGAGGCCGCTTTGTGGCTCGAAGGATGTCGAATACGAGATATATGGCGAAAGCCCGAAGTCAAAATGATACAGGGCGGATGCGCGCCAAGTGATTTGCTGAGGGTTTTGTTCTGCGCGTGTGCCTGAGGCGTAGGCAGTGCTGTGGTACCAGTCATTGCGGATGGCGCCGGTGAGGAAGAGATGCCGACCAACTGTGATTTGGTCTTGGCCGTACACACCGTATTGTTGTGGTTTGGTCAGGTAATCATAGCGCGCTGTGATGGTCGGTATAGTTTGGTGGTAATTGGGGTGTAGGACATCCAAATCTGGTGCGGCACCGAAGCCTACGGTCTCGGTTGCTTGGCTTTGTTGGTAGTCAAAGCCAGTCATGATGTCATGATGGAGTGCGCCGGTGGCGAGGTGGCCGTGCAATTGGTTGTCAAATGCGAGGTTTTGGAGGCGCTCACGCGAGTAGATGGCCCCGCGACTGAGTAAGGTTGGTGAGCTGTAGGTGCCGGTACCGTAAACGCTTTCGTATAATGTACGCACGTTGTCGTAACGACCGCGGGATGTGAAGCTCCACGCATCATTAATGCGTTGTGTGAAAATATAAGTGAGTGCGCCTTGGTAGCGCTTGAACTGCTCATATCCGAGATCACCATCGTAGAAGCTCCGCGGTAGGTACCCGAAAGAGGCTCGTTTCATGGTGCCGAGGTATGGTTGTGATCCATAGGATGAGTTGTTTGGATCGTATTGGTAGTTCCCAAGTAGCGTCAAGGTTGTGGGGCCATTGCCGCCAATCATGACGGCGGGACTGATGGAGAAGCGCTTACTTGCCGTTTCGGATAATTGGCTGTGTTGACCATTGGCTGTGCCATAAATGCGGTAGCGCACAGTACCATCTGCGTTGGCGTAGCCGCCCTGATCTGCGTCGATGCGCCAGAGGTCGAAGCTTCCCCCGGTGGCGTTGAGGCTGCCGTAATTGCGCTGGTCCAATGGAAGTTTGCTAGAGAGTGCAACGAGGCCACCGGGGCTTGATTGGCCATAAAGTGCGGAGGATGGTCCTTTGAGGACTTCAACACGTTCCAAGCGGGACGTGTCGGTTTGTGCGGTGGCGAATCCTGTTGGGCTTGATTGCAGTTTTAGGCCGTCGAGGAATGTTGGCACGGTGAAGCCGCGTAGGGCGAACATGTCGTAACGGGTGACAGAGCCGCCGCGTTGGTCTGGCGTGACACCTGCGATGTAGCGAATAGCTTGGTTGAGGTTCAAAACGCCTCGGATGTCCATTTCATTGCGGGTAATGACGCTGACGGACTGGGCGGTATTGACAATTGGGGTGTCAGATTTTGTTGCGGAGGCGGCTACGGTTGCGGGTTTGCGGCCATGTACAACAAGCTTTTCAACTGCGGGTTGTTGTGTGCTGGTTGAGGACGTTGCGTTTTGTGCGTGTGCGGTTGTTGTGTGTAGGCTTAGGGCAGCAACGCCGGTGAGGGCAATTTGTCTGTAACTCAGGCGGTTGAGCATGGTGGTAGGTCCAATTTCATACGAATTTGGCCCCTAATACCTTTAATGATAATTATTCGCAATTAGAAAATGATACTTTTGGGGGTGAGAGAGGAAAAATATAAAATTTATTTGATTGTTATTTCGTAATTATTTTGCCTGTGAAATTTGACGGATAGCACGGAGTGCTATGCTAGTTTTCCGTAGTACGGCGAGCGGCGATGAGGAATTCGACATTGCCTTCAGGTCCGGTGATGGGGCTTCGTTCAATGCCAATGACGGTCCACCCGAGCTGAGCATTGAACCATTCTTGAATTTCGGAGCAGACACGTTCATGCACGAGGGGGTCACGCACGACGCCTTTAGCACCAACTTCTGCGCGGCCGGCTTCAAACTGTGGTTTGATGAGGGCAATGGCCCATGCGTCCTCAGTTGTTAAGGCGAGAGCCGCAGGGAGAACGGTTTTTAGGCTGATAAAACTGGCATCGCAGACAACAACCCCAATAGGGTCAGGGATGTGTTCAGCCGTTAGTGCGCGGGCGTTGGTTTTTTCCATGACGATGACGCGTTCATCGGAACGGATTTTCCACGCGAGTTGTCCGTGGCCGACGTCAACGGCGTACACTTTTTGTGCGCCATTGGTCAGCAGCACATCGGTAAAGCCGCCTGTGGATGCGCCGACATCAACGGCGATGCGTCCCTCAGGGTTGAAGCCAAAATGTTCAATGCCGTGGATGAGTTTAAGGCCGCCGCGGGAGACCCAAGGGTGGTCCTGCCCTTTGAGGGACAGGGGAGCATCCTCGGGGAGTTGGTCCCCAGCTTTGGCGATGCGTCGATCACCTGAATAGGCCAGCCCAGCCATAATGAGGGCTTGAGCGCGGGTCCGGCTTTCAACCAGACCGCGGTCTACGAGGAGTTGATCGACGCGTCGTTTTGCCATGATTAAGCAGTTTTCTCAGCACTATTGACGTTTTTGAGTGCCGAAAGAGCGCTCTTGACGATGTGTGGTGCGGTGAGGCCCGCTTCTTCGTACTGAGCCTCTGGTGTGTTGTGATCGATGTACTTGTCAGGGAAAGCCATGGGGCGGAACTTCACCTGATCGAGCAGGCCGGTCTCTGCCAGATGTTGCACGACCAAGCTGCTGAAGCCGCCAATGGCGCCTTCTTCCAAGGTGATGAAAACATCATGGCGCTTTGCCAGTGTTTCGACCAGATCGGTGTCGATTGGCTTTGCAAAGCGTGCATCTGCAACCGTGACGGACAGACCTTGTGCGGCAAGTTCATCAGCAGCGCGTAGAGATTCGTTCAGGCGTGGGCCGAGGGAGAGAATGGCAACGCCAGATTTGCTATCTGGGGTGTGTGTGCTCTCACGTACGATGCGGCCTTTACCGATGGGTAGGACCTCACCCGTCTCGGGCAGGTCCAGACCTTCACCGCTACCGCGTGGGTAGCGGAAGGCAATCGGGCCGTCATCATATTCGCAAGCTGTTGCGGTGGCGTGTAGCAACTCGACTTCATCAGATGGCGCCATAACGACCATATTGGGCAGGCAGCACAGGTAGTTCAGGTCAAAAGAACCGGCATGTGTTGCGCCATCCGCTCCGACGAGGCCTGCGCGGTCAATAGCGAAGCGAACTGGGAGGTTTTGTAGTGCGACGTCATGCACGACCTGATCATAGGCGCGTTGCAAGAAGGTTGAATAAATGGCGCAGATTGGGCGCAAGCCTTCGCTGGCGATACCAGCAGCAAAGGTCACGGCATGCTGCTCTGCAATGCCGACGTCAAAGAAGCGGTCTGGGTGCTTTTTAGCAAAGGCGTTGAGGCCGGTACCGGAGGGCATGGCAGCGGTGACGGTGATCAGGCGATCATCGGTTTCCGCACGGCGCATAAGCTCACGGCTAAAGATAGAGGTGTAGCTTGGTGGGCCTGCTGGGGCCTTGCTTTGCTCACCCGTGGCGACGTTGAACTTGCTGACGGCGTGGTATTTATCACCAGCGGATTCGGCGGGTTTGTAGCCGTGGCCTTTTTCCGTTTGGATGTGCAGCAGGATGGGGCCTTGGTCATCCGCATCGCGCAGGTTGCGCAGGATGGGCACCAGTTGGTTCATGTCGTGCCCGTTGACGGGGCCGATGTAGTAAAAGCCGAGCTCCTCGAACAGGGTGCCGCCGGTGATGATGCCCCGTGCGTATTCTTCGGCGCGCTTGGCGGTGCGCTCAATCTTGTTTGGCAGGCGTTTTGCAAATTTGCCAGCCAGATCACGTAGGTTGAAGAACTGACGGGACGTCAGAAGGCGTGACAGGTAGTTGGACATGGAGCCGACGGGCGGTGCAATCGACATCTCATTGTCGTTCAATACGACGATGAGGCGGTTTGCACCGGGGCCAGCAACAGCGGCGTTGTTCATGGCTTCATACGCCATGCCAGCCGAAATGGAGCCATCACCGATCACGGCGATGACGTTGCGCTCGTTATAGCTGGGGTCTTCTTCCGCACGCAGGTGGTGCGCTACGGCCATGCCGAGGCCGGCTGAGATAGAGGTCGAGGAGTGCGCTGCGCCGAATGGGTCGTATTCGCTTTCTGCGCGGCGTGTGAAGCCGGAGAGGCCGTGTGGCTTACGCAGGGTGCGGATGCGGTCGCGGCGGCCGGTCAGGATTTTATGGGGGTAGGCTTGATGGCCGACATCCCAGATGATCCGGTCATCCGGTGTATTGAAGACGGAGTGCAGGGCGACGGTGAGTTCAACCACGCCGAGCGACGCGCCCAGGTGACCGCCTGTTGTGGAGACTGCGTCAACCGTCTCGGAGCGGAGTTCGTCTGCGAGTTGACGGAGTTGGTCAACGGACAGGTTGCGCATGTCGGACGGGAGGTTAACGCGATCAAGGATCGGGTAACGGCCGAAGGTCGGTGGTGTTGTTTTTGTATCGTTCATGAACTCAGCTCCTGCGCTCGACGACGTAATCCGCCAAGGCCCGGAGAGCCTCTGCCTGTGCGCCAAAAGATGAAAGGGCCTCTCGTGCTTCATCGCTCAGGCGGCGTGCTTCTGCACGTGCGCCGTCAATGCCAAGCAGAGAGACGTAAGTTGATTTGCCGCTTGCTTCGTCCTTGCCAGCCGTTTTGCCGAGTTCTTCTGCGCTGGCGGTTGCGTCCAGCACATCATCGGCGACTTGGAAGGCTGTGCCGAGGCGTAGGCCATAGGTGACGATGGCGTCACGGCGTTTATCTGTGATGCCTGCCAAGATGGCGCCGGCTTCGGCTGCGTAGCGGATCAGAGCGCCCGTTTTGAGCGCGTGCAAGCGGCGGACCTGATCCAGTGGCAGGGCGCGGCCCTCACCACGAATATCGATGACTTGACCGCCGACCATGCCAGCCGCGCCAGATGCGCGTGCGAGAGCCAATGTCAGTTCTGCGCGGATGGTGGCATCGGCGCTGGTCTCAGGCTCTACCAGAACTTCAAAAGCGCGTGTTTGGAGCGCATCACCGGCAAGAATGGCGATGGCTTCATCAAACTGACGGTGCGTTGAAGGGCGGCCACGGCGCAGATCATCATCATCCATGGACGGGAGGTCATCATGGACGAGAGAATAGGCGTGGAGGAACTCGACGGAGGCTGCTACGCGCAGCGCGGCTTGATGGTCGGCACCGAAGAGGGAGGCGACTTCTACAGCCAGAAAGCCGCGCAGACGCTTGCCACCGCCGAGGGCTGCGTAGCGCATGGCTTCCAGCAGGACGGATTCATCGCCGGGGACCATGGGCAGCAGGGTATCGATGGTGCTTTCGATTTCTGTGCAGGCTTGGGCGAGAGCAGATTTTAGGGATGTATTGTTAGAGGTGCTCATTGGCCAATCTCGTGGTTGTCGGCCAGCGCTTCAGTGCCGGTCGTGCCGTTATTTTTCTGGACAATTGCGCGTACGCGCATTTCCGCTTCACCGAGTTTAGAATCACAATGGCGGCGCAGCTCCGAGCCGCGCTCGTAAGCAGCGATTGCGTCTTCGAGCTTAAGTTGGCCGCCTTCCAGACCGCGCACGATGCGTTCCAGTTCGGAGAGGGCATCTTCAAACGATAGGGTGGTGACGGGGGCGGACATGGTAACTCCCAAGACGTGCTCAAGGGCGGAAGTGGATGAAGGTAGCGAGGGATTACCGTTTGTGGACGGTTTTTGCCAGCCCCACAGCGATTTTGATGGGGTTTTGTTGCAAGAAGGTCAGCCTTGAGAAGGATCTTCACGTTTCCGGATGACAAAGGAGAACTTTCCGCTGCTTTCAGAGAACGCGACGAGGGCGTGTCCTGTTTCACGACAAAATGCCTGAAAATCAGCGACGGAGGCTGGATCTGTGGCCAGAACGCGTAAGCGTGTTCCGGCTGGAAGAGTCTTAAGCGCACGGTTCGCTTTGAGAACGGGCATGGGGCAATTAAGGCCGCATACATCCAACAGGGGCTCACTCGGGGGAGTACTCATGATTGCCTTTATGCTTTGTTCTGCCGGGAAGGCCAAGATGCGAATTTGATTGTGGTTTCGTGCATTTTTGTCTAGTGTTATGGCTTAATGCCACAAAGCGCTCCTCCGGGGGCGCTTTTTTTTTGGACTGGAGGGGCCATGGCAGAGATGGGGGCGATGATGCTGGAGCGTGATGAGGGGGGTGAAGGGCGTGCTTATACGTTGCGTATGCTGGAAGATCGGGTGCTGCGGCTGGAGACTGTGGCAAGTGGTTTGTCGGATCGGCATGAGCAATTACGTGTGGAGACGCGGCAGGAAATTTCGTTTTTACGAGATCAAATGAAAAATCTGGAGACCAAGATGGAGGAAGGTCACAGACTTGTGAATGAAAAATTAGACCGATTAATTGGAGGGCGTGCGGTTTTGACAGGGCTGGTTACGTTAATCACGTCTATTTTGGGGACGGGTGTGGTTCATTTTGCCTTTTCTTTGGGGACGCGATGAGCATGTTGAGTGGTGTCAATTTAACGCAGCTGAAGCAATGTATCATTGAGCCTAGCCTTGCGGATTTAGGGCTGGGTGGGGATGTCGCGGTGAATTTATTGGCGGGTACGGCTTTGGTGGAGAGCCGTGGTGCGTATTTAAAGCAGGTTGGTGGCGGGCCGGCGTTGGGTTTGTGGCAGATGGAGCCTGCAACGCATGATGACTGTTGGAATAATTATTTACGGTATTCGGGAGCGCGGCATTACGCGGTTATTCTCGAAGGCATGTTGGCGCAAGATCAGCCGAGATGTCAGCAATTAGTGAGTAATTTGCGGTATGCTTGTGCGATGGCGCGTACTCGTTATTTTCGTGCGCGTGATGCGTTGCCGAGTGTGAGTGACCCGCAGGCGCTGAGTCGGTACCATAAAGTATGGTATAACACATGCCTTGGGGCGGCAGATGCGCAAGCGAATGTAGCGTTGTTCCAAGCGGCTATTAAAGCTTGAGGGTATAAGAGCGATGTCGGGGATTGGTTTTGCATCACGCTCCCGACATCGCCACGCCTCTATAAAACAATTATTGTGACCAGATCATGGCAGTCCCACGAGAGGGAGTGTGCGTGTGATGGGGGAGCCTTGGAATGTCGCTGGGCCAGTATGGCTCAGGGCAAGGCCGCGATGGAGCCAGAATGTCCCGCCTATTGCGTTCCAGCGATGACAAAAGGTGAAGTCTTCTGAGAGATAGGTGCCGTTATCGGGAGAGATAAGGCAGTCAAACAGTGCGTAGGCATCGTTTTGGTGGTGTTGTGGCCCATGTGGGTTATGGGTGTGTTGTGCGTCTATGCGTGTGTAGCGTGTTTCTGGGTAGGCTTTGATCATATCGAGCAGCATGGTGCGTGTGAGCAGCATAAAGCCGGTGCCGACGTAGGAAACGGGAGTGATGGTTTCCGGTGGAGCAGTTGGGCTGTCATACAGTGCGGCGCAATCTCCAACGTAGCGAAGGCTGGCGGTGTGTGGATGTTCGCCCGCGCGTAAAAAACGTTCGGTGTTGTGGTCCCAGTAATGAGATTTGAGCGGATAAGCTCCGCCGATTGCGTCTTTTTCGGCTTTAAGAAGGGCTACGATATCGTTGATTGTAAAGCCGATATCACTGTCAATGAAAAGAAGGTGTGTGGCGTCACTCGCAGTGAGGAATTGGTGCAACAGAGTATTACGTGCACGGGTGATGAGGGCGTCACTTCCTAATGTGGAGAGAGTAAAAGACACATTGTGCTGAGCGGCTTTGGCCATGCAATCAAAGACGGATTGCATATATGTTTGGCTTACATTTCCACCGAAGCAGGGTGTGGCGATGAAGATATGGGGGCTGGTGCTCATAAGGATGAGTATGCCCCCAATACTTTTAAAAAGGCGTTAAAGGCCGGGTATTTTAACCGCCAATATGAGATTGTAAGATCATATAAAAGACGAAGGCGGCATCGAGGCCAAGCACGATGGGGGTGAGGCGTTTGAACTCACGCTGGGCGAGGGCAATGCCGGTATAGAGCAGCAGGCCGCATGTTAGGCTGAGCATAAAATTGCCAGTGATAGCGGCAATGAGCAGCATGATCATGGGGGGCAGGCCTTTGGCGGGCTCTGTCGGGAGTTGATTGAGGGCGCCAAGCATACTGAGGCCAACCAGGATTAAGACGGGGGCTGTGGCTATGGCGGGAATGGCGGTGATAATGGGCCAGAAGAATGAGGCCAAGCCGAATAAAACGGCTACGATGAGCGCGCAGAGGCCTGTACGGCCACCAGCTTCTACCCCGGCGAGGCTTTCGACATAGGCCGAAACGGTGCATGTGCCGAGCCCTGCGCCGATAATACTGGCGGCGCCATCGGACGCGAAGGCGCGGTGGTCGAGGCTATTATTCCCATTTTCGTGGGTGAGGCCTGCGCGTTGTGCGACACTCATGAGGGTGGCGGTTGCGTCAAAGAAATCGCTGATCAGGAAGTAGAGTGTGATGGGTAATAAAAGGGCGATTTTGTTCCAAAAATCATGAAAATCGAAGGGAAGGAACATTTGGCTTGGGTAGTGGGGCCAGTCCATCATATGGGTGGGTAAGTGCGTAATAGGGCCGTGCTTATCTTTTATGATGAGGCCGAGTGCCGTCAACACGATAATGCCGATGAGCAAGCCCGCAGGAACACGCAAGACGGTGAGAAGGGCGCAGAGTAGGACGCCAAAGAGGCAGAGCAGAACGGATGGGTCTGAGAGAGAGCCGAAGCTTAACCCTTCAGGGCCGGGCGCCGCGATGCCACCGCTCGTGAGGCCGATGCGGGCGATAAATGCGCCGAGTGCGATTTGGATGCCGAGAACAATGCTGGGCGGGAAGCCTTGAATAATGCGCTGTCGGACGCGGCTGACAGAGAGAGCTGTGAAGCATAGGCCACTCATCAGCACGACGGTGAACGCTGTGCTGGGACGCACATGGGCTTGCTGAACGATGATTTGTGCGAAGAGAACGTTACTGCTCATGGCGGGGGCAAGGGCAATTGGCAAGCGCGCCCATAGTGCCATGAGAAGTGTGCCGGCGATGGCGCCCGCAATGGTGGTCATGACCATATCGTGCCGGTCTAGACCTGCTCCGGAGAGGATCATGGGGTTTACGGCGACGATATAGGCCATAGCCCCAAAGATGGTTAGGCCCGCGATGATCTCACGCGGAATGGTGGAACCACGGGCCGAGATATGGAACCAACGGTCAAGGAAAGAGAACAACGGTCGGGCACTCCGGCGGAATAATGCGTTTGGGGCATTATAGGGCAAAGAGTTCTGACCGCTATAGATGGTGCTCTTTAGAAACGTTAAGAGTGATGTTTATGCCTCATGTGCTGTGCATGTTTTGGCGCTGGGCTTGTGGTGGTGCCGGGTGCAATGCCTGCTGCTGGGTGATTATCTGCTTTTGAGAGGGCTTGTTCACAGGCTGAGCCTTCACCGACACCGAACTGAATGGTGGGTAGGAGTGCTGCGGGTGGGAAGAGGATGCCAAGGCCGATGGTGGCAGCAACGCGGCCTACCAGTTCTGCACCGGGCAGAACGGTGGGGGAAGCAATGGGGCCGCTGATATGAATTGCGCCGGGCAGGGATAAGATTTGTGGGTGCACGGCGCGCGTGGTCATGGCGTAATCTAGGGTATCATTGCGGAAATTGATGCTGCCATTGCCGGTGGTGCGGGTGGTGCCTGTTTGTAAGAGCAGGGAGCGTGTTTTCAAAATGCCATTTTCAAGCGGCATATCGGCGACGAGACAATCTAATTTTGAACGATCAGGGATGCCGAGAGCGGAGAGGACGGCGGCGCCAAGTTTGAGGCCGAGTAGGTCTGGTAAGAGGGCGGTGATGTTGCCCCCTCGGTCGAGAACAAGTGTGATGCCGCCGTTGCCATTGGCGACGAGGGTGGCGACGGAGTTGCCTGTGGAGGTGAGAGTGACGTGCCCGCCTATGGTGCCCTGACCTTGGAACATGCTTGAGGGTTTCATGATGCGTGAGAGTGGTAAGCGTGAGACGTCAAGCTGCACGTGTGTATGGAATTGTTGTGCTGTTGCGGGGTCAAGTTTGGCGGCGGCGCTGATATGGCCGGTAGCGGTGGCAAAGGTGAGGTGGTCGAGTGTGATCGCGCCATTATGCACCGTGAAGGCCGTATCAATATTGTCCAAGGGCCAGTTTTTATTTTCGATATGGTTGCCGTGATATGTGAGCAAGGCATTGGCAGCGTTAAGTTTTGGAACGTCAATTTTATCCGTAGGAAGGATTGCCGTGCTGTTTTTAGGGGCGGGCGGAGCGGTGCCGGTTTTGGCACCGATAAAGCCGCCGAGATCCGCTAGATCTACGTTGCGTGAGTGTAAATGGGATTCAACGTAAATGGGTTTTTGGTGCGGGTCGACATGGATGTCCCCGCCGATATCGGATGAACCCATGCGGCCTTCAAACTGCTCAAAGCGAATGGACGACTGAGAATATCCGAGGTTCCCGGTGACGTTATAGGCCGGTGTGTGTGGAATGGGGACACCGGTGAGTGCGTATAAGAGTGCCATATCTGGCCCTGCGAAATGAAGGGCCAGATGTGTGCCCTTGAAGGCTGTTGGGTCATCAACGGTGCCGCGTAGGGTGATGTAAGTAGGCCCGTTTTCGAGTTTGCCATCAATGGGGTAGGGCGTGGTGTGGCTTGCGAGAGAGAGGAGTGCACCGCCGACGAGGTGGCCGGTGATGGGGGCGCTTGCGTAGCGGCCGTTGAGATCCAGAGTGATGGAACCCGGTGTTTTGCCGTCAGGTTCTGTCGTGTGGATGCGGAGGTGCATATCGGTTTTGAGTTTGGCGAGTGCAATGCGGATATCGGCGTGATGAATAGTGATTTCGTTAAAATGGGGTAGCGCGGTTGTGGGGGAGGCCGAAGGGGATGTGCGTTGGGATGGGCTACTCTTGAAGCTGTAGTTATTTTGGCCATTCATGAGGGAGACGATGTCTCCTTGTGGGGTATCGACACGTATGACGGGAATGAAAAGACCCTGTTTGGTGAGGTAACGCCAGATATCGAATTTAACGGTTAATGACTGTGCGGAAGCAAAGTCTTGTTTTTCATGCTCGAAGCCTTCTGGTTGCCCGATATGGAGGTCTTCTACAGTCACGCTGGTTTTAAGGCCGGGGGAGACATGGAGATGGGCGATGTGGACGGGGCGGTGTAGGGTGGTGGTTGCTGTACGGTTAACGAACGGAACGAACCAGTCCCACTGCCAGAATGCAGCGAGCAATAGTATGCCGCCCACCAAGCTTGCGGCGCTATAGGCGATTATTTTACGGAGGGGCCGTCGTTTGTGTGGGGCGTGAGGTGAGTTCGATGAACTTGTCATACGTACCTGCTCCGTGCAGCATTTTTTAGTAAACAATAAGAGTAGATGTTTAACGCAGAATAGTGCGGAGAGATGCGCAGGTTGGGTGCTCTCCATGGAAGGTTAGGTGGGCATTGTGGTTAGAAAGAGTGCGTCGGCATGTGATTTTTTACATGAAGTGCGTGTCGTGTTGAGCATCAGTTTTTTTTCACATTTTAATATGCAGGATAGAGACGGTTATCGTGCATTTTTAATGGCTCATCCACGGGGCGCTGCTGATTGTCACGCCGGGCATGGATTTTGCTCGTAAAGCCGCCGCGTGATCGACCCAAAGCCTCTGAATGAGCCTCCCTTTTGCCCCCGTGGTCTGGGAGTGGGCGCGGGCCACAGTACTGTCGACCATATGCTGCCAATGATTGGTCAGTCCCAGATTTACAAGGGGCTGTAAAAGAGCATTCAGACACCCTGTTCAGCCCAACGCCGGAACCGGACATCAACCGAGTTCCACTTGCTGTAGCGATCATGCAGGTCCCGCCAGGGGCAACCTGTGCGAAAAATATGTAGCATACCATTGAGAAACCGGCGGTTGTCTCCGGACGGTCGGGCCCAACGTCTACGCTCAGAAGGCAGAAGAGGACCAATAATCGCCCACTCCTGATCCGTCAGATCTCCTCGTGCCATGCCCGCTCCACCATACGGCCCTCATTGAGGGCGTCAGTGAAACAGAACGCACGTAGATCGTATAGACCTTTTGTCAACGTGACCTAATCTGATCCGTTTTGGCACATGATATGAGCCTTTTTTTGGGGGGCGCTAGAATTAGAGTGGCCACCCTGTAGAACATGATGGCTATGTGTTGGAGGGTGCAAAGCTGGGTTGGCGCGTTTTGGTAGAACCTGTGTCCCCAGGGGTACCGAAAGCGTATTTGTCACTTGGCCACATGGCAGGTGCCCGAAAGTTTTGGCGCTTTTTGCCCATTCTGAGCAGCAGATTTCTTAGTGTAAAGGCATGATGCTGGCGGGGATGAGGCCGGGAAATGCTTGTGACAGGCGATTGGCCTCTATGGTGGGGAGGAGTGCTATGGCGCAGCCTAATGCGCTGGCATCTGTAATATCTTGCTGTGCAATGCCATGCAGGAGTGCTGCGAGGGTGTGCCCATGTGCTGTGAGTTCATGATAGGCTGTGAGGCGTTGTGTGTGCTCGATCGATGGTTGAACTTTACTCAGGCTTTGCTCTGCGATGGGGAATGTGACGGGTGTTTGGGTGACAGGGGATGTGATTTGCCGTGCCCGTGTATCAATAGAGAGTGGGATATATGCAAGGAGCGACGCGACGCCGTTAAGAGAGAGGAACGCTTGGTTATTTGGACGTTCCGTCGTGAGAATGGCGGGGGCAATGCCGGTATGGGGCGAAGGTTTTTCTACTGAAAGAATCAGGGGAATGTGCCGGTCATGCGCCAAGCGTTCTTTAGGAACGGCTTGGAGTTCGTTCGTCGTGGTATTGAGCACGAGGCGTGATGTATCGCCGATGACGAAATGCTGTACTGCGATAGGCGGGGCTGTTTCTTGCGGTAGAGCGACGCTCAGACGTTCTGTAAGGTCTGTGGGGTCATTGGTGGTGGCCTGTGTGAGGCGGTAGTGCAGTTCTGCTAGTCGGGCTTGATCAATAGCGGCATGAATGGCGCGTGTACGCGGCAGAAGATGCTGTCCTGCAAGCCATTCGTGGGTATTTTGGTTAAAATGTTCCCACGCGGCGTCGTGTTCATTTGTAGGAGCGGGAGTGTTCATGCGCTTGCAAAAAGTGTCACGGTCCCCGCAGGCAAAATGCAGGATGCGACCATGCGCCCAGTTTGGTGGGGTATGGGGGGTGGAGAATGGGTCTGGGAGTGCCGCGTGTTTGTTAGGCCCTATGAAGCGGCGTGTAATGCGGTGGTCTGGGAAGTCTTCTGAAGCATGGCGTGTGAAGCGTTCAATGGGCGAAAATGGTGCGTGAACATGGTGGCCATTGGAGCCGAAAATACACCAATTAAGTGCTGGGGGAGAGAGGGGATGGCTTAAGAATTCTTCAACGGATGAAGCGTGTTCGAGGTGTAGAAACTCATCAACTGCGAGACATAAAAGCCAATCAAACTTGCTTTCAGCGTCTGTGATGACGGTACGTTCGAATTTCTGGCGGCGTTGTGCCGGAGAGGCCAAGCTACGATCAGATGTATGGATGCGAATATCATGGAAAGCCGCGGCGCTTTCGAGCAGGGTGCTCGTGCCATCTGTTGAGTGATCGTCACAGACGATGAGAGTAGAAAAACCGATGGCCGCATGGTGAGCGAGCCACCATCCTAAAGTTTCGAGGTCATTGTGAACAAACAGGATGGCGGCTGTGCGGAGCATAGTGGGCGTTAGTCCATCTTTAGGGCTGCGAGGAAAGCGCTTTGGGGAATTTCGACTTTGCCAAACTGACGCATACGCTTTTTACCTTCTTTTTGTTTGTCGAGCAATTTGCGCTTACGTGAAATATCACCACCATAACATTTCGCGGTTACATCCTTAGACAGAGCGCCGATGGTTTCACGGGCAATGACTTTGGAGCCAATCGCGGCTTGAATGGCGATTTTGAAGAGTTGTTTGGGGATCAAGTCTTTCAGTTTAGTACAGATGGAGCGGCCACGTGATTCCGCGACCGTACGGTGTGCAACGAAGGCGAGCGCGTCGACCGGTTCATGGTTGACCAGAATAGAGATACGCACGAGGTCGCTCTCTTCGTAGTTATCAACCTGATAATCGAAGGATGCATAGCCTCGCGTGAGGGATTTGAGGCGGTCATAGAAGTCAAACACCACTTCGTTGAGTGGTAGGCGATAGACGGCCATGGCGCGGTTGCCGACATAGGTGAGATCAAGCTGGATGCCGCGACGTTCTGAGCAAAGTGTAAGCACGGCGCCGAGATATTCATCTTGCACCAAGATGGTGGCTTTGATCCACGGCTCTTCAATTTTAGCAATCTGCGTGGTGTCTGGCATGTCCGCCGGGTTATGCAACTCGACTTCTTCACCATTGGCCAGCGTCATTTTGTATACAACGGACGGTGCAGTCGCGATGAGGTCGAGGTTGAACTCACGTGACAGACGCTCTTGGATGATTTCCAAGTGCAGCAGCCCAAGGAAGCCACAGCGGAAACCAAAGCCGAGGGCGGCGGAGCTTTCGGCTTCAAAGTGGAAAGAGGCGTCGTTCAGGCGCAGTTTGCCCAAGCTCTCACGCAATTTGTCAAAGTCGTCAGCATCAATAGGGAAGAGGCCACACCATACAACGGGGATGGAAGGCTTAAAGCCTGCTAGAGCTTTTTCGGCGGGACGGCGGTCGAGAGTGACGGTATCACCAACGGCTACGTCTGCAACGGTTTTGATCGCGGCGTTAATGTAGCCCATCTCGCCTGGGCCGAGCTCTGCGACGTTGGTCATTTTCGGTAAGAAAACACCGACCTGATCAACGTGATATGTGGAACCAGCCTGCATCATGCGGATGCGGTCGCCCTTGCGGACTGTACCATTCATGACGCGGATCAGGATGATAACGCCGAGGTAAGGGTCGTACCAGCTATCCACCAGAAGGGCTTGAAGGGGCGCATCACGGTCGCCTTGTGGGGCGGGGAGGCGCTGCACCAGCGCTTCCAGTACGCCTTCAATGTTGATGCCAGTTTTGGCGCTGATTTCTACGGCGTCATCAGCTGGAATACCGACGACTTCTTCAATCTGTGCGCGCACGCGCTCCGGCTCTGCAGCGGGGAGGTCAATTTTGTTAAGGACAGGGACGATTTCGTGGTTGGCGTCAATGGCTTGATACACATTGGCGAGTGTTTGCGCTTCTACGCCTTGTGAGGCATCGACCACCAAGAGGGAGCCTTCACATGCGGCGAGGGAACGGCTGACCTCATACGCGAAGTCCACATGGCCCGGGGTGTCCATCAGGTTTAGTGTGTACATTTTGCCGTCTTTGGCCGGGTAGGTCAGGCGGACGGTCTGCGCCTTAATGGTAATGCCGCGTTCTTGCTCCAGCTCCATCGAATCGAGGACCTGTGCTTTCATTTCGCGCTCGGTTAGGGCGCCACACGCTTGGATGAGGCGGTCAGCCAGCGTGGATTTCCCGTGGTCGATATGCGCGATGATGGAGAAATTGCGGATCAGGGAGAGAGGGGTGTCGGTCATGCGCTCATACATAGAACAGAACGGGCCGGGAGGAAATCTCAACCTTGCATAACTTCGTCAGGAAATCTGCGTCTAAGGCGTGTGGTGTCTTGTTCGCTCTGTTGTGTGTTGGGGGCGGGCAATACGTGCACGCGGCATGAGCTGTGATGCCATGATATGCGTTGCTGCGCATCATGGGCCTTGAGATGTATTGTTGCGATGGTGGGGAGCGGTAAGCGCAAAGGCGTAGAATCGGGGTTGTGATGGTGCGTGGACGGTGGAGGGCCGCCTGAGAAGGGAAGAGCCTGAGAAGGGAGAGTGGTAAAGGGCGGAACCGCAGGGGAGTGGGTTCCGCCGTATTTTTTAACGATCTGTAAGACGGAACTCGATGCGGCGGTTGCGCGCGTAGGCGGCTGTTGTGTCTGCTGAGTCGAGTGGTTGGTAGTCTGAGAACCCTGTTGCGGCGAGATGGTGTGGGTCTACGCCTTCATTGATCAGGAGTTTCACGACGGTGATGGCGCGTTCTGAGGAAAGCTCCCAGTTGCTTGGGAAAGCGCTGTGAATGGGCTGGCGGTCTGCGTGACCATCGACGCGCAGAATCCAGGGGAGATCCGTCGGGATCGTTGAGGCGACTTGCTTAAAAGTATGTGCAAGGGTTGTGATTTCTTTTCGTCCTGCGGGGGTGAGGTCTGCACTACCCTGAGGGAAAAGAATTTCAGACTGGAAGACAAAGCGGTCTCCCACAACGTTGACGCCTTTTTGGTCTTTCAGCAAATCACGCAGGCGACCAAAGAACTCGGAGCGGTAGCGTTTGAGCTGATTGACTTTATCGGCCAAAGCAATGTTGAGACGGTTCCCGAGGTCTTTAATCTGGTCGTCTTTGCTGGTGCTGTTCTTTTTTTCTAAATCCAGCGCATTACTGATCGCTTGTAGCTGGCGTGTTAGCTCATCAATCTGCGTTTGAAGGTCTGAAATTTTACTCGTTTGTGTTTTAGCGTTGGTATCGGCGTTGGTCAGTGCTTGCTCACGGTCATGTAACTGCCCAGTCAGGGTGGCCAGTTGTGCAGACAAAGCGGTGAGTTGTGCCTCATTATGCTGTTTATCGGCACCAAGGCTTGCCACCGTTGCGTTGAGCGTGTGGTTTTTATCTTCCGTCATGGCAAGCATGTGGGAGAGTTCGGCGAGTTGCTTTTGTAAAGCATCAAGCGTGTGTTCGCGCCGTGTCAGAGAGACGGACAGAAATTGCTGTCCGACGACAAAGACAAGGAGCACGAAAGTGACAACCATGAGCAGTGTGGACAAGGCGTCCACATAGCCGGGCCATGCATCTAAAGCGTTATGGGATCCGCGTCTGCGCCGGGCCATGGGGTTAGTCCTGTCGTGCGCTGTTATGGGCGCTGTTGCCGGACGAAGCGGCGATCGTGCGGGCGAGGACGCGTAGGTCGTTGCGCAATTCGCCTGTTGTTTGCATGCGGCCCTGCTTCAGGTCATCGCTGAGGCGTGCAAGTTGTCCTTCGATCCGTTCTAGCGGTGCATTTTGTGTGTTGCCCTGCAGGTTGCGGAGATAAGTAATAAGCTCCGACTGGGTTTCGGCCGTGCGGGTCATGATTTGTTGGTTGGCGCGGAGGAGTTCTGTCATGCCGCGCAGGCGTTCTTGGAGGCCATCCAGTAGTTCGACTTCACGAACGCGCCCTTCTTCGCCACGTGAAACGGCATTTTGCAGTGTTTCGAGGTTCTCGGCTGTTTGTTCGAGGAGTGCTTGGACATAGGCCGGGATTGGTGCGCCATCGGTATCAACTGCTGCGCTGCCACCACCAACACGGGTTAGGCCAGCAAGCCATTCTTCCAATTCATTAAAGAAGCGTGATTGTGCTTGGCCTGCTGTGAGATCAAGGAAGCCGAGGATGAGGGCGCCAGCGAGGCCAAACATAGAGCCGGAAAATGCTGTGGACATGCCTGCGAGTGGTGCGGCGAGGCCTGTTTTGAGCTGGTTAAACATGGCATCAAGATCGCCGCTGCCAGCAGACATGCCAGAGATGACGGATGCAATGGAACTGACGGTGAGCAGCAAGCCATAGAACGTACCGAGCAAGCCGAGGAAAATGAGTAGCTGCGTCATGTAGCGCGAAATTTCGCGGCTCTCATCAAGGCGTGCTGAGAGGCTATCGAGCATCGCTTGTGTGGTTTGTGTGGAAAGGCTGAGTTTGTCGCTGCGGCCACGAGATGCCAGCATGCTTGCCATAGGGGCAAGGAGGCGTGGTGGGTTGGGAGCCGTAAGGCCAGCGCGTGATTGGCGCAGCATGTCCACCCAACTGACCTCGGGCATGAGGCGTTGAACGACGCGCAGATTCCACAGAATACCGAGAATTAAGACGCCGAGAATAACGGAATCAAGTTTTGGGTTTGCAGCAAAGGCATGGGTCAATGTGGGTGCCATGGAGGCGGCAAGTGCGATGACCGCAAGCAAGAAAACGCCCATGCGCAGTAAAAATGTGGTGGGTCGTGTCACGGGGTAGGAGTCCTTGATTCGGACGCGTTTTGGTCCGGGGTTGAATGGGGTTCTGTTAAAATGTCCAGACGATCAGCCGGTGCTGTGTCTGTTTGTGCCGGGCGGCCGAGAGCGCGAGGGTAAATGCGCGTTGTGGCGACACCATGGCTAACGAGAAGAGAGCGCACAGCGAGGGCGCGTGCAAGAGCGATGCGTCGCGGCATTGAAATATCATCACCGGGAAGGGTCGCGTAGCTCATGAGGATGACCCGTTTGTCTGGGGCAGTCTTCAAATGTTCAGCAAGGTTTGTGATGGCGGCGATGGTGTCAGCGTTGAGGTCGGCGCTGTTGGTGCCGAAGAGAACGCGGAGAGTGCCATCTGAAAGGGGCGCTGCTGAACTGCTCGCCTTTGGTACTGCAATGACGGGGTCTGCGGCGACGGGAGGGTGTAGAGGGACATCACCGAAGGGAGGTGGCAAAATGACTGGCGGTGGTGGAGCCGTTGGAACGCTCGGCAGGGCTGAGCGAGTTTGGCTGGTATGTTGTGATGGAGGGGCGGAATGAGCGCCTTGAGAGCCAGATGCCGCTGCCGCATTGACGTGATGCACCGGGGTATGTGGCGCATGTGCGGTGGGGGGGGGCGTACTCTGCCCTTGCGGCAGGTTGTCAAGATTGGCCGCAACTTGTGCGTTGGCACAATGCGGGGAAAGAACGGCCAGTGCGGCCGTAACGGCGAGGGAGGTTAGGATCGGCCTTTTCATGCGGGGCCAATCCTAACCGAGCCTATGGGGTGGCGGCAATGGTACAACGCACGTGAACCGTGCGTTTGATGCGTGACGTGCTGATATCTCCGCGTCGTTATTCGCCACCCTCTAGGGAAGATGCTTACGCGTCGTCCCGTGTCAGTGCTTCATGCACCAGTTCTTTGAGGGGGGCGTGCATGTTTGCGTTGCCAGCAACGACGATGACGTCATCCGGCAGGTCATTCAGGTCAATACCGTCTGGGCCGGTGGCGTGACCGCCAGCTTCACGCACGATGAGAAGGCCCGCAGCGCAGTCCCACGGCTTGATGCCGAATTCCCAGTATCCTTCGTAACGGCCAGCCGCGACCCACGCGAGGTCCAGTGCTGCGGCGCCGAAGCGACGTACACCAGCAACCTTTGGCATCAATGCGGACAGTACACGTGCGAAAGCCAAGCGGTTTGGACCGCTGACTTTCGCGAATGGGATACCTGTTGCGAAGAGAGCTTCGTTCAGGTTGCGGCGTGCAGAAACGCGGATGCGGCGCTCGTTCAAGAACGCGCCTACGCCCTTTTCGGCCCAGAACATTTCGTTAGCAACGGGGTTATACACCACGCCTGCTACGAGTTCGACAGAGCCGTCAGGATGGCGGCGTTGTAGGCCGATAGAAATCGCCCAGTGCGGGATGCCGTGCAGGAAGTTGGACGTGCCATCGAGTGGGTCAACAACCCAGCGCCATGTCCAGTTGTCACCACCGGAGGCACCGCTTTCTTCCATCAGGAAGGCGTAACCCGGGCGAGCACGGGTCAGCTCTTCACGGATAATGTTTTCGGCGCGCATGTCAGCTTGAGAGACGAAGTCTCCCGGACCTTTAATGCTGACCTGAAGTTGTTCAACTTCAGAAAAGTCACGCAGGAGGTGACGGGATGCCTTGTGAGCCGCATTTTGCATCACGGCCATATGCGCAGATAAACGCATTGTCTTTGAACTCCTTAAGTTCGGTCAGGCGTGATCAGTCTTTAGCGCGTTCGACGTATGATGCGTCTTCCGTGCGGACTACGATGCGTTCACCAGCTTCGATGAAAGGCGGTACCAGTGTTTTCACGCCGTTTGCAAGCAGAGCAGGCTTGTAGGATGAAGATGCTGTTTGGCCTTTAACCACTGGGTCCGCTTCTGCGATTTCAAGCGTGACTTGTGGTGGTAGGGAAACGCCAACGGCATCACCTTCAACTAGCTTCACACCGAGCTGCATGTTGTCTTGCAGGAATGGGAGCTGGTCCCCCAGTAGGTCACTTGGCAGCATGACTTGGTCGAATGTTTCTGGGTCCATGAGGACCAGATTTTCGCCATCCATGTAGGAATAGTTGTAGTCTTTGTCTTCCGTGATCAGACGTTCAACGGAATCAGCGGTGCGCCAGCGTTCGTTGGTTTTGTTGCCGGTCTTCAGGTCACGCATTTCGACTTGGATGAAAGCGCCGCCTTTACCCGGGGTAATGATCTGCTGCTTTAGAACGGTCCAGCGGCGGCCATCATGCTCGATGACTTGGCCGGCGCGGATAAGATTGGCTTGTTGTTTCATGTCTCTGTCCTGATCCCGAAGGAATTGCGTCTTTAATAAAAAGTACGTTGTGAGCCGCTTCTAGCGCCGCTTTGGGGGGAACGGCAAGGCGGGAGGTTATTTTTCCGGTATCGTTACGCAAACGTGCAGTGTTTAGGTGAAGTGGTTGAGTTCCCCATTAGGAGAACGAACGGCGTTCGGCGTGTTGGGTTCAAGGTAATTGGGGCCGATGGGCACTTTCCCTTTTCCACCCGGAATATCGAGCACATAGGTTGGCCATGCAAGGCCAGTTACACGGCCGCGCAAGCGTGAGAGTAGGGCTTGGCCTTCCTCAATGGGGACATGGAAATGTGCCGTTCCGGGGGCGGAGTCGAGGTGATGGAGGTAATAAGGCTTGATGCGCGCAGTGACGAGGGCCCGGAGCAAGCCTTCGAGTGTTTCTTCCGTATCGTTCACGCCGCGTAGTAGAACGGATTGCGATAAGACAGGAATAGCGCGGGCTAGAATGGAGCGTATGCCGCTACGTGCTTCTGCGGTGAGTTCGCGGGCGTGGTTAATATGCGCGACGAGCCACATGGCGCGGTCTGTTTCAAGGGCATCCAAGAGTTCCGGCGTTAGTCGTGCGGGGTCTGCGACGGGCACGCGGGAGTGAATACGGATTGTCTCAATATGGGGAATGCTGGAGAGGGCCGCGATAATATATTTGAGACGGCGCGGAGAGAGCATGAGCGGGTCGCCGCCGGTCAGGATAATTTCGGTTACCTTTGGGTGTTCTGCAATCCACGTTAAGGCACGCTCAAGGTCTTGCTCGTTGAGGAGGCCTCCATCGGGGCCGACATGCTCACGGCGGAAGCAAAAACGGCAATAAAGCGGGCAGATCAGGAGAGGTTTGAGTAGTGCTCGGTCTTCATAGCGATGGACAATGCCGGGGACCGGGGAGAGGGCATCATCGCCAATTGGATCAATATTCTCGTGGGGAAGTGTGATGGCTTCATGCGCGGTTGGGATGACCTGTCGGCCGATGGGGTCATCGGGGTGGGTTATGAGGTCTTGGAATGCTTTTGGTACGGCAGTTGCGTAGCGCTCACTAACGCCCTCTAAAGCCGTAGCTTGATCTGGGGGAACGAGCCCTGCTGCGACCAAGTCATCCGTGTTGCGTAAAACGCGTGAGGCGGATTTGGGCGTGGTGGGGGTAGTGTTGGTGGTGTGTTTGACCCTATCGTGCATGGGCATGGCTCTAGCCTTCTGAGGGGCGGGTCTGCAAGCAATCACGTGTTGCTGAGGGATGTTTTGTTTGTGTCCCGCTTAATCAAGGATGAAAGAATGTCGGTGACGGCCTTAGACCCAGATCGTATTGCGGAGCGCCTGCCTTTGTTAAAGCGCCGGATGGAGATGGTGGGGCAGACTCGACGCTTTTTTGAAAACAGGGCGTATCTTGAGGTGGAAACGCCTTATGCGGTGCCTGTGCCGGGGGAGGAGGTGCATTTGCGCTGTTTCCGCACGATGCTGGAGCGGCCAGATGGTACGTCAGAGGTGCGCTTTCTACATACGAGTCCGGAGTTCGCTATGAAGCGGATTGTTGCGGCAAGTGGGCAGGCTATCTTCCAGTTGGCGCGTGTGTGGCGGAACGGTGAAGCGAGCCATACGCATCATCCTGAATTTACGATGTTGGAGTGGTATCGCCCCGGTGCGGATCTTTCGTCTTTGATGGATGAGACGGAAGCTTATGTGAAGGCACTCCTGCCAGAGACGGTTTGGCGTGATGAGCAGCATATTCCGATTCATGTGCCGTTTGAGCGTTTAACCATGCAGGATGCGTTTGCGCGTTATGTTGGTGCGGATCTACTGGGGACGGCAGGGGATGCTGATGCTCTAGCGCAGCAAGCGCGGGTGGTGTTGCGTGATGGAGAGACGTGGGAAGATCTCTTTTTCCGCCTTCTGCTGGATAAAATTGAGCCTGTGATTGGGCGTGAGCAGCCGACATTTCTGACACATTGGCCCGCAGAGCAGGCGGCACTGGCCCGGAAAGATCCGGTAGATTCGCGCGGTGCTTTACGTTTTGAGTTGTATATTGGCGGGATTGAGCTTGCGAATGCCTTTGAAGAATTAACAGACCCGGTGGAGCAACGGGCACGGTTTGAGGCGGATCGTTCGCGGCGGGTGGCGTTGACGCCTGAGCAGGATTGGCCTTTGGATGAAGCGTTTTTGACAGCTTTGGCCGGGATGCCGGAGTGTTCGGGCATTGCATTGGGATTTGACCGTTTAGTGATGTTAGCGACGGGCGCGCCTGCGCTGCGTGACATTTTGTGGTTGGTATGACTGAATGGCAGCTTGCTAGAGTTTAATCCGCAGGCGCGGTCTTTCGCGCTATAGTGTCAGTTCCTGTATTATCCAGTTCTATACCTATAATCATTGAAGGGTTTGGGGTTATGAAAGTCGCACCATTTCTCGCTGTTGCCGCATTGTTGGGGCTTTCTGCTTGTGAAGTTCCAACATTGGAACAGCGGAAAGTTTTGGATTCTATGGTCGGTAAAAATGAGGTGGATGTGGTGCGGCAGTTCGGTGTGCCAAGCCGCAGCTTCCAGACACAGGGCCACTCTTTCCTCGCTTATATACAGAATGCCACAGAATATACCGGTGGCGGCGGCTGGGGCTGGGGAGGTTGGGGCGCGCCAGGCTTTGGTTATGGTGGTTGGGGCGGCGGCTGGGGCGGTGGTTTTGGCGGCTTTGGCGGTGGTTGGGGGGCGCCGGGTTGGGGGTACGGTGGCTTCCCCGGGACAGCGTATAATGTAAGTTGCCAAACGACGTTTGAGTTGGTGGCTGGGCGTGTTGTCGGATGGACAATGCGTGGTGACGGTTGCTGATTCATAATGGCAAGAGGCCACGAAAAGGTGGTTTGTGGAGAAAATATGAGCCTGAACGCACGTTTTATTTGGCCTGTTGTTGCTTGTCTTACCTTGGCTGGGTGCCATGGCTGGCAGCAGAAGAAGATGGTGTTGCCGCACCCGCAAGATAGCTTTCAAACGCGTGGGAATGTGGCCGCGAAATCGATGCCAGATGCTCTGCCGTTGACGCGGTTGCCTGATATTGACGGCAGGGCGGATAGTCCGGCGGCCTATCGTGCGCCTGCCATGCCGTCTTTTGCGGATCGTCCTTTGCAAGAGAACGTGGAAGCTTCTATTGAGCTTGCTGATTATGCTCAGGTTCTGCGTCAAGCTGGTGTGATGCCGTGGTTGAATGGGAATGGCCCATATACCGTTTTTGCAGTGCCGAATGCTGCGTTGGAACGGTTTGCCGCGCAGACGGGTGGGAGTGTGTCTTCATCATATACGCAAGCACTTCTAGCGAGCATTGCACGTTATACGGTGGTGCAAGGGCATTGGGACGAAGCTGCGCTGAGTAAAGCGATGCAGCGCTCACGGCATACAACGATTGCGTTGAAAGCTTTGTCAGGGCAGTGGCTTTATGTGCAAGCCGTGCCAGAGGGGGGCTTCTCTGTTGGTAATGGGCGTGATCCAGCCGTTCGACTGTGGGGAACGTCGTTCCCGCAATCGAACGGTGTTTTGTACTTCCTACGTGATGTTGTAGCGCCTGCCCAACGGTAAGGCGTTTTACGCTGAAATGGCAGTGATGATGGGCTGTAAAGTGTCTGCATCACTGCCATTAAGCGCGATCGTAATATCGAGAAAATCGGCTCCAGCATTTTGTGCGGCAATGGCGGCTTCAGCTGTTGTTACGCCTTCTGCAACGCTCGGTAGTTCGGCAACGCTGCACCACCATGTCAGCAAAGCCGTTTCGTGGTGTGGGAACGCAATATAATCCGCGCCGTTTTCTCCAGCCTGCATAGCGTCATCGCGGGTTTGGCAGAACATGCCGATTTGAAGCGTATCGGCGGCGTGACTGCGCCAATAGGTCAGTGCTTCGTAGGTGCTGACATGAATGCCGTCAGCGCTCTCTAGAAAATGTTTTGGGATTGTGTAGCTGCTGTCTGATGTGGCGATCATAAGGGCAACATCGTGCTGGTGCAGTTCTTTCAGCAAGCGTTGCAGACTATGCGCGGATAAATCAAAGGTAGAGGGCAGGCGTAATGCGGTGACTTCCGGGTGCGCAAGCAGTGAGGGAAGGTGCTGGAGGAGAGCGCAGCTTGATGCTGAGGGATTAATGCTCAGATATAGTTCGGCAGATGGCATGGTTGTGTCTCAGGGTTGTGATGATGAAAAAGGGAGGCTGTTGGGGCGCTGGTTTAAAATACGCCCAGTCCACGAGGGGGCAGAAGAAAGGGCTTTTATCTGGGCGGAGGTAGTACGGCAGATGACCCACCCGATTCCAGCATTAAGTGCTTGTTGTGCCAGTGCGGCAGAGGCTCCGCAATCGAGGATTGAAAGAGGGGCTTGATCTCCGACGACCTGTAGCCACCACAGAATACCCAAAGCCGCGCCGCTATGTTCTGGTGCAAGGGCAATCCATGGTTGAGGGTGTTTTGTTGCGCAGGCTTTCTGCTCATATTGTGACGAAATGGTATAAATAGCCACAGATGATGGCAGTGTGGTGCTTGACGGCAGGGGGAGTTCGGGGTTCTTCTGCATAGTGGATATGACTATAAAGGGGTTCCGGCATAATCGGAACGGGCCCCGTGCGGTGGGGAGCGCGCAGCGTTTTGAGCGAACAGCCGGATATGCAAAGCGAGAATGGTGCAATCGAGCGGATCGAAAGTGCGTTTGAGCGTTTGGCCAGTCTCGTTAAGAAGCAGGCGGAAGAGCGAGATGCTTTGGTGCGCTCTCATGATGACCAGCCAGACATCCAAGAGATTGCGGCCAATATTGATGCCTTATGCGTTAGGATCGAAACTGTTCTTGCGCAGACGGGGGGTGAGTAAATGGGGCAAGTTTCTATCCGTTTGAATGGATACACCTATGGCGTTGGCTGTCGGAACGGTGAGGAATCTCACTTGCATGATATGGCGCAGCAGGTGGAAAGTTGGGTGCAGCGTGCGCGTTCATTCGGCGGGGCGCCAAGCGAAGCGAAGACATTGGTGATGGCTGCTCTATTAATGGCCGACGAAATCCATGATTTGCGGCGTGATTTGCAGGCGGCAGAAAAGAAGGCTGAAAAAGCAGCGAAGCCTCCGGTTGATGTGGGCGCTCAGGCAAGGAAAGAGCGTTTGTTGGCATTGGCGGAAACGGCCGAACATTTTATTGCGCAAGCAGAAAACGATTAATTTCAGTTTTTTTGCGTTGAAACTCAGAAGAAGGCGGCTCATATAAGCCTCGGAGCTGCCTGGTGCGTCAGGCGAATCAACCCCCGGGCCGATAAGCATTCCTTAGGGAACTGGCTCTGTCGTGGCCCTGGTCACGTTACCCGGTGCCCACCTGCACTTGCAGGTCTAGGAGGGCTGAAAAAGGCCAACGGCTATGGCGGCTCCACATTCTCTTTCTTTAGAATATCAAAAAGCAACTCTGCGGGCGAGTATGTTGCAACGGCGACGCGTGGGGATTGATGAAGCGTTGGGCGCTGCTCTGAGAGGGCGCATATTGCAGGCCTTAGATGGCTTAAATGTTCAAACGATTGGTGCCGTTTGGCCTATGGGGCAAGAAGTGGACTTGCGCCCGATATTCCCCCTTTTGTTAGAAAAAGGGTATAATGTAGCCCTCCCCGAAACGCCTCCGAAGGGCGAACCGCTCTTGTTCCGGAAATGGTTGCCTGACGTTGCTATGAAAGAAGGGCGTTTTCGCACGCTTTATCCGGATAGTGCTGTCTTGGTTCCAGATCTTTTGCTTGTTCCGTTATTGGCATTTGACCGGCGGGGATATCGTCTGGGATATGGTGGCGGCTATTATGATAGAACGTTGGCGCGGTTATGTGTGCCAGCATTTGGATTTGGGGCTGCGTGGCAAGAAGTGCCGGTTGTGCCTACCGGACCTTATGACTGTCCGCTGAGGGGCATTATAACAGAGCGGGACACTATAAGGTCTCGCCTTCGTGGGAAGGTTTGATTTTGAAGATTCTTTTTCTCGGTGACATTGTCGGGCGTACTGGCCGTGAAGCAGTTATGCGGCAATTGCCCGGCTGGCGGGAAAAGCTGAAGCTCGATTTGGTTGTCGCAAATGCAGAGAACGCCTCACATGGGTATGGCTTGTCGCCTGAAATAGGACGCGCACTTCTTAAATCAGGCGTTGATGTCATCACCTTAGGGAACCATGCATGGGACCGGCGGGATATGTTGCGTGAGATTAACCAGATGCCGAACATTGTACGGCCGGTTAATTATCCGCTCGGTACGCCGGGGCAGGGGCATTATACAGTTGATGTTGGGCGTGGGCGCCGTGCTTTGGTGATTAATGCGATGGGGCGTATTTTCATGGACCCGTTGGATGACCCTTTCCGTGCGGTGAGTGACGTTTTATCACGCCATAAGTTGGGTGTGACCGTTCATGCGGTGGTGATTGATATTCACGCTGAAGCGACAAGTGAAAAAATAGGCTTTGGACATTATTTTGATGGGCGCGCTTCGGTTGTGGTTGGAACGCACACGCATGTTCCAACGGCAGACCATCGTATTTTGCCGGGCGGCACAGCTTTGCAGACGGATGCTGGTATGTGTGGTGACTATAATAGCGTCATTGGCATGGGGAAGGAGGCTTCACTTCATCGGCTTGTGCGGAAAATTCCGGGAGAGCGGCCGCAGCCAGCAGAGGGTGAGGCGACTGTTTGTGGTTTGATGGTTGAAACAGATGATGCCACTGGGTTGGCCGTGCGGGTTGCTCCTCTGCGGGTTGGTGGTGGATTAGCGCCAAATTGGCCAGACTTTTGAGTGGATTGGAAAAACCGGGCGTTGCCCGGTTTTTTGTATTTTTTTTGGTTATTTTTGTTTCGATTAGTGAATGTATTTTGGGGATAAAGTTTTTGTATTGAGGTTTTGATTGGGTTTTGATTGGGTTTTGAGTGTGTGTATGTGTTGTGTGACGGTTGTTTGACAGTGGTGAGTGATGTGCTTATAAGCGCCTTCACCGACGCGGTGGTGCCTTTCTTGAGGCGCTGAGCGGTGGTAAAGATGAGTTCTTTGACAATTGAAGATTGATGAATTGGAAGGGATATGTTGGCGGCGTTTTGATGCTGGTGATGGGGCTGAAAGTTCCTGATCTGGATTAGGACGCGGTATAAGCCGATGTATCTTATTTTGAGATGCTTTGAATTATGCTTTGTGTTTTTGTTTGGGTTTATGGGATTGAACCTGAGAGTTTGATCCTGGCTCAGAGCGAACGCTGGCGGCATGCTTAACACATGCAAGTCGCACGGACCTTTCGGGGTGAGTGGCGGACGGGTAA
>NZ_BCZB01000006.1 GCF_001598495.1 Neokomagataea thailandica NBRC 106555
CATCCTCTAGCCCGCCTGAACGTGCTTTGGCAGGGGTGGTTGTTGTTTTGTTTGGTGTTGCAGAAGGGTTTTGTATCGTTTTCTGTGTATTGTTTTGTGATAATTTTTGATTTTTATGTATATTTTCAGCATTGGCTGAAGTGAAGCAAAGTAATGCCGCAGAAGACATGTACATATATTTTTTTATATGCATCGAATTTTTCCGAGTTGTTGTCTGGTTTGCACATTTCAATTTGAAGACAGATAAACATTACTTATTGCTTATGTCTTCATAACGTCCTGTGCGGTGTGTTTGAGATATTTCAGGAGACTAAAAAAAACAACATGATTTATGTGAAGGTTTTATTTAGGTATTGATTTTTATTTCGTTTATTTTTTTTAAAAAAATTAATTGTAATACTTAAGTATAATTATAATTATTTCATATAATTTGTATAAAAAAATATATCTATGAAGAAATTACATTAATATGATTTTGATAAAAATAGAGTAGTTTATTATGAATTTTTATTTATTAATATAAAATATAATATATGGTTACATTATGTTGTGTGGGGGCGGGGCGTAAGAGAGATAAATCATTCGCTTCTGTTCTTTGCGCGCGAGTGTGACGCTGTCCAAAATGAGGCCGCAGGTGAATGATAGGGCGGAGAGTGTCATCAGGCCCGTGGAGAGTAGGGCGGTCGGTAGGCGCGGGACGAGACCTGTTTTTAAGTAGGTCAGGATGACTGGAGCGCCGAGGGCGATAGAAAGAAGGCCGAGAGAAAAGCCTAGCGTACTGAAAAAAAGAACGGGGCGTTCTTGCTTCACTAAGGTGAGGATTGTTTTTAAAATGCGAAAGCCGTCGCGGTAGGTGCGTAATTTTGAGGTGGAACCGGGAGGGCGCTCGCTATAGCGCGTGGGGAGCTCCCCAATGGGCATGCAGAGTTCAAGAGCATGCACGGTGAGTTCTGTCTCGGTTTCAAAGCCGGATGACAAGGCGGGGAAAGATTTCACGAAACGCTTGGAAAAGACCCGATAGCCGGACAGCATATCGGTAAGGCGGCGTCCGAAAATATGGGTGACGATACCGGTTAAGGCGCGGTTTCCGGTGACGTGGCCGCGCCGATACGCGCTGCTTTGATCAGTCACACGGGCGGCATTGACCATATCCAGGCCTTGGCTTTGTGCTAGGGCGAGGAGGCGTGGGGCGGCGGCTGCTTCATAAGTGGCGTCACCATCGACGAGGATATAATAATCAGCATCGATATCCGCGAACATGCGGCGGATGACGTGTCCTTTGCCTTGAAGCGTTTCGGTACGGATCAGGGCACCGGCCGCTTGGGCGACCGCAATGGTATTGTCGGTCGAGTTATTGTCATAGACATAAATTGGGGCGTCTGGCAGGGCGCGACGGAAGTCTTGGATGACCTGCCCGATGGCAACGCTTTCATTATAGCACGGAATAAGGACAGCGATGCGGGGCTGGTTCATAGTGGTCAGGCCTTAAGGCGTGGCGCTGAGGCGCGTGGTTGTTTCATCCAAGAGGGCCCGTATGGTGCGGGTGAGTGGGGTGCCATCGGTGTATTTTCGGCCGTAATGCAGGTTGAAGCGGTGGTCAAAATCGTCAGGGTTGGTGCCGTTGATATGTTGGGAGATGGTTTCGAGTTTATCGAAGGCTTTGGCGAGTTTTGCTTCGGGTGAGGTGGCGTTCTCGTAGTCATCCCAGAGGGCTAAAAAATCGGCTTTAAGGTCGTCCGGTAAGGTTTCCATGACGGTCAGTAGGTCGGTGCGTTCTTGCATACTTTTGGTGGCAGATGCGGTGAGTGAGGTTGCGGGAATATCGCCGTGAATAGCCTCACCGAGATCGTGTAGAATGCAGAGTTTGAAGAGTTTTGTAAGATCGATTTCTGGAGGGAGCTGGTCTGCGAATGTCATAACCATGAGGCATAAGCCCCAGCTATGCGCTGCGGTGCTTTCAGGCAAGCCATTGAGCGTATAGGCCCGGCGCAGTACGTCTTTTAGGCGCGAAGCTTCGCGCAGGAATGTCAGTCTTTTCTCGATGCTATGCTGAGAAATGTGGCTGTCTGCGGTATTGGTCGCGTCCATGGGTCCCCTTGGGCGTGCTGTACTGTGGGTGGTGGCATAGTGAGTAGTAATGACACGCCATAAAATTCTTATATTTATGAGGTATCTGACCCGGGCGAAGACGGCAAGGCTAAGGGGGTGTTTCTTGTGCTCCTTTGCGCGGCTGAGCGGCTGTGTATAGTGAGAGAAAGACCGTGACTTGCAAGACTGATGGACGAGATGGACGCTGATAAACCCCTTTCCCCGATTGAAACGGGATGGTTCCCGATTTCGGTGCGTATTGAAGGGGCACGTGTGTTGCTTGTGGGTGGCGGTGAAGTGGCCATTAATAAAGGGCGGCTCCTGTTAGATCACGGTGCGCGTATTGAGATTGTGGCGGATCGGTTGATCCCGGGTGTGCAGGAATGGGTTGATTCTGGGCAGGCACTCCATGTTGGTGGGCGTGTTGATGAGGCGCTTCTGGAGGGTTTAATGCCGGGGTGTCGCCTTGTTTATGCAGCGACGGATGATCGGGCGGTGAACCGCGTGGTAGCGGCGATGGCAGAGCGCATGGGTATTCCGGTATGTGCAGTGGATGACCCTGAGCCTTCGACCTTTATTACGCCAGCGCAGGTGCGGCGTGGTATGGTGCGTGTGTCGATTGCGACGGCGGGTGGCGCGCCAGTTTTGGCGCGGCGCTTGCGTCAAGAAATTGAGGCATGGTTGCCTGAAGGCACAGGGCGTTTGGCAGAGTATATGCAGTCTCGGCGGCCGCGTGTTTCAGCGCGCTGGCCAGAAACGCAAGACCGGAAGCGTGTTTGGGAAGATTTTTTGGATGGTCCGGGGGCTGATGCTGCACGCGCTGGAGATCACGTCGGGGCTGACTGTGTTTTACAGAGTTTGCTTGATGGTTATGGTCGGGCGGGAGAAGTGTGGCTTGTTGGAGCGGGGCCTGGGGACCCAGATTTGCTAACGCTGAAGGCGCTGCACTACATGCAGAATGCGGATGTTGTGCTGTATGATAATTTGTTGCCTGCGGCTTTATTGGGCCGTGTTCGCCGGGATGCTGAATTGATTTTCGTCGGTAAAAAGCGTGATCGGCATACTCTCCCACAATCTGAGATCAATGCAGAGATGGTGCGCCATGCGCGTGCGGGGCAGCGTGTTTTACGGTTGAAGGGTGGGGATCCCTTTATCTTTGGTCGTGGTGGTGAAGAAATTGAGTCTTTGCTGGAGGCAGGGGTACGTTTCCGGGTCGTACCGGGAATCACGGCGGCAAGTGGTTGTGCGGCTTATGCCGGTATTCCGCTCACACATCGTGATTGCGCGCAGGCGTGTTTATTTGTGACGGGCCATGCCAAAGCGGATGGGGTTTTGGATCTGCCGTGGGAGGACATGGCGGATCGCCGGCAGACGGTTGTGATTTATATGGGTATTTCATCTCTTCAGCGTGCGATGGATGGGCTGTGTGAGCACGGTTTACCGCATGATTGGCCTGCCGCTATTGTGGAGCGTGGTACGCAACCCGATCAGCGCGTTTTGATGGGAACTGTGGGGACATTGCCGCGCTTGGCGCTGGAGGCCGGTGTTGCCTCTCCCGCATTAGTGATTGTTGGCAAGGTGGTGGACCATCGGGTTTTGTCTCCTGAGGAGAGCGGGTCATGACGGCATTGCAAGATATTTTGCCGCGTATTGTTGATGAGATGCGGGGGGTAGTGGAACGCGGAACGGTGGCCAATTATATTCCGCCGCTTGCTTGTGTGGACCCGTCCAAATTTGGGATGGCTGTTGTTGAGGCGGATGGCACATTCCATCGTTTTGGTGATGCGGATGAGCCGTTTTCGATTCAGAGTGTCTCTAAGGTTTTTGGCCTGACCTTGGCTCTGGATGCTGTGGGTGACGGCTTATGGCAGCGCGTGCGGCAAGAGCCCTCAGGGAGTGCGTTTAACTCGATTATTCAGCTTGAGAGTGAGCACGGTATTCCCCGGAATCCGTTTATTAATGCCGGGGCGATTGTTGTATCGGATATTTTGGTATCGTGCTTCGGGCGAACGGGCGCTGAGGATGCGCTGCTAAACCTTTTGCGTCCGTTGGCGCGTGACCCTGCATCGGTCATGGTTGATCGGGAGATGGCTCAGCAAGAAGCGCAGACGGGGTTTCGTAATCTGGCCCTCGGGAACTACATGCGGAATTTCGATAATATCGTGAATCCTGTGGAGCAGACGCTCGATTTTTATTTTCATCAATGCGCGTTGACGATGAGTTGTGGTCAACTGGCGGAGATGGGGGCGTATCTCATGACGGGGGGAGTAAACCCCCTGACGGGAGAGCGTGTTATGTCAACTCGGCAGACACAAACGGTCCTCGCTTTGATGATGATGTGTGGCCATTATGATGGCTCAGGTGCTTTTGCTATTCGTGTTGGTTTGCCTGGGAAATCGGGTGTTGGCGGTGGGATTTTGGCTATTACGCCGGGTGTAGCCTCGGTTGCGGTATGGTCGCCGGGATTGAATGCGCAGGGAAATTCTCTGTTGGGGACTTTGGCGTTGGAGCGCTTGGTGCAGGAAACGGGGTGGAATGTGTTTCGGGCTTGTGGCCACACGGTTTAGAGGGCATTACCAATAGGTAATAAATGAATTATTGAAATAGATTATTATTTTAATAGATAGATTGTCTTCTATAAAATCATCCGTATCCAAGTAATGAATTAGGTTTATCAGGAAATGAGAAATATCATTTTTCTTTCAGTTTTATCACTGATCATGCATCCAGTTTATTCTTATGCAAGTACAAAAAATATTCCATTAAAAGCAGACCATTTTCCTTTTTTATTACAGGAGGTTTCGGGGAACCGTCCCATTATCCCCATAAAATTAGGAAGAGTGCATTATCACATGATGGTGCATGCTAATGCTGATTTTTATATGCAAATTAATCATTCGACCGCGCAAAGTGCTGACGTAATATTACGTTCTCACGTTGGGGCGTATGGAATACAGCAATCAGGAAAAATTAGCGCATTAGGGCGAGATGAAGGGATTTTACCATCATTTCAGGTGGGTCAAAATACTTGGCTCAACCAACCTGTTTCAGTATTTGAAACTCCGGCAGATGGAACCGGAATGCTTGGTTTGAAATGGATATCACAAAATAATGTAATTGTGGATTTTCCTGATCGTGAGATTTATTTAAATACGGATATTAATAAAAGTGTACGTCTTGAGAAGAAAATCAGGTCGATAGACTATCATGCGTTTAAGATGGATCATGATATTAAAAGCGGAAAATATTACCTTCCGGTCACAATAAACGGTATTACAAAAAAAATGGTCGTCAGTATGGTTGCTAGCCTTATTATTGATAGCAAATTTGCAGAGGAATCTGGTGTGCCTTTGGGTGCGGTGGCTGGAGATTCAGGCGGGCCGAGCGGTGCAGTGGAAAATAATTATTATTTAGGAAAGCCTGTTGCAATACAAATTGGCTCGTGGAAGGCGGCAGAGAGCCAAGATGGATTAATAGAAGATATTTACGCGTATCAGAAAAAATCTCGTCCAGAGCAGGGTAATAATTCTGAAGGTGGAGCGTTAGGCGCGGATTTCTTAATATCTCATCACGCAATCGTTGATTTTGGAAATTATACTTTGTATTTGAAATAAAAATTGTAATTCTATTATTTGGGTGGTGTTTAATCAAGGTGGTGGGAGCGACTGACGCGCCCCACCCCGGGAATGTATTCATGAAGCGGCCATTGGCATTAAGGCGCGGGCGTGATCGGTTGGCACAAGCCCCGATCTCGATCGCGAAAAGAGCGATTGACCGATCATGATTTCCAACTGGTGGATTTGCCGGCAGACTGTTGGCTGTGTCGTTCCCAGGGCGTGCGCTGCTCCGGACAGGGAGCCCGCATGATATGCGGCGGCAAAGCTTTGCCAAAGATGCCAGTCGATCTTATCCATACAAAAATGTAGATCTATTCTGCCATGATTGGCAATAGAGCGTGCCTAATGGAACTCCTATACTTCCGATATGACAAGCAGATGGAGATATGCTTGGGTTGTATTTCTCGTGCATATAGAAGGACGTATAGTGGCCGATATTAACTTCGATGCCCGAGACTTAGAGATCCAGCGCGGCAGCCACGATTTCTACCTGTTATAGTGGTTCGAACGGGGGCTCCAGATCGCCCTAGAGGTATCAGGCACCAAGTACTAGGCAGTGGACAGGCCATTCTACGCAAGAATCCAGAGCAAATTGACTTCTCGCTCCAAAGAGCGGGGCTTCTGTCACAAGCCCATGGTAAGTCAACGCCGGAAGCCGATAGAAATACTGCCTCGACCGCCTTACCCCATCAACGCCGGCTTGCGTTCGAGCTAGCGCGGATCGCTGCAAATTCTGAACCGGCGGACCAACCCGGCCACGTGTCGGAAAAGGCAAGATGATGTACCACCGCCCACGCAGCAGCGATGTCCTGAGCCGCGCCGCGCAAATCCCAAGTCTGGCTCCACGCATCGCAAGGCTGATGATAGCAGCGCCGGTATCCGGCCGCCCAACGCGCCCCTGCCGCTACCCCGCCATTTACGAGGTCGTAATCTCCGCTCATGCCCATGATGGGCAGAACCGGCACGCCGAGACGCGCAAACGGTAAGTGATCCGCTCGGTAAAATGCGCCTCGCTCCGGCTCGGCCTCGGGAGATGTGGTGCGGCCCTGCATCTTCGCTGCTGCCGCGAATGCATCCTGTAACTGATCCTGCCCGGCACCGACGATGAACGCGTTGCGAGCCGGGCCTGCCGTTTGGAGCACGTCGAACGTCACGTTCGCGACTGTCGTAGCGATGGGAAAAAGCGGATGCGCTGCGTACCAAGAGGAGCCGAGAAGCCCTCGCTCTTCACCGGTCCAAGCGGCAAAGACGAGTGTGCGATCCGGGCGTGGCCCTGTGACAAAGGCCCGGGCAACTTCGAGCACCGCCGCGATGCCCGCGCCGTCATCATTTGCACCGCGCCGGATGATCGTGTGACCGGCAGCATCTTGGCTCTCACCGAATGCGTCCCAATGTGCTCCGACGAGGATGGAATCATTCGGACGCGTCTTGCCGACGATTTTCCCAATGACGTTCTGGCTGACGAGATGTGAGACGGCGACTGGCATATCCACTGTCAGGCTCACCCCGTCGAGCGGGACCGGACGGAAATCCGGTGAACGGGCCTTCACCCGGAGAGCAGTCAGGTCTTGACCGGCGCTTTTGAACAGTGCGGCCGCTGCATCACCCTGAATCCAGCCGGCGATGGGTGGTGCTTCTTTATCCCCCTGATCTTCAAGCGCGTATTCCTCAGCACCCGGTGCGATGACCGTCGCCCATGGATAGGACGCGCCTGGTGTGTCGTGAACGATAATGGCGGCGGCAGCGCCCCGCTGTGCCGCTTCTTCATATTTGTAAGTCCAGCGGCCATAATAGGTCATGGCCCTCCCGCCGAACTTACCTGCGACCGCTTCACCGGCGGAAGCATCGAAATCGGGATCATTAATAAGGATGACCGCGATCTTCCCCTTGAGATCGACGCCTTTGAAATCGTCCCAGCCGCGTTCGGGCGCATGCACGCCATATCCTACGAACACAAGCTGCGCGTGGTCGAGAGACTGATGATTCTCGGGGTGAACGGTGAAGAGGCAGAGATCCTTGAACTGAACCAACGAACGACTTCCGTTTGGCACATTGAGGCGTACAGTCATCGCGGGCATCGGCTTTGTGCGGAGCATCGGGACGTTCTGCGTCCAGCCGCCCTTATCTCCCCCAGGCGCAAGGCCGAGTGCCTTGAACCGATCGATCAAATACGGGACCGTCACCTTCTCCCCTTCGGTTCCGGGCGAGCGCCCATGGAAGCCGTCGGAGGCAAGTGCGCGGATCGTCTCGGACAGGTGCGCCGGGTTGATCGGCGCGGTATCAACGGGAGCGGCCTTGCCAATGACTGGGAAGACAAAGAAGCAGGTAGCGGCAATACTTGCCAGCAGAGATGAGCGATGCTGTGTCATTCCGGAATCGTATCACTCATGCGACTAGTGCGCCATACCCTGCTATTGGTTCCGTACCGCAATCTGGAAAAAGCGATGCGCCTGCGTGGGAATTATCGGAGACTAAGCCTTGTATGCCACGCACCAAATCCGCTTTTGGGAAAGAAAAGAGCTACACTCCAATGCCCGAGACGATAGGCGGGAGTTGGCGCGGTTCGCCTAAAATTAGGTAAAACCTTACATTGCGCGTCGGCAATAAACGTCCAAAGCCTTCCCCAGATGCTGCATCAAGCTATGCACGGCGGGAACGCCGCGCAGGTCGCGATGTGTCACAATCCAGAAAGGCAACGTGGCCGGGATATAATCTGGCAGGATAGGCACAAGATTTGGGTCTTCCGACGCCACGGGGGCTTGGCAATACCCAACGCCCACGCCCGCTTGCAGGGCTGCAAGTAAGCCAGCATCGTCGCTACATTCAAAAGTGGGTTGCAAGCCCAGTTCAGTCAGGCGCCGTAAATGGATGGAAGACGCGATCAAACGATGCCCGGATAGTTCCGGCAGGTCAGACGGAAAACCATAACGACTCACATAGTCTTTGTGGGCATATAACTTGATAGGCACAAAGCCAATTTTACGCCCCCAGAGTTCCTGTTGGGTCGGTTCTGTATGACGGACGGCTATATCGGCGTCACGTTCGAGCACGTTCTCGACAGTATCGTTGAGGGAGAGCGTGATGCGTAGGGCCGGATGCGCATCGAGAAAAGTTACCAGAATCGATGGAAGGACCATCGTGCCGGTGATTTGGCTGGCGGTGATGGTTAGCGTGGTCGTTTGGGTGGCACTAGCGGACTTCGCTAAACGTTCGAGGGCATGTGCCTGATTGGTCATAGAGGCGGCCATTGGCATTAAGGCGCGGGCGTGATCGGTTGGCACAAGTCCCGATCTCGATCGCGAAAAGAGCGATTGACCAATCATGATTTCCAATTGGTGGATTTGCCGGCTGACTGTCGGCTGCGTCGTTCCCAAGGCCTGCGCTGCTCCGGACAGGGAGCCCGCATGATATGCGGCGGCAAAGCTTTGCCAAAGGTGCCAGTCGATCTTATCCATACAAAAATGTAGATCTATTCTGCCATGATTGGCAATAGAGTGTACCTAATGGAGCTCCTATACTTCCGATATGACAAACAGACGGAGATATGCCCGGGCTGTGTTTTTGTGCATATGGAAGGACGTATAGTGGCCAAATTACTTAGCCCACAGCGCAAAATTGAGACGCAGATTGAGATCAGAGCTTCGCCTGAACGTGTATGGTCCGTGTTGACGGAGATTACGGCCTATCCGTCCTGGAACCCATTCATCCGTGAACTGACAGGGCGGTTGGTGGTCGGTCAGAAACTCAGAATATGCCTGAGCGGCGGGGTGGTGTTCAAGCCCAGAGTCGTTACGGTTCTGCCTGGACAACGTTTGCAATGGATAGGGCGGCTCTGGGGTGTGCCGGGATTGTTCACAGGGGTGCATGATTTCGAAGTCATGCGAACTCAACACGGGTCTTTGCTCCGACAAAGCGAAACATTCTACGGGATGATGCTCTGGTTTTACGATGTGGAGAAAGTGCGGGTTGAATTTACCAAAATGAATGAGGCCCTTAAGATCCAGGCGGAAATGCCATGATAATCATTGTTGCGATCACATATCGTGCCGATTTCAGATTATCATGATGATGGTTTATGTGCGTTCCAGGGGATGGTCTTTTGCTCTTGGAGGGTCTGAGACGATAGGCGGGAGCAGGCGATAAATTTTCTCACGTCAGGTCGATGTTATCGTTCTTTTTCCTTTCGGATATATGACCGAGCGTGCGATAATTTTTTAACGAGATAGTGCGTCACAGGCCAGTGTCGGTTCGTCGCCAGGCTTTCCAGCGGCAATCCAGTCACGTTTGGTACGCAGGTAGTCGGCCATAACCCTCAGATCTTTGGCTTTGAGTTCGATCACCTGCAACTGCAAGTCCATCAGTTCCACGGTGCGTTCGCGGGATATGCCGGCCTGCTGCATCTCGTCCTTGACACTGGAGATTTCCTTGAGTGACATACCTAGGGACTGACTGAAACGGATCATCGCGGCGATCTGCACATCACGTTCTGTAAATTGTGCGTATGGATTACGCCCCCCCGACTGCCCGGCTTCAGGCGCAAGCAACCCCTTGCGAATATAGAACCGGATCGTTGAGATACCGAGCCCGGTTCGCCTTGAAAATTCTCCGATCAGCATGGGCTTCTTGTCCTTGACTATGAACCATGGTTCACACTTATAGACGAAAGCTCCTTTTTATGGAGCTTTTGACATGAATGAGTTTTCAACTAGTCAGACACCGCTTGCTTTCGTGACTGGTGCGACCGGTCTGCTAGGCAATAATCTGGTGCGTGCGTTGCTTGCGCAGGGCTTTCGTGTGCGTGCTTTGGTCCGTTCACCGGAGAAAGCAAAACAGCAATTCAATGGATTGACCATCGAGATCGTTACCGGCGACATGCTCGATGTGGAAGCGTTTGCACCAGCATTGGTAGGCGTTGACGTGATTTTCCACACTGCCGCTTATTTTCGTGATTCCTATACCGGAGGACGTCACTGGCCGAAGCTGCACGCTGCCAACGTAATGGGGACGCGTGCATTGTTGGAGCGGGCCTATACTGCAGGTGTACGTCGTTTCGTGCATGCCAGTTCGATCGCTGTATTGCGTGGACCGCGTGGTAAGGTCGTTGACGAGACCATGCTGCGCGATGAGCGCCATGCCGACGACTATTATCGCAGCAAGATCCTCGCTGATCAGGAAGTGTTAGGCTTCCTCGACCGCTACTCCGATTTTTGGGCTGCGATGGTCTTGCCGGGCTGGATGCATGGTCCCGGTGACATGGGGCCGACCTCTGCCGGGCAAACAATCCTCGACGTAGCGCGTGGAAAGCTTCCCGGTGTGCCGCCAGGGTCAGTCAGTCTGGTCGATGCACGTGACGTAGCGAAGGCGATGATCATAACGCATCGGCAGGGGCGTCGAGGCGAACGCTACCTTGCCGCCGGTCGACATTTTACGATGAAAGAACTCTTACCGTTAATTGGGGAAGCACTCAGCGTTGAAGTCCCCTCGAGGCGGCTGCCACTGGCCATGCTCTATACAGTTGCAATGCTCAGCGAGATCAAGGCGTGTCTGACCCGTAAACCAGTCTTGTTCAGTTGGGCCACCGCCCGTGCCTTATCGACTGAAAACGAACGGTCGCATTTCAGCGTAGCCAAGAGCGAAGCTGAGTTAGGTTTGATATTTCGTCCAGTTGCGGAAACTTTGTGTGACGAGATCGCCTGGTTTCGAACGAATGGGTGGCTACCCGATGATGAGAGAAAAGGATCTCGTTAAAGACAAGTGGGTGTTGATCCTGTTGGATATGCATGCGTCCGCAACGGGAAGGCGTCATCTGACGGAAGTCCGCTGCACGAACAGCGTATTCGCTTGATAGGATAATGATCTGTTTGCCCATCTTCCGAAAGGGTCAAAGCATCCTCGACGCCCACACCGAGTATCGAACTGTACTATCCAGCTTTGGACGTGTCGTGGGTTTTGTCGGGGTAGGTGCACCATGTTGTGGCGGTACAGTGCCAGCATTCTGGGCGGCGTGCTTTGCAGATATAACGTCCGTGGAGAATAAGCCAATGATGGGCTTGGCGGAGCAGATCTTTTGGGATGCGTTTGACGAGGCCATCTTCGACTTGACGTGTGGTCTTGCCCGGGGCGAGGCCAGTACGGTTTCCGATACGGAAAATATGCGTGTCCACGGCCATTGTGTCAGCGCCAAAGGCGACATTCATGACCACATTGGCGGTTTTGCGCCCCACGCCGGGCAGGGCCTCAAGGGCTTCTCGGTCAGAGGGGACGTCACCATTATAAAGGGTGAGAAGTTGTTCACTCAGCAGGGCGACGTTTTTGGCTTTGCTGCGCCATAGGCCAATGGTGCGGATATATTCGCCAATGGCATCTTCGCCGAGGGACGCCATGCTTTTTGCATCTGGTGCGCGTTCGTATAGGGCGCGTGTGGCTTTATTGACTGAAACGTCCGTGGCTTGAGCGGAAAGCACTACGCTGACGAGTAGCTCAAACGTATTGTTGTAGATCAGCTCGCTTTCAGCATTAGGGTTGGCTGCGGCGAGCGCGCGGATAAAGGCATCCACGGCTTTCAGGGTCATGGGTTTTGATGTGCGCGTGCGGGGTGTTGGGCTTTTAGTCGGGCTGGCCATGAAGGGGATTTTATGCGGTTGGGCTAGGTGCTGTCACGTTAATTATGTCGTGCCGAGCAGATCGTCTTGGGCGTTCTGCTCGGCATGAATGTGCCTATAGGGTGGTGTGCGGTAAATGTCTTTAAACGGTTAAAGTTGTGTTTGAAAAACCGCACAAAGCTTATTGCCCGTCGGGTCACGTAAATATGCGATACATTTACCGTCAGGGCGAATATGAGGTGGTGTTTCTGCGGATGTTCCACCATGTTTTATGCCGGATTCATGCCAAGCATAGACGGCCTCAACACTTGTGAGGGTAAAGCCAATCGTTCCGCCATTTGCGTAGGTGGCATCTGCGCCATTGATCGGTTTGGTAATGATAAAGCGCTGTGTGCCTTGGCGGTAAAAAGGGCGGGATAATGGGTCATATCCGTGCTCATCCACTGTGAGGTGCGCAAAAATGGCATCATAGAATTCTTTTGCTTTGGCTAAGTCATCTGCGCCGACGACAACATGGCTATACATATTTATGTTTCCTAATAATGGAGTGGATAAAATTTTTACGGATAATGCCTAGTTTATTTGTTGATTGTTCGAGACTTAATTTCTTTTGTTTTGGCGTCTATGAAAGATGCAATCGATAGACCTATGACAACGACAGCGAGCGATAAGGATAATATGAGTACGTCCATTTTTTCTCTTCGTGCCGACGTTTATTTTGATAGAAAATATGGATGTTTCGTTATTAAAAATATAATAAATTTATGTTTAATATGGACTGTAGTGTCGTTTTGATTTGATCAAATTTTATGGAATTCTTCCATGCTCTGGTGTTTGTGCGCGTAACCACTCAGCATCCGTTGCGCGGGCTTGTGCTTATCGGGCAATATGGCGCCAGTGTGTGCGCTCTATGTGAGCTAAAGAGACTGCGTCTTCTAATGAGGAGATGTGGTGGAGTATTCTGTGTCTGAACATTCATCTGTCCTGTCCGCTCAGCAACGTGAGGGACGTAAGATTGCTATTCCCTTTACGGACGTTGTCGGCTTCGTGGTGCGGCGGTGGTTTGACCATCCGTCCTTGCTCGCTAAGACGTTGGCCGGGGTTTTTATGGCTACGCTTGCGGATATAGCGACGCCTGTTTTGGCAGGGCGTTTGGTCACGGATATTTCCCAACATACGGCTGGGCCGGGTGTGACGGTGGATAAAGCTCTGTTGGCGCTGCGAGATGACGCGACGCTGATGGTGACGGGTTTGATCGTTTTGGGGTTGGTCGGGCTGTTTGGGCGTCGCTCTTCCTATATCGGTATTTCGCATCTGACATTGGCGATCATGCAGCGTATTGCGGATACGGCTTTTGCGCGGGTGCAGCGTTTCTCTACGGACTGGCATGCTAATACCTTCGCGGGTTCGACAGTACGGCGTTTGACGCGTGGTATTTGGGCGATTGATACGCTGGATGACACGTTGCTTTTGCTCATCGTACCGGAAGTTCTGGTCTTATTGGGCACGACGGTTGTGCTGGCATTACGCTCTCCGTTGATGGGGGCAGCGCTCGGTGTTTTTGTTGTGCTCTTTACGTGGCTCTCCATTATGTTGACGTTGCGTTATGTGGCGCCGACCGCACGGGCTGCAAATGCGTGGGATACGAAAATGGGAGCGGCAATGGCGGATGCTGTCACCTGTAATGCCGTGGTGCGGGCTTTTGGTGCGGAAGCGCGTGAGGAAAAGCGCCTGCATCGTGTTATTCGTGGTTGGCGTGGGCGTACTTTGCGGACATGGATCCGTGGGACGAATAGTGCGAATTTGCAGGCTCTGGCCTCTCTCGGCATGCGTATGCTGATGATTGGCTTGGCAGTGTGGCTCTGGTGGCAAGGCAAGGCTGGGCCGGGTGATATTGCTTATGTTCTGACGATGGTTTTTCTCATCCAAGGGTACTTGCGTGATTTGGGGCAGCAGGTGAGCCAAGTGCAGCGCTCGGTGAATGAGATGGAAGAGCTTGTGGCTGTTTTCCAAAGAGAGCCTGCGGTTGCGGACCCGGTGACGCCAGAGACGTTACGGATTGAAGATGGTGAAATTCATTTTGAGCATGTTCGCTTTTGTTATCCGGGGCAGAAAAAGCCGCTTTATCATGATTTGGATTTGACGATTAAGGCGGGTTCTCGTGTGGCTTTGGTGGGGCCGAGTGGCTCTGGGAAAACGACGCTCACAAAGCTTTTGCAGCGTTTATATGACGTGACGGGTGGGCGCGTTTTGGTGGATGGTCAGAATATCGCGCATGTGCGTCAGTCTGATCTGCGGGCGCGTATTGCCATTGTTCCTCAAGAACCGATTTTGTTTCACCGTACCTTGGCTGAGAATATCGCTTATGCGCGCCCCAGTGCATCACGCGAAGAGATTGAACAGGCGGCTGCGCAGGCGAATGCGGCGGCGTTTATTGAGCGTTTGCCAGATGGTTATGACACGATGGTCGGTGAGCGCGGTGTAAAGCTGTCTGGTGGTGAGCGGCAGCGTGTGGCGATTGCCCGGGCTTTTTTGGCGGATGCGCCTATTTTGGTGTTTGATGAGGCAACATCTAGCCTTGATTCAGAATCTGAAGCACAGGTGCAAGACGCTATGCGCCGCTTGATGCAAGATCGAACGGTAATTGTGATTGCGCATCGCTTGTCGACGGTTGTGGAATTGGATCGTTTGCTGGTCTTCAGCCAAGGCGAACTGCGTGAAGATGGAACGCATGCAGAATTGGTCGCGCAGGATGGTGGGATTTATCGCCGTTTGTATGAATTGCAGTCATTAGAGGGGTGATGTTGAGCGGAGCGGAGAAGGGGCAAAAGTGAAATGTTTTGGCCATCTGCTGTAATGTGTAGCGGGCATTGCGTGTCGTGGGCTGGTTGTTGCTGCCGGTAAACTTTGCCTTGCTGTATGGGGCTGAGCATGGTTTGGGGGCGGGATAGTTTATATTCCGTGTTTGAGGTCCTATGATTCGGCTCGATAATATTAGTAAGCGTAATGGCCATCGGGTCATTTTCATTGAGGCTTCGGCGGCTCTTCTTAAGGGCGAGAAGGTCGGGTTAGTGGGGCCGAATGGCGCGGGGAAGAGTACGTTATTTCGTCTGATTACCGGGGGGGAAGCACCTGATGATGGTCTGGTGCTCGTGGACCGGGGCGTATCCATTGGCTTTTTCAACCAAGATGTTGGTGAGATGCACGGCCGGAGTGCTGTGGCTGAAGTGATGGATGGTGCTGGCCCTGTTGCAGAGACAGGGACGGAACTTGCAGCACTGGAAGCCGCTTTGGCAGATCCGGAGCGCATGGATGAGCTTGAAACGATTTTGGAGCGTTTTGGTGAAGTTCAAGCGCGCTTTGAAGAGTTGGGTGGTTATGCGTTGGACGGTAAGGCGCGTGAGATTCTGCACGGTTTAGGCTTTTCTCAAGAGATGATGGATGGCGATGTTGGCCGTCTGTCAGGTGGTTGGAAAATGCGTGTTGCACTGGCGCGTATTTTGTTGATGAAGCCTGATGTGATGCTGCTTGATGAGCCGAGCAACCATTTGGATCTTGAAAGTTTGATCTGGCTGGAGAAGTTTCTGAGCGGCTATGATGGCGCATTGCTCATGACCTCGCATGATCGTGCTTTCATGAACCGTATTATTAATAAAGTCATTGAGATTGATGGTGGGACATTAAACAGTTTCTCCGGTGATTATGAGTTTTATGAGCAGCAGCGTGCGCAGAATGAAAAGCAGCAGCAGGCTCAATTTGAACGTCAGCAAGCGATGTTGGCGAAAGAAATAGCGTTTATTGAGCGTTTTAAGGCGCGAGCATCTCATGCGGCGCAGGTGCAAAGTCGGGTTAAAAAACTTGATAAAATTGACCGGGTTGAACCACCGAAGCGCCGTCAGGCTTTGTCTTTTGCGTTTCGTCCAGCGCCGCGCTCAGGTGATGCGGTAGCGACCTTGCGTGGCGTGGATAAAAGCTATGGTCAGCGTGTGATTTATCAGGGGCTGGATGTGCTGATCCGGCGCCAAGAGCGTATTTGCGTTTTGGGTGTGAATGGTGCGGGTAAGTCCACCCTGTTGAAGCTCGCTGCGGGTACGGTGGAGCCTGATGCTGGGATGGTATCTCTCGGTGGCGGTGTGAAGCTGGGTTATTTCGCGCAGCATGCCATGGATCTTTTGGATGGTAGCTCAACCGTTTTTGAGGTGCTGGAAAATGCCTTCCCGCAGGCAGGGCAGGGGGCATTACGCTCATTGGCCGGTGGCTTCGGGTTTTCAGGAGATGATGTCGATAAAGCCTGTAGTGTTCTTTCCGGCGGTGAGAAAGCGCGGCTTGTTATGGCGTTGATGCTGTATGATCCACCGAACTTCTTGGTCTTGGATGAGCCGACCAACCATTTGGATATCGCGACGAAAGAGATGTTGATTAATGCGTTGAAGGATTATGAAGGCACAATGTTGTTTGTGTCCCATGATCGGCATTTCTTGGCGGCATTATCAAACCGTGTTTTGGAAGTGACGCCGGACGGATTGCACCGTTATGAAGGCGGCTATAGCGAGTATGTGGCTCGGACCGGACGCGAAGCGCCGGGCTTGCATGAGTGAGGCGTGGGCTGAGTGTGGTGTAGTGCCCACATAGTTATGGGGTATGTTCAGGGAGGCTCCTTGGGACTACCTTTTGGGTAGTCAGTGTGGTGTTCTGCTCTCAGCTTTTAGAAGTTTAGAAAACGGATTGTCGTTAGGGTCAGGACACATCGCCAGAACATCCGCTCTCCTTCGCAGTATACTTCTTTATGGTATGTGTGACCGAATACCAGAGCAAAAAGATTTTGTTTTTTACTGCTCTGGTATTGAGAGGTGTTAGCCCGCGACGCATTCCTTGAGAAAAAGGGACAGTGCCTTGCCGCGATGGCTGAGGGTGTTCTTTTCGCTTTCGGGCATTTCGGCGAAGCTGCGTGTGTCACCTTCGGGCACGAACATAGGGTCGTAGCCGTGGCCATGTTCTCCACGTGGAGGCCAGATGGTGTGACCGTGACATTCGCCACGGACCGAGCGTGTTTCGCCGTCGGGCCATGCGAGGCAGAGTACGGCGACGAAAGAGGCTGAGCGGTCTGGGTTATTGCCAGTTTCGGTATGCACGCGGTTCATGGCGATGTGCATATCTTTTTGTGGCCCACCCCAACGAGCAGAATAAATGCCCGGTTGTCCATCCAGCGCTGCAACGCAAAAACCAGAATCGTCGGCTAATGCTGGCAAGCCGGAAGCCTGCGCCGCGGCGAGTGCCTTAATGGCGGCGTTGCCTTCAAAGCTGTCCGCCGTTTCTTCTGGCTCTGGGAGGTTGAGGGACGCAGCAGAAACGACGGTGATCCCCGTTTGGGCCAAGAGCATAGAGAATTCGCGCAGCTTGCCAGCATTATGGCTGGCAAGAACGATTTTGGCGCCTTTCTCTAAGGTGCGTGTATTAGCCATTATGCTGGTCCAGCGCAGCATTTTGCATGGTGAACAAAGTGCCTGTGCCGATCTTGGCAAGGCGCAGCAGTTCGAAGAATTCAGCTTCTTCAAATGGAGATTCTTCGGCTGTACCTTGGATTTCGACGATACCGCCTTTGGATGTCAGGACGAAGTTTGTGTCTGCTTGTGCGCTGCTGTCTTCGACGTAGTCTAGGTCAAGAACAGGGCCAGCTTTGGTCAGGCCACAGGAGACAGCAGCGACTTGTGCGGTTAGTGCTTTGGAGAGGTTTGCTTTTTTCAGAGCAATCGCCAGTGCAACCCATGCGCCTGTGATGGAAGCGCAGCGCGTGCCGCCATCGGCGTTCAGAACGTCACAATCGATGGTGATGGTACGCTCACCAAGTTTTTTCAGGTCAACGCAGGCGCGCAGGGCACGGCCAATGAGGCGTTGAATTTCTTGTGTACGGCCGGATTGCTTGCCTTTGGCTGCTTCACGGTTGCCACGTGTGTGTGTGGCGCGTGGGAGCATGCCGTATTCAGCCGTGATCCAGCCTTGGCCTTTATTACGCAGGAACGGCGGTACGCGGTCTTCCAATGATGCGGTGCACAGAACTTCAGTGCCGCCAACGCGGATGAGAGCGGAGCCTTCCGCGTGGCGTGCAAAGCCGAGTTCGATCGTGACGGCGCGGTTTTCGTCGGCGGCACGGCCAGAGGGGCGGCGGGCAGCAAGAGCAGCAGAAAGGGCTGTATCGGGTGTTTGGCTCACGGGAGGCGTTCCTGTCATTCTGTTTCCCTCGCGTCTAGAGCATGTCGGGCGTGAGGGAAACAGGCGTAAGGGATATTGGCTGGAAGGTACGGCACTTTGGACTATGTAAGGGCAGCTTCAATGGCGGCTTGGGCGTGGAGTTCGGTTGTATCAAAGAGTGGAACGGTACTGTCTTCTGGGCGGACAAGCAGCATGATTTCTGTGCAGCCTAAAATAATGGCTTCTGCGCCTGCGTGAACAAGTTTTGCGATAATGTGCCTGTATGCAGTGCGGGATTCATCAGTGATCTTACCAGCCACGAGTTCGCTATAGATAATGCGATGGACGGTGGCGCGATCCTCATCATCGGGGATAAGGACGTTCAAACCGTGGTGCTGTGTTAAGCGCCCTTTGTAGAAATCTTGTTCCATAGTGAAAGCTGTTCCCAAAAGGCCAACGGTTCGTAAGCGGGCGGCTTTAATACGTTCTGCCGTAGGGTCTGCAATGTGAATGAGTGGTATGTTGATGGCCGATTGAATGGCTGGTGCCACTTTGTGCATTGTATTGGTACAGATGAGCAGTATTTCAGCGCCAGAACGTTCGAGGTGTTGAGCCGCATCAATCATATGCGTGCTGAGAGTGTCCCAGTTTTTCTGGTGTTTAAGAGTTTCAATATCCGAAAAATCGAAAGACCAGAGGAGGCATTTAGCGGAAGCCGTTGGGCCGCGTTGAGCGCGGATTCCTTGATTGAGAATACGGTAATACTCTGCGGAGCTTTCCCAACTCATACCGCCGATAAGGCCGATCATTTTCATATAAAATCCATGGTCACGTTTCTGTGGTAGAGGGGCATTATGATGTTATCATCATGATGTTCATTACTTTGCTATTTAAGGGCATGTCATGGTCGGGCGTAACCCCCCATTCCTGCGTACGTCTACGGCTTTTCCGTCTGGGTTGGGGGAGCGTGAGGCCGCTATTCTGCGTGAAATTGTTGCGGAATATGTGGAGACGGGGGAGCCTATTGGCAGTCGGACGCTCTCTCAGCGTTTGCAGCCTGCACTGTCTCCGGCGACGATCCGCAATGTCATGGCAGATTTGGCACGGGCGGGTTTGTTGTTTAGCCCTCATGTGTCTGCGGGGCGTTTGCCCACAGAAAAAGGGGTGCGCCTTTGGGTTGAGGGGCTGGTGCAATTTGGCTCTTTGACGGCAGAAGACCAGGCGAGCATTGACCAGAGGTTAGATGTGCATGGGCGGTCGTACCAAGATATTCTGGCAGATGCTTCCACGATGCTGTCGGGCTTGTCCTCAGGGGCAGGCTTGGTTTTGGCGCCTAAGGCAGATGCTGCGTTGAAGCATATTGAGTTTGTGCCGCTTGGGAATGGCCGTGCTTTGGTTATTCTTGTTGGGGCTGATGGTCAGGTTGAAAATCGTATTATTGAGACGCCCGCAGGTTTGCCGCCGTCTGCGCTGGTGGAGGCGGGGAATTATCTCAACGCACATTTGGGCGGGGTAACGCTAGGGACGTTGCAGGCGCGTATTCGGGCTGAAATGGCGGCTAATCAGCATGAGTTAGATGCACTGACCGCTGCTATGATTGAAAGCGGATTAGGCACGTGGGACGCCGATGCGGGTACGCTGTTTGTTCGCGGTCAGAGTAAGCTTCTGGCGGATGTTACGGAGTTAGAGCGTTTAACCACAATTCGGCTGTTATTTGAGCAGTTGGAAACGCAAGATACGATGTTGGAATTGCTTAATATAGCGGCGGATTCTGATGGGGTACGCATTTTTATTGGTAGTGAAAGCGGGATGTTTGGCATGTCGGGCATGTCGATGATTGTGGCGCCCGCTCGTAATGATGCTCAGCGTATTGTGGGCGCTATTGGGGTGATCGGGCCGACCCGTTTGAACTATGGGCGGATTGTGCCTGTTGTGGATTATACGGCCCGTTTGGTGGGGCGCTTACTTGGGTAAGCGCCCTTTATCTTAGGGTTTTATTCGGCGTCCGGCTCAGGTGAGGTCAACATTGCCTCAGCGACAATGCCGGATTGGGCGCGGATGCGGCGCTCAATCTCATCGGCCATTTCGGAGTTGTTGCGCAGGAATTGTTTCGCGTTCTCACGGCCTTGTCCGATGCGTTGGCTATCAAAAGAGAACCATGCGCCAGATTTTTCGACAATGTTGGCTTTTACGCCGAGATCGAGCAGTTCGCCCATTTTGCTGATACCTTCGCCGTACATAATGTCGAACTCGACCTGACGGAACGGAGGTGCCATTTTGTTTTTGACAACTTTGACGCGGGTTTGATTCCCGACGACTTCGTCTTTGTCTTTAATGGAGCCAATGCGGCGGATATCCATACGGATGGATGAGTAGAACTTCAGTGCGTTGCCGCCCGTCGTCGTCTCTGGATTACCGAACATGACACCAATTTTCATGCGGATCTGGTTCAGGAAGATGACGAGTGTGTTCGAGCGGGAAACGGTGCCGGTCAGCTTACGGAGAGCTTGGCTCATGAGGCGAGCATGTAGGCCGACATGGCTGTCACCCATATCACCTTCAAGTTCGGCACGTGGCACGAGGGCCGCCACGGAGTCCACCACGAGCACGTCTACAGCGCCAGAACGCACAAGTGTATCCGCAATTTCGAGCGCTTGCTCACCGGCATCCGGTTGGCTAAGGAGCAGGTCATCAATGTTGACCCCGAGTTTTTGGGCGTATCCGGGGTCTAATGCGTGTTCAGCATCAATGAACGCAACCGTACCGCCTTTTTTCTGCGCCTCGGCCAGAGCATGCAGAGCCAAAGTGGTTTTGCCTGAGCTTTCGGGGCCATAAATTTCGACGATACGGCCACGTGGTAGGCCACCAATGCCGAGGCCAATATCGAGGCCAAGAGAGCCTGTTGAAATAACGTCCGCTTGTTCTTTAGGGCGCTGGCCCATGCGCATGATCGAGCCTTTACCGAATGCGCGTTCGATCTGGCTGAGTGCGCCTTCAAGTGCTTTGGTCTTGTCCATTCGATCCTCGTTATGGTCGATCATGTCAGTACTGCGTGAACGATAGACTGCTTTGTGGTGTGCCGCCTAGGTGGTGGCGGGCCGTGTTATGGTCTTTGGCTCTATGTTCACAAAATGTTCTTGCCACATTAGGCCCTCTCATGCCCGACGCCAAGAGGGGGAGATGGTCTTTTCATAAGATTATCGCACAGCAGCGCCTGCATGTGCGGGTTGTTTCAAGCGCCAGACATAGCTGATGACGGCGGCCACGGCACGGAAGTGTTCTTCCGGCACTTCACTTTCAAGAGGAAGGGTGTGGAGTGCCCGAGCCAAGGGTGGGTTTGGGACAATTGGGATACGGTTATCTTGGGCTATTGCACGTATGCGGGCAGCGACCTCATCCATACCTTTGGCCACGATCTTGGGGGCACCAGATGCTCCTTGTTCATAATGTAGGGCGACGGCGTAATGTGTGGGGTTGGTGATGATAACCGTGGCGTTTTCCACGGCCTCTTTCATGCGCTCTTTGGCGGCTTTGGCACGGAGGGCTTTTAGGCGGCCTTTGACGTGTGGGTCGCCTTCAGTATTGCGATGTTCTTGTTTGAGTTCTTCACGGCTCATCTTGAGCTTTGACGTATGGCGGTAACGGTTCCAGAAGACATCAGCTCCTGCAAAGAGCAATTGTGCGCCGACCATAAGAAGGCAAGCGTGGAAAATGAATGTGCTGAGCGTGCGTAGGATACTGGGTAAAGGCAGGCCGACCATATCTCTTAGAGCGGGCAGGCTTTGATGGAGCTCCTGATACAGGATGAACCCAAAGAGGCTGAGTTTAAGGACGGCTTTGAGGGCTTCCGTGAGGGAATGTGTGCCGAGGAGGCGTTTGACCCCGCTGAGAGGCGAAATGCGAGAGAGCTTCGGCATAGCTCCAGCAGGAGAAAGTAAAAACCCTGTCTGTAAAAAGCCGGTGCTGAGGGTGGCGGCGAGGGCAATGGCTGCCGGAATAAGGGCGAGTTTTAGCCCTTCTGTGAGTGCGTCTTTGAGCAATGGGGATTGTGTGATGGCGCCGGCGGGTAGGGTGCCAGCTTGCTGCATAAGTGTACGCATAATGTGCACGAAACCGGGGAGTAGGAAAGGTAGCGCGAGGAAGATGCCCATGGTGCCGCCGAAGAGAGAAGCGGTGCTCATAGCTTCCCGCGAGAAGGCGACTTGCCCGTCCTCTCGGGCTTTGCGGAGCCTTTGTTCTGAGGGGGCTTCTGTCCGGTCTTCGGCGTCTGCCATGTTTTATAAACCCGGTAGGCCGTGCAAGATGTCAAAAGCCTGATTTTGCCAGAAGGTCAGTATGGCTTCGAGTGTGATGCCTAATAGGGCGAGGCCGCCGAGCATTTGTAGTGGGCTGACCAAGGTTGAAACCTGAAGTGTGGGCAGCAAGCGCGTCATAATGCCGGTAAGGGCTTGCCAGAGTAATGAAAGAATAAGGAAAGGCGCGCTGAGTTCGAGGGCAAGAGTAAAGCTACGTTCCGTGAGGAGGATGATGCTGTGGGTGGCATCTATAATGAGCGGTATATGCTGGGTGCTGAGTAAAAAGCTGCCGGGGGGGATGAGGTCATAGCTCCCAATGAGGGCGCGTATGGGGAGGATATAGGCGCCGCTGATGAGGAGGAGTAAAGGTGCGAGTAAGTTGAAGAAGCGTGCTGGGGCGGAACTGCCCGCCCCAAGGTCTGGGTCAGGCTGAAGGACGCTGGAGAGGCCGATAAAAAGCGCGATCATTTGACCTGCGATGGGAAGAGCAAGGGCGATTAAGCGGGCCATCCAGCCGATGACGAGGCCGGAGAAGACCTCGGTGGCGATCATGGCGCAGAGTGCGAGTGGCGGGAGTGTTTCGAAGGATATTCCGTGGAAATGCGGAGTAATGAGAGGCACAACGAGCGTCGTGATGGTGAGGGCTATTCCTGCACGGAGCATCATGGGAAAGCTTTGTTCACCCAGTCCGGGCAAGACTAGAAAAGCGGCGCTGGTACGGCATAAGATGAGTAGGAAAGCGCTGGTCCACATGGGGAGTGTGGCGAGGCTGAAGGCCATGGGTTGCATTAGGTGCCGCCAATGATAATCAGTTGGTCAAAAAGGTGATGAGTGAACGTAATGAGCGTATTGCTCATGAAGGAGCCAGCTAAAATCATGACGGCCCCGATGGCGAGGACTTTAGGGACGAAGGATAGGGTGGTCTCATTGATTTGGGTGACGGCTTGAAACAGTGAGATGATGAGGCCAACCAGCAATGCGGTGAGCAGAGCGGGAGCGCTGAGCTTGAGGATTACAAGAAATGTTTGCTCAAGAATGGCTCCGATATCGAGGCTTTTCATCTGTTAAATCGCCATTTTCATAATGTCTTGATACGCTTGCACCATTCGGTCCCTCAGTACGGTGGTGGTTTGTAATGTCAGCTGTGCGTTCGAGACAGCCGTGACGATATGGGCCATGTCACCTTGACCTTGTAAGCCTTGGGCAGACTGGGTTTCTGCTGTGTGAGCGGTGGTAAGGGCGTGGTCTAATGTCTGTGAGAAGACATCGCCAAAATTTGCGGAAGGTGTGGCTCCATCGGAGACGCCATCGTCAAGGGGCGAAGGGCTTTGGCTATTTTGGAGGCTTTGGGTGTAGGCCGAGTGCGCTTGAGACAGAGATGTGATCATTTGAGCAGATCCAGCGTGCGTGAGAGCATGGTGCGGGTGCTTTGCATGGTGTTGAGGTTGGCCTCGTAGGACTGCTCAGCCTCACGCATATCCATCATTTCTGTCATGGAATCGACATTAGCGATTTTGACATAACCCTTAGCGTCTGCGGCGGGGTGGGAGGGGTCATAGCGGGTTTCAAATGCGCTCATATCACGGTCAATTTTTTGGACTTCGACGGAGGAAGCGCCGGTTTCGGGGTCAATATGTTCAGCAAAAGTAATGGTTTTGCGTCGGTATGGGTCTGCGCCGGGTGTTGAACCGGTGGTGTTTTGATTGGCAAGATTTTCAGCCACGATGCGCAAACGCTGGGCTTGTGCGTCCATGCCATGGGCTGAAATGTTCAGGGTATTGGAGAAGTCCATGATTGTTCTCTCTTAATTATTTACCAAGAACGGTTTGAAACATGGCCATATATTTGCCGTAGAGATTGACCGTGAAATGTTGCTGATCGTTGACCTCAGCTACTTTTTCCATCTGTTGATCAAGAGCGATGCCGTTGTGATCAAGGGATTCTTCGGTGTCGATGCGCTGCACTGCTGGGTGTGAGGTTGTGCTGCCGATATGCCCGCTTTGTGTTGTGGTTGGTGCTATATCGAACTGTGAGAGTGTGGCGGAAAAGGGGGTAACGTCCTGTGCGGCGTAACCGGGGGTATTGGCATTGGCGATATTGCCTGCCAGCACTTGCTGGCGGGTTTGCAACCATTCGAGGCGTTGCTGGCCTAGGGCAAAAAGATCGGTGCCACTTTGGGCGGTGGTGTCGATATTTTTCATGCGTTTTCCGCCGGGTGGGCTGTGTCTGAGTTGAGGATATGGTGACAGGAGTTGGTTAATAATCCGTATATGGACGAGGTGCGGGGGAGTGTGGCGCAGGTATTCATCGGCTCTGGATTAGGTGTTTCTTAATTTTTGTGCGGCAGCATGGCGTCCATGGATGATGGAGAGCCTGAAAATGAGCCTGCATGAAGTGATTTTGGCGTGTTTTGCCCTTTGTATGATTGTGGGGGCTATTATTAGTCTGAAACCACTTTTGGCACGGTTAACGCCGCATAAAGGGAGGTCTGTATCCCCCGATAAATCTTTAGTTTTAGAGGCGCATTTATCGTTGGACCGTACACGTAGGCTGTCTTTGGTGCGGTGTGGGCAAAAAGAGGTTCTCGTCTTGAGTGGTGGCGCGACGGATGTGCTGCTTGAGTGGTCGTCCGCTCGGGCGTTTGCCGCATTGCTGGAGGATGCGCCATGAGGTGGTTTCTGGTGGTGGGTGTTGCGTTTGCCTGCGTGATGGTTCCGCATATGGCGTTGGCTCAGGCGGTGAATATTGACCTCGGGCAGGGCGGAGGGGCTGGAACGACGAGCCGTTTGGTGCAACTGAGTGCACTGATTACGGTTCTTTCCCTCGCGCCGAGCCTTTTAGTGATGGTTACGGCGTTTACGCGTATTGTTGTGGTGTTGTCGTTATTGCGCAGTGCGTTGGGTGCGCAGGGAACGCCGCCGAACCCAGTTTTGATTGGTTTAGCCTTATTTCTCACATTGTTTGTGATGCAACCGACATTGCAGAAATCGTGGGATATGGGTGTCCAGCCGATGATGACTGGGCAAGTTGATGAGATGGAAGGGTTAAGTCGTACAGCCCAGCCTTTCCATGACTTTATGGCGGTGACGGTACGACCTGATGATGTGGCGACATTTTTGAGTATTGCACATGAGAAGCCGCCAGCCAGTATTGGTCAGACGCCGTGGCGTGTTTTGGTGCCAGCGTTTATGGTGGGAGAGTTACGGCGCGGTTTTGAAATGGGGTTTTTATTGTATTTGCCGTTTTTGATTATTGATTTGGTGGTCTCGAGCGTTTTGATGAGCTTGGGAATGATGATGCTGCCGCCCAACACCGTATCATTGCCTTTTAAGTTGATATTTTTTGTTGTGGTGGATGGTTGGTCTATGGTTGCCGGAAGTTTGGTGCGAAGCTTTACCGGCTAGGGGAGTTGGCCCGCTTGAATCTTTTTTACTCAAGCGGGTTTTGTGTGTTTAGTGCGTTATGCCAGTGGCTAGGCCGGTTCCTCGGCTATCTGTTAGTCCATGGCATGTATCACCATTGCACATGATGGCATTCGTGCGGCCCGGCCCTTCGGGGAGGGTTGTTTGCCCGTTGGCTACGGCGCGTGCAGCATCACCTACGGCATCAGCAGCGCCGTTTTGGCCGGATGCTGCGATGACGGCATGCAATGTTTTGCCAGAGTGCAGGATGGCTGCGGGTAAAAGCGGGCGTGGGGATTGGGCAGGAGAAGCTCCGAGGACGACGCCCGTATTACCGGCAATGCGTCCTGTGCCGAAGAGGTTACCATCAGACAGGATACAGGCGACGGCTAAGCCGTTGCGGTCTGTGATGGTAAAGGATGTTGACGCAGGTAGGGCCGGGAGTGTGTCGCCGCCAGTACGTTTGTCATTGAGCAGGGCTTGGGCAGTATTGAGGTCATTGCTGCCTGAAGCGCGCCATGCGGCAACAGCGCCTTGAGCTGGAGCGCCGGTGGTGTAATGGAGGGCAGCACCTAAGCCGCCATCTGCTGGTGGTGCGGTGAAGTCTGCGGTGAGGTCGTTACTGGAGGTAGTGAGTGCCGCGCTCTCTACCGGGAGGGTATTTCGTAGATCATCCGTGGTGAGGGCCCCGCCAGCAGACTGAGCAGCGTTGGCGAATACCGTGGCTAAAGCACCAGTGTAGAGATCACCGATGCCTGCGTCACGCAGGCGTGAGAGGAACCCTGCAAGGCGGGGCTGTGTGAGTGTATCCCCGGTGCTGAGTGGGGTGCCGTCATGGCTCAAGAGTGCGCGGGCGGCATCATCTGCGAAGAGGGCGCTGTGTACGGCGGCAATGTCGCTAGCGAGTGTATGGCTGACTGTGACGCCGTTATTGGCCAGTGCTATGGCAGGCGTCAGCAGGTCATTGAAGTCCACGCTGCCGTAGCTGTGATGCATGAGGTACAGGCCGCGCAATGTGGCTGGTGTGCCAGCAGGGCGGTCTTGGTTAGGAGAGGTGCTCGCTGCGCGGGGTAGGAAGGCAAAGCTGTGCGCTTCACTGCCGGGGCGCCAGACGAGACAGGCACCGCCTCCGCCCAGTGAGGCACGGGAGGGGAGAGTGACGCTGAGGGCTGTGGCCGTTGACACCGCAGCATCTACCGCATTGCCGCCGCGTGCGAGGACATCATGGCCTGTTAGGCTTGCTTGCGGCTCATCGGTTACGACGGTTCCGATCGGACCTGTTAAAACAGGGGGGCTGGTTTTGCCAAACAGGCTATGGCCGATGGATGTTAAAGCAGGAGGGGCGGAAGGGAGGCTTGAACAGGCCACCAACGACATAAGGCTGGTCGTGCCGGCAATCATGCGGATGAGGCGACCCTTGGTGCGGGTATGGGCAGAAATCTGGTTTCGACGATGCGCCACCTGGCGTTACTCCGTACTGTCTGGGCCTCGGGTCAGGCAAAACGGGCGGGCGTTTGACGGTAAACCGGACGCCGCCACCTCGGGGTTTGATCTAGTCATACCGAGAATTGCAGCATTATGGGAGGGGGCGTCGTGCTTCTTCTTATGTCTGTACGTTCTTTAATGCATGACGGCTTTGTGCCTGAGCTTCTTCTTGTGTGTTTTGGGGGATGGCGTACCATGGCAGTCTTGCTTGGTTTTGGAGTGTTTTTGTGAAACGTTTTTCTAAATTTTTGTGCGGTTTGGCTGTCTTTTCGGCATTGAGTGTGGGGGCGAGTGTGTGCGCGGAAGATGGAGGGAGTGCGCATTTCACGACTGAGCAGCGTGCAGAAATTGTGAGCATTCTTCGTCAAGCTTTGAAAGATGACCCAACGATTTTAACGGAGGCTCTGCGTTCGTTACGTGAGCAAATGGCGCAGCAGCAACAAAATACGGTCCGTGATGCTGTGCGTCAGCATTGGGCATCGTTGAAGGATGCACCGGATTATACGGTGCGCGGCAATTCTCAAGGGAGCGTCACGGTTGTGGAGTTCTTGGACCCGCGTTGCTCCTATTGCCGCGCCATGATTCCGGGCGTGGAGCGGTTTTTAGCGCGCCATAAAGACGTACGCTTGGTTGAGCGTTTGGTGCCTGTTTTGGGGAAGGGGAGTGTTTTAGATACACAGGCGATTCAGGCGGCTAGTCTTCAAGGAAAATATGCTGTTTTACGTCAGGCTCTTATGAACGATACGGCCGCGCCGAGTGTTGAGCGGGTGCGGCAAATTGCGCAGGCGAATGGTATTGATGCAGACCGCCTAGTGAAAGATATGAATTCTCCTGCGGTTATTACGACTATTCGGTCTAATCTTGATCTGGCGCAGGCGATTGGGTTGGACGGAACGCCGACCTTCGTATTTGGAACGGCCGTTATAGCGCCGGGAGCTTTGAATGATATGCAAATGGATACGGATTTGGAGCAGGCCCGTCGGGGGTGATATTTCATAGTGTAGATGAAGGGAGAAAATAGCCCTTTCCCTATTGAGTTTATATATTAAATTCAATTACTTAAACGGGCGCTTGCTCAGTGGTGAGCAGCGTCCTTCCTGAGAGAGTGCTGTAGCACGATCGGGGCGTTGAGAGGCAGCCCTGTGAAAGACTGCTGTCATTGTGGGGGGGTGCTCATGAGATGGGGGCCGACGTGCTGTGGGGGCATTACGATCTGTGATGAAAGATCTGCTGATTGTAGGCTGCCATAAGGCTAAGTGTGTCATGGATGCAGCGCTGCGTGACACAGAGCGGTTAGCTACGCGCGTTTATATCTTGTGTCAGCTCTATGCTGTTTTGGTTCTGACGGTTGGGTTGTGGGGGCATGATGCTTGTGCCGCATTATGGTTTGGTAGTTTGGTTTGGGGTTCTATTTTTATATGGTACGGTTTTGTTTCTTTTTTGAAAATTAATCATCACGAAGAAGATTTATCTATTATAAAAAAGCGGTCTATTGTCTTCTTAAACGTTGTTTTGGGATTTTTTTGGTCCCCAATTATACTGCGATCAATGTGTTTTTCTTCTTTTTTATTAAAAAACATACTTATATTTAATGTTTTTATTATATTTATTTCGCTGATTGCATTGTCCTTTTTTGTCTCTTTTTCTGAGTTGTTTCTCGTTTCTTTTATGTGTTCGTTTTTGATAATACATAGAATTTATAACATAAAAGATAACTATATGGATCAATATGTATTTTTAATAACAGTATTGGTTATTATATTTTATAATATATGGAAATTTTTTAAATTTCTTTTATTTTTATTTTTCAAATACAAAAAAAATCAAAATAAAATACTGTCTATTATTTCAAATAAATCCATTGAAGAAGATAATTATTGGGTATGGGAGACGAATGAGAATGGCACTTTTGTAAACGTTACTCAAGGTTTGTCGTTGGACATCGGGGTGCCTGTGAGACGATGTTCTGAAATAAAATTACAGGATATTTTGTCTCTTTCGGAGGGAGCGACTGGTAAAGGTTGTTTTGTTTGGCAGGAAAAAATGCAGATGCCTGCACGGCATTTGTTGCATTGTTTAGAGCGACAACTTGCGTTTAGAGAGCTTGATATCGCGCTGGCTGTGCCGGGTCGTAAAGTATGGTGCCAGCTAACGGGACGTCCCGTTTATGAAAATGGTGTTTTCCAAGGGTATCGAGGGGTTGGTGTTGATATCACGCAGGAGCGTGCAGCACGGTTGGCCCAAGGACAGCGAGCACGCTATGACCGGGAAACGGGTTTGCCTAATCGTTTGGCCATTGTTGAACATTTACAGCATTTATTACAGGAGCGCGCGGCGACTGCGGGGGAATTGGTTGTTTGTATTGTTTCACTTGAGGGGGCGTTAGCGGGAGAAGTACTGGCAGATATTGAAGTGGGGGGCGTTTTAAGAGAGGGCGCTATTCGTCTCATGCGCGAGTCTGGTGCCCTATACGTTGGACGCTATACAGAACTATGTTTGGCGGTTGTCACAACGCGGCGGCCATTATCGGGGTGCTTTGACCGGGTTTCGGTTGAAGCTTTTATACAGCGTCTGCATACGGCTTTGGGTGAGCGTATGATGTTGGAAGGTGGACGTCAGGTGATGTGGCAGCCGCGTATTGGTGCTGTTTTGTCGGCAGTTGAAAATCAGCGAGCGGATCTTTTTTTAGAAGCGGCAGAAATGGCTTTGCGTGATGCCTCATCTGGTAAGGGGGGGAGATGCTCTGTCGTGGATCAGGTGGTGGTGTATAGTGGGGAGCGGCAGACACGCTTGATGGATGATGTGCGTCGGGCGGTGGAGCAGCATGAATTTCAGCTCGTATATCAGCCTATTATTCATGCGCAGACTGGGGTTGTGGTCGGGTGTGAGGCTTTGTCGCGCTGGAGGGGGGCTGTGCACGGCCCGGTGCATAGTCCCGTGCCGATCCAGAAGGTGATTGCACTGATTGAGGAGAATGGTCAGAGCGAGGTCTTTGATTATTGGGTTTTGGAGACGGCGTGTCGGGCGGCGGCAAGTTGGCCTGCGGAAGTGTGGGTGGCTGTTAATATGGCAGCAATGCATTTTTCGGTGCCGGGGGTGGCTGAGCGTATATTGGGGATTGTGAAGAGTGCGGGTCTTGAGGCGTCTCGGTTGCAGATTGAGGTAACGGAGACTTATGCACTGGATGTCGGGCCGCAAGTCGCGCATGTGCTAACTGCGCTTGATAAGGCAGGCGTGAAGCTGGCAATGGATGATTTTGGTGCCGGATATTCGTTCATGAATTACTTGCGGCTTTACCCGTTTTCAAAAATTAAGCTGGATGCGAGTCTGGTGCAGGATGTTTTGTACAATCCTAAGAGTAAAGGCATCTTGCGCGCTGCGGTTGAATTGTCGATGGATTTGGGGTTGTCGTTGACGGCAGAGGGAGTTTCATCGCCGGAGCATTATCGCTTCCTGCGGGACGCAGGCTGTACGGATCTCCAAGGCTTTTATTTAGGGCGCCCTGTTGCGGCTGAGCAGTTGGTATGGGGGCATGTGATGGGACAAGAGCATTTTGGCTGAAGTCAGTTGGACGGCGTTTTTAAAGGGGCGTTCTTATCCCGCATTGATGGGGATTGTGAATGTTACGCCCGATTCATTCTCTGATGGTGGGCGTTTTGTCGCGCCAGAACGGGCCATTGCGCATGGCGCGGCGTTGTTAACAGCTGGGGCCGATATTTTGGATATTGGCGCGGAATCGACACGCCCGGGATATAAGCCTGTCTCTGCGGAGGAAGAATGGCAGCGTTTGGAGGCTGTGATCCATGGCCTTAGTGCGTATGACGTACGGTTATCTGTGGATACGATGAAGGCGGAGGTTGCGCAGAAAGCGTTGAGGGCAGGGGCGCATATTATCAATGATGTCTGGGGATTACAGGCAGACCCCGATATGGCCCGTGTTGCGGCTGAGCATGATGCTTTGGTGGTGGCGATGCATAACCGTGATCGTGTTGAGGCGGATTTGGATATACGCGCGGAGTGGAGGCGTTTTTTTGATCTAACGCTCGAAGTTGCGCAAAAAGCGGGTATGTCCTCATCCCGCATAGCGTTAGATCCGGGGGTTGGTTTTGGCAAAACGCAACAGCAAAATGTTCAGGCGATCCGTGATATTCCGTATTTAAAGGCTGAATATGGTTTGCCTGTTTTGTTGGGGGCATCACGCAAATCTGTTTTGGGGTGGATTACTGGTCAGCCTGCCGATGCACGTTTGGCCGCGACGCTTTCGGCACATTTATATGGTGTGGGTCAGGGGGCTGACATTGTGCGGGTGCATGATGTGAGAGAGCATGCCGATGCCTTTATGACATGGCATATCATGAAAGAGCGTTATGGAGAGGCAGAATGATTGAACCGATTTTGACATGTGTTGAGGTGAAAGATCTTTGTCTCTTTGGGCATCATGGCGTTTTACCGGAGGAAAACCGACTGGGGCAGCGCTTCATCATTGATATCGCTATTAAAGCCGATCTGACGTTGGCGCAGCGTGATGACGCTTATGAGCATGCGGTGTGTTATGGTGGGTTATGTGACATTGCGTCCAAAATCGTAACGGGGCCGCCATTGGCGCTGATTGAGACGGTGGGGGACCGCATAGCGCAGACGGTTTTGGAGCAGTTCGCGGCGGTAGAGTGGGTGCAGGTGCGGGTCCGTAAACCGGCTGTGCCGGTGCCTTATGTCCTGACCGAGACGTCGGCTCTGGTGGAGAAGCTGCGCCGGTATGATGTTGCGTTTTCATTGGGCGCGAATCTTGGGGAGCGAGAGGCGACGTTATATGCGGCCGTGGATTGCTTATCTGTTGCGGAGGGAGTGGATGTTGGTGCTGTGTCGTCTTTGTATGACAGTGCACCTTGGGGGGAAACGGATCAGCCGGGATTTGTAAATATGTGTGTGGTTGGGCAGACAACGCTGCGGCCTCATGCTGTTCTGCGGCTGTGTAAAGAGACGGAGCGGGCATTAGGCCGGCAAGTGGGCCGCCGTTGGGGTGAGCGCGCGGTTGATATTGACGTTCTGTATTATGGTGAGCGCTCGTTCTCTGATCGTGTGTTGACTGTGCCGCACCGCCATATGTTTGAGCGTGCTTTTGTTCTAGAACCACTGGCAGAAATTGTTCCTGAGCGTCAGATGAGTGGACGTAGCGTGAAGGACGCGCTAGCAGTCCTGTCTCGCACCCCGGGAGATGTTGTGCGCCGTCAGGCGTGATGGTGTTGTCGGGGTTTTTCGTCTTTTTGTTTTTGCTGTCCGTATTGTTTGAAACAATGATGGTACGGAGAGGGAGCCTGTAACACGACATGACCGATCCGAAGCCCGTCGACTCTCTTGCTGGTCAGGAAGAATTGCGCCCATTGGATGCGTTGTGTTGTCCGGATGATGCGAAGGCGCGCATTGCTGGTGCTGTTCGCACGATTTTGGAGGCACTGGGGGAAGATCCGGCGCGGGAAGGTTTGAACGATACGCCGCGCCGTGTTGCGGAGATGTATTTGGAAGTGTTTGGCGGCTTGTATGAGGACCCGCGTGAGCATCTAAAGACGCAGTTCTCGGCGGACCGTCACCAAGGCGCGGTGATTGTTAAGGATATTCGCTTTCATTCCATGTGTGAGCATCATTTGTTACCGGTCGTTGGTCGGGCGCATGTGGCGTATTTGCCTGCCGGTGGGCGTTTGACGGGGCTGAGCAAGCTGGCGCGTGTTGTCGAAGGGTTTGCTCGCCGCCCGCAATTGCAGGAGCGTTTGACGGACCAAATAGCTCGAAGTTTGGAAGAGATCTTGCAGCCTGCGGCGGTGCTGGTTGTGCTGGAGGCTGAGCATATGTGCATGAGTATGCGCGGTGTACGTGCGCCGGGTTCATCTACGGTGACGAGCATTGCACGTGGTGTGTGGGCGGAAGATCATGCCGCTCGCCAAGAGATTTTGTCTCTCCTGCGTAGTTAAATCTTAGAGGCCATGTTGGTTATTGAGGCCGCATAGCTTTGTATTGGCAAGTATGGCGCAGCCTGTATTTTTCAGCGTCTGGTTGGGGTGCGGCTTTTTTGTGTCACCACCTTTGGGACTAAACGCATCACTGTTGGGCCTTTTTAGGCCCAACAGTCTTTAAGATTATCTCTGTCCAAATCTTTTAGAAGCTGGCGTCAATGCGGCCATAATAATAGCCTCCTGCGATTGGTACTTGGGCAGAGTTCGCATCATAGATGCGTGCGCCATAATTATTATTGAGCGGATTAACGCGCCTCGGACGGATGTTGAAGATATTATTGGCTCCAACTGCCAAGTGCCAGTGCGGCATGAATGCGTAGCCAACTTCAAGATCGGTTAGCCAACGTGGTGTGTTCTTGAACTGCGCGAAACAAGTGCTCGAATAGCGTAGAGCACCACCAGCTCCACATCGCGCGTTCGACGGTGTCCAATCTTGATAACCAAGCATGGTTGTGGTTTCGCCATAGCGTGTTTGGCGTAGATTCACATCCCATTGGCCGAGTGTCCAATAGGCATTGAGGATGAGTTTCGAGCGGGGGTAGGCAGTGGTTATATAGCTTGCCGTTGCAGCATTGAGGAGCGGAACGGAGCGGCCATTGGCCATGGTTGTTGAGACGTGGCTGAGCCTCGTCCTATTCAGGTCAAGCGCTGCCGAGAGGTTGACCGTGCCGTAGCGGGGGAGATGCAACAGATAACTTGCTTTGAGGTCAGCGCCTTGAGTGCGCGTACTTGCGCCGTTGGCGAAGAAGTAGGTACTGACCGCATTTGGATCTAGCCCGGTGGGAAGGACAAAGCCGAGTTGTTGCAGCGCTGTAATGGCGGCCGGGCCGTTATTGGAGCCGCCGGCGATGATGCGATCGCGAATGTTTATCTGATAGACATCGGCCTCGACATGTAGTCCTGTGAGGGGTTCGATTACGACGCCAGCACTCGCATTGGTTGAGCGCTCTGGCTTGAGAGGAGCTGCACCTAGGGTTCGTGCCGCTTGTGAGCCGACGGGGAGTAAGCCTGATACTGTGGTTGCGCCGACGTTAATGGCACTGAAATGCTGTTCGGCGAGAGTGGGAGCGCGAAATCCATTGCTGATCGTCCCGCGTACTGCCAGACGAGGGGTGATGTCGTAACGCGTCGAGATCTTGCCATTTTCGGTATTGCCAACATCGGTGTAATGCTCAAAGCGCCCTGCTAGATCGACATCCCAGTGTGGTAGTGGATGGAAATCATTATCCATATAACCCGCCCAGATATCACGGTTCCAGTGTCCCGCATTCTGTGGGCTTAGCCCGACATAACCTGACATGCCGCCAGCCTCGTAGGAGGGAGGTGTGCCTGCCACGATTTCATAAGTGTCGAGACGATGCTCTGCACCGAAAGCAATCGTGGTCGGGGTCGCAAATCCGGTATGGAGTGTACGTTTGAGGTCGAGTGCATTGGTCCATTGCGCCATGCGGTAGCTTTCGGCGCGTGTGGTGGTGGGAGACCAGCCGCAACCTTCAGTCGAGAGATAGGGGCTGGTGCTATTGGGGGACTGGCTTCTAGGAAGGCAATTCTTGCTGAGCATCCCGAGATTGACACTGTTCTTATTGCTGATTTTGTCTTCATCGGCACCATAGGTTGTGCTCAGATCCCAGGTGAAGCCAAAGAGTGCCTTGCCCTTGATTCCAAGGGTTGCCGCGTAATCATTTTCTTCGATCGTTTCGAGAGGCGAAAATCCTGAAGGGTAATAGGTAGGGATTGTATTGGGTGGGCGGTAATTTTGGTAAGATTCTGCGTGACGATGCGCATACGTGATCAGGGAATAGACATCGATATCGGGCGTGATGGGTTTACCAAGTGCAATGCTGAAGTTTTCTCTGGTTTCTTCAGGTGTGCTCATTACCTTGTTTGAATTTTTGGGTACTTTGACTGAGCCATTGTAAAGAGCAGTTCCTGCTCCCGGCGGGGCATAACCGAGTAGTCGGTGATCTTCAGTATAAGGCACCATGTGATCGGTATGGTAGACTTGTCCACTCATATGGAGATAGCCATCACGAAGAAGCTTTATACCGCCATCAAAGCTGGTCTGATATTGCCAGCCGTCGCCGTTATAAGCATTAGCGCCGGTCTGCCCTCTGACATTAAGCCCGTGATTGGTTTTTTTGGTGATGATATTGACCACCCCTGCTAGCGCATCTGACCCGTAGAGCGCCGCTGCACCATCTTCCAGTACCTCGATATGGTCGATCGAGGCGGCGGGTAGCATGTTTACATCGACTGGCGTAGCGCCGAACGCAGGGCCTGCATCCGCGTAGATATTCGCTGTCGTATGGCGTCTTTTGCCATCAACGAGCACAAGGACCTGATTTGGGTTGAGGCCGCGCATGCGAATGGCGGCAGTCAGCGCACCAGCGTCATTTCCCATGGCAGGCATATTGATTGAGGCATAGGTACGCGTTAGCGCATCAGCGAGATTAAGTTGCCCTGAACGACGCAGTTCTGCGGCGGTGATGACGGTGATGGGCGAGGTGCTCTGACGCGCCTTTCGGTTTGAAGTATGCGTGCCCGTGACGATAACCGTCTCTGTATCAGAACGAGTGTCGGTACTACGAGCACTATGCGGGTTTTGGCTCGATGATTTTGTTGAGGTACCGCCGCTGTAGGGCGCGTTGGACAGTTTGGTTTCGGCAGCCACACTATATCCGGAGGTTCCGGTAAGAAAAATTGTTGTTGCCGTTAGAAAAATCGTTTTTCTGATCATGAAATCTCGTTCCTTGATAAAGTGGATGATATATCCTTCATCAAGGTGGGGTGCGGGGTTAAATGGTAATGAAGGTTATGTGTTATATTTATGAATAAGAGTAATGATGCTTGCGATCATATTTATTTTCTTTAGAAATTCCTGATCTTTTCAAAGATGGGTAGGGTATATGAAACGCCGCACACTACTGGGTGGTAGCGCTCTCGCTCTTACCTCACTAACAGCACAAAACTCTAGCTTAGGTGCACTCTCGCACGCGGCACCGGTAGTCGATAGGCCTAAAAGGGCACGTCTAGAAGTGACGGAAAATCCTTACGGCCCATCTCCCGCAGCACGCCGTGTCATAGCGGAATCTGTACCTTACGCACCTTATTATGTTGAAGATGAAACCGAGTTACGCCAGCGTATTGCGGCTCAGGAAGGTTTGGTGCATGAACAGGTTGCGCTTTCGAACGGTTCTCTCGATGCACTGTCTCTTTTAACCTCTGATATTGCTCGTGGTGGCCATGTTCTGGCCCCCCATCCGACGTATGTCACCCACCTTAATTATGCGAACAGACGTGGTATTAGTACATGCTATGTGCCATTGAGTGATCACCAGATCGATTTTGAAGCCATGCGCAAGGCTGTTACGTCCGAAACGCGACTGGCTTATTTCTGCAACCCGAATAATCCGACGGGGCAAATGATTGATCATGATGCCCTGATTGCCTTTTGTCGCGATATGGCATCGCGTTTTCCAGTCGTGATCGATGAAGCCTATTATGAACTTTTGCCTGATTACCAGCATATGACCATGGCTTCTCTGGTGCGTGAAGGGCTGGACGTCATCGTGACCCGCACCTTCTCCAAAGTTTATGGCATGGCGGGACTACGTATTGGCTATGTTCTGGCGCGGCCAGAGCGGGTGAAGCAACTCTATAGTCTCACGACCACGTCACGCAACCAACCCGGTTACCGGGCTGCGCTTGCGTCGCTCGGTGACCACGCTTATTTGAAAGGCGCGGTCAATTATCTTACGCAGTGCCGTGAGAGGATTTATAGTCTATGTCGTGCTCATGGGTTAACCTACCTTCCAAGCGTCGGTACTTTTGTTTATGTTGACACGCGACGTCCTGCCAAGGCGATGCGTGACGCTCTTGCCCGTCATAATGTCGATGTACGTATTTTCGATGATGCTCAGTATCTAAGCTGGATCCGTATTGGTACGGCGACGCCGGGTGAACTCGATATGTTGGCGCAAGCCCTGCCTGCTGCGCTCGGAGAAGTGGCTCTGCTCTGACTACAGATAAACTTTAGATGAGCCATGTAGTGTTGTCGGGTAGAGTGTTGTGGTGCGTATGAGCACGTGCCGATTATTGAAGTTATTTATTTCGAGCATTATTTGGTATAATTGATTATTATCGAAAATAGATTATTGTTCATGTAATAATATTTTCATGCCGTGTTCTGTATATCTGTCACTGTAGACCTCTTTATGATTTAAAAGAGGTCGGGATTTTGTGGTGATGGGGCTAGCCTTCTAATAGGAAGGTTGGCCCCATTGTATATGTCCGGCGTGCCAATAGGGGAAGATTAAGAGTCTGCGATGCTGTGGTCTGCACGGTTCCACCAACATTCTTCTGGGGGACGATTGACGGGGGGAATAAAGAGATCTGGGCGCCCATTCAGGCGTACGGTATTGGTAGGTGTCTCTTTGAGTTCAATACCTTGGGCTTGGAGGAGGCCACCGTCATCTTGCAAGAAAGCATTGAGTTTCGCGAGGAGCAATGCGGCCATAAGTTCGGTTGTTGGGTCACCGGGCGTCACAATAATGCGTTTGGCGCGCACGGGCTCATGGGTGCGGAACCATGTGAGCAAGGGGTCTTGATCTGAAAGCTGCAAAGCGTGGTCTACAACATGATCGATAAAACCATGCCACCGGGTTTTCGCGTTGGCGAATGGCGTGATCATGTTGTGTTGACCATCCAGGCGCTGTGGATGCGATGCGGTGAGGCGTATGGTGACATATTCGTTATGGCCATGCACCATAGCGCAGCGTTCGCTGCTGCCCGCAATGAGGCGATGTCCCATGCTGAAGCGCCGGGTGAAAACGAGTTCCGTTTCGGGGAGATATAAGGCTGCGGTCATGCGGGGCTCTCTTGGTATTGGCGCCAGCCTTCGGCGCGGAGGTCGCAAGCGGGGCATTCGCCGCAGCCATAACCCCATGCGTGTTGGTGCTGACGGTCACCCTTATAGCATGAATGGCTTTCCGTATTGATCAGTTGCACCAGTGCGGGGCCGCCGAGTGTTTCTGTGAGGTGCCATGTTTGGGCTTTATCAATCCACATTAGTGGTGTGTGGAGGACAAACCGTTTTTCCATACCCAGATTTAGGGCTACCTGTAGTGCTTTAATCGTGTCGTCTCGGCAGTCTGGGTAGCCAGAATAGTCTGTTTCACAGACGCCGGTAACAATATGTTTGATGGTGCGGCGGTAGGCTAAAGCTGCGGCATAAGTAAGGAAAAGGAGATTACGGCCTGGAACAAAGGTGTTGGGCAGGCCGCTTTCAGTCATGGAAATTTCGGCTTCACGGGTGAGGGCTGTGTCCGATAATGCGCCTAGGGAATGGAGATCAAGCGTGTGGTCCGGGCCAAGGCGGTCTTTCCATTCTGGCTTGAGAGTGGTCATGCGTGTGCGCAAGGTGTCGCGGCATTCTAACTCGACCGCATGACGTTGCCCGTAATCGAACCCCATGGTTTCCACACGTTGATAGTGTGTGAGCGCCCAAGCAAGGCAGGTTGCTGAATCTTGTCCGCCAGAGAAAAGGACCAGTGCACTGTCATGAGCGTTTTGTGTCATGGGATGTCGATCATTTTATGGGTTTGGAGGGATAAGCGCCATTGAGGGTGTGCGCGGCAATAGGCGACAGCCGCTTGTGTGTTGGCGGTGCGGTTGGGACCGTCCATAGGCTGCAACCAGAAATGTTTAAAGTTGAGCGTTTTAAACATGTCTGGTGTTAATTCATCTTGTGGGAAGACGAGTTTTAATTCTGCACCGGATGTTTGCGCTAGGGGGGCATCAGCTTTCGGGCTGACGCAAATCCAATCGATTCCTTCAGGAGCTGAAAGAGTACCATTGGTTTCAACGGCAATTTCGAAGTCTGCTTCGTGCATGGCATGAATCAAGGCAGGGTCTAGCTGGAGGAGTGGCTCTCCGCCTGTAAAGACGACGTAGCGGCGGCCGCCTTGGTCTGCTTCAGAGGTCCAGCATTGTGTGATGGCATGTGTTAATGCCGCAGCATCAGCGAATTTTCCGCCACCTTCTCCGTTTGTGCCGATAAAATCCGTGTCACAAAAGCGGCAGGTTGCTGTGTTTCGGTCGATTTCTCTGCCGGACCAGAGATTGCATCCGGTGAAGCGGCAAAAGACTGCTGTGCGCCCGGTTTGGGCGCCTTCCCCCTGAAGGGTGAGAAAAATTTCTTTTACGGTGTAAGCCATAAGAGTGGGTGTCGACGAGGTGGGCGTAGGATGCAAGAAAAAAGATCACGAAGCGATAGTTCACGGCTGAAATGACGTCTTGTGGGAGTATGTATATTAAGCGGCACCGTCGTGATGCGAAGGTTTTTTCTAAAAAGGTTGAGCCGATGCATTGGGTATCCCCGGGAGGGGAGAGCGTCCAAGCTGATACTTTGCGTCACATATTCCGCAATATATAGGGATAAAGTGGCGCGAGTGACGGGGCTCGAACCCGCGACCTCCGGCGTGACAGGCCGGCGCTCTAACCAACTGAGCTACACCCGCAATGTCTACTCGATAATGAGTAGTTTACTAAAACGCATTAAGGCGCTTTATAAAAACGACAGGGATAAAGTGGCGCGAGTGACGGGGCTCGAACCCGCGACCTCCGGCGTGACAGGCCGGCGCTCTAACCAACTGAGCTACACCCGCAACATCTGTCCAGTTTCCTGAACATCCCGAGTACCCTGAAGGGCGGCTCGTTGTCGTTGAGCGGTCTTATATCGGTCTGTTCTGAGTATGGCAATAGGAAAGTTTCAAAAAAATCATTTTTATGAAAGAGGGAGTTTTGGCTGGGCGTTGACGGAAACGTCTTTGATTTAAAAGAGAAAATTTAATTGATCCAAGGATGTGTGGGGAGATTGCCTCATTAACTTCATGTCAATGAATTCCCCATTATGAAGGAGATGAACTCTATTCGTACTGTGTGCAAGACAAAGCGAGTTACCCCGCTAGTCAGCTAAAACATTTCGAGTGTGTGCGAAGAGACTGAGGGGGGATGTGGTGCCTATCGTATTGTTTGAGCGGCTGGATACAGCCGTGGCAGATGAGTTTTTGAGTCTCTTACAAGGCCATGAGGGAGATTTCATTCTAGATGGTCATCAGGTCCAGTGCATTGGCGGGAAGTGTTTGGCTGTTTTGTTGCGTATGCAGGAACGCGCGCAAGAGCAGGGGCGAGAGTTTTGTATCCTTCATCCGTCTGAAGCCTTGCGGGCTGATTTGAAGTTATTGGGGCTATCGAGCCGTTTGTTGGGGCAGTCATGAAAATTTTAATTGTAGACGATACAAGAACTCTTCGAGATTTATTGCGGATGGAGCTTCTCAGGGCGGGGTATGAGGTGGAGCAGGCCGGTGATGGCCATGAAGCTTTGTCTGTTTTAGCAAAAAGTACGCCTAGGCTCATAATAACAGATTTTAATATGCCAAATATGAATGGTATTGATTTGGTAAAATCAGTAAGGTCTACGCCAAAAATTAAGTACATCCCTATAATTATGTTAACTACAGAAACGAGTTCTGAAAAACGAAATATGGGAAAAGAAGCTGGGGTTACGGCTTGGCTTCCAAAGCCTTTTGATAAAGACATTTTATTAGATATGATTGATCGTATCATATTATGAATAACTTTGACGATATGGAAGAAATAAAAAATATCTTTTTTGAAGAATGCCGTGAACAAATTATTGTTCTAGAACAAGGATTAATTTTTCTTAAGAAAAATGGATATAGCCGTGAAGAAGTGGATAATGTTTTTCGTGCGGTTCATTCAATAAAGGGTGGGGCATCTGCTTTTTCATTTGATAAAATTGTTGATTTCTCACATTCGTTTGAGACTGCTTTAGATGATATTAGAAGCGGTATCATAGTTCTTGATGATGAAAAAATTAATATTTTCTTGCAATGTACTGATTTTCTCGATGACCTTGTCGACGCAGCCATTCACGGAAAAGAGTGTTCATTTTTTGAAGAAAATTTAAAAAAATACCAGAGCGCATTGGGGAGTATTCTGGTTAATACATCTGAGGTAGAAGGTGATATATTAGAAAATTTTCAGCCTATTGCTATTGATGTGGATATATTTGAGAATATAAAATTGGAATTTGACGATAATTTTTATAAATCAGGTCATGATCCAGTTGTTTTTTTGAAATATATTGCAAAAAAAATTCCCAAAACATTTTCTGTGATAAATGTATACTCTTCGAAAGAAGACAAGTTCACTCTTATTTTTGAGTTAAATATAAATAAAAATACGATCGAATCTTTTAAGGAATTACTGGATTGGTATGGTATTAACATAAAATCTACGCCTACGCCTACGCCTACGCCTACGCCTACGCCTACGCCTACGCCTACGCCTACGCCTACGCCTACGCCTACGCCTACGCCTACGCCTACGCCTACGCCTACGCCTACGCC
>NZ_BCZB01000007.1 GCF_001598495.1 Neokomagataea thailandica NBRC 106555
CCTACGCCTACGCCTTACGCCTACGCCTTACGCCTACGCCTACGCCTACGCCTACGCCTACGCCTACGCCTACGCCTACGCCTACGCCTACGCCTACGCCTACGCCTACGCCTACGCCTACGCCTACGCCTACGCCTAGAGGGGGCAGTGTGCGAGTTGATTTATATCGTATTGATAAGTTAGTGGATTTAATGGGAGAGATTTTAATTCTCCAAGAAGAAATAAAAAATTCACTAACTTTCAATAAGGAGACAAACTGTTTATCCAAGCTAGAGGTTATTACGCAAGAATTGCAAGAAAACATTATTTCGATGAGGGCGCACCCTATTGATTTAGCCTTTCAAAGAATGAGGAAGGTGGTGCGAGAAGCGGCTCGGTTATCTAATAAAGAAGTTGATCTTATATTGGAGGGAGAAAAAACAAGTATAGATAGGTCTATATTGGAGGCTATTATAGATCCCTTAACGCATATGGTCAGAAACTCCGTAGACCATGGCATTGAAAATAGTGAAATTAGAAAATTAAATTTTAAGCCTATTAAAGGAAAAATATATTTAAGGGCATTTCATATTTCGGGAAGAGTAATCATTGAAGTTGAAGATGATGGATGTGGCTTATCAAAGAGTAAAATAATAAAAAAAGCTAAAAATAATGACATTATTACGGACGAAAAAAATCTGACGGAGATGGATATTTATAACCTTATTTTTTCATCGGGTTTTTCAACATCAGAGGCCGTTTCGAACCTTTCGGGGAGGGGGGTGGGTATGGATATTGTGAAGCGTGAAATTGATAAAGTGGGAGGAAAAATTAGTATTTCTTCAGAGGAGAATAAGGGAACAAAATTTCGTCTTTCATTACCGTTAACTCTGTCAGTTATGGAGGGTATTCTACTGAGAGTAAATAGTAAAAATTTTATTATACCAATATCAGACGTAATGGAGACATTTGATATTGATTATAGTAAAATTATAAAAATCAAAGATGAAGTTAGTATATATAAATATAGAAATGAATATGTATCGGTTTTTAATATAAAGCACCTGTTTAATGAAGGAAATATTTTGCCAAGGGTCGGCGTATGTGTGGTATCTGAATATGGTTTAAAGTATATAATAGCAGTTGATGAAATAGTTGATAAAAATAGATTCGTGATAAAATCCATAGAAAAAAATTATAAAAATGTTGGTGGATTTTCATCATCAACTATATTAGGCGATGGAAGTGTTTCGTTGATAGTGGATGTAAATTTCTTCGCAAAAAAAATAGAGAATAACTCTAAATTGGGAGAGTACTGTGAATAAAGACTTGGTTTTTAAATGTGGCGACCACTATTTTTCATATAATATATCCTTCATTAAGGAGATTAAAGAGTGGATCACCCCTACAGTGTTGCCGTCGACAACAAAATATATTGAAGGTTTTATCAATATAAGAGGAGAGATTATACCCGTCTTTGATTTCATGGAAATTATTAAAGAAGAAAAGCAATCGAATAAAAAAGCACTAATTGTAGTTGATTGTCTTAACAAATTGGTGGCATTTTCAGTTTTTTCAGTAAGTGATATTATTGAATACGATCATATAAGCAATGCTCCAAATAATTTTGTAGATGGAATGAATTATATAAATGGAATTATAGAGAATGATAATAGATCAATATTTTCTATTAATTTGATAAAATTGGTTGAAAAGGTGATGGTGGGTGAATAATATTGATATTAATTATATAAAACAAACCATAAATAAAAAATATGGTTTGTCTTTTTCGGAGGAAAAAGATGATTTTCTAAGAAATAGTATAAAAAAATTCTTTCATGGAAGTGGATTTAATGATGTTAATAAATACGTTGATTATAGTATATTACTAAATGATGATCAGAAAATAATAGATAAATTAACAACTAATTTTACTCTATTTTATAGAGAAGAACATCATTTCATTTACTTAATAAACGCCTTAAAAAGAGTGAAGGAAAAAATAAAAATATGGTCAGCTGGTTGTTCTACAGGAGAAGAGGTATATTCTATAGCTATTTCAATACATGACTTATGTCGTGTTAATAATATAAAATATAAAATTCTCGGCAGTGATATTAATTGCAGGGTAGTTAATTTGGCAAAAAAAAATCAATATACCTACGATGATATAAAAAACATATATAAAAAATACAATAAATTTATTATAAAAAATCAAGATAATTTTTCTTTTTCAGAAGAAATAACTAAAAATATTGATTTTAAAATAATAAATTTAAAATATGGGTGGAATTTTAATCATAAGGTTGATGTTATATTTTGTAGAAATGTATCAATATATTTTGATGTAATCAGCCGGGAGGAGTTGTGGCAAAGAATGTCACAAACGTTATTGTTGGGAGGTGAGTTATACATAGGTCACTCTGAAAGAATACATAACCCAGAGCAATATGGGTTGAAAATGTTTGGGATTAATGCCTATAGGAAAATAACATGACATTAGAAAAAAAAATAAAAGTCTTAATTATTGATGATTCTATAACGGCTCGTGCATTAATCTCTTTTACTCTTAAAAAAGATAAACGATTACAAGTGGTTGGTGCTGCGGGTACGCCGTATGAAGCGCGTGATATGATTATTAGTACATCTCCAGATATAATTACTTTAGATATAGAGATGCCTGGGATGAATGGTTTGCAATTTTTAAAGAAAATAATGAATTTTCGCCCTATGCCTGTCGTTATAGTATCAAGTTTTGATAGCAATAATAAAATTGCTGAGGCAGCCTATAGTTTAGGGGCTACCTCATTTTTCTCAAAAAAGGAAGGTGGAAAAGTATTTTCAGGATTGGCTGAGGATATTGTCTTATCTTATCAGAGATACCAGATGAAATATAAAGTAATAGCGATTGGTTCCTCTACTGGAGGAATATCCGCCTTGGAAGATGTTTTGAAAAATATTTCTGTGAATTCGCCACCTATCGTCGTTGTTCAGCATATATTACAAAATTTTGCGGAGGGGATGGTTAAAAGACTAAATGTAATCATGGGTTTAAAAGTTGTTTTGGCTGAAGAAGGTATGCCATTGGAAAACGGCGTTGTATTTGTGGCGCCAGGGCAGGGGCGGCATTTAAAAATTATTATGAAAAACGGAAGAGCGGTGTGTCATTTATGTTCTGGTGAGAAAGTGAGTGGTCATCGCCCTTCTATCAATGTTCTATTTAACTCTATTTCAACTATTTACCGGAATAATGCGATTGGCGTGATTTTAACTGGCATGGGTGATGATGGTGCCCATGGCTTGTTGGCAATGAAAAATGAAGGGGCACTTACTATTGTACAAGATGAAAACACATCTGTGGTTTATGGCATGCCAAAGAAAGCATTCGAATGTGGGGCTGTTTGTAAGCAACTTCCGTTAGGTGAAATTGGAAAGGAAATACAAAAATGTTTAATATAGAAAGATATATATCATGGTAACGGCAGCATCTATGTCAATAATATTGGTAGATGATCAGACTTCTATACGATCTTTGTTAAGAAATAGTTTGATTCAATTGGGTTTTGTCCATGTGGCGGGCGTTAAAAACGGACTTGAAGCATTGGAGCATATTCGTACGAATACAGTGCATCTGATTATTTCAGATTTTAATATGCCTGATATGGATGGTCTGGCTTTGTTGCGCGCTATTCGATCATCGCCGAGCACGCAAAAAATTGGCTTTATTATGTTAACGGGGCACGCAAATAAAAACCTAGTACAAAAAGCGATATCGGAGGGTGTTAATAATTTTTTGGCTAAGCCATTTACAACAAGTACACTAAAATCACGAATCGAAGCTGTATTTGGTCCGGTTTGTGGGGGATGATGTCTGTTTTGTATAGGCTTATATTCAGAACATGACGGTTGCGGCGTTTGTATGCTCGCTCGTCATATTTGACGGGTTTTACACGGGGTCTCCGCCCCGGGCTGCAAGGCCTCTAATCCCTCTTTCCTCTAGGCAGCACCGGAATTGATTAGCGTCATAACATCGGTCCGCCAACATTCACTTCGCCATGGGGAGGCTGCCCAGCAGAGCAGAGGCTCGGGTGTCATCACTGACCTCTTCTGCTGTTTGAAAAAAGCTCAGTAGTCGTTCGTTCCGATCGGTGATTGTACACAGCCTGGTATTCTATCGCCTTTGGCGCAACCGGTCAGGTGACCTGGATCCACTGTTTTAGAAGCTGTGCGGTGTGCTGTGAGGTAGGTTCCATCAATCATGATGGCCTGAGGCTCGGCCTTTGTAGCAGATAGGCTATCTATCATCCACGTGAAGAGGCGCATCACGCCGGCGCGGGCCGTTGCGACTCACGAAAATGATGCCGCCTAGCATGCGGCGGTTAGCGGTGTGAGGTTTTGCAGTAGCTCTTGGGACAGAATGGCCGTAGCGCTCGATCTGTTCATTCGTCAGCCAAAACAGGTCGTTCATCTTCAGTCTCTTTGGAGGGTTTGACGAAAAATTTCCTACCAACATCAATAGGTTCTGAGCAGCTTAGAGGCATTTAGTGCCATGCTCTTCTGCCCAATTATGAGCGGTTAAGCGAAGGCGCCGCCCCAAACCCACCAATCGTAGTGTTCTCGTAAAATTTGAGCGGCTTTTTGGGCATCTTCAGGCGTTGGAAAGAGTCCAAAACACGTCGCGCCTGAGCCGCTCATGCGGGATAAGAGACAGTGGGGCAGTATAGTAATGGCCTTGAGAGTTTCATTAATGACGGGTGCGAGGCTGGCGGCTGGAGGTTGGAGGTCATTGGTCGTGTGTATCAAGGTAGAGGTAAGGTGCTCCATGTTGTCCCACTGTGTGGGCAGAATGGGGGGAGTGCGGAGTTGTGGCCCGCCAGCGGCTGAAAAGCGGCGGAAAATATCAGGCGTGGAGACGGCGATCCCCGGGTTGGCGAGTAAGATGCCGCCGAGTGGGAGTGCGGGGGCTGGTTCTAGAATCTCGCCAATACCGAGCATGCGGGTTGGTGTTTGATGGAGGCACACGGGAACATCTGCCCCTAGAGTTGGAGCGATATCAGGTAATAAGGCGGTGTCGATCTTCCATAATGAGGCGAGCAGGCGTAGGGCGCTGGCGGCATCGGCAGAGCCGCCGCCAATGCCAGATGCGACAGGAAGGTTCTTTTCAAGGGTCAAATGAACGCCTTGTGTGGTGCCTGTTTTTTCTTTGAGTGCATGAGCAGCTTTGAGAATGAGGTTATCGTCTGATGCGCTAAGGCCGTTGGCGAAGGGGCCGGTGATGGAGAGGTGGCACTTATGATCATGGAGTTTGGCCGTTAAGTGATCGCCTGCGCCGGCGAATACGGCGAGGCTGTCAAGGAGATGGTAACCGTCTGGGCGACGTCCGGTGACGTGTAGGAAAAGGTTGATTTTTGCGTGAGCGGTATCGTGCAATGTCAATGTTGTTGTCATGGAAGTAGCCCGGATGAGTGTTCAAAAATAGGAAGATGAGGGCCGTTATGGCTCAATGCATCTTCTATGAGGGAGCGATCATGTGCTGATGGTGTATCGTCAAGTGCTTGATTCCATTGATCTTGAGCTTCTGTATGGCGGCCTTGATACCAGTACGCAACACCAAGGTGGTAAGCAATCTCGGGGTCATTAGGGGCATGTTCGGCGGCTGTGTTGAGAAGAGGAGTCGCGGTTTTGAGGTCTTTTTTGAGTTTGATCAGCGCCCAAGCGTAACTGTCCTGAAACGCGGTATTGTCTGGCTGAAGTTTCAGGGCTTTTTGGAGGGATCGGAATGCCAGGGCAGGGTTTTCATTATGTTCAATGGAAGCGTAACCGATGCAGTTCAGTATGTCTGGCTCGCTCGGGGCAAGGTCTAAGGCATGTGTCATGTCGTCGCGTGCATGGGGCCAGTCTCCTGCATTGTCATACGCCATGGAACGGGCCAGTAAGAGGGGCCAGACGTCATCGCGTCGTGGGGATGAGACGATGAGGGCATGAGAGTAGTGCTTTATGGCGTCTTGGTAGAGGCCTGAATTTTCTTCGGTATCAGCGAGTTGTGTCAAAAAAACTTGGTCATCCGGGCGGAGGGCGAGTGCGTGCTGTAGGGCGTGGCGCGTGGCCTCGGGGTTGTGGGTTTGGCTTGCTAAAGTGACGCGTTCTTGCGCTGCGAGGATGGCCAATGGGTCTGTGTCAGGAATATGGTTGAGGGTCATGAGGCCGTGTTCAGCCTGTCCTTCATCGCGGAATAAGTCTGCCAGAAAAATACGGGCGACGGTCAGATCTGGGTCGAGGTGGAGCGCATGTTGAAGTGCAATCATGGCGACCTCCCGAGAGGCGGGGTCATGTGTGGTGCCGGTCAACATGGTGGCAATTTGCACATTAAGAACGGCGCTGGCTTGAGCGGCAGAAAGGGGAGGGCGCGCGTGGAGCTGTTCTTGCAGGCGTTCTACAGTGAGGGCAGTTAATGCTGATTGTGTTCCGAGATCTGCCAAGCGTTTGAGGGCATTCTGCCGGTGGTTGGTTTGGGCGAGCCAGCCGCTTTCAAGTTGTGCGTTGAGAATTTGTAGGGCGGGAGAGTTCGGGGTGCTCTGTGTGACCCGGCTATAGAGCGTGGCGATTGTGTCTGGAGTGGCCGCGCGTTCCGCAATGAGCGCGGCGTGTAGGGCTAGGAGGCTGTGCGTTGGTCCGAAAGAGGCGGCGTTGTTTAAAAGGGTAATGGCCTGTCGGATAGAGGACGTGCTGGGGTTGCGGAGCGGTTCACGTTCGTCCACGAGGCTCCATGCCGTGAGAATGGGTGCAACGAGGGCAATGAGTGGGCCGGGGTGGCTGCTCCGATTGAGGATATGGCGCGTTTCGCTCGTTTGGTGCTGAGCGAGGGTTTCTTCGGCGAGTAGAAAGGAGGCAATGTCATTATCAGGCATGGTGCGTGCGAGGGCGAGGGCTGTCGCGCTGCGCCCGTCCATGGCGGCATAGCTTAGAGCTTGCTTCGATAGAGTAGGGTCATTGGTGGTAAGTGGGAGGAGGTGGAGGAGGGCGTCAGATGCGTCTGTGACGGCATTACGCTGCATCATGACTTGGGCCGCCAAGCGCCATCCGGTGAGGGAGGTTTGGGTTGTGATATTGGTTGAGGCTGTGTGTATTGGTAAAATGCTCTGCCCGTAGGCTTGATGCGGCGTCGTGGAAAGAGCGAGGGAGATCCCGGCCAAGCCGCATGTTATGCGGTGGAGCGTAAGGGAGCGGGAGAGAGGGCGCCGAAGCGACCTGTGCGGAAGGCCGTTGATCTGCATAATGGATTTCTTTTAGACCGCGTATGGTCTGTCGCCAACTGAAAGCAGACATGAAGCGGGAGAGTGCATGACCCCTGATGTGATTCAAAGACAAGCGGAGTACCTTGCTGCTTTAACGCTTCTGCGTGATTGGGGGGCAGATGAGGCTTTATTAGAGGCACCGCAAGATCGTTTCGCAGAGGTCGAATCTGCGGTGCAAGCGGCGCGCTCTGCCGTGACGTACGAGGGGCGTGCGTCTGTGCGGGGAGGAGAGGAGGCTCCTCGGGCAGTAGAACGTTCGGTGTCGGTGCGCGGCGTGGCGCGGCAGGGCGAGGTCGAAAAACTCTCGGAAACAGCCTTTCTGGCACGAATGGCGACGCATCATTTGAGGCCTATTTATGCCGAGAATGCGCCTGTGATGTTGATCGGTGAGGTGCCTGACGCGGAGGAGGATCGCACGGGCTCTCTTTTTGCGGGAGAGAGTGGCCTGTTGCTTGATCGTATGCTGGCCTCGATTGGTGTGACGCGGTCTGCTTTATCGCAGGTGCCGTCTGTGCCGTGGCGGCCGCCGGGTGGACGGTCGGTGAGTGCTTCTGAAATGAAGGCATGTTTGCCATTGTTGCAAGAAGTGATCCGGGAGGGGCGTCCTCAACGAATCGTTACGTTGGGTGTGACGCCTCTTAAAATGTTGTGCGGCGCTGTGATGTTGGGGCGTATGCGGGGGCGTTGGACGAGTGTGACAATTCCGGGTTTGGAAGAGCCGATTCCTGTTTTTCCGATGCACCATCCTGTGCAGTTGAGGGTTGGTGCTCCGATGCGCCGTAAGACGTGGGAAGATCTCTTATCTTTGCGTGAACACTTGGAAAAGGCAGGTGTTTTGTAACACGAAGGAAGGTGTGGCAAAAAAAATGCACAAAAGAGAAAAAAACCATCCAAATTAAGCTGTTGACCACTGGAACGAATCGTAAAGCCTCGCTATGATCGTACCATCGCGGGCCATAAAATTTGGCCGAACTTGCCTTGGTGCGTGAAAACGTGTAGCCACTCGTCGCTATGCGATGGATGATTCCCCTAAATTGTAATAATGCGACACGTGCTGTTGTGGTCAGTGCGCTTCTCGTGGCTGGTGGTTCTTTGGCATCTGTGCGTGCACAAACGCTGCGTTCTCAACTCGCACAAGCTGGCACCGTCCAGACAGAAGATGCGCATGATGATGAAACGGCGTTTGCACAGGGGCGGATGCCAGATGATGCTGCTGTGTCTTTACCGCACCCGTTATCTGCGGGTGAGGCGGCTCATTATCGCCAGATCTTTCAAGCCCAACGACGAGGGGATGTGCGCCTCGCGCAGATCACGCAGCGGCATTTATCCGATACGACCTTGTTGGGGGATGTTTTAGCGGATCGGTACCTTTCGCCTGGAGCGCAGCCTGCGTCGGAAGAGTTGAAGGACTGGCTGAAGCATTATGCGTCTTTGCCAGATGCCGGAAATATTCAGGCGCAATTGTTGAAAATGGTTCCTCCGGGTAGTGTGCTGGTGCAGTCGTTTCGTCGTGCGCTCTCACCAGATGCTGGGGTTGCTTCTGCCCATGCGGGCTCGACTGTGCCAGCAGATCCGCTTGCGCATGCTTTCACACGTAACCCTTTGTTGGACCGCACGGTGCAAGAGCGGGTTGCGCGGGGTGAGCGTGGAGCGGAGAGTGCACGTCGCTTGGTTGATGCAACGCCGGGTATGACGGATGTCTATGCTGGGCAGCTTTATGGTGAAATTGCGCTCGGCTTATTATCCCAAGGGGTTACGAGCGCGGCTTTGCGTATTGGGAGTGCCGGGTATGGGCGTGGGCAACATAAGGTTGCTCTACCTGCTTACGTCGCAGGTTTGGCGGCGTGGCGTTCGGGGCAATATGCTGCGGCTTATTCTTTGTTTGAAGATGCTGCCAATGCGCCGTTGACAACGGCGGAAGCTCAGGCCGCTGCTGCGTATTGGGCTGGGCGTTCCTCGGTGCCGGTACATGGTATGACGCGTTATGCCAGTTGGCTGCATCGGGCTGCGGTGCATAAAGAGACGTTTTATGGTCTTTTGGCGGCTCAAAGCTTGGAGCAGGGTCGGCATGGCCATGCACGAGTGCCGGGTTTGGCGCATGAGCTCACTTTGCATGACCCAGTACCCGTTTTGAGTGAAATTGATGTTGAAGCGGTGAACGCTCTGCCGGATGGACGGCGTTTGTTTGCTTTGCTGCAAATTGGTGAGGCGGGCCGCGCAGAGGCTGTTATTCGCCAGATATGGCCAGATATAGCGGGTGATTCTGCGCGTGCGCGGTCTTTGCAATTGGTGGCGCAGGCGGCGGGCCTTCAGGATTTGTCAGAGCAGCTTGCGTCTTTGATTGTTGATGGAGAGCATCAGCCTAGCGGTGTGCCGGGGGCTTCTTTGCCGTTGCCGAGCCTGCGGCCTGCGCATGGGTTTCGGGTTGATCCCGCCTTGGTCTATGCGCTGACGCGTGTTGAATCAAACTTTGATGCGAGTGCTGTTTCTGGCGTGGGGGCTGAGGGGTTGATGCAAATTCGTCCTTTAACGGCGACGTTCGTGACGCATCCTCATCAGATTTACGATTCCAAGGGTGTAGCCATTAATACGGTGGCGCCGGGGATGGTGGCACGTTTGCGTGACCCAGCAGCCAATTTAGAGATTGGCCAGATGTATGTTGTGTATCTGGCTGGGCAGTCGAGCCATGTTGATGATGCGACGCATCCAGCCGGCGGTGATTTGGTGCGGGTATTGGCATCATATAATGCAGGGCCGGGCGCGATTGCGCGTTGGGAAGCGGCGCAGCAGGCAGATATGCATGATCCGTTATATTTTATGGAGACGCTCCCCAATACGGAGACGCGTGATTATGTGCATCGTGCGCTAACCTATACGTGGCTATATGCGCACCGCCTTCATGTGGGTGCGCCGTCTTTGGCTGCGCTCAGTGCGTCTGAATGGCCGTCATTTTCTGCGGAAGAGGCCCTGGCGCGGAAGCATGCTGTGAATTGATCCTCTGTTTAGAGCAGGGTGATGAGTGCAACGCCGCCTAGGATGAGAATGAGAGCGGCGAGTAGGAGAATGGTCAGGCGCTTTTCAATGAAGTGCCGGATGGGCTCTCCGTAAAGTTTGAGTAAGATGGCCTCAAGGTAAAAGCGTGCTCCGCGGGTAATGATACTGGCGGCGATGAAGGGGATAAGCGAAAAATGCGCGGCCCCGGCAGCAATGGTGACGAATTTATAGGGCAGTGGCGTAAGGCCTTTGGCCAGAATGATCCAAACCCCGTAATGTTGGAACAAGCTTTCCAGCGAGGCGACTTTGCTCTCGGCGTGGTAAAAATGAGCGATTGGTGCGCCGATATGCTCCATGAGGAAGGCGCCTAACCCCCAACCGATGATGCCCCCGGCAACGCTTGCCGCGGTGCACAAGCCGGCGAGGCGTAGTGCATGCTCACGATGTGCAAGCAGCATGGGAATGAGCATGACATCCACTGGAATTGGGAAGATAGAGGCTTCTGCTGCGGCAACGATGATGAGCCAAAAAGGGGCGCGTGGTGATGCCGCGAGGGCCATGAGGCGGTTGTAAAGGGATGTCAGCACAAGAACTCTCAGGATGCGGGGCGTCTTTAGGGTATCTTCTTTCGTATCGTTCCGCAGTATAAATGGAAAGTTGTTTGCTGGGAGCAGACGAGAGATGGCTTCTGTTTTAAAGAAGAATCGTTCTTAGGCTGCCGCTGGGGCAGTGTTTTCATTACAGAAAGTTTTTGGGAAATGGCGGTACGTTATACTTTGCCGGCGCGGATTTTGCATTGGGTGATGGCTTTTATCATCATTGCGGCGTGGGGAATTGGTTTTTATGCAGACCGTATTCTGCCGGTGGGGCCGTCCCATACGCGTTTGAGTTTGCTGACGTTTCATAAAGAAATTGCGACGTTTGTTATTGTATTATTTGTGGTGCGTGTGGCGTGGCGTGCTACGCACCGGCCGCCTGAAGTGCCGGGGGTATTAACGGAAGAGCAGCGTTTTGTGGTTCATGTCGCGCATTGGATTTTGTACGGTTTGATGCTGCTGACGCCGGTGACGGGGTGGTTGATGTCTTCTGCTCACGGCTATCCGGTGCCGATGTTGTGGGTGATTCATTTGCCACCATTAGTGGCGAAGAGTGCGGTCTTGGCTCCGCTCTTTACCGCTTTGCATCAGCTGGTGTCATGGGTGCTGGGGGTGTTCATTGCAGGGCATGTGACCGCAGCGTTGCTGCATCGTTTCTCACGCCGTGACGGGATCATGGAAACGATGCTTTGATCAAGTGAGCCTCGTTCCGAAGAGGATTGGTTTTAGGTTGCTCTTTGTGCGTGAGGTAGCTGTTTGACTACCTTTCTGACGCTTGGCCGGTGGAATAGTGCTAGGCGTCGGAGAGAAGGATATGCGTGTGGGTCGACGGGCGCCTAGGCGTAGTGAGGCCTGCAGGCGTTGAACGCTCTCAGAATGGTTTCACCAATGGCTTCATCCGTATCATGGATGGAAACATGAAAAACCTTTCCATCATTTTTATCCAAATCCCACGCCCCGTGGCCACCACCACCGCCGCGTGAGGCTGTTAGCTCGATTTGATCTGTATTTTCATAGTCCCAGCATGAAAATACGCAGGCTGTTTTAGTTATAGCGGTTCGCCAATCTTTGATTTGAAAGTCTACGACGATTTTGTCCCAGAAGTTTAAAAAGGCTCGGCCGGTTTCGGAGTTCACTTTATGGACGATCTCGGGGGAGAGCGAAGAATCTTGTTTGAAATCTTCGCTTGTGTGCAAAGACCGGCGAAAGTTTTCGCCGATCCATTGAGGCGTTGCAGACCTCCGATCTGTGTATACTGACTAACCCGTACGAGAGAAAAAATCTCCATTCCAGATTTCAGAACAGGTCACAGCGTAGAATTTTTTGTTTCTGTAGAGTTTTGCTCTTCTTGTCTTGATCATTTTACAACTGGTGGGGATGAATGGGATAATGGCGCTGATACTAATATGGTGTGGCTGTTTCGTCCAAGGTTCTTGGGGCAGCGTTGTAGAGTGTGAAGTTGTTGTGAGTGTTTAGTTACCATTTATTCAGTGGCGGCTTTGAGGCCTTGGCCTGCGGCCAGTGGGCTGAGGGGAAGGGCTGCCATGAGGCACGCGCCCAAGAGGTCTAATCCACTTTCTGCAGATGTGCCGAGCAAAGGCGCGTAAGAGGCGGATGCGCCAAAGATCAGGATTGGTGTTGCGAGGGGGAGCACTAAGAGTGGCAGCAGAACGCCACCGCGGCGTGCGCCCAGCACAACGGATGCTGCCATTCCGCCGAGGAGTGAAAGGCACAATGTGCCGAGTGTGAGGCTGATGAGCAGAATGGGCATTTCCTGTTCGGTCACGCCGAGCATGAGCCCAAGTGGTAAGCTAGCAATAATGAGAGGTAAGCCCGTTGTAAGCCAATGAGCGATCATTTTGGCGAGGGCAACCCATGGGGCCGAAAGGCCCGTGAGCATTAAGAAGTCCAGCGATCCGTCATCCAGCTCAGATCCGAAAAGTCGGTCAAGTGGTAGTAAAGATGCGAGCAGCGCGCAGACCCAGACGATGCCCGGTCCCATATGGCGCAGCAAGTCCGGTGAAGGGCCGAGGGCTAACGGGAAGAGGCTGCCGCATAGAATAAAGAAAAGGAGTGTCGCGAGGGTATCAGCGCCAAAGCGAAAGGCGAGGAGAAGGTCACGGCGAATAAGTGCGAGAAAAGCCGTCATGACAGAATATCCAAATCAAAATCATCTAACGGCGTTGTGCTGGGTGAGATGACGGGGAGTTGATGTGTGCGTGTGTTCGGTAATGGGAGGGGCACGTGTGTTGTTGCGATGAGTGCGCCACCTTGGGCGCGGTGCTGCGCCATAATGTGCCCGAGGCGTTCAATACTGGCCTGATCCAGACCGACGCTTGGTTCATCGAGGAGCCATAAGGTTGCGCCGGAGAGCATAACGCGGGCAAAGGCTGCGCGGCGTTTTTGTCCGGATGAGAGGAGGCGTGCAGGGAGATCTGCGAGGTGAGTAAGGTCTAATGCTGCCAAAACATCATGTAGTGGTGCTGCGCCGAGTTGTGCGGCGAGGGCAAGATTATGGCTAAGGCTGAGGGCTGGTTTAAGAGCATCTTGATGGCCGAGCCATGAGAGGGAGGCTGCGCGGGTGATTTGGCCGCCTGTGGGGGGGCGTAGCCCTGCGATTGTACGAAGGAGTGTTGATTTCCCCGCGCCATTGGGCCCGGTGAGCAACATTGCTTCGCCGGGGTAAAGGGTAAGGTTGACCGCATCCAGCACGAGGCGATCCCCACGGATGACGGAGAGGTCCTGTACTGTAAGGATGGGCGTGGGGGTGTCCGGGCTACTCATGTCATCCATTGCAAATAAGAAGCGTTATCAAAAAAGTTTAGACCCGTGAATGGCGTGATGCGCAAGGGGGTGTTGCGTAAACGTATCGCGTGTTGGGCTTTCAGGCCATGAAAGATGGAAAATACTCGCCCCGATGGGGGAGGTCCGTTAAGAGGGGGTTCGTTTTCTGTGTTAGAGTATGTCATGGTGTGATGCTCATGCCATGTACTATTTTGAATGAGGGGCCTGGAACTGACTGATCTCGTACTTCGGGCGAGTGACATCGCCAAATCCTTTGGTGGCAGCCCAATTCTTAAGGGAATTTCGCTTAATGTAGAGCGAGGAGAGCTGATTTCCATTATCGGTCCATCGGGCTGTGGGAAATCAACCTTTTTGCGCTGCTTGAATTTTCTTGAGCATCCGGATGTTGGGTCTGTTCATATTGAAGATGTCGCGGTGTCATGCTCAGGCGGTCACTGGACCAGAGCGCATGAAGCGCAAGCCCATAAATTGCGCCAGCATGTCGGTATGGTTTTTCAGTCGTTCAACTTATTTCCACATCGTACGGTGCTGGATAACGTGATGATGGCCCCGATCCATGTGAAGCGTGTGCCTGCGGCCGAGGCTGAGGCTGTTGCACGTGAATTGCTGACGAAAGTTGGCTTAGAGCATGTGATGGAGCGTTTTCCGGATAGTTTGTCTGGTGGACAAAAGCAGCGTGCGGCGATTGCACGGGCGTTGGCCATGAAACCATCTGTTATGTTGTATGATGAGCCGACCTCCGCTTTGGACCCAGAATTGTCCGAAGAAGTGCTGACAGTGATGCGTGCGCTGGATGAGGAAGGAATGACCCAATTGGTGGTCACGCATGATATGCGGTTTGCGCAGGCGGCTTCTGACCGGGTGTTGTATTTTGAGGGGGGGGAGATCGTGGAAAGTGGCGATCCGGACCTGATGTTTGCCGATCCGCGAGACGGGCGGACGCGGCGTTTCTTGCGGACGCTGCTCGGATGAAACGTTTTCTCTCCTTAATATGTGCGTGTTTGGTCGGGGTATCGGTTTTGGCGCCGGCTTCAGCGCGCGCCGCGTCGAGCAATGTGCCGGGTGCTTTGAACGCAACGGATTTGCCGTGGGCCTCTGATGGGGAGGCAAACGTACCCTACACTTTTCACGATCCGGCGGAAGAATCCCGCATTACGGGCTTTGAATATGACCTCGTGGCGGCTCTGGGCGAGCATATGGGGCTAAAGTCCCGGTTTGTTCAAAATGACTGGGATGGGTTAATCCCCGGCCTATCGCGTGGGCTTTATGCGATGGTGGTGGATGGAATTGAGATGACGCCGGAGCATAAGGCGGCGGTTCTCTTTTCTCACCCTTATTACATTACGAGTAACCGTATCATTGTCCGGAAAGAGATGAAGGATCCACCTTTGACGGTGGATGCTTTGCAGGGGCGTACGGTTGGGACCATCAAAGAGACATCGGCAGAACGGATTTTGCGGCGTGATGGTCATGTCAAAATTCGTTCGTATGTTGAAGAGACAAATGCGTTTGCTGACCTGAAGAATGGGCGGCTGGATGCTATTTTGCTTGATGAGCCGATTGCGCTTTATTACGGCAGTATCTCTCAGGACATGCAGATTGTTGGGAAGCCAATTGGCCATACGTCTTATGGTATTGCGTTCCGGCATGGTGAAGAAAAACTGTGTGGCCGTGTCGATGCCGCGTTAGCTGACCTTACTCAAGACGGCACTTTGCATCGGATTTTGGCGAAGTGGAATCTATGGACGCCCGCTATGGCGGATTACACGGGCGATCACACGCAGCCGGATATCGCGCCGACGGAATGGCAGCGTTATCGTGATGCAATGGACGCGACGACCGGCCGTGGTTGGGGTGCTCTTGCGAAGCGTTATATTGGCTTCCTACCGCTGATTGGGCGTGCCGCATTGATGACGCTGGCGGTTTCAGCTCTGGCGATGGTGTTGGCTGTGGCGTTGGGTGTGAGCTTAGCGTTGGCGCGGCATTATGGTGGTTGGGTACTACGCACGACGGCCGGGCTGTATGTTGAGATCATTCGCGGCACACCATTGCTGATTCAGGTGTTATTTATTTTTTATGGTTTGCCGATTTTTGGTATCCGGCTCTCTCCGTTCGTGGCGGGTGTTTTGTCTCTGGGGCTGAACTATGCCGCATATGAAGCGGAGAATTATCGTGCGGGTCTGTTGTCTGTGCCTAAGGGGCAGTCAGAAGCGGCGGTGGCCTTGAACATGACGCAGCTACAGGCGCTGCGTTTGGTTGTGGTCCCGCAGGCTTTTCGAACGGTTGTGCCGGTCATGACGAATGATTTTATTTCGTTATTGAAGGACAGTTCCTTGGTGTCGGTTATTACGCTGAGTGAGTTGAGCCAAGCTTACGTGCGGCTTTCGGCTACGTATTATGACTATTTTGGTACCGGACTGATGGTTGGCGCAGCGTATTTGCTGCTGGGTCTGCCTTTTGTCCGTTTGGCGCGTATGGCTGAGCGGAGAATGGGGCGGAGTATGGGCGGCGCGGGACGGCCTCATTAATGAGCGCGAATGCGACGCGTCTTTTTTAGCCGCCTCGTCGACTTGGGCTAGCTGGATCATTGAGGGCTGCTGGAGCAATATCTGCTGTAGTCAAATTTTGCGCGAAGCCAGTCAGGAGAAGATTGGTCCATGTTTTCGCCCAGCTATTCGTGTCACTGACAAATTGCTTGGCTTGTGGGAATTTAGAAAGATTTTCTTTGGTCCATGCCAGTGGGGGCGCGACAACTTGATTTGTCTGTGGGTCAAGTGGAGCGATGAGTGTGATGATATTTTCGGCTTCAATGTTTTGTGTGCCGGGGACGGGGGCTACGTGAAACCACCCAATACTGAGCATGAGGGGGGGGATGGGGTAGGCCAGTGTGCGTAAGCGATCAAAGGCAGCTTGATCAAACGGGGTGGTGCTGACGGAGGCATTGCTGAGTATTGCGTTTGAGGTGAAGGTACATTCTTCGACGGCGAGGCCAGACGGTGCGGGCTTTTCGCTAATATGCGCGTAGTAGTTGCGGTCATCATGGCATGGTGTGTCGAAGCCTATGACAGCGGTGGCTGGTACTGGGACCTGTGTTGCGCGGGCGACGATGATGCCTGTGATGACGCCACGATCCATGCGTGCCAAAAATTGTTCGGAGAGTTCGCCGCGTGGGCCGCTTTGGGCGGTGAGGATCGGGTGCCAATCTCCGGCTGGTAAAGGGATGGTGTGTCCTGCGATACGAATGGCACCGTGTTGTGTGATGTTGGGGTCAGGTGCGCCGACTTTGTCGTTATCAGCGACGGGTTGGGCAGAAGAATCGGTCTTGTCGGTGGAGGGTAACGTGGGCGCATGGCCGGGGAGCCAAGGGGCGTGGCGTTTCACGGAGGCAGTTGGAAAAAAAGCTGTTAATCCGGCGGATGCTCCGCCGAGGAGAAGAGCTGTGCGCCAGAGGGGGGCGCGTTTCCAAAGGCGGGTGAAAGCGGTCACGGGGATCTCATCTTATAAAAGAGTGCTGTGCATGCAGATCATGGCCCGCTTGGAAGCGGGTAAGGAGTGATGATCGGGGTAAGTGGTTAGGGGTGTTGTGCGGAGGAGCGGGCGAGTTGTAGGTCAGAATCGCGGCTGATCTCTGCGGTCACGCCTTGTTCATGACTGGTGAGCCGGACCATTTTGGCGCCTTGTTGACGTGCGACGATCAGGCTTTCGCTGATCATATCTTCAATAGAGCGCACGAGGTCACGGGCGCTGGCGCCGGTACCCAAATTTTTCTGTTTTTGTAGAAGTTGGAACAGCAATGCGGGGTCAATGCCACCTGTCTCTACATGCAGGCCGTAGCTTTCGATCATAGTTTCAATTTCGAGTGCGGCGACACGTGCGAGGTCAAGGCCGTGTAGGGCGCGGAAGACGAAAATTCGGTCAAGGCGGTTCAGAACTTCAGGGGCGAATCCGGCGCGTTTGAGAGCTTCAACGGATTCTGCGCGCATTCGGTCGGGTTCATTCTCAAAACGCTCGGCAATGTCTGTCAGGGCATCAGTGGCGATGTTGGAGGTGAGAATGAAGATAGCGCGGGTGGTGGAAATCTGTTCGCCGGTTGAGGCTTCGGTGATGTGGCCATCATTCCATGCGGTCAGAAATTTTTTGAAGACATCAGGGTGTGCTTTTTCAATTTCGTCCAAAAGAACGACCGCGTCAGGTGTATTTTTGAGGCCGCCTGTGAGGGTGCCAAACGTATCCGACCCGACATAGCCCCGTGGGGAGCCGAAGAGGAGCGTGGCTGCGTGTGGGCTCGACATTTGCGTCATGTCGTAATGCTGTAAGGGGCGTTCTGTTTGTTTGGCGATTTGTTTGGCGAGGTAAGTCTTGCCTGTGCCTGGTGGCCCTGCGAGGAGAAAGACTCCGACGGGTTTCCCACGGACTTGCAGGGCTAAGCGGCGGCGTAACTGTTGGGCAATATCCTCACAGACCCGGTCTTGTCCGATAACGCGTGCGCGTAGAGAGGCGGCGAGTTCTTCAGCGTCTATAACGGTTTCACGCTGTTCGCGTGCCATCATTTCTTCGAGGGCTCCGCGATTGGTGAGGCGGCTGAGGATGTCCATAAGAAAGCCTTTCCTGCGACGAAGGCCTTTTCGGGCCAGTGACTCGGCAGATGTTTCATAAAGAAGGCCCGCAATGGCCATGAGCGTACCCAGTCCCGCGATGAAGGGGAAGGCAGGGCGCAGCCATTCAAAGGCATGTTCTAGTCCCGCGAGCGACAGGTGGAGCATGACTGCGACCTGTACAACGGCGAGGATTAGAAAGACGGCCATCATCAGAGGCATGGCGCGGTTTAGGGCGGGAATGAGGGAGCGGAACATTTATAAGAGCCTTGTCATTGGACGATAACGCCAAGTTCAATGGCTTGGTTCAGCGCGGTGAAAGAAGGCAGGGCCTGTGGGCCGAGAGCTGTCATGGCGATGATAGACAAAGCGGCATTATGGGGTGGTGTTACGGGGGTGATGGTGACGGCGCCTGCGATTGTGATGGGTAGTAAAACAGGCTGAAAACTACCGGTCAAGACAATGCGCTGTGTGATTCCTGCGCTGGTAACATCAATAATCTGGCCGGGGGTGCCTGCGGCATCTAAGAGGGGGAGTTGTGCGAGGCGCATATCTCCGCGCTGTAAAGCGGCCATAATTTTTGCGCGTGTTGTGGGGTCAAAAGGGGCTTGTGCGAGGGCTTTTGGGGCTTGGTCTAAAGAAAGCATTGCAAGCTGGGACGCCGCTTGGAAGGGGGCGATTTGCGGGGTGGTGTGCGTGTGTGTCGTATCGGGTTGAGCGTGTGTGTAAGCATAAAACCCGCCCCCAAGTGCGAAAACCGAGGCAAGGCATAGTGCGAGAGGGGCAGCGTGTGATGTCTGCTGGGAGCGTGGCTTTTGCAGTTCGGGCTGGGGAGGTGGGTACGATGTCATGGTTATGTCATCTCACCCATCATGGGGCTGGAAAGCAAGCTTTGGGCCTGTAGGGAAATGTAAACTATTCTTTCTGATTATGGCGGGTGGTTTCTTTCGGTGAGTGGCGTGCGCATATATCTAAAGCTTGCGTTTGGGGGCGGGCTGTCTTATTGAAGTTGGTATTCCTTTCATCTTCCGCTCTTTTTTCGGGGGGTGGCCTTTACGGGCCGCCTTTTTTGTTTTGGCAGAACGCGACACTTTTTCTGATGATGCTCCGGCTTACCCGGAGATGCCGCATTTAGGCGGGCTTGAGGCTCGTATTGCGGGGCGGATCGCGCCGACTTTGGCGGATCTTGGGTTCGAACTCGTGCGCCTTTCGGTGCTCGGGCGCGAAACGCCGACTGTGCAAGTTATGGCAGACCGTGCGGATGGTACTCTGATCTCAGTCGAGGACTGTGAGCAGATTAGCCATGCCGTTGGTGCTGTTCTGGACGTGGATGATCCGATTCCCGGCGCGTGGATGCTTGAAGTATCCTCTGCGGGGATTGACCGTCCTTTGACCCGTCTAAAAGACTGGGACCGCTTTTCGGGGCATTTGGTGAAAGCCGAAGTGGATGTGCCGATTGATGGTCGACGTCGTTTCACCGGGGTTGTGATGGGTACGCGCGATGGCGCAGGGCTCATCCGTCTGGATGATGGTGCTGAAGCGGTCTTGCCTTTGGCTGATATTCGCAAAGCCCGTTTGGTGCTGACTGATGCTTTGATTGAAGCAAGTGCAGCGCTGTCTGGTGTGAAGCAAGATCAGGCAGAGGATGGCGAAGAGCGTCGTGTGCCGAAGCTAAATGCAGGTAAGCCGGGCAAAAAAGGCTCTGGCAAAAAAGCTTTAGGGAAGAACTGAAGATGACCTGTTTCATGCTGGTTGGAGGTCCTAAGTAATGGACACATCTGTGAGCCGTCCCGAATTGCTTTTGGTGGCGGATGCGGTCTCTCGCGAGAAAAATATTGATCGTGATGAGGTGCTGGAGGCAATGGAGCAGGCCATCCAGAAGGCTGGTCGCGCCAAATATGGCCATGAAAAAGATATTCGCGCGACGATTGATCGCAAGACGGGCGAAGTTCGTTTGAGCCGTTGGACCGAAGTGGTCGAAGAGGTGGAAAACGAAGATACGCAGATTCCGGTGCATATCGCACGTAAATTTCAGCCTGAAATTAACGTCGGTGAGCATTTGGTTGATCCGCTGCCGCCGATCGATTTTGGCCGTATTGCTGCGCAAACAGCGAAGCAAGTTATCGTTCAGCGTGTGCGTGAATATGAGCGTAAACGTCAGTACGATGAGTTCAAGGATCGTGTAGGCGAAGTCGTTAACGGTACGGTTAAGCGTACGGAATACGGCAACCTTATGGTTGAGATCGGTAGCACGGAGGCTTTGTTGCGCCGTGATGAGTTGATCCCACGTGAAGCGTTCCGTAATTCTGAGCGTGTCCGTGCTTACATCTATGATGTACGTGATGAGACGCGTGGTCCGCAGATTTTCCTGTCGCGTACGCATCCGGCTTTCTTGGCGAAATTATTTGCTCAGGAAGTGCCTGAAATTTACGATGGCATCATCGAAATTAAGGCTGTGGCCCGTGATCCGGGTTCGCGCGCTAAGATGGCGGTGATTTCACGTGATGCGGCGATTGACCCGGTCGGTGCTTGCGTTGGTATGCGTGGTTCACGTGTGCAGGCGGTGGTTGCTGAACTCCAAGGCGAAAAAATCGACATTATTCCGTGGAGCCCAGAAGCGGCAACATTCGTTGTCAATGCTCTGGCACCTGCGGAAGTCAGCAAAGTCGTGATGGACGAAGAAGCTGGGCGCGTTGAAGTTGTGGTGCCGGATGAGCAGTTGTCTTTGGCAATTGGTCGTCGTGGTCAGAACGTGCGCTTGGCTAGCCAGTTAACGCGCTGGGATATTGATATTTTGACGGAAGCGGAAGAATCCGAGCGCCGTCAGGAAGAGTTCCGTAAGCGTACTAACCTCTTCGTTGAGTCGCTTGATGTTGATGATGTGATTGCTGGTCTTCTGGTGACAGAAGGGTATCACACCATTGAAGAATTGGCTTACGCTGAGCCTGCAGATTTGCATGATATCGAAGGTTTCGATGAGAGTGTTGCTGAAGAGCTGATGGATCGTGCCAATGATTATCTGGCCAGCAAGGAGCAGGCGCTTGATGATAAGCGTAAAGCCCTTGGCGTGACGGATCAGGTGGTTGATTTAGGCGTATTCACGAACCAAATGCTGGTTACGCTCGGTGAAAAGGGTGTGAAGACATTGGATGATCTCGGGGATCTGGCCGGTGATGAACTGGTTGAAATTCTCGGGGGCGATTCGATGGATGAAGAGACGGCTAATGAAGTGATCATGGCGGCTCGTGCTCACTGGTTTGAGGACGAATCCTCAGAAAGTGAAGCACCGTCTCATAATGAAACGCATGAGGAGTCGGGCGACGTCTGAGTTATCCGATACTGATGGCACTGCCCTTGACCGTGATGAAGACGGTGGCGATGTTTCTCTAGAAAAAGGCGGTAAAAAGCCTATTTCTGAGCGACGTTGCCTCGTTACACGGGAGGTGAAAAGCTCTGCAACGATGATACGTTTCGTTGTGGGGCCTGGTCAGCAGGTGTTCCCCGATGTGGCGGGGCGCCTACCTGGGCGAGGAATGTGGTTGAGTGCGCGGCGGGATGTGATAGACAGCCCACGCATACGACAGGCATTCGCCCGGGCGGCCAAAGCCCAGGTTGTTGTCCCTGAAGGGTTGGCTGATCTTGTGGAAGCAGGGTTGGTTCGCCGTATGGCTGATGTCGTCAGTTTGGCGCGTCGGGCGGGGCAGGCGGTCTGTGGTTTTCAAAAGTGCCGGGAATGGTTGATTTCTGGCAAAGCAGCGCTGGTCGTTCGGTCGCAGACGGGTAGTCCCGATGAGTGTGCCCGACTGATGTCGGGGCGGCGTGATATACCGATGGTTGTGGTCCCAGATCGGATCTTAACCTCGGCGTTCGGACGGGAACGGGCGGTCTATGTTGTGTTGACGCAAGGTGCGTTGGCACAGCGCTTGATCACCGAGCATGAGAGATTTTCGGGGGTAGCGGGTTTGCTGCCTCCAGGCCCTGATGGGGGCAGTGAGGAACAGGCAGAACTATGAGCGACGGCAACGAGCGCAACCAGGACGGAAAGCAGACCCCTACCCAGGGTGGAGAGCAGAATAAATCGGCCCGACTGTCCTTGCGTCCAAATGGACGGAAAGAGGGTGGCCGCACGGTCGGTGCTGGGTCAGTGCGTCAAAGCTTCAGTCATGGCCGCTCCAAAGAGGTGCAGGTCGAAGTGCGCAAACCGAAGCGTCCTTCGGGTGGGCCGGGTGGTTCCGGTCGTGGTGCCCGAGGTGGTGCTGGTGGTCGTGCGTTAACGGCGGCTGAATTGGCAACGCGTCAGCGTGTGCTGGAAGCGCAGCGTAAGGCTGCTGCTGAAGAAGCAGCGCGCCGCGAAGCTGAAAAAATTCAGATTATGTCTGCGGCTGAAGCGCAGCGTAAAGCGGATGAAGAAGCGCGCCTAAACGCAGAACGTGAAGCGGCTGAGGCCAGTGAGCGTCAAGCGCATGCAGATGCGCAAGCGCGTGATGCCGCAGCAGCAGAAGCTGCCAAGGTTGCCGCAGAAGAGGCGGCACAGCGTGCGGCTGAACGTGCAGCAGAAGAAGAGGCGCGTCGTGCTCCTCTGGATCCGCGTGCTCACTCGACCGGTGGTGTGCAGCTTGCGGCGCCGACGGAGCGACTGCGTCCATTGGCTGAGCGTGCGATTATGCCTGCTCGCCCAGTGCAGAAGGCACGTCCTGCGGCACCGGCCTCATCGGGTGGTAACCGTGCGGAAACGCTGCATCTGCGCAATAACAATGCGGCTGCGGCAGCCGCTGGTCCAGAAGAAGAGCGCCGTCCTGTTCGTAAGGGGAATGCGGGTGGCGGTGCGCCAGCGCGCCGTTCTTCGTCACCGTCCTCTTCGCAACAGCGTAAGAGCAGTTCAGGTGGTGCGCGTCGTAGCGGGCGTATTGATGTGCGCGCGGCGATTGAAGGTGATGACGGCAAGACCCGCTCATTGGCTTCTGTACGTCGTCAGCGTGATCGTGAACGTCGTCAGGCTGAGTTGGAGCGTCTGCGTTCTGACCAGGTGCGTGTGGTTCGTGATGTGATCGTGCCAGAAACGATTACGGTTGCTGAACTTGCGAACCGTATGGCCTCCCGTCAGGGTGAAGTCATTAAGGCCCTCATGAAGATGGGTGTGATGGCAACGGCTGCGCAGAGCATTGATGCGGATACGGCGGAGCTGGTGGTTGAAGAATTCGGCCATCGTGTGAAGCGTGTGTCTGAGAGCGATGTGGAAATCGGCATTGAAGGTGTTGAGGATCGCGCAGAAGATCTGGCACCGCGTGCGCCGGTTGTGACCATCATGGGTCACGTTGACCACGGTAAGACATCCTTGCTGGATGCGCTGCGTACGACCGACGTGGCTGCTGGTGAAGCGGGCGGTATTACGCAGCATATCGGCGCGTATCAGGTTCAGGTGCCATCTGGTAAGAAGATTACCTTCTTGGATACACCGGGCCATGAAGCGTTTACGTCAATGCGTGCACGTGGTGCGTCTGTCACGGATATTGTCGTGCTGGTGGTTGCGGCTGATGATGGCGTGATGCCGCAGACGATTGAAGCGATTAAGCATGCGAAAGCAGCCAATGCGCCGTTGATCGTGGCGATCAATAAAATTGATAAGCCGGGTGCTAACCCTGACCGTGTTCGCCAAGAGTTGCTGAGCCATGAAATTGTGGTTGAAGCAATGAGTGGTGACACGCAGGATGTTGAAGTCTCTGCGCTGAAGCGTACGGGCTTGGATAAGCTTGAAGAAGCGATCCTGCTGCAAGCTGAGATGCTCGACCTCAAGGCGAACCCGAAGCGTATTGCTGAAGGTGCAGTGATTGAGAGCCGTCTGGATCGTGGCCGTGGCCCTGTTGCATCTGTCTTGGTGCAGAAGGGTACTCTGAAGCGTGGTGATATTGTTGTTGCTGGCGCTGAGTGGGGACGTGTTCGTGCGGTTCTGGATGATCGTGGTCGCCAGTTGAAAGAGGCAGGTCCGTCTGTGCCAGTAGAAGTGCTGGGCCTGACGGGGGTGCCGGGTGCTGGTGAAGCGTTTGTCGTCGTTGAGAACGATACCCGCGCTCGTGAAATCAGTGAGTTCCGTCAGCGGAAGATCAAAGAGAAGTCAGCTGCGGCACAGGTTGCGGCGCGTGGTACTCTGGATCAGATGTTGGCGCGTATTCAGGCTGGCGTGCAGAAGGAAGTTGCACTGCTGATCAAGGCGGACGTGCAGGGTTCTGCTGAAGCGATTGCCGCGACGGTGCAGAAGCTGGCGCATGAAGAAGTTGCGGTACGTGTTCTGAACGCAAGTGTGGGTCAGATTACGGAAAGTGACATTCAGCTTGCGAAAGCCTCGAATGCTGTGATTGTGGCGTTTAACGTCCGTGCAACAACGCAAGCGCGTGAATTGGCGCAGCGTGAGAGCGTGGATATCCGCTACTACTCAATTATTTATCAGGTTGCTGATGATGTTGAGCAGTTGGTTAAGGGTAAGGTTGCGCCGAAGCATCGTGAAAAGTTCTTGGGTTATGCGGAGATCCGTCAGGTCTTCAATATTACCAAGACAGGCAAGGTTGCTGGTTGCTATGTTACCGAAGGTCAGGTCAAGCGTGGCTGTGGCGTCCGCTTGCTGCGTGAGAACGTTGTGATCCATGAAGGTGATCTCAGCCAGCTCAAGCGCTTCAAGGATGACGTCAAGGAAGTGGCGCGTGGTTATGAGTGCGGTCTTTCCTTCGCTGGTTTCAATGACCTGCGTGAAGGCGATGTCGTCGAATGCTATGAAATGGAAGTGATCCCAGCTTGAGTTCACGTCATGACATAAAGGGGCCTGCTGGCATTGCTGCTGACGGCCCCAGCACACGCCAATTACGGGTGGCGGAAGAAGTGCGGCGCGTTCTTTCGGACGTTTTCGCGCGCACGGAGTTTCGCGACCCTGAGTTGTTTGATGTTCATGTGACCGTGACGGAGGTTCGGATTTCTCCGGACTTCCGCCATGCGACGGCTTTTGTGGCTCGTCTTGGGCGCACGGATATCGATGAAGTTTTGCCGGCACTGAAGCGTTCTGCTCCATTTTTGCGGAAAGCGTTGTCTAAGACTATGCGTTTGCGCATTGTGCCAGAAGTGCATTTCCAGCCGGATACGGCGCTGGATAATGCGATGGAACTCGATCAGATTCTGCGCTCTCCAGAAGTGCGCCGTGATCTGGACTGAGAGTAGGTTAAAACATGTCCAAGCGACGTGGACGTGATATTGATGGGTGGCTCATTCTAGATAAGCCACTCGGCCCGACCTCTACCGATATGGTGAATCGCCTACGTTGGGGGTTCGGGGCACGTAAGGCAGGTCATGGGGGGACGTTGGACCCTTTGGCCTCCGGTATTCTCCCAATTGCTTTTGGTAAGGCAACGCGGACGATTCCCTACATTATGGATGCGACGAAGTGTTATAGCTTCACGCTGCATTTGGGAGAGAGTCGTACCACGGATGATCGTGAGGGTGAGGTGTTGGCGACCTCTGATCATCGGCCGACGGATGACGCGATTCGTGCAGTATTACCTGCTTTGACAGGGAATGTGATGCAGGTCCCTCCCGTCTTTTCTGCGCTGCGCGTTCAGGGGCGGCGTGCTTATGACATGGCACGCGAAGGGCGGCCACCTGATTTGCCGCCACGGCCAGCGCGTATTGATTCTGTGCGTTTGGTAGGCCGCCCGGATGCGGATACGGCATTGTTTGAAGTGCAGTCTGGTAAGGGGGTGTATATGCGTTCTCTTGCGCGGGATATTGCGCTGGCTTGCGGCACGGTAGGGCATATTTCGGTGTTGCGCCGGACGCGCTGTGGGCCGTTTGATTTGAGCCATGCGCGTAAGTTTGATGAGATAGCACTGGACAAACCGGCCGAAACTGTGGACAACGCCGATGCTCTTCCGGTTCCTTTGCTGGAGGCGGCGACCGCGCTGGTCGACATCCCGGCGCTGGCCGTTACCGCAGCAGAGGGAAAGATGCTGGTTTGGGGTCAATCACTTGATCCTATGACTCTGACGCATCCTATGCCGGCTCAGTTGCAAGAGAGTGATCTTTTGTGGCGCGCGATGATCGGAGAGCACGTGCTTGGTCTTTGTCAGATCCGTGATGGACGGCTGAGAGCGGTGCGTATGCTAGAAAATCACGAATTTTTTGGAGAACACGATGTCGATTACTGCTGAACGCCGCACGGCGCTTATCGCTGAATACCGTCAAAGCGAAACCGATACGGGTTCGCCAGAAGTGCAAGTTGCACTGCTGACGGAACGTATTGTTAACCTGACTGAGCACCTGAAGACCCATAAGAAGGACTTCCACTCACGTCGTGGTTTGTTGATGCTGGTTGGTCAGCGTCGTAGCATGCTGGACTATCTGAAGCGTAAGAATCAGGCTCGTTACCAAGCTGTGATTCAGCGCCTCGGCCTGCGTCGCTAATTATGCAAGGGCTGGATTGTTCTGTTACAATCCAGCCCGTTGTGCCATCCGGACCCTCGGCGGTGCGGGTGCGCGACCGGCGTTTCAGGCCACATGGTGTCGTGCCAGACGACTCTGCCACCACCGCCATGCCGTCCGAAACGCTGCTCCGCCACCAGCCGGTCGTCCAGACGATGGTATTGATCCTTGAGACAGGAGAACGAAATGTTCGATTACTTCCGTAAGGAAATTGAGTGGGCAGGCCGCCCGCTAATCCTTGAAACCGGCAAGATTGCCCGTCAGGCTGATGGCGCTGTCATGGTGACGTATGGCGACACGGTTGTGTTATGTACGGCTGTTGGCGCGAAAAGCGTGAACCCAGGGCAAGATTTCTTCCCTCTCACGGTGAACTATCAAGAAAAAGCTTACGCTGCAGGTAAGATCCCGGGTGGGTTCTTTAAGCGCGAAGGCCGTCCGTCAGAAGCAGAAGTGCTGACGGCTCGTTTGATCGATCGTCCGATTCGTCCGCTGTTCCCGGATAATTTCCGTAATGAAGTTCAGATCACGGCGACGGTTCTGAGCCATGATATAGAAAATGACCCAGCATTGGTTGCGATGATCGGTTGTTCGGCAGCACTGACGCTGTCTGGTATTCCGTTCTTCGGGCCGATTGCAGCAGCGCGTGTGGGTTTGCTGGATGGCAAGCTGGTCGTGAACCCAGCATTGGCGGATATGAAGCACAGCACGCTGGACCTGATGGTGGCCGGTACGTCTGAAGGCGTGCTGATGGTTGAGTCAGAAGCAAGCGAGCTCTCAGAAGAACTGATGCTGGAAGCTGTGACACTCGGTCACACGTCATTCCAAGCTGTGATCGATGCGATCATTGATCTGGCTGAGCATGCTGCGAAGGCACCTTGGGATCTGCCAGCGCCGAGCAAGGAAGAAATTGCTCTGCGTAAGCGCGTTGATAAGGTTGGCACCAAGCTGATCGCGGAAGCGTACAAGGAACGCGTAAAGCAAGCGCGTTACCAGAAGGTGGCGGAAGCGAAAGAGCGCATCAATGAAGTGCTGGAAGAAGAAGGGCACGATCTGTCGATCGCTAAACCGCTTCTGAAGGAACTGGAAGCGCATGTTGTACGTGGTTCCATTCTGAAGACCGGTCAGCGTATTGATGGCCGTGATCTGAAGACGGTTCGCCCGATCCTCTCCGAAGTTGGCATTCTGCCGCGTGCGCATGGTTCATCACTCTTTACGCGTGGTGAAACACAAGCGCTCGTGGTTGCGACGCTGGGTACGGGGCAGGATGAGCAGGTGATTGACGCCCTAGAAGGCGAATATCGTTCAAACTTCATGCTGCATTATAACTTCCCTCCTTACTCGGTCGGTGAGTGTGGCCGTATGGGGAGCCCGGGCCGCCGTGAAATTGGCCATGGTAAGTTGGCATGGCGTGCGTTGCACCCATTGCTGCCGACTAAGGAGCAATTCCCATACACGATGCGCGTTGTTTCTGAGATCACGGAAAGCAATGGCTCATCGTCCATGGCAACCGTTTGTGGTTCCTCACTGGCGCTGATGGATGCGGGTGTACCGCTGCCACGTCCGGTTGCGGGTATTGCAATGGGCCTGATCAAGGAAGAGCGTGGCTTTGCTGTTCTGTCCGACATTTTGGGTGATGAAGATCACCTCGGGGACATGGATTTCAAGGTTGCGGGTACGTCTGAAGGTGTGACCGCACTGCAGATGGACATTAAAATTACGTCCATCACCCCAGAGATCATGAAGATCGCTCTGGAGCAGGCACGTGAAGGCCGTGTTCATATCCTTGGTGAGATGGCGAAAGCTCTGACGGAAGGTCGTACAGACGTTTCCACGAATGCGCCGAAGATCACGACGATGAACATTGCTCAAGAAAAGATCCGTGATGTGATCGGTTCTGGCGGTAAGGTTATTCGTGAGATCGTTGAGTTCTCAGGTGCTAAGGTTGATATCAATGATGACGGTGTCATCACGATTGCTGCGGCGAATGACAAACAGGCACAAAAAGCAATTTCTCGTATTGAAGGAATTGTTGCAGAGCCAGAAATCGGCCGTATCTATGACGGTAAGGTTGTAAAGACGGCTGACTTCGGTGCGTTTGTGAACTTCCTTGGTCCGCGTGATGGCTTGGTTCATATTTCTGAACTGGCGCAAGGCCGTGTTGCGAAAACGACTGATGTTGTGAAGCAAGGCGATGCTGTGAAGGTTATGGTTGTTGGTTTTGATGATCGCGGCAAGGTTAAGTTGTCTATGCGGGTTGTCGATCAGCAAACTGGTGCCGATATCACGGAAAGTGTTGGTGCGAAGCCAGGACGTCCGCCCCGCCGTGACGCTGAATAAGCTGCGTTTCGGCTGATGTTATGGGGGGCGGGGAAGTGAACCCCGCTCCCGTTTTTTTGTGTATCGGAGACATTGAGTCCCCATGAAGTCGATTGATACCCTCCGCTTTGGTGGCCAAGACGTTTTACCCTTGGTCGAGGGAGGCAAGGGCGTAGCCGTATCGACCGGTGTTTCTGCAGGGCATTGGGCTGCTGCAGGTGGCATTGGCACTCTCTCTGCTGTGAATGCAGACAGCTATGATGAGCAGGGTAACCCTATCCCTCAGGTGTATCATGCGCGGACACGTCGTGAGCGTCAGCATGAATTGATCCGTTACGGGATCGAGGGGGGTATTGCTCAGGCGAAAATTGCTCATGAAATTTCCGGCGGGAAGGGGCGTATTCACGCCAACATTCTGTGGGAAATGGGTGGTGCTGAAGACGTCATCACGGGCATTTTAGAAGCCGTACCGGGTTTGATCCACGGTGTGACATGTGGTGCGGGTATGCCGTATCGTTTGTCAGACATCGCCGCGAAGTTTAACATTCCATATTATCCTATTGTTTCTTCAGGGCGTGCTTTTAACGCGCTGTGGCGTCGGTCATTCAGCAAAACATCTGAGTTGCTGGGTGGTGTGGTTTATGAGGATCCATGGCGTGCTGGTGGTCATAATGGTCTTTCCAATACGGAAGATCCATTGTGCCCAGAAGATCCTCTGCCGCGCGTCATTGAACTGCGTAAGGTGATGCGCCGCTATGGTCTGGATGAGACGCCGATCATTATGGCTGGCGGTGTTTGGCATTTGGAAGAATGGGAACACTGGATTGGCAACCCCGAGGTTGGCCCGGTTGCTTTCCAGTTTGGCACACGCCCGCTTTTGACGCAGGAAAGCCCTATTCCTGAAGCTTGGAAGCGCCGTCTGCAAAACCTGAAAGAGGGTGATGTTTATCTCAATCGCTTCTCACCAACAGGTTTCTATTCTTCTGCTGTGAATAATAGCTTCATGCAGGATTTGCGTGCGCGTTCGGAGCGTCAGGTCTCTATTCGTAGCAGTGCAGATGACGCGCATGACACGGTTTATGCGATGGGTGCACGCCGTCGTGAGATGTTCGTCTCAGCGGATGATCGTGCTAAGATTGCAGCGTGGGAAGAGGCTGGCTTTACGAAGGCACTGCCAACACCGGATGATACTGTGGTGTTTGTCACGCCAGAGGACGCGCGGACTATTCTTGCGGATCAAGCAGCCTGTATGGGCTGTTTGTCTGCTTGCCGTTTCTCTAATTGGCTACAGCGTGAACCTTTTACGAATGGTCAAAAGGCTGATCCACGTTCTTTCTGTATTCAGAAGACGTTGCAGACGATTGCGCATACAGCCAATGATGAACATGCGGATGAGGTTGTTGATAACAATCTGATGTTCGGTGGTACATCGGCTTGGCGCTTTGGTTCGGACCCGTTCTATGCGAATGGTTTTGTGCCGACGGTTGGGCAATTGGTTGAGCGTATTCTAACAGGTAAATAACACGATGAAATGGAGGGATGGGGTTCAAAAACCAGCGTTTACGCGCACCAGTCCCTTCATGGCGCTTTCCCATTGGTTAGCGCAGCATTCCGTTCCCCTTAGTCCTGAGCAAATTGCGCCGACTGAGGGAGGGCGTGCTGCTGTGGCGACGGTCACGGCACTTTTCCCAGCATTATATTGGCATGATGCAACGCTGGTCTGGGCGTCCTTTGTTGCGTTTTGGAGCTGTCTGTTAGAGCCGGGCGGTACACGACGTGAAGAACTGCGCATTTTGGGCGGTTTGACGGTGGTGGGGGCTGCTCTAGCTGGGGCCACGGTGTGGGTTGCGGCGGGGCCTTTATGGGTGGTGTTATTGTGGCTGGCTTTGGCCGGTATAGGCGTTGGGCTAGGACGCGTTTTTTCTGCGACGACGGCTCTGCTTTGTGCCCTTTTAGGGTGCACCATGGCTGCTGGTGTTGGCTTCCCGACACATGATCCGTTAGTCGCACTAAAAGTTGTGGCGGCGTACCTGTCAGGCGGTGTGTGGGCCATGGTGTTGTGTCTTGTTTTGTGGCCATTGCACCCCTATGCGCCGGCAAGACGCGCTGTTGCACAATGTTACCGTCTATTGACGGTGATGACAGGAGAAATGGCCGCAGGGCGCTTACGTGAGACGCTGCATCGACAAACGGTGCGTACGGCTATTGAACGTGCGCGAGCGGTCACCCTACAGATTGATTCCGGGCATGGGAGTGCGGTGCTTCGGGGGCGTTTAATTGCGTCTTTGACCGGGGCTGAGCGTTTATTTACGGCGATGCTGGCCGTGGAGCATTTGGCGCAGAAGCGTGGCATGGATTTTGAAGCGCGGGGCATTTTGGCCGCGTTTTCAGCGCTATGCCAAGAAGCGAGTGAGCATGTGATTGCTCCTGTGCCGGAATGGGCTGTTTTGGAGCAGCATGCCTATGATTTGGCGCGTAATGTACGAACAGAAAGCGGGCCGATTGCAGCATTGGTGGCTTCGAGCGCGCGGACATTGGCGACGATTTCACGTGGTCTTTTGCGTGATGTGCATGCGCCTTTCGAAACGGAGACTGTGCGGGCGGAGCACCGGTTAACGCGTGTGCATTGGCGGCATGCATTTCGGTTGGCTGTGGCGTTGGTTATGACGCATTTGGCTACGTTTTGGTTAGGGTTAGAATACGGCTTTTGGGCACTGGTTGCCGTTGTGTTGGTGGTGCAACCTTCGGGTCATACGACACTGATACGTGCCGTGGAGCGTGTGTTGGGTACGATTGGTGGTGGAGCATTAGTGCTTTTAGCGCGGCCGTTTTTGCCTGCTGCACCTGAAATGATGGCTGCGGATGCGCTGTTCGTGGTTGCGGCAATTGCGATGCGGGCCGTGAATTATACGATGCTTGTCTTATTTTTGACGGCTCAATTTATTGTGGTGACGGAAATGATCATGCCTGCGCATGGAGTGGCGTGGTTACGTATTGTGGATAATACGTTGGGCAGTGTGGTGGGTGTGGTTTGTGCCTTCCTCGTATTTCCGCAGCACCAAGCACAAGATATGAGTGGGTTGTTACGTCAGTCCTTGATTAGTAATTTTCGTTATCTTGCTTCGGTTTTGGATGAGAAGTCTGACATTGTTGTGGATCGCTTCCAGCGGCAGGCTGGCGTTGCGACGACGCGTGCGGAATTTGCGCGGGGTGCTTTGCCCTTGTTAGGCGGAATGTCTTTTGTCGGGCAGAAGTATGAGGCGGCGCATGCTTTGTTACGGGAAATACGCTTGTTAAGTGGTGAGGTTACTTTGCTGCGCTTTGATATTGCGGCGGGACTTTGCAGTGGAAATGCTGCATTGGCGGCGTATTGGACGCAAAAGGCGGATGCTCTGACGGAAGGGGCGTCCTTGGCTCCTGTGACCGCAGAGTTAGAGACCGGCCGTGTGACGGCGGCTTTGGCGGCGCGTGAGTGGAGTGGTGCCGCGTAATGCGTTGTGTGTTGGTAAAGCACGCCTGAATGGCGCACGGCTTGTGATTAGTTCGCGGTTCTCTTGTGCGTGGTGAAACGCTTTGTGCTGTCTGCGCCTAGCAAAGGGCGAGTTCGCTTAAAATTTTATGCAGGCGCGGTGGTAGGTCTGCTACGCCATCTGAGATGGCTCCGAGATCTGCGGGGGCATCTTCTGCTTTGAGGTAGCGCCAGCCTTGGAAGGGACGCATGGCGCGGGGCTGGACAGGTATAATCTCATCCGAGACGAGGATGAGTGTGCCAGTGCTACCGTCTGGGCGTTCGTAAGGCTCTAACCCGATGATAGGCTGCCGGCAGAGGATCAGGCCGTTGAGCACCCGGTAGAGAGACCCTTTGTTGAGGATCTCGTCTGCGCGCTTGGGCATGGTGCGTGTTGTAATGGCACCATGCCCTTGAAAGCGTGGGTGTTGCATTCGCTCCCGCAGTGCATCGATCGTTGGACAGCCAACGGCAAGTTTGATCATATGCAGCATGGAGCGGAGCCGTTCGTGACGCTGTTAGTGTTGACCCATTGCGTTTTGCGATTGAGCGACAAACTCATTCAAGAAACGCGCGGTGTCGACTGAGAGCACGATATGGACTTTGTTGAGGCCCATTTTTTTAGGTGCTGTGCTGTCGGGCCAGACATGGGCGTGGCCGTAATCCATGCCCGGTGCTGTGTTGATATCCATATAGGCGTCAACAGATTTGGTGACGAGGTTAGGTTCAACGGCGATGGCAGAAGTGAGTTCATCCCATAGCGGCAGCGGGGAAAAGAAGCGCTTCAGGTAGTCAGTCGCAGGTGTATGTTTGGCATCCATACGGTTCATGAGAGCCGGGGTCATCATGATATCGTTAGAGACATTGCCGACGCAGGTGATAGACGCCCAAGGTGCTGTGAGAGTGATATGTGCAGCCTCTGGGTCTGTGATCATGTTGAAGTCAGAGGCGAAATCTGCGTTGCCTGTGACGGATGTCATGCTGGCATCAAGCAGGCCACCCATGAAAACAAGCTGTTTGGCCGTACTCGCAAAGGTGGGGTCCATGCGAATGGCTAGGGCTAAGTTTGTCAGCGGGCCAGCGGCCACAACGGTGACCTGATGCGGGTGTGCGTGCACGGCGCGGATCAGGAATTCTGCGGCGTGAGTGGCGTCTGCTGCGAGGTGCGGCATGCCTTCTGGCAGGTGGCCGAGAGCAGGTTGTGTGGCTGGTGTATGATCAATGCTGCCGAGGCCGCCCCATGCGCCTTTCCAAGGAATGGTGCCGTATTGCTGTTCGCGCAGGCGTGTTGCTTCAACCGTGTTGACGAGCGGCAGGGTCGCGCCTTCGGCTACGGGGATTTGTGTTTGGTGTGCAATCTCGAGAAAGCGGCGGATATGCGCTGATTCTGCGTTTTCCCAGTCATCCCCCATGACGACGGTGAGGCCGAGGACCGAGACATTAGGGCGGTTGAGCAGGGGGATGACGGATTGGATGTCTGAGCCGCCTGGGCCAAGCCAGTCATTATCTTCCACGACGTATTGTGGGGCTGTGTCTGCCGCGTGGAGAGCCGCTGTGGTGGCGGAGAAGGTGAGAAGAGCGGCGAGTGACGCGAGTGAACGGAAACGGAGCAAGGTCTATCGTCCTAAGATATCGTGATACCGTAATAATCGTCTAATTATATAGGAAAAGACAAGCGTTTCTGTGCAGGCGAGGTGGGATGGTGACAGGCTTGTGTTTTCGAGGGAGTTTTTACGGTAAGCGGCCTATGCGTGTGAAGAGTTCTCCCTATAGGCCGCTCGTTGATGTGTGTCTTACAGCACGAGCCGCGCTAGGAGCGATTCAAGGCGTAAGCGCCCTTCTGACGTGGCACGGAGGGTTGTGCCGTCGAAAGAGAGGTAATCTTCTTCTAGGCATGCGGTGAGAATATCTGGGTCCATGCAGTCTGTTAGGGAGCGGCTAGTACGGTTTTGAAACGCAGCAGCGTTGATGCCCTCTGTCAGGCGTAAGCCCATAAGCAGCGATTCACGGCCACGTTCCTCTGCGCTGAGGGGCGTTTCTTCCCGGCTGCCTGTGCCGTATTTTTCAACGAGTTCGGCCCAAGGTTCGGGGGCGCGGTGGCGGCGTGTGGCGTGGAGGGTGCTGTTAAAGGTCATACGGCCATGTGCGCCGGGGCCAATGCCGAGGTAATCCTGATAGCGCCAATAGGTTAGGTTATGGCGGCTTTCGCAGCCCGGTTTTGCGTAGTTAGACACCTCATAGGGTAGGAGGCCGCGGGTGGCGGCGACATCGCCGGTGAGGGTGTAAAGTGTGGCGGCTGTCTCATCATCTGGCAGGGTAATTTCGCCACGGCGGTGTAGGGCTTCGTATTTCGTGCCCGGTTCAATGGTGAGTTGATACAGGGAGAGGTGATCTGCCACGAGGTCGAGTGCTGTGGAGAGTTCATCGCGCCAATCTGCGGGACTTTGGCCGGGGCGGGCATAGATTAGGTCAAACGAAATACGGGGGAAGAGGGCGCGCGCCGTCTCCAAAGCTTTGATGGCTTGGGGAGCCGAATGCTCTCGGCCTAAGAGGCGTAAAGCATCTTCACGGAGGCTTTGAATACCGAGGGAAACGCGGTTTACGCCGGCCTCTCGAAAAGCCGCGAGGCGGCTAGCCTCTACGCTGGTTGGGTTGGCTTCGAGCGTGATTTCGAGGTCGGGTACGGGATCAAAGAGCGTTTTTGCATCTTCGATTAAGGCGGCGACCGTTTCAGGGGCCATGAGGGATGGCGTGCCGCCGCCAAAGAAAATGGCATTGAGGCGGCGGCGGCCAAGGCGGGCGGCATCATGGGCAAGTTCACGGCGTAGTGCTGCGGCGAAACGCTTTTGTGGGATTTCGTCTCGGACGTGAGAGTTGAAATCACAATAAGGACATTTCGCCAGACAAAACGGCCAGTGGATGTAGAGGGAGAGACTGTCGGTCAAATGGCTATCCGTACGCCGAATTCGACCACGCGATCCGGTGGAATACGGAAGAATTCCGTGGCCGATGTTGCGTTACGCAACAGTAGCAGGAAGATCCACATACGCCAGAGCGACATTTTGGGAACGCGTGAACGAACGACGAGTTCGTGGGAGGTGAAGTAGGAGGCTTGGATGGGGTCGAAAGCGACATCCAAGGATTTTAGTTCCTGCAGTGCGCGCGGTAGGTTGGGCATTTCCATGAAACCATAGCGCACGATGACCCGGTAAATATTGGGGGCCAATTCTTCCACAATGGTGCGTTGGTCACGCTCTGCTTCGGGCTGGTCCAAGTTTTGGACGGTGACGAAGAGAACGTGCTCGTGCAGGACTTTATTGTGTTTGAGGTTGTGTAACAACGAGTTGGGGACGTTGTCTGGGTTTGCCGTGAGGAACACGGCTAAGCCGGGCACGCGCACAGTACGTGATTGTGGCAGTCGGTTCAGGAAGGACCCCATGGGCATAGAGTCGGATTGTTGACGGTTGGTCAACAAACTACGGCCACGCTTCCATGTGGTCATGAGGATGGTACTGATGGTGCCGATCGCCAGCGGGACCCAGCCACCATCTGGAATTTTCAGCAAGTTGGCCGAGAAGAAGACGCTGTCCACGATGAAGAGGAAGCCGAAGACGATTCCAACGCTGATGGCGCTCCATTTGAACGTACGCCGGAACACAACCATAGCGAGGACACAGGTGCACAAGAATGTGCCTGTCACAGCGATGCCGTATGCGGCGGCCAACGCGGCAGAAGACTGGAAGGCCAGCACCAAGACGATGGCACCAAAGCCGAGGATCCAGTTCAGGGAGGGCAGATAGATCTGTGCTTCTTCTGATGGGTTCGTATGGATGATACGCGTGCGCGGTAGGTAACCCAGTTGGATCAGTTGGCGGCACAAAGAGAAACTGCCCGAAATACCGGCCTGAGAGGCGATGACAGTTGCAAATGTTGCCAGAATGAGCAGCGGTACTTGTGCCCATGCTGGGCCGAGGTGGTAGAATGGGTTGGATAACGTGCTGGGGTCTTTAATGAGTAGTGCCGCTTGGCCAAAATAATTGAGTGTGAGGGCCGGCAGGACGAAGAACATCCATGCCTTACGGATGGGGGATCGTCCAAAGTGGCCCATATCGGCATAGAGTGCTTCAGCCCCTGTTACGGAGAGCACGACAGAACCGAGTGCTACGAACGATAATGTGCCGTGAGTGGCGATAAAGTTCAAAGCAAAGCTGGGGGATAGAGCTAGCGCGACCTGCGGGTAGAGCATAATGCCGCGAATACCCAAGACGGCTAGGGTCGCGAACCACAGTACCATGACGGGGCCAAAAGCGCGGCCAATTTTCCCTGTGCCGAAGCCTTGTGCTGCGAATAAAGCCGCCAAGACGACAATGGCGAGTGGGATAATGATATGGCTTGCCGATGGAACCGCGACTTCGATGCCTTCAATAGCGGACAGAACGGAGACGGCAGGGGTAATGATGCTATCCCCGAAGAATAAGCAACTCCCTGCAATCCCTGCGAGGCCGAAGAGCCAGCGTAAGCGTGGAGATTTGGCGACGCGTTGTGCAAGGGACATCAGTGCGATGATCCCGCCTTCGCCATTATGGTCTGCACGCATGATGAGAATGACGTATTTGATCGTCACAATAAGCATCAGTGCCCAGAATGTCAGGCTGGCGAGGCCGAGAATATCAACATGGGGGACGGCATGTTTGTCGCCACCAATGGCATTAACGGAAGATTGAAGCGCATAAAGCGGGCTCGTGCCGATATCGCCGAATACCACGCCAAGGACCGCCACCAGTGCGCCTGCACCTGCGGGCTTGGAGGGGTGTGTACTGTCTCTACCTTCATCCAGTGTAACCGGCGCGCTTGTGCTGGCAGGTTTGGGGGCCTCCCCATTGTCGTGAGGAGCCTCCTTCTGAGAAGAGGGCGAAGATGTATTTTGGCCGTTTTGATCGGACATGAAGGGTTCCGTTTTGGGCTTTGCTTCCGAGCCATCTGAGAATGGCTCGACCACCAATGCCCCTTTCATGACAAGATTTTCGCCTTTGACGCAAGTAATACGATTCTGACGGTGAAGACATGTCTAAGAGTGAAAAATAATTTACTCTTTTGTGGGGGGTGTAGGGCGGCCTCCGAAGATCGCGCTACCCACACGAACATGTGTGGCTCCGTGGGCGATTGCGGCCTCGAAATCGGCGGACATGCCCATGGAGAGTGTTTTGAGGCCGTGGCGGTGCGCAAGCTGTGCGAGAAGCTGAAAATGCGTGTGTGGCTCTTCATTTTCCGGCGGGATGCACATGAGACCCTTTACGGCTGGGCCAAAGGTTTGGAGAGCTTGTTCAATGAACTTGTCGGCTTGTTCTCGGGGGGTGCCGAATTTTTGTGGCTCATTGCCAGTATTAATCTGCACATAAAGGCGCGGTAAACGGCCAGTTTTCTGCGTAGCTTTGTCGATGGCCGTGAGGAGAGAGGGGCGGTCTAAAGTTTCGATGACATCGGCAATACGGCAGGCCTCGAGGGCTTTGTTTGTTTGCAGGCCACCAATAATATGGAGCAATAGATCCGGATAGCGTGATCGGAGCACTGGGAATTTCGTGGCCGCTTCCTGTACGCGGTTCTCACCAAAAAGACGTTGGCCAGCTGCTAAGGCTGCTTCAATCGATTCGAGTGGGTGGAACTTACTGACGGCGACAAGGTGTGTGGCATCGGCCGCGCGTCCTGCTTCGGCGCATGCGTTACGGATGCGGTTTCGAATCTTATCGAGGTTGCAAGCAATAATGTCAGACATGAAGGCACATGACGCCATTGCGTCGAGCGCCGCAAGATGCGATTTCGTCATATATGAATAAACCGACCACCAACCGCGGGTCACGCGGTCCCCGTAAAGCACCTTCCGGCAAGCCTTCAGGCAAGTTCTCTGGGCGTTCCGCGCGTCCGTCTGCGGATCCAACACGGGATCTTGCTTTTGATATTGTTTGTGGTGTTGTTGAGCATCGGCGTATGTTGGAGACGACATTAGACCGTGCAGGCGCGATGGAAGCGCGCGATCGCTCATCAGCGCATCGTCTAGCGGCAACGACACTCCGCCATATGGGCAGCATGACGGAATTGTTGCAACCTTTATTGCGCCGTGAGCCACCAGAGCCCGTGCGTTGCGCGTTGCTGCTGGGTGTGGCTCAGCTTTTGCATTTGGAGACGCCGCCGCATGCTGCGGTGGGTACGATTGTTGATTTGTTGCGCCGTCGTGGTCTTGCGCCTTTCGCTGGGCTGGCCAATGCGGTGCTGCGCCGTGTCTCACGCGAAGGGGCGACTTTGCGTGAGGGGTTGGATGAAGCGCGTTTGGATGTTCCGCCTTGGTTGTGGAGTGCATGGGGTGCGCGCGCCCGTGCGATTTCACGTGGATTGCATCGTGAGGCTCCGTTGGATTTAACGTTGCAGCCGGGGGCTGCTGTACCGAATGACGGCGAAGAATTGCCGACTGGGAGTGTACGTTTTCCCGCCGGGACACGTATTGCAGAGCTGGAAGGCTTTGAGGACGGGGCATTCTGGGCGCAGGATGTTGCTGCGGCGATGCCGGTACGTCTGATGGGTGACGTATCAGGTAAAACGGTTGTTGATTTGTGTGCGGCTCCCGGTGGCAAGACGGCGCAATTAGCGCATGCAGGGGCTACGGTCACGGCTGTTGAACGAGAAGCGCCGCGAGCGGAGCGTTTGCGAGAAAATATCAAGCGTTTGAAGCTGGAAACGGTGCAGGTTGTTGAGGCTGATGCTCTGACCTGGAAGCCGAAAGAAGCGGTAGATGCGGTTCTTTTGGATGCGCCATGTTCTGCAACAGGGACATTCCGCCGTCACCCAGATGTGCTGTGGATTAAGCGTCCGCGTGATGTTGTAGCACTGGCAGAAGCGCAAGACAGCTTTATTGATGCTGTGCGTGATATGCTGAAGCCTGGTGGTATGATGCTGTATGCCGTTTGTTCGCTTCAGGATGAAGAGGGGCCGGAACGTGTCGCCGCTGCGTTGGAGCGTGGCGGTTGGCGTTTGGATCCGTTCTCTGAAGATGAACTGTCATCTATGGCGGCGGCACGCACGGCGGAAGGTTATTTCCGGACACATCCGGGCTTGTGGCAGGACCGCGGCGGTATGGATGGGTTCTTCGCTGCGCGCTTGATCCGAGTGTGAGGGCGGCATGTTTGCGGGGGCTGGCCGATTGAGCCTGAGCCTCCGCAAGCATGCGAATGTTCAAGGCATCTTTTACACAGCCTGGGATGCCTAGGCGCTTTTGCGTCAATGATGCTTTTAATGATGTATAGCTAGGGACGGGTGCGTTCTTTTTGGCGTGCACAAAGTGCCTTCATAGCGTCACGGCATTGGCTTGCGATCTGGAGCTATTGAGAGGCCAAGATCGGCGTGACCGGCGCTTATGACACATATAATCTCAAACGATTTCTATTTATAAGACCTAATAAGCATAAACCTTCTTGAGAAAAGGAGGTCTCGTATCATGTCAAAGAATAGCCGTGTTGTTGTTAAGGTTGGTATTATTGGTTTGTCATTGTCAATGTTGGCTGCATGCTCCTCTATTGGCAATGTATCTCATTCAAGTGTTCCGGATGGTGTTTCTTATTCACCTTTGGTTGGGAATGGAAACTTTCCTTAATATGAAGGTTCATTCTTATAGAAGCCACTCAATAGAAAAACTCTATTGAGTGGCTTTTTTGTTTTTAGAGAGAAAAATTCTCGCCCAGATAGACCCGACGGACATCTTCATTCGCCACGATCGCCTCGGGGGTACCTTCCATTAAGACTTGTCCGCCATGCATGATGTAAGCGCGGTCAATGACTTCAAGAGTTTCACGGACGTTATGGTCTGTAATGAGCACGCCGATGCCACGGTCTTTGAGGTGAGAGACAAGGTCACGGATTTCACCCACGGCAATCGGGTCAATGCCAGCGAGTGGTTCATCCAAGAGAATATAGTTGGGTTGGCTGGCGAGGGCGCGGGCAATTTCTAAGCGGCGACGTTCCCCGCCGGAAAGTGCGAGAGAAGGGGAGCGACGGAGATGTGTAATGCCAAACTCAGCCAAGAGGCCGTCGAGCATGGTTTCCCGTACGTCTGGGTCCGCCTCAATGACTTCAAGCGCAGCCATAATGTTTTGCTCAACATTAAGGCCACGGAAAATACTGGCTTCTTGTGGCAGGTACCCAACGCCTAAGCGGGCGCGGCGGTACATGGGGAGTTCTGTAATTTCTGCGCCATCCAGTGTGATGGAGCCAGTGTCCGGCTGTACGAGGCCGACGATCATGTAGAAGCTGGTTGTTTTGCCCGCTCCGTTTGGGCCGAGTAGGCCCACGGCCTCACCACGCTGCACTTTGAGCGAGACGTTTTGAACAACGGCACGCTTTTTATACGTTTTGCCGATGCCCGTTGCGACCAAGCCAGTGCTGGTGTTGAGTGTGTGGGTGGTGCTGGGAGAGGTTTCAGAAGTCACGGTGGTTTGGTCACTTATGCGGCTGAGACGGGGCGGCTTCATTGGGAACGACAAGCCCTTGGATGGGAGAATCGCTGCCGGGCAGCATGGTGGCAATGCCCGTTTTCATGTTCACGATAGCTTGGGAACCGTTATTTTGATTTTGGCCTTGTGTCACATGCACATGACCAATCAAACGCGCGATTTGGCTATCGGCCACATAGACGCCACGATCACCTGTGGCGGTTTGGTTCTGCGTACGAATAATGACATGGCCCCAACCATAGGCGCGGTCCAGTTTTGAACTGCCGCCGCCCAGTGGGCCATTGGTGGTATTCGTATTGGCAGATTGTGGGGCTGGTGTTGTGGGTGTGGTGCCTTGTGGGGCGGTGTAAGCAGCGAGTACATCTGCTTGGACTTGTTTGCCGTCATTGGTGGTCACGGTAGCATTGCCGCGCCCGACGGACATGTGATCTCGTGCATGATATTCCATGACATCACGCGCAGTGAGAATGTCTTGTGGAGTTGTGAGGCGTAGAGCATGGCCAGTGAGCAGCATGACGGCTTGGTCCATGTCATACATGCCGCGGTCCCCCCATGCTTGGTCTGCCTGATTGTAGACATGGACGTGTCCACGGGCTTCGAGCCGGTAAAGTTCCAGCGAGCCGCTCATGGGGTCGGAGCTGTCGCTTTTTTGCTGCGGTTCTTGGGTCGGTTGGTTCTTTTTGCGGAGGTAACCGATTAGCGTATCAGCATCGACGGTGACATCCCCACGAATAGCCCGTGCGCCGCCACTGAGCGTAACGGTTTGGGTGTTGCGGTCATAAACCTCTTCACCCTTCCAGAATAATTTGACGGTTTGGCCGTGTGAAAGGTCTTGTTCTCCTGCCGTCGCGTGGGCTGTGCTGACGCAAAGTGGTGTTGCGGTGCAAAGCAGTGCGGTCAGCGCGCTGAGGAAGTGGGTTTGAAAGGGACGCATCATGGTGCCGTATGTGCTCCTTTGGGTGAGGGCTGAGGCCCAGAGTGTGTCCCAGTACTGGAATCGTCAAACCGGACGGTTTGTCCCGCACCGGTGAACTGCATGATACCCGCATGTTGATCCAGAAAATACCCCTGAGCATCTTCTGTGCCAAAGGGGCCTTCTGCATGGACGCTGTCATGCGAGGCGACGACGTCATGTTTTAAGTCTAGATCGGCGGAGGGGCCGTTGAGAAGGGTGCCGTCGTCACGATACAAAACAACATGTCCGTCTAGGTTCAGTGTCTGTTCGTGTTGCATATAGACTCCACGATCGGCTTGGATTTGTGCCCAACCGGCGTCGGGGAGCATGATGTCTGCCACGGGGTTGGTCAGGTCAACGCGGTCTGGGCCTTCTTGGTGGGTAATGCGTGCTGAAATTGTGTAGGGGCGTTGGTGTTCATCAAGGCCACGATATATGGCATCTTCCATATTGCCGCTTTCGACGCGGAGGCGTGCCATTTCACGCATTGCAGCGCGGTTTTGGCTGACGAGATGCGTCACTTCGGGCCAAGCGGCGATAGAAATGAGCAGTAGAATAGCTAAAGTGGGCAGAGCTTTTTTTGCAAAAGCAACGACTGTGCGGCGGCGAGCAAGGTCCTGCGCGTTTGGGATGGCGCGGTCCCGCTCAAGCGCTGCCTGACGCAGAGCATCTAGCCGTGAAATCGTTTCGCGACGTTCTTGGTTGAAATCATCGCGCTGGGCGCGTGGCGTGTGGCCGTTAGGCGGCGGGGTGTCTTGGTTCACCGGAGGCCTGCACGAAGAAGGTCATGAAGATGCACAATGCCGATTGGATGTTGCTTCTGATCAAGGACAAAGAGGCTCGTAATGGGCTTCGAGCGTGCATTCATCTGGCGTAATGCGTCTTGTGCTAATGTCGATGGGGTCGTCGTGATGGGTTTATGGTTCATGACGTCCCTTGCGGTGGTGGTGTGCAAGTTGCCTAAAAGGGCATGACGCAAATCTGCGTCTGTAATCAGGCCGCATAGAGCGCCTTCGTCATTGATAACACCCATGCAGCCGAATGTCTTGCGTGTCATTTCAAGAATAACATCCTGCAAGGGGAGGTTGGGGCTGCCGAGGGGGAGTGCGTCGCCCGTGTGCATGAGTTCGTGGACGGGGCGCAGTTGAGCGCCCAAGCGGCCGCCGGGGTGGAATGTGCCGAAATCTTCTGCGGTGAAATTGCGGCGTTCGAGTAAGGCAATGGCGAGGGCATCTCCCAGAGCGAGCTGCATCAATGTGCTTGTGGTGGGGGCAAGGCCCATTGGGCAGGCTTCTGGGGTGCGTGGGAGAAGAAGGGTGAGAGAGGCTGCGCGCGCCAAAGCAGAATCGGCGATAGCCGTTATGGCGATGACCGGAATGTTACGTCGTGCTGCGTAGGTTAAGATGGCAGCGAGTTCTGCGGTTTCACCTGAGTTGGAGAGGGCGAGGATGAGATCCCCCTCTGCCAGCATACCGAGGTCACCATGGGCGGCTTCGGCGGGGTGGATAAACAGGGAGGGGGTCCCGGTTGAGGCGAGGGTTGCTTGAATTTTTCGGCCGATATGACCGGATTTCCCGATGCCGGTAACGGCTAAGCGCCCTGTGCAGGCGTAAATAATGTGCACGGCATGATCAAATGATTGGCCGAGGGGGCCGTTTAACGCGGCGCTGAGAGCCTCCAGCCCTGCGCGTTCTGTGAGCAGGGTTTGGTATGCTGACTGGTGAGCGTGCAGGCTTGCTGAAGGCTGGGACATCTGGGTGTTAGGCGCGATGTGAGAAAATATCGGGGTCTTCGTAGCCGAGTAGATCCAGTTTTGCGCGCGCGGAAAGGAAGTCGTAGCAAGACTGTGCGAGGTCGCGGCGGTTTTCACGGATCAGCATAGCTTCGAGCTTGGCCCAAAGCGCATGCAGGTACAAGACGTCTGATGCCGCATAGCGCATTTGGTCTTCGTTTAGGGTTGGGGAGCCCCAGTCAGAACTTTGTTGCTGCTTGCTGAGTTCAACGCCAAGAAGGTCACGGCACAGATAAGCGAGGCCGTGGCGGTCTGTGAAGGTATAAACAAGGCGTGCGGCAATTTTTGTGCAAAGGACGGATGGAACATCAACGCCGAATGTATGTTGAAGCACGGCAACATCGAAGCGTGCAAAATGCATGAGCTTGGTGATGTTGGGGTTGCTGATCAGGGCTTTAAGGTTGGGGGCATCTGCGCCGCGGCCACCAAGGGACGTGGGGCGTATTTGCACGAGATGCGCTTCGCCATTGCCGGAAGAAAGCTGCACAAGGCACAAACGGTCACGATGTGGGTTGAGGCCCATGGTCTCAGTGTCAATGGCGACAACTGATCCGAGGTCGAGATCTGCCGGCAGGTCGCCGTCATGAAGATGGATGGCGTTCTGCTGGCTCATGTCGTATCACCGCTGTTTTGAAGATGCAGGGCGATGCGGCCAGTAGTTGGGGGCCGATCCGGCCTGATCTATAAAGTAATGGTGCCCAGAAGAAGACTCGAACTTCCACGTCCTTTCGGACACAGGTACCTGAAACCTGCGCGTCTACCAATTCCGCCATCTGGGCATAGAGGCCACCGTTTTCGTTTCAGTTTCCTGAAGCGCTCCGGCTCGGTGAAGAGGCGTTTAGCCCGACGGGGTGGCCGCGTCAATGGTGAAAATGGTGAATATCCATAAAAATGTAAAAAATATGAATTGAGGTGTCTTTGGTATGAGTTTTTGGAATGGGGCATATGCTTGAAGGTGTGTGGTGGCCAATTTTTGATATTACGTTTAAAAAACAAAAATACTCATAAGATATTGATATAAAACAACTAAACTAGTTGTTTTTGATAGTCATTCTCAACAATTAGGTCCGAAAAGGACCTTGTTATTAAAAATTGAGGCGCATTGATCATTTCTTGATCGATTGAATAAAAAAATAGGTCAGCAATGCTGACTATTATTGTTGCGGGTGAGGTTTTAGCAGGGAGAAACTTAAAAAATAACGTGTTCTGTGGCGCGGGTGAGGGGACTTGCTGCGTGTGTTGAGCATTGAGAAGAGGAGTGTGGGTGCATGACGGAGCGAATGCTGCAATTCGTCGAGCTCTCTCAAAAGCTGCCTGAGAAGCGTAGCGCAGAGGAGCGGAAGCAGGATTTTGGTGAAATCTATCAAGGTTTCGCGCGTGCCCGCGCAGAAGAGCAGGCTTCTCGGTGTTCACAATGCGGCATTCCGTTTTGCTCTGTGCATTGTCCTTTAGGGAATAATATTCCTGATTGGTTGAAGCTCACGGCGGAAAACCGATTGCAGGACGCTTATGAAATGTCTGCAGCGACCAATACGTTCCCAGAAATCTGTGGCCGCATTTGCCCACAAGATCGTCTGTGTGAAGGTAATTGCGTGATCAATAAGGGTTTTGAGAGTGTCACGATTGGCGCTGTTGAACGCTTTGTTACGGAAAATGCCTTTGCCGAGGGGTGGGTGAAGCCGGTTAAGCCAGATCATGAGATCCAACGGAGTGTTGGGATTGTCGGGTCTGGCCCCGCAGGGTTGGCATGTGCTGAGCGCCTGCGTCGTAAAGGGTATGAGGTGCATGTGTATGAGCGCCAAGACCGTGTCGGTGGTTTGCTGACCTACGGCATACCGAGCTTCAAGCTTGAAAAAGATGTGGTTGAACGCCGTTGGAAGCTGTTGGAAGAGCAGGGGGTGGTCTTCCATCTGTCAACGCCGATTGGCGCAGGTACTGGTGAGATGTCTCTGGCAGATTTACGGACGCGCCATCACGCCGTGTTCTTAGCAACGGGCGTGTATCGTTCGCGCGCGATTAATGTGCCCGGTTCTGAGTTGACCGGTGTGGTGAATGCCATTGATTTTCTGACTGCGTCTAATCGTCGTGGCTATCATGAAGACCCCGGTAATGATGTGGCGCTGCATGCAAAAGGTCGTCGGGTTGTCGTGATCGGTGGTGGCGACACGGCGATGGATTGTGTGCGTACCTCTATCCGCCAAGGTGCGGCAGAAGTGACCTGCGTGTATCGTCGTGACCGAGCTAATATGCCGGGCTCCCGCCAGGAAGTGTATAATGCTGAGGAAGAGGGGGCTCGGTTTGAGTGGCTCTCAGCTCCGGATGCGTTCTTGGGGGATGAGCAGGTTTCGGGCGTACGTGTGCAGAAGATGCGTTTGGGTACACCAGATGCGACAGGCCGCCGCTCGATTGAGGCAACAGGACAACATGCCATTGTGGAAGGTGACCTTGTCATCCGTGCTTTGGGTTTTGATCCAGAAGATTTGCCGGGACAATGGGAAGAGCCTGACTTGGCTGTGACACGCTGGGGGACGTTGAAAGTGCCGCCGCGTGGGTTTGAAACAAGTCTGCCGGGCGTTTTCGCTGGCGGTGATATTGTGCGCGGGGCGAGCTTGGTGGTGTGGGCCATTAAGGATGGGCGCGATGCGGCAGACGCTATTCACCGTGCATTTGAAGATGGTTCCCTGATGGGGCAGGACACGCTGGAAGCGGCGGAGTGAACGATATGACGCATTCTACTTCAGAAAATTTCACCGCAGAATACGCCGCCAATGTGAAGCGCTTGGAAGGGCTTTATGACCCGTCACAAGAGCGCGATTCTTGTGGTGTTGGTCTTGTCGCTGCTCTAGATGGCCAGCCTTCACGCGCCGTTGTGAAAGCCGGGATCGAGGCGCTGGGCAATATCTGGCACCGTGGCGCGGTGGATGCTGATGGTAAGACCGGCGATGGTGCGGGTATTCACGTTGAAGTGCCGCAAGATTTCTTTGCCGATGCTGTGCAGAGCAGCGCGCAGGATGACACGATTGATGGCCGCATTGCGGTTGGGATGATCTTCCTGCCGAAGACGGATCTGGGCGCGCAGGAGCGCGGGCGCCAGATTGTTGAGACCGAGGTTCTGAACTTCGGTTACGGCATTTATGGCTGGCGTCAGGTGCCGATCGATGCCTCTTGCATTGGTGAAAAAGCAAACCAGACGCGCCCGGAAATTGAACAAATCATGATCCGCAACGCTCTGGGGAGCGATGAAGAGACGTTTGAGCGCGATCTATATGTAATCCGCCGCCGGATTGAACGCCGTGCGACGCAGGATCATGTGGATCTGTATGTCTGCTCACTGTCATGCCGTTCTTTGATTTATAAGGGCATGTTCTTGGCAGAAAACCTGACGGATTTTTATCCAGATTTGCTGGATGAGCGTTTCGTCTCCCGCTTTGCCATTTACCATCAGCGTTATTCGACCAATACGTTCCCAACGTGGAAGTTGGCGCAGCCTTTCCGCAAGGTGGCGCATAATGGTGAGATCAACACCATTTCGGGTAATACTAACTGGATGCGTTCGCATGAGACGCGTTTGTCGCACCCGAATTTGAACCCGTATTTGGATGATTTGAAGCCGGTCATTCAGGCGTCGGGTTCTGACACGGCGGCATTGGATAATGTCTTTGAATTACTGACCTTCTCTGGGCGTGATGCGCCTATGGCGAAGACATTATTGGTGCCCGCCTCTGCTGGTGCAGATTCCGCGATGTCTGAAAAGGCACGGGCGATGTTCCGCTATTGTAATGCGGTGATGGAGCCGTGGGATGGCCCGGCTGCGTTATGTGCCACAGATGGACGCTGGATTGTTGCTGGGTTGGATCGTGCGGGTTTGCGTCCGCTGCGTTATTCTATCACGACAGATAATCTGCTGATCGTAGGTTCCGAAACGGGCATGGTGCGGGTGCCAGAATCCCGTGTTCAGCGCCGTGGGCGACTTGGCCCAGGGGAGACTTTGGCGCTCGATCTGCAAGAAGCGCGGCTGTATCAGCCGAGTGATGTTCTGGAAATGCTGGCAGATCGTCAGGATTATAGTGAATGGACGCAGCGCATCACGGATATCGCGCCTGTGGTGCGAGATGCGGTGGAGCCTGCAGGACCGGAAGGGGAGGCGCTACGGCGTTTGCAGGTTTCTGTCAGCCTGACGCATGAAGAGCTGGAAACGATTTTGCACCCCATGGTGGAGACCGCGGCAGAGGCGCTGGGCTCTATGGGGGACGATACGCCGTTGCAAGTTTTGTCCAAGACGCAGCGTGGTTTGTCCAATTATTTCCGCCAAGGTTTTAGTCAGGTCACCAATCCCCCGATTGATTCCCTGCGTGAAACACGGGTGATGAGCTTGATCACACGTTTGGGTAATTTGGGTAATGTTTTGGACCAATCGGCTGAGCAGTGTGATTTGCTGCAATTGCCGAGCCCGGTTTTGACCATTGGTGAGTTTGACGCGCTCCGCCGGGTGTGCGGTGAAAATGCGGCGGTAATTGATTGCACGTTCTCTGCTGCGGATGGAGAAGAAGGGCTGCGTGCGGCCATTGCATCTATCCGTGCGCAAGCGGAAGAGCATGTGCGTTGTGGTTGTTCTCACCTGTTTCTGACGGATGAGAATGTCAGCGCAGAACGTGCAGGTATTCCGATGGTGCTGGCAACGGCGGCTGTGCATGTGCATTTGGTGCGGACATCGCTGCGGACCTTTACCTCTCTAAACGTACGGAGTTCAGGCGCGATTGATGTGCATGCCATTGCAGTGACCATCGGGGTTGGTGCAACGACGGTGAACCCGTCTTTGGCACAGCATTGTATTGCGGACCGCCTGCGTCGTGGCTTGTTCGGTACGTTGACCATTCGGGAGGCGATGGAGCGTTACCGTAAGGCCGTGGACAAGGGTCTTTTGAAGATCATGTCCAAGTTTGGGATTTCGATTATTTCGGCTTATCGTGGCGGGTATAATTTTGAGGCCATTGGCTTGTCTCGTGCGCTGGTGGCGGAGTTTTTCCCCGGTATGCCGTCTCGTATTTCGGGTATTGGCCTGCCCGGTATCGCGCGGAATATCCTGAAGGCGCATAAGCAGGCGTGGGACCAGAAGGTTGAGGCGTTGCCCATTGGCGGGCGTTATAAGCTGCGCCGCAAGGGCGAAACGCACGCATTCTCCGGCCAGTTGGTGCATATGCTGCAATCGGCTGTGACGGCGAATAGCTTCACGCTGTATAAGCGTTATGCAGAAGGCGTGCGCCAGACTGCGCCAGTGGCGCTGCGTGATTTGCTGGACTTCAAGCCAGCACATGCACCTATCCCCATTGATGATGTTGAAAGCATCACGCAGATCCGCCGTCGTTTGGTTGCTCCCGGTATCTCGCTTGGTGCTTTGAGCCCAGAAGCGCATGAGACATTGGCCATTGCGATGAACCGCATCGGTGCGAAGTCGGATTCCGGTGAAGGTGGTGAAGATCCGATCCGTGCGACGCCGCGCCCGAATGGGGACAACGCGTCTTCTGCGATTAAGCAGGTGGCATCTGGGCGTTTTGGTGTCACAGCGCAGTATTTGAATGACTGCCGTGAAATCGAAATCAAGATGGCGCAGGGTGCAAAGCCGGGTGAAGGCGGGCAGTTGCCGGGCTTTAAGGTCACGGAACTGATCGGTCGTCTGCGCCATGCAACGCCGGGTGTGACGCTGATTTCACCGCCGCCGCATCATGATATTTACTCCATCGAAGATCTTGCACAGCTTATTTATGATCTGAAGCAAGTGAACCCGACGGCGACGGTTACGGTGAAGCTGGTAGCGCGTACGGGTATTGGTACGATTGCAGCGGGTGTGGCCAAGGCGAATGCTGATGCTATTTTGATTTCCGGTCATTCAGGCGGGACGGGTGCGAGCCCTCAATCCTCCATCCATTATGCGGGTTTGCCGTGGGAAATGGGGTTGAGTGAAGCGCATCAGGTGCTGATGCTGAACCGTTTGCGTCACCGTTTGGTGCTTCGTACTGATGGTGGCATCAAGACGGGCCGTGACGTGGTGATGGCGGCGATGCTGGGTGCTGAAGAGTTTGGTATCGGCACGGCAGCGTTGGTGGCGATGGGCTGCATCATGGTGCGCCAGTGCCACTCCAACACGTGCCCAGTGGGTGTGTGCGTGCAGGATGAGCGTCTGCGTGAGAAGTTTGATGGTTCACCGGAGAAGGTAATCAATCTCTTCACGCTGATCGCGGAAGATGTGCGTCATATTCTGGCTGATTTGGGTGTCCGTTCATTGAAGGATGTGATCGGCCGTACGGATCTGTTGCGTCAGGTTTCACGTGGTGCGGATTATCTGGATGATTTGGATCTGAACTCTTTGCTCGTTCAGGCGGATCCGGGTGAGCATGCGCGTTATTGCACCCGTGAAGGGCGCAATGAAGTGCCGGACACGTTGGATGCAGACATCATGGCCGATGCGCGTCCGCTTTTCTCACGTCGTGAGAAGCTGCATTTGCATTATACAGTGCAGAATACGCACCGCGCGATTGGTACCCGTGTTTCGGGTGAGATTACGCGCCAGTTCGGTATGCATACGCTGCCAGAAGGGCATTTGACGCTGTCTCTACGTGGTTCTGCCGGTCAGTCCCTTGGGGCGTTCGCTGTGCAGGGCTTGAAGCTGGACGTTGAGGGTGATGCGAACGATTACGTTGGCAAGGGCCTGTCTGGTGCGACGATTGTGGTGCGTAAGCCGCCATCAGCGCCGTGGCGTTCGGAAGAAAACTCGATCATTGGTAATACCGTTTTGTACGGTGCGACGAGTGGTAAGCTTTTTGCCGCCGGGCAAGCGGGTGAGCGTTTTGCTGTGCGTAACTCCGGTGCGATCACGGTGGTTGAAGGTTGTGGCTCCAATGGTTGTGAGTACATGACGGGTGGTACCGTGGTGATCTTGGGTGAAACGGGCGACAATTTTGGCGCAGGCTTCACTGGCGGTATGGCGTATGTTCTGGATCGCGCGGGGCGTTTTGAAGCGCAGGTGAATGCAGATACGGTGATGTTGAACCGTGTTGCGCCGGGTAGCCGCTGGGATCAGGAACTGCGTGCCTTGGTTGAGGCGCATGTTCAAGAAACAGGCAGCACCTATGCGGAAGATCTTCTGCACTGCTGGGAGCAAACGCTGGAGCAGTTCTGGCATGTTGTGCCGCGTGACTACGCTAAGGTGATTGGTTACGTGCAGGAGGATTTGTCGAAGCTCTCAGCTTAGTTTTTGCTGCGAGCGAGAGTTTTTAGAAAAGCCCGTTCTTTCTGTTATTCGCAGAAGGACGGGCTTTTTTTTATGTGCTGCTGAGAGTGTGTGGAAAGACATGTTCACAACGTCATAGTCTCGCTGGATATCAGCAGGGACCATGAAGCTGTATTTGTTTGGAAAAGCTGTGCCGCTTTAAACCACCACAGAGACAAGCAAGGCAAAGAGCAGGCCGAAGACGGAGATGATTGTTTCCAGCACAGACCATGTTTTGAGTGTTTGTGGGACCGTGAGGCCAAGATACTCTTTGATTTGCCAAAAGCCTGCGTCGTTCATGGGGCCGAGCGCGACGGAGCCAGCGCCGGTGACGAGGACCATGAGTTCGGGGGAGACGCCGTGTGTATGGGCCAAAATGGGGCCCATAATGCTGGAGGCTGTTGCCATGGAAACGGTGGAAGAACCACAGGCTACACGCACAATGACGGCGAGGAGCCAGCCGAGTAGCAGCATGGGCATGTGAATGCTCAGTGCAGCGTCTGTAATGGCTTTAGAAGCGCCGCTGTCAATCAGTTCTCGGCCGAATCCGCCACCTGCGCCAACCAGCAGCATGATGAGGGCAGTGGGAGCCAAGCATTCATTCGTGAAGCGTAAGATGGTTTCACGGGAGAAGCCACGGGCGAGGCCGAGCACGTAAAATGAGAGGATGGTGGCAACGGCAAGGGCGATGTCTGTATTGCCGAAGAAATGGAGCGCTTGGTTGATGCCGCTATGGGGCGTGCTGATGCTATCTGCGGAGGAGCCGAGGAACATCAGTACGACGGGCAATAAGATCGTAATGACCGTTGCGCTGAAGCTGGGCAGGTTTTCTGGGGGAGTGGTTTTCAGGAATTGTGCAGCGAGTGGGTTATGCTCGGTGAGGGGGACGTGTTTGGCGGCAAAGCGCCCAAAAAGTGGCCCTGCGATAATGGCAATGGGGGTGCCAATGAGAATACCGAAGAAGATCGTCCGCCCGATATTGGCATGATAAGCCGATAGAGCCAGCAAAGTGGCGGGATGTGGCGGTATCAAGGCATGGGTGACGGAGAGGGCAGCCCCCATGGGTAAGGCCACTTGTAGAAGAGGTGTTTTGGTGCGCTCTGCCAGAACGAAGGCGAGCGGGATCAGCAATACAAACCCGATTTCGAAGAAAACTGGAAGACCGACGAGTAGGCCGATGACCATCATGGCCCAGTCCACGCGTTTGCGGCCGGCGAGGTCAGAGACTGTGAGGGCAATGCGATCAGCGCCGCCGGACTCTGTCAACATTTTCCCTAGCATGGTGCCAAGTGCAATGACCGTGCCGACATGACCCAACACATGGCCTGCACCATTCTCAAACGACGCGACGACGTGATCTGCCGGCATCCCTGCGATGAGTGCGAGAATAATGGAAACAGAAAAGAGCGTGATGAACGGGTTCAGCCGCAACCGGGCGATGAGGACAATCAAGGCGAGGATGGAGCCTACGACGAGGCACAGCGCAAAGGGGATACTCATGGTCACGTATCCTGAAAAGGAATGTCTTGTGAGGGCTAACGCCTTTTTAGGTCCCTCGCCAAGGGTTGTTGGGGAGAATGAAGGCGATATCCCGTAATTGTGAAAAAGATGAAGGGGGCGTCATGCTGTAGAGTGGTGGTTTATGTGCAGAGATCCGTTTGACGGTACGTGCAAGGCGTCTAATATCCTTTTCTTATGACATACGATCTTTTTGCTCGCCCGTTTTCTGTTGCTTCTGCCGCTTCGGGGCAGGGGGTGTCTCATGCTGGGGCGGATACTCCCCCACGATGGGATTTAAGTGATTTGTATGCATCGGTTGATGATCCTCAGATCACGTCGGATTTTGATGCTTTGGAGCGCGAGGCTCAAGCGTTTGCAGAGGCATGGAAAGGCAAACTGGGTGAGAGCGCTGCGCGGTCTTTGGCTGATGCTTTTGCCGTTTATGAGCGTATTGAAGAAGGCTTAGGCCGTATTGGGTCGTTCGCACAGCTAGGTTTTGCGGCACATACGACAGACCCTGTGTGGGGGCGTTTTTCTCAGGGTGTGCAAGAGCGTTTGACGGATATTTCCGGGTATTTGTTGTTCTTTACGCTGGAACTGAACCGTTTGTCTGATGAGCGGGTGGAAGCGCTTGTAGCGGCACCTGAGATGGAAAAATGGCGTCCATATTTGCGGGATTTGCGCGTTTTTCGTCCGTATCAGCTCTCCGATGAGGTTGAACAGGTCCTGATGGATAAATCCGTCACGGGGCGTAATGCGTGGAATCGTCTCTTTGATGAGACAATGGCGGAACTAACGGTGACCTTGGATGGTGCAACGCGCCCGCTGGGGGATGCGTTTAATGCTCTGACCAGCAGTGACCGGACGCGCCGGGCGCAGGCTGCGGAGCAGATTAGCCATGTTCTGGGCCAGAACTCGCGGCTGCTCACGCAGATTACCAATACATTGGCAAAAGATAAGGCCATTACGGATAAGATGCGGGGCTATCCACGCCCGACATCGTCGCGCAATCGGGCGAATATGGTGGAAGATGAGGTCGTGGATGCATTGGTGTCTGCTGTGGATGAGGCCTATCCACGTTTGTCCCATCGGTATTATGCGCTGAAGGCTAAGTGGTTGGGACTGGAGACATTGGAGCATTGGGACCGTAATGCGCCTCTGCCTGGTGTTGTGGATGCGGACCTGTCATGGCGCGAGGGCTGCGGGATTGTGCGTGATGCGTACACGCAGTTTGACCCTGAGTTGGGTGCGCTTGTGGAGCGCTTTCTGGATAAGCCGTGGATTGATGCGGCGGCGGTGCCGGAGAAATCCTCTGGCGCGTTTGCGCATCCCGTGACGCCTTCAGTACATCCCTATATTTTGATGAATTACCATGGCCGTGCGCGTGATGTGATGACGCTTGCGCATGAGCTTGGGCATGGGGTTCATCAGATTTTGGCGGGAGAGGCGCAGGGTTATCTGAATGCTTCCACACCGTTAACCTTGGCAGAAACGGCCTCCGTTTTTGGTGAGATGCTGACGTTTCAATCGCTTTTAGAGCGTGAGACGGACCCTGTGCGTCGCCGGCTGCTCTTAGCCTCAAAGGTTGAGGACATGCTGAATACGGTGGTGCGTCAGGTGGCGTTCTATCAGTTTGAGGTTAAGGTTCATGATGAGCGTGCGCGTGGAGAGCTATCGTCGGAGAAGCTTGGCGCAATATGGCGTGAGGTACAGGAACGGAGTTTAGGTCCGGCTTTTCATTTTACGCCGGATTATGATCATTACTGGTCTTACATTCCGCACTTTGTACACTCACCTTTTTATGTTTACGCGTATGCTTTCGGGGACTGCTTGGTGAATGCGCTATACGGTGTATATCGTGCGCAGCCAGATGGGTTTGCAGAGAAATATCGCACCATGCTCAAGGCGGGTGGTACGTTGCGCCATAAAGAGCTTTTGGCTCCGTTTGGGTTGGATGCGTCTCAGCCAGATTTTTGGAAAACAGGGTTGGACGTTATCTCTGGGCTGATTGATCAGCTTGAGCAGGAAGGGTGATCTCTCATGGCGCGTGATTTGGACGATACCGGTTTTCTGGGCGGGGTTCAGCGCTTTGCGCGGACCTCCGGGGCTGTGGGAGGAATTGCTGCACGCTTGGCCGGTCATAAGTTGGGTATTGGCGGTAACCGAGCGGGCCATGCAGAGGATTTGAAGGCGGCTTTAGGGAATCTTAAAGGGCCGTTGATGAAGGCGGCGCAGCTTTTATCAACCATTCCGGGGGCGTTGCCGGAAGAGTATGCGAATGAATTGGCACATTTGCAGGCCAATGCGCCCCCTATGGGTTGGAATTTTGTGCGCCGTCGTATGCGTGCGGAGCTTGGGGCGAATTGGGAGCGGCACTTCCGTTCGTTTAGTCATGACGCTGTGGCCGCGGCCTCTTTAGGGCAGGTGCATCGTGCGCGTTTGGTTGATGGGCGCGAGGTGGCGTGTAAGCTGCAATATCCGGACATGCAGGGCGCTGTTGATACGGACCTGAAGCAGTTTAAAGCAGCGTTGAGTGTGTTCCGGCAGATTGATGGAACCATTCAGCAAGATGAAGTCTATGCTGAACTGTCCGACCGCTTGCGGGAGGAGTTGGATTACCGGCGTGAGGCCAGTCATCTGCGTTTGTACCGCGATATGCTGAAGGACGTGCCAGAGGTTACTGTGCCTTCGACGGTGCCAGAACTCTGCACGGGCCGACTTTTGAGTATGGAATGGGTCAGTGGTCGCAGTATGCGCTCCATGTTGGAAGGGGATATGTCACAAGAGTCACGTGATGCATTGGCGCGGGCTTTGTTTAAGGGATGGTACACGCCAGTTTATCGTTACGGTGTCATTCATGGTGACCCGCATATGGGTAATTTTACTGTGCGGGATGATGATGGTCTGAACCTGTTAGATTTCGGTGCTATTCGTATTTTTTCTCCCCGTTTTGTGGAGGGTGTGGTGCAGTTGTTCAAAGCGCTGCAAACGAATGATGACGATTTGGCCTTTCATGCGTATGCAAAATGGGGCTTCCAGAATATTTCGCGTGATACGGCGCAAGTTTTGAATGAATGGGCGCGCTTCTTTTATCGCCCACTCATGACGGACCGGGTGTGCTCTATGCAGGAGAGCAATGACCCGGCAGACGCTAAAGCAGTCCTAGGGCGTGTTTATGAAGGCTTGAAGCGCACGGGCGGGGTGAAGCTGCCACGTGAATTTGTGCTGTTAGATCGCTCAGCCATTGGCTTGGGGAGCGCATTTTTGAAGTTAGGTGCGCGTTTGAACTGGCATGAAATGTTTCAGGAGCTGATTGAAGGTTTCAGCGTGGAAGCCTTGGAGGTGCGCCAGCGCGATGCTCTGCTGCGGGCTGAAGTGCCTGCACCTTTGTAAAATGGGGCATCGTGTGATGGGCTATAAGCGGTTTGTTATAAGATGCGTTCGCGAGACACACCTGTATTGAGGGGGGGATAGAGTGCTCTCTATCCCTATGCATGTTTGGTGCAGGATTAGCCCCTGGAACCTCCAGTCTCGGCGATGATCTTGCGGTGCTTTTCTTCATAATGGCGCGCTAATTGGTGACCACGCATGCGAGAGGGTACTTCAATAAACCTGTAGCTGATTTCACTTAAGAGAAAGATTCCTAGCAAGATTGAGATCGTGGTGGTGGAAGTGCCCATGAAATTTTGAGGCAGTTTACCAATGGGTGTGAAGGTCGTAACGGACCATATAACGAAATAATGAAGAAGATATACAGAATAAGATCTATCTCCGAGCCAAAGCAAAAATTTTCCGATAACTCCAGAAAATCCGAGATAGGATGTGTTGTAACTGGCTATGAACACAAGTACCGCGCTGGATAAAGCCATTAAAGCGACTGAAAAAGGTAAAAAATAAAGTAATTGTGTCGCGCAAATAAATAAAACCATCAGGACTGTTATGCTCCGTGCAGCCCATTTACGGCGTAAAAATGTTGGTTCGAGCAGTGTTTTGTAGGGGGTATGTGTTTGAAGGGTGCCTAAAAGAACACCCCATGCGAGGGCATCGCTCCGGATAAACCACCAGAGATTTGTTGAACTGGCAGGGCGGATTAAGAAAAATTGTGCAGCAATGACCAGCAGCATCAGAATAACAACAATTCTCTGGCGTAAGAAAAGTATGATGGGTGCTATAATAAGATAAAACTGAGTTTCTGCGGAGAGGCTCCAGTAATGCTCCCACATATTATTGGGTATTCCGGCACCTATTTTTGCGTAGAACTCTTGGATATTAGAAAGACTTAAAATCGCGCATAATGTGCTGGCGATTAAACTGCGTAGAGCATTGATGTCATGCAACATAGGGGTTGTCGCCATATGGGCGACGGCTGGGATGAGCATCCAGAGCCATGCTGAAGGCCATAAACGCCATACACGCTTAATCCAGAAAACGACGAGTTGTATAATTTTTTCGAGATGATTCTCGGTTTTTGAGCGTTGTTTAAACAGTGATAAAGAGATGACATAGCCTGATATGGCGAAGAAAATATCATTTCCACCCCAGAAAGATAAAAAATCTGAGCTAATGGTATTGAGGGTATTGTTGTGGAATATATTTTTAATGTGTTCGATCAGGATGAGGGAAATTGATATTCCACGAAGATATTCTATGTCTATATTTTTATGTGATATTATTTTCTGATTAATAGCGGTCATTTTGTATTTCTTTTAGACATCTTGAGAAGCGTATTGGCGTATATCATACGCAAATAGGTAAAAAAAGGTCGGATCATTATATATGAAAGATATAATACATGCCCTTGAAATTGTTTTGAATAAGTAATTAATTTTATGTTTCCATTAAGACTTTATCGATGTTTCGCACATAAAAAATGTCTATAGATTAAAAATAAATTTATGGATTTTTGCGATGTTTTGGAAATACGTTCTCTGGGCACCTCCTTTCTTTTATGGGGTGTTGTTGTCTGTACCGGTGGCATTGGCGGCCCTCCCTTCTACCGAGGCTTCGTACACGAAGAGTGAACACATTACCGTTGTAAAGCAGAGACAGCCGTATTTGGGGCGGGTGGCGATTAAAGATGTGCCTCAAAACATTATCGCGCTGAGCGCTAAGACGTTACAAGAAACTGGCACGACCACATTGGCCAATGCACTGGATATGGTGAGTGGTATAGCGCATCAAAACAGTTTCGGTGGGTTATGGGACAGCTTCGCTGTGCGTGGTTTTGCGGGTGACATCAATGTGCCAAGCGGCTTTTTGGTGAATGGATTCAATTATGGTCGTGGTTTTGGTGGACCACGGGATATGTCTGGGGTTGAGCGCATTGATGTGCTCAAGGGGCCGAGTTCTGCTTTGTTCGGGCGTGGTGAGCCAGGCGGTACAGTTGATATTATTACGAAGAAGCCGCAATTTGAGCAGCATGGTAGCTTTGGCCTACAGGGGGGTAGCTATCATGATGTGCGGGTTGAGGGCGATTATACCGCACCAATTACGCAGAACATTGCTGTTCGTTTGAATGGTGCATTTGAAGATAGCGATAGTTTTCGTAATACGGTGCATACGCGTAAAGCGACGATCGCCCCCTCTGTTCTTTGGAAAATCACGGATAAGACCAGCCTGTCTTATCAAATGTCGTATACGCGGCAGAATATTCCGTTTGACCGTGGTGTTATTGCCCGCAATGGGCAGTTAGGGGTGGTGCCTGTTAGCCGCTTCTTAGGGGAGCCTGCGGATGGCCCTAATAAGGTGAGCGACCAAGGACATCAGGTTCAGTTGCAGCATGATTTTTCGCAAGATTGGGGGCTGCAAGCTGGGTTTGGTGATCGCCTGACGGGGCTGAAAGGGTATGGCGAAACACCGGAATTAGCGGCGGCGCGGCAGCCGTTTTTCCGCGATGGGCGGACGCTTGCGCGGCAACGGCGTTATATTGATTTTCAGACGGAAGATCGTGTCGGGCGGCTGGAAGTGAGTGGTCTGTTTAAGACATGGGGTATGAAGCATCATATTCTGGTGGGGGCGGATTATGATGTGTTTGACTATGACAACACGCAGAAGCGTTATCGTCCGCCCGCACTTGTCAGCAAGCCTTCTTTTGCTGCGCAAAATGCCATTGATATTTTTGCGCCAGCTTATAACGTGAGCGGCACTTTGCCAGCGCCGAGTGCATTCGTTTTTAATCAAAGGGAAAAAAGCCGTACTGCTGGTGGGTATGTGCAAGATCAGATTGATGTCACGAGGAAGGTAAAGATCCGCCTTGGGGGACGTTATGATGATTATCGCCAGACGATCAATTTCCATACGAATGGTCTGACGTCGGGGCAGCATCAGACGGCATTTAGTCCACAAGTTGGCGCTGTTTATGAGCCGATCCGCACGGTTTCTCTCTATGTGAGTTATGGCCGTGGTTTTCGTCCTAATTCGGGGACGAATTATGCCGGAACGCCGTTCCGGCCGGAGCGGACGCGTGATGTGGAAATCGGTGCGAAGTATAGCTCGCTGGACCGACGGGTTGAGGTGTCTATGGATGCCTTCCGTATGACGAAGGATAATATTCTGACGTCAGACCCGGTGCGGACCGGTTATTCTCTGGCGATGGGATCTGCCGTAAGCCAAGGGGTGGAAACGGATATTCATGCAGCGTTACCTTACGGTTTCCGCACAATAGCGAGTGCCTCTTATATTGACGCGCATTCAGCCTCGACCACGCTGGACCCAGATTTTGGGCGTGTTGTTGCGAAAGGTGATCGGTTGTTGAACATTCCGGCATGGAGCGCGAATGTATTGCTGTTCCGGGACTTTGAGGTGGCCGGACATGCGGCGATGTTGGGGGCAGGTGTTAATTATGTTGGGCAGCGTATGGGTGAAACCGGGACGCAGTTTCATCTGCCGAGTTACACGTTGGTACGTCTTATGGGATCCTTTAACGTAACCAAGCGCTTGGTTATGAGTGGGCAGATTGATAATCTGACGAACCGTACATGGTATGCCAATAGTTACGCGGCATTATGGGTTTACCCCGGTGCGCCGAGAACATTTTCCTTACGCGCTCGCTACGGGTTCTAAACGAAAAGGGAGGCCAAATGGCCTCCCTTTTTTACGTGCATGATCCCAAAAGGCTTACAGGCTGACGTTCACGCCAAACTGGAAGCTACGACCAATGACGCCGGCTTGTGACCATGATGAGTTGTACAAGTAGGCGCCATATGTTCCGAAGTCATATGGGGATTTGAAGCCAAAGATATTGTACACGTTTGTGTACAGGCCGACGCGCTTGTTCAACTGGTAGTTTAGCGTCAAGTCTACATCCCAGAAGCTTTTCACACTGCACTGGTTTTGCGGCACGAAGGAGCTGTTGCTTGGTATGACAGATGTTGAGCAATCATTGGCTGTGTTCGGGCCATTGGCGTCTTCAGCCGTCGTTTTATAGCCGCTTGTGTAGTAAACTGTGGCTGTGGCGGTGAGCTTTTTATAGATGACAGTATTCGCCCAGTTGGCGCGCCATTGAGGGGTGCCGGACCCGGAAGTGGTGTTGTATGGGCCCAATGTCCCGGCAAAGCGCTCAATACCAAGGCCCGGCATGGACATGTTGTAGCGGTGTGTCCACGTGGCTTCGCCTTTGCTGTACCAAGTCACGTCACGCAGGAAGCCGCGTAGCGGAACATTGGCAGAGAATTCAGCTTCCACACCATCGGTCATGACGTAGCTGGTGTTGATGTAGCCGAGGTTGATTTGAGCCGGGCGTACTGGTGCAGTTGGGTTTTGTACGTCTGGAATATCCGGCTGTACGGAGACGCCGGCTGGGAGTGCTTGTCCTGTGATATACGCATTCGCCACTGACTTGTAGGATACAGGGTTCGGCGCGATGTAGTTGGATTTTTTGATATAGTAATAGTCAACAGACAAAGTGACGTTGCTGGCAGGAGTGAGTACCATGCCGCCGGTGAAGTTCGACGAAATTTCGGGCTTGAGGTTTGGGTTTCCTGCCGTGTTTAGGCCGATGCTGTAAGATTGTGCGTAGTTGTTTGGGGTGCCATTTGGGTTTTGGTGCTGTGCCAGCCACGCTTTGTCTGTGATGGCGTATGGAACATACCCCACCTGTGAACCGCCAGTTTCAGCAAAGCTTGGAACACGGAAGCCATTTGTGTAGGTGCCGCGCAGGGTCAGTTCATGCAGAGGGCGGAAGTTTACGCCGACCTTTGGTGAGAAGTGGCTGAACCCTTCAGAGTAATGGTCAAAGCGGCCTGACGTATCGATGCTCAACATTTTGACGACAGGAATACCCACTTCGTAAAAGCCAGATTCAACCCAGCGGCTGCCGACAGCATTGAACGGGTTAATCTTACCTGTGTATTGAGCGCCAAGGTCAGAGAAGTTTACAGGGTTTGCGCTTGGGTCATTGAGAGATTCATAGCGAACATTGGCACCGACAGCGAGGTTCACCATACCGCCGGGGAGGTGGAACAGGCCTTTGCTCAACACAGCTTCGCCAGAATACATCTGAGTGAGTGCATTCATGACATTGGTTGGCGCGATGGATTGGCGCACGGCATCCGTGTTCAGCCATGGTTCAATGAAGTTATAGGTGCCGTTTGCAACAGCTTGGCGGATGCCATTGATGGTGGGCACGCCTGTGATGGTTTGCTGGAGTTTTGTGTTCATGCCAACGAAGTTGACGTCATAGTTCCAGTTGCCACCCCAATGGGAGGGCTGCCAGCCGCTGAGACGGGTTGAGCCACGGAAGTTTTGGCTGAACTCCGTGGTGGTTGGGACCATGTCACCGAAAGTATAATAGATTTGTGCCGGAGTGCCTTGTGCAGCATAGGGGTTGTTCGGGTTCAACTGGCCATTGGACAAGTAAACCGGCAGAACGATGTTACGCGTATCGGCTAATCGAGCCTGAGTTTGGCTACGGACAGAGGCAGGAGAGCCGGTAGAATAGGACAAATTCTGCGAATAGGTGAACATAGATGTCCACTCAGCGCGTGGTCCTACATTGACGGTTAGGTGGCCTGTGGCTTCGATACGCCGGTCTTCGGGCGTGATGAGGCTGTAGTTGTTCACAGTGTCTTGCGTACATGCGGAACTAACAGAACCGGCGGGTGTGCCGGCGGCATATCCACGCACAATTTGGGTTTTGCAATTTGATGGATTGAGTAAATTCCAACCACCAACGCCGCCACCTTTGCCGTTGCTCGGGCGTACCATAGCGGCAGGCGTTGCGCTGAAATTTGCGATACTGCCGTCTGATGCAAGGATATTGGTTTGGCCGTTTGTACCACCGATGCCGGTCAGATCGCTGGTTTTGAAGGGGTAACCAAGCTGACGATTGTAAAGGGCATCGTCGTTTTGATATTCAGCGTTAACGTAAAAGTTGTAACCGTCACGGGCTAAGGAGCCGTGGCCATATGTGGCGTAGAGGCGTTGGTGTCCACCATCTCCGCGCTGGTTTAGGCCACCTTCGGCATTGCCTTCAAAGCCTTGAATTTCTTTGCGGGTGATCATGTTGATGACGCCAGCAACAGCGTCGGCGCCGTAGGTTGCGGAGCCACCATCTTTTTTAACGTCGACAGTCTGGATCAAGGACATTGGGATCCAGTTTGTATCGACGAAGTTACGTTCACCGTCATCGGAGAGCGGATAGTAGGAAAGGCGTTGGCCGTCCATCAAAACCAGTGTGGAATCAACCGTAAGGCCATGCATGGATGGTGCGGAGGCACCTTGAGCAAAAGCACCATTCGCCGAGAAAGCGGAGGTAAGGTTGCCAGATCCGTTGGACGAAATAGATTGTAGCATTTGCGTAACGGTTTTGAGGCCGCGGCGCTGCATGTCTTTCGTGTTCAGGCGCGTAATGGGAGAGGCATTGCGCAGGTTGGGATCATGCAGGAGTGTCCCTGTAACGATCATGTGCTCCGAGCCAGATGCCTCAATGTGTTCGGGCTGTGACGCGGCTGCGATAGATGCCTTTTGGTGCTGTGATGTAGCTGGTGTTACTGGCACAGCAACGTTGCTGTGCACGGGAATTGTGTGTGCAGCAGAGCTATGGGGCTTTGGGTGATGAATTTTTTTAGTTTTATCAGTGGCATAGGCATTGCAGCTCATGATGCCTGTGAGGGCTGAAAACGAGAGCAATGCTGCGCTTTTGAGATGGCGTTTTGTAAAATACTTTTGTGCTCGTTCGGTCATATACAGCCTACAGATTAGTATGAATGTTATTTTTTGCGGAAGAAACATGCGTTACGTTGCGCAAAGTTAATGTCGTGTTTTGCAGGAATGTAAAATATTTTCTAGAGATAACGTTACAAAAAGCGATCTTTTTATAAAAAGTGATTTATTAGACACATTTTTACTAATTTTATGAGTGAAATGTGCCGGTTGGTATTTAGAAAAGTTCAAGCTGCTTGCGTGTCATTGTAACCTGACGTGGCTGTTGCTCCAGCCACGCGCCTATGAGGGCGCTGATAAAATGTTGCTCGCTTTTTGAAAGAGGACGGCCTTTAGGGATGTTATGCCATTTGGCTAAGCAACCGCGGCAGCAAGACGCAGTGGCATGTTGAGCGGTGAACACCGGATGCCCACGCATGGGGGTTTGTTTGCCGTCATGGTGTGGAAATGCTGGTGCTAAGCGGGTTTGTATAAAGTGCTGGGCGTGTTGTGTGATAGTCGTCATGTCGCGCGTGGACAGGTAGCGCTGGTCCGGTGCAGACAAGGTAAAACGTGCCCTGAATGGAGAACGTTGTAAGCGCGTGAGTACGCGCGCAATCGCGTCTAATGGTTCTGGCATGAAGGGTTACATGGTGAGCCCCGGCAGCGATGGCCACAACCGAGGCATGCTGTGTTTTAGAAAATATCTTTGATCAGGTCATCGCCAATGGCAAAGCCAGCGCCAGCCTCAACGGAGCGCGCAAAGCCTGAGTTGAGGATGTTCGAGAAAAAGCCGCCATTGGCCGCTTGTGGTGCCGGGGCAATCGGTGGCTGCACGGGCGCGCTCTGCTGGACAAACCCTTGTGGGGCGTAATTTTGATTTTGTGATGCGTTGGACAGGGCAGCATGGAGTTGTTGCAGCAGGGTGGCAACTTGCTGCTGTTCAGCTTGGAAGGCCAGTGCGAGTTCACGCAGGTCCAAGGCCCATTCGCGGGCTTGTTGGTCACCGCTTTGTGCGGCGAGCTGCATCTTAGAGCCGAGTGTTTGAAGAGCCTGTGCGGATTGTTGTGATTGTTGTTGAAGTTGGTTGTAGGCCTGTTCGATAGTTTGGACGTCCATGGCCGTAATCCTTTTATGATGTTCAGTGTCTGGCGCTATCGTGCCCGTCATGGGCAATATGGTTGATAACGCTTGGGAAAACGTATGGTAGGCTAATATGTTTCCTTTAGGGCGTGATCGCCTGTGTATGTGGTGGTGTAAGGTAAAATGGCCAAGAAAACCTCAGCGCGTCAGCGCCCAGCCTCTATGCCGATGACATCTTTCCGGCCGGAGAAACAGGCAGCAAAACCGAAAACACGTCGGCTTGTGGTGCATTCGGAGTATGAGCCTGCGGGAGATCAACCAACGGCGATTGCGGAGTTGGTCGCGGGTGTTGAACGTGATGAGCGTGATCAGGTGTTATTGGGTGTTACAGGGTCCGGCAAAACCTTCACCATGGCCAAGGTGATTGAAGCGACGCAGAAACCAACGCTGATTTTGGCCCCGAATAAGACGCTGGCAGCGCAGCTTTATGGAGAAATGAAGCAGTTTTTTCCGGAAAACGCCGTCGAGTATTTTGTGTCGTATTACGATTATTATCAGCCAGAAGCCTATGTACCGCGTTCTGATACGTATATTGAAAAAGACAGCCAAATTAACGAACAAATTGACCGTATGCGCCATGCCGCGACGCAGGCTCTTTTGGAGCGCAATGATGTTGTGATCGTGGCGTCTGTCTCTTGTATTTACGGTATTGGCTCTGTTGAAACCTACTCCAAAATGGTGGTGCGTTTGGAGCACGGGGGTGAGATTGACCGCGAAAAGCTGATTAAAGCGTTAGTGGAGCTCCAATATCGGCGTAATGATGCTGCCTTCGAGCGTGGGACGTTCCGTGTGCGTGGGGAACAAGTTGATATTTTCCCGGTACAAAATGAGGACCGGGCTTGGCGTGTGTCTTTGTTTGGGGATGAGATTGATCAGATCATTGAGTTTGATCCGCTGACGGGCAATAAAACAGCCGATCTGGCTGAGATCAGCGTGTACGCAAATTCCCATTATGTAACGCCACGCCCAACGCTTAATCAGGCGATGATTGGCATTAAGAAAGAGCTGAAGACCCGTTTGGAGCAGTTCCAGGCGGAGGGCAAAGTGCTTGAGGCAGAGCGTTTGTCCCAGCGTACGGCGTTTGATCTGGAAATGATCGAAACGACGGGTGTGTGTAAGGGGATTGAAAACTACTCCCGTTATTTGTCTGGCCGTGGGCCGGGCGATCCACCACCGACATTGTTTGAGTATTTGCCAGAAGATGCACTGCTGATTGTGGATGAAAGCCATGTCACCGTGCCGCAAATTGGCGGGATGGAGCGGGGTGATAGGGCACGGAAAACGGTCTTGTCAGATTTTGGTTTCCGGCTGCCATCGTGCATGGACAACCGTCCGCTTTCCTTTGAAGAGTGGAATATGTTTCGGCCGCAGACGGTGTGTGTGTCTGCCACGCCCGGCCCGTGGGAAATGGAGCAAACCGGAGGTGTGTTTGCCGAACAGATTATTCGCCCAACGGGGTTGATTGACCCTATTACGGATGTGCGCCCGGTTGAAGGGCAGGTTGATGATGTTCTGCACGAAATCCGCGCCACGGTTGCGAAGGGTGGCCGTGTGTTGGTGACGACCCTGACCAAGCGGATGTCTGAAGATCTAACGGAGTATTTGGGGGAGGCCGGGGTCAAGGTTCGCTACTTACATTCGGATGTAGACACGCTGGAGCGGATTGAGATTATCCGTGATTTGCGCCTCGGCGCGTTTGATGTGTTGGTTGGGATCAACTTGCTGCGGGAAGGCTTGGATATCCCGGAATGTTCGTTGGTCGCGATTTTAGACGCGGATAAAGAAGGGTTCCTGCGGTCTCGGACGTCTCTGATCCAGACGATTGGCCGTGCTGCGCGTAATGTGGATGGCCGTGTGCTGCTTTATGCGGATAAAATGACGGATAGTCTGACCTATGCCATTGAAGAAACAGCGCGGCGGCGTGCGCGGCAAATGGCCTTTAATGAAGAGCATGGCATTACGCCGCAGACGGTAAGGTCACGCATTGGCGATGCGATGTCGTCTGTCTTTGAGCAAGATTATGTGACGGTGGCGCCAGATCAGGCGCAGGATACGCAGCAATTTGTGGGTAAGTCTCTGCCGGAGACGGTGAAAGAACTGGAGAAGCAGATGCGTGATGCTGCTGCGAATCTGGACTTTGAGCAGGCCGCGCGCTTGCGTGATGAAATCCGGCGCTTGGAGGCTCTTGATATGGGGCTGGAACCGCCACCACTCCCGACATCAACAGCGGGTCGCCCCGGTATTCAGAAAACGGCTAAAGCCTCTGGTCCGGTGCCATTAGGGCCGGGCGGTGGCGGGTACGATCCTGCGAAAAAGCGGGGTGGACAAGGTCGTAAGAAGCGTTAATCCCTGCGGGAAAGAGTACAACCTATAGCGTAAAAGGCAGATAGACCCCATGATCGAACTGACCAAAGGGCAAAACACCGTCACGGTTTTTCCAGAGTTGGGCGGCGCGCTGGGCGCATGGTGTTTTGATGGGCAAGAGGTGTTCTTGCCTGTGGCGAATGCGGATTTGAAGGCGCAGAAGGGCGAGGCCGTTGGCGCGTATCCGCTGGTGCCGTATTCAAACCGGATTGCGGATGGCCGCTTTGAAGTGGATGGGACCGCGTATCAGCTTGACCGCAATATGGGGGATCATCCGCATACGATTCACGGCAATAGTTGGGAATTGCCGTGGGTAGTAGCGCATAAGACAGAGAGCCATGTTGTGCTCACCTTGGAACACCGCCCGAATGTTGAAGCGCGGCAAGATGAGCGGCAATGGCCATTCGCGTATCGTGCAGTGCTCGTGTATCAACTGCATAATGATGGCCTCGCCGTTGAGATGGTCGTCGAGAATTTGGACGATGTAGAACAGCCTGTCGGGTTTGGGTTTCATCCCTTTTTAGCCGCCCAAGGACCAGCGACGCTGCGTTTTGAAGCAGATTCTGTGTGGATTACGGATGCGCAAGGTTTGCCTATTCGCCATGAAAAGACGGATGGTGAGTGGTCTTTTGCGCAGCCCGTTGATGCACATGCGCGGTTTATTGATAATTGCTTTGCCGGGTTCAAGGGGGCGGCAGAGTTGGTGCGGCCAGAGGTTGGATTGACGGTTCGTGTTGAAGCCGATCCGATCTTTCAGCATGCGGTCGTTTTTACAGCACCGGATGGGCCATTTGTCGCGTTAGAGCCTGTAACGAATATGACGGATGCGATTAACCGCCCAGACATTGCCGGGCGTGGTTTGCATGTGTTGAAGCCGGGTGCGCGCATTGGTGGGGCTATGCGCTTTCGTATTGCCCGTTCTGCTTAAGAGGTATGCTTCTGGGCCATCATAGCTTGATGCAAGTCAAGCTGTGCTGAAAGGGAAGGCATAGGGTGACGTTGTCCGGCGGGGAGAGCTGATGAAAACCGCCCGGCAGCATGTTGCCCCCCTTAGAGAGTGGTGTCGTGCCCCGGGGGTGATGCTTTCCTTCGCTGATCGGACTGTTTTTGTCAGCGCAGGAGCCAGACCATGGCCGCGACAACATTTTATATTCCTTCCGTCAACATTTCAGGCGCAGGCTGTTTGGCTGACGCTGTTAAAACCATCAAGAGCTATGGCTTTAAGCGCGCCCTGATTGTGAGTGATGCTTTCCTTGTGAAGAGCGGTGTCGTCGCACGGATTGCGACCCTGCTTCAGGGGGAACAGATTGATAGTGCTGTGTATGACGGAGTCATGCCGAACCCGACCGTTGCAAGCGTTAATGAAGGCTTGGCGTTGGTTCAAAAAGCGCAGTGTGATTTCGTTATTTCTGCGGGGGGCGGGTCACCTCATGACTGTGCCAAGGGCATTGCATTATTGGCAACAAATGGTGGAAAAATTGCGGATTATGAGGGCGTAGATCGCTCGACGAAGCCGCAATTACCCTTGGTTGCGATTAACACGACGGCGGGTACCGCCAGTGAAATGACGCGCTTTTGTATTATTACGGATGAAGTGCGCCATATTAAAATGGCAATTGTAGACCGTAACGTCACGCCAATGTTGTCGGTTAATGACCCCGAATTGATGGCGGGTATGCCGCCAAAATTAACGGCGGCAACGGGTATGGACGCGTTGACACATGCTGTTGAAGCCTATGTCTCGACAGCGGCAACGCCCATTACCGATGCGTGTGCGTTGCAAGCCGTGAAGCTGATTTCAGCGAATTTACGGACCGCCTTCCGTGAGGGCAGCAATATGCCCGCTCGTGAAGCCATGGCTTATGCACAGTTTTTGGCAGGTATGGCCTTTAACAATGCTTCTTTAGGTTACGTGCATGCGATGGCTCACCAGTTGGGTGGGTTTTATAACTTACCACACGGCGTGTGTAATGCTGTGCTTCTGCCTTTCGTTCAAAGCTATAATGCACCGAGCTGTGCTGCTCGTCTGGGCGAGATTGCCGAAGCAATGGGCGAGAATGTGGATGGACAAACTGCTGAGCAGGCCGCTCAGACGTGTTTGAATGCAATCCGTAAGCTTGCGGGTGATCTGGAGATCCCATCCGGTTTGACGGCTTTGGGTGTGAAGCGTGGCGACATTCCGACATTGGCTGCCAATGCTTTGAAAGATGCTTGTGCGTTAACGAACCCGCGGCAAGGGACGCAGGCAGAAGTCGAGGCTATTTTTGAAGGAGCGTTATAGTCTTTCTAAAAGGTATCATTGCCTTAAGAGGGGCTAGGTGAGCGTATCGGAGAAGAGCGGGCTTTACGTCTTCTCGCGATAGGCTCATGATGAAACGAACAGACGGCGGCGTCTTCCGGCATATGCGGGGAGGCGCCGTTTGTGTTTTGCGTATGTGATTGGTGAATGGGGAGCATAATGGCAGAGAAGACGGCGCTGTCCGATTATCTTTCGCCGCAAGGAGCGGCCACAATGCGGGCTGAGCTTAAAATGTTAGCTCAGGAAGAGCGGCCTCGTGTGGTTGAGATCGTGTCATGGGCGGCTAGTAACGGTGATCGCTCAGAAAATGCGGATTACCAATATGGCAAGCGCCGTTTGAGAGAGATTGATCGGCGTTTGCGTTTTCTCGGTAAGCGTTTGGAGCGTGCGGTTATTGTGGACCCGGCTGCGCAAACGGTGCGTGATCGCGTGTTTTTCGGTGCGATGGTGACGTATGTGGACGAGGATGATACCGAGCATACCGTCACGATTTTAGGGGTGGATGAAGCCGAGCTTGCGCGGGGTGAGGTGAGTTTAGTGTCACCTATTGCACGGGCTTTGATGCGCACGCGTGTAGGCGATGTGGTGATGCTGCAAACGCCGCGTGGGCCGGTTGAGATTGAGGTCCTACGTATTCAATATCCAGAGGGATGAAAGGGGGTTTCTCTGTGTCTATGCGGGGGGGGGGGCGCGTCAGTTACATATGAGGGTAGAAAACCACATATCGCTTTCAGCGCCGTCATTGGTCATAAGCGTGCTCGTAAACGTATGGCGCTTTTCTTCTTGCTCCGGCGTGAAAGAGTGTTTTGCGCATTTTAGGCAATTACGGTGGCGGCAGTTCTGTTTTAGAGTGTTTAAAAATGGCACGGTTTAACCGTACTGATGATGGTTTTTAAGGATAAGACAAATGGCATCCTCCCTTCGCGTCGCCGTGCAGATGGACCCGCTTGAGCAGGTCGATATTAATGGAGATTCCACGTTTGCTTTGATGTTGGAAGCGCAGGCGCGGGGGCACAAGCTCTGGGTTTATCCAGTGACGGAATTGAGCTTGGCAGAGGGGGGGGCGGCAGATGTTGGCGGGCGTTTGCGCGCGCGGGCACGTCCGGTTGAGGTGCGCCGCCAGAAGGGGGACCATGCGACGTTTGGTGAGGAAGAAACGTTATCATTAGCGGATACGGATGTGGTTCTGATGCGTCAGGATCCGCCATTTGATATGGGCTATATTACGGCGACGCATCTGCTGGAGCACGTGCATGGTGTGGGGGAAGGGCGCTCTTTGGTGGTGAATGACCCGGCTGCTGTGCGTAATGCTCCTGAAAAACTCCTAGTGACTCATTTTCCGCATTTGATGCCGCCGACTTTGATTGCATGGAGCCCGAAGGAGATTGAAGCATTCCGTGATGTTCATAAAGATATCATCGTGAAGCCGCTTTTCGGGAATGGTGGGGCGGGTATCTTCCGTATTAAGCCGGGTGATGAAAACCTAAAGTCCCTGCTGGAAATGCATTTTGCACGCTCACGTGAGCCTTTGATGATCCAGCGTTATGAACCTGCCGTGCGGCAAGGGGATAAGCGGATCATTCTGGTGGATGGTCAACCGATTGGTGCGATTAATCGTGTGCCTGCGGAGGGTGAAGCGCGGTCGAACATGCATGTTGGTGGACGCGCAGTGCGTGTGGATCTGACCGAGCGTGACCGGGAGATTTGTGAAGCAATTGGCCCTTATCTGCGTGACAATGGGTTGATCTTCACGGGTATTGATGTGATCGGGAATTGGCTGACGGAAATTAATGTGACGTCACCAACAGGCTTGCAGGAGTTAGATCGCTTTGATGGGATCAATAGCGCTGGCTTGATATGGGATGCGATTGAGCGTCGGTTGGGTGTTTAAGCACCCTTTTTATCCTGCGGTGATTGTGGTGGTTGGTGGTCTTTAAAAGGGTAAGCGGCAGCAAACTCTTCAGGTGTTGTTTTAGGGAGTTCGTCTTTGGTCAGTTTATTATCAAGCCAAGGACGTAATTTATCCTTGAAGAACAGGAGATAAGCTGTTGGCCAAATGATCACCACGAAGCAGATGAGCAAGATGTTAAGCATCGTGGATAGGCCTCCATACTGAGATTTTTTGCACGAACACAACAAACTAAGACATACCATGTCTTGCCAGAAGCCCCCTGACAAGGGCAAGAAGAGGCCAACTATCCGCCTATAGTCTCTTTGTCGATGTGACAGAGAGCGGAGACAGAAGGTTTCATCACGTATGTCCTCACCTTCATCGCCCCAATCAGCGCTTGATGCTGAAGCCGTAAAAGCGGCGTATCGCCGTTGGGCACGTGTTTATGACACTGTGTTTGGCCGTGTTTCGGGAATGGGCCGTAAGCGCGCGGTAGCTGAAGTCAACGCTTTGCCCGGTGAGCGTGTGCTTGAAGTGGGTGTTGGTACGGGTTTGGCCCTGCCATTTTATAACCAAAATAAGCGTATTACAGGCATTGATTTGTCAGAAGATATGCTGGAGCGTGCGCGGATGCGTGTGTTGCAGAAAGGTCTGACAAACATTGATGACCTTGTGGAGATGGATGCGGAAGCCACGCGCTTCGAAGATAATAGTTTTGATATTGCGGTGGCGATGTTCGTGGCCTCTGTGGTGCCACATCCGGACCGTTTGTTGGCAGAATTGAAGCGTATTGTGCGTCCGGGTGGGCATATTTTGTTTGTGAATCATTTTTTAGCACAGGGCGGCCTGCGCTTGGCGATTGAGCGCGGAACGGCTCGTGCGTCCCGGTCTTTGGGCTGGAATACGGATTTCGCGATTGAAACTTTGTTGCCACCAGAGGACTTGGCGCGGGCAAGTATTCGCCCTGTTCCGCCTATGGGGTTCTTTACGCTCGTGACATTGCCGCATGAGGGTTCTAAATAACATTTTGCAGCCCTGGTCGCCTGATCGGCGTTTGGCACTGATGTCTCACAAGAGTCGGCGCCGAGACTTCCGACGCTCGCTGTCATAAAGCCTCATTGTTCGAGGCGCCTTGAAGAAGGACAGACTGCGCGATCATGTTGTTTCCGGCCATTACGTCACGCCCAGCTTTTTCCGTACGAAAGCTGGGCCTTGCTTATTTGTTATTAGCGCTCTTCGCGGGGGTGCTGGGTGGTGTACTCGCCCTTCCGGGAGGCGGCTTCGCTGCAACGCCCGGGTTAGTGCTGTGCCATGGTATATTAATGGCCTTTTTTGTGGTGATCCCAGCCTGTTTGGGCGGGTTTGCGCAGCTTCAACTTCCTAAAGCGTTGGGTGTAGAGCGCACCGTGCTTTCTGGGCTGTCATTTGCCGGTTTTGGTCTTCTTTCTTCTGGCGTGGTGTTGTTGCCTCTGCTGCCTTTGATGTCTCTACTGTTATGGGCGTTGGGTGCTGTGACGGTAGCGATGGATATTATCGTGACGGTTTTAGAAGGGCGTACGCAATCTTTTCGGGAATTGCCGCCGTTTGTCTGGTCGCTCTTGGCAACGGCCTGTGGGGTGATCGTTGTGGCGCCAGCCTTGGCTGCGATGATAACCCGTACCGTTTTGGCGGGGATAGGGCGTGCGGCTGTTATGTCCGCGGCATCTTTTGCGCATTTGCTCCAAGTGCCAGAGGCATCATTGATGCTGGTGCCTGCCTTGGGGCTGATATGTTCACTGCTGCCTGTTGGGCGGGGTGCATTGAGTGCGCGTATTGCTCCATATGTGTTTGCATGTGCTGGTGTGTTGGGGCCTCTTCTTTGGCTTGATAGCGTTTTTACGTCTTATCCACTGAGCGTTGTCCAAGTGTTTATATGGGTGACGCAAATTCTGCCGGCCGTCGTGATGCTTGGCGCGCTTTTGCGGGATGTATGGGCTGAGCGGGGCGCGCTGGATGAAATGGCCTTGTGGGGGCTTGGGGCGTTGTTACTGCTGACCGCCGGTTGGGGGCCGTCATTACTGGTGGTGGCTGGCGGGCATTCCGCAGCAGCTTTTGGTAGTTTGATGGCTGTTTGTGGCGGGTTGTATGCATGGTTGAACAGCTTTTCTGGTGGTTGTGTGCCGGGCTGGCTGTGCCGTGGGCATGCTGTTGTCACTCTATTGGGGGCGCTATGCTCTTTAACGCCGTCTTTGGGGGTTATTGGTGGTGCTGTCATGGGGGTAAGTTTGCTGGGCTTTGTGGCTGTGGGTATTGTGCTGAGTTGGCAGGGTGTGCGGGCGCAAGTTGAGCCGCACGTGGGTGTTTCGTCATGAGTGCCGCGAGTGCTCTTGCGGCGTTAAGGGCGCAGCCCTTTGTGGCTGTATTGACGGAACCCGGGGCTGGTGGGGAGTCTTCGCTGCGGGAATGGCTGGCCTTGCTGAAACCGCGTGTGATTTCTTTGGTGGTCTTTACGGGGGCCGCAGGTATGGCTGTGGCGCCTCAATGGCCTTCTATTCCTTTGGGTCTGATCACCATTTTGTGCATCTGTATTGGTGCCGGTGCCGCCGGTGCCATTAATATGTGGTATGATCGGGATATTGATGCCGTCATGCGGCGGACTGCCACACGTCCTATTCCAGATGGGCGTATGGGTGCTGAGGGGGCCTTGCTGTACGGGATTGTGCTCTCTGTATTGTCTGTTGTGGTGCTGGGTTTGGCGACGAATGCGCTGGCTGCTGGTATTTTGGCATTTTCAATTTTTTTCTACAGCGTCGTTTATACAATGTGGCTGAAGCGCCGTACGCCGCAGAATATTGTTATTGGCGGTGCGGCAGGTGCTTTCCCGCCGATGATCGGCTGGGCGGCATCTATGGATAGTTTGTCCGTTTTGCCGGTGGCGATGTTTGCGATTGTTTTTTTGTGGACACCGCCGCATTTTTGGTCCCTCTCGCTGTATGCGTGCAAGGATTATGATGCGGCCGGGATACCGATGTTGCCCGTTATACGTGGAGCGCGCCATACACGCTGGCAGATCCTGCTATATACGTTTATTCTTACTGCTTGTTCTTTGGCACCGTCTGTGACGCATGAATGCGGGTGGTTTTATACCGTGACGACGTCTTTGCTTGATGCGGGATTTATCGCCTGTGCAGTACGGGTTTTGCGTGATCAGCAAGACGAGCATGGTGTGAGCTTGACGAAGGACGCCCCGGCACGCTTTGCCTTCCGCTATTCGTTGGCGTATTTGTTTTTATTATTTTGTGGATTATTGGTTGATCGGGTGCTGTTGGCATGATGAAAAGTGATAATTCCCGCGTTCTGTCTGCTCAAGCACGCCATAAAAGCCGGGTTATTGGTTTGGTCGGTGGTGTTGGGCTTTTGGCTATTATTATTTACGTGATTACGTTGATGCGTTTTTGAATAACGCGAACTGCGTTGTGAGACAGTGTGTGTTTGGGCTTCCCGGTAATATGCTGAGGAAGCCCATCTGCTATGGGGTTATGTTAGCCCCCTTGTTGAATGGCCGACAGGATCCAGTTTCCACGCCCATCAGCACGGACAAACGTCCATAATTCCGTTACGGTTTGAAGCTCTGTGGAGCTACCATCAATCACATTGCCAAAGCTGTCTGTGGTGACGTCCGTCAGGCTGTAACGCATAGCGACGGTGGCATAGGTCAGGCCATTTTCACGCCATGCTTCAGAAAGGTCACCGCGTTGGAATTGCACATTGGAGACGATGTTGCGTGCGCCACGGCTGGCGAGTTCAGAGAGTTGTTCGTTAAAATACCCTGCCATTTCAGGCGTTGTCCGGTTGGACAATGCGCGCATATTTTGCGCACTCCATGCGGATTGAACATCCAGAAGGAGTTGTTGGAAGGCGGTGTAGTCATCATTCGTCGGCGTATAAGGGCCGCTATTGGATGATGATGTAAACGCTGTGGTGTTTGGTGCTGTTCGTGTCGTTTTGGAGAAACGACGGATCAGGAACATAATCAACCAACCCAGCAGGAGGGCTTGCAGTAGGAAGCCAAAGAAAGACGTGCCGCCGCCGAAGCCGCCAAAAAAGCCGTGTCCGCTCAACATGCCAAAAAGTCCGGCTCCTAAGAAGCCGCCTGCAAGGCCTGTCATAAAGGGATGACGCGAGGCAAAGGAAGGGCGTGCGCCGTAGTTACTAAGGGGTGGGGTGACCGTTGGGCGTGGTGTGTTGAAAGCGGGATTGGGCGCGCCAAACGTATTGGGGCTTGGCGCTGGTGTCATGGAGCGGTCCATCGGGCGGCTCCAGCCCGGTGTGATGCTGGTGCGCGGAGGTGCGCTCCATGTATGAGAGCCACGGCTCCCGAGCGAGGCCCCGCCGCCGGGCCGGGCGTCAGCCGTGCCAAAGGCGCAAAGAAGGGCAGTGGTTAGCGCAATAAAGCGAAGACGGGACATATTTTCCTACCAAGGGGTCTCACTACGATCTTAGCATGTAGGAAAATTATGGCAGAAGGAAAGGTGTTCATGAAGAATTATTATAGGATCATGACATTATAACACGGGAGATGAGATGAAAAAATAATGAGCAAATAAGATAATTTTCTTGACAGTGGGGATCTTTATGAAAAGAGTTTACACTCAAAATTAAATTAAGGATTGTATTATATGAAGTGGTTTCTTGCGCCGTATAAGCGGTATTTTGACTTTTCAGGGCGCTCTTCGCGCAGTGAGTACTGGTTATATATCTTATCTACTATTATAGCTATTTTTGTTGTTTCCATGATTATTGTGGCGATTTCTTTCGCCATGGATATGGGCAACAATGGTGATGCGGCCATCTTATTTTACATCGTTTTAGGGTTTTGGGGATTAATCTCTATTATACCGCATTTGGCATTAACGGTGCGTCGTTTCCATGATCAAGATTTAAGCGGTTTTTTAGTACTTCTGCAGTTTATACCTTTTGTTGGGGGGCTCATCGTACTCGTCTTTATGTGCCTTCCGGGGACACAAGGAGCTAATAAATTCGGGTGGCCCTATAGATCTTAAGTCTTTTGCGATCTGGCCTTCCCTGCTTGAAACAGGAAAGGCCCTTTGAATACTTGATTAGGCGCCTGCTAAGCTCATGCCATTGACGCGTACACTTGGGGCATTGAGGCTGGAGCGGAACTCAAGGTCATTCGCCGCAATGAGGTTGGCGAGTATATTCCGCAGATTGCCAGCGATCGTGACTTCCGCAACAGGTTCAGCAATATCACCATTACGGATCATAAAACCGGAAGCGCCACGGCTATAGTCACCGGTCAGCATATTAATGGAGGAGCCCATTAATTCAGTGACCATGAAGCCCTCTTTGATGTCGGCACGTAGGTCTTCTGGTGAGAGTGTACCGGGAGAGAGAAAGCAGTTTGTTGTGCTGGGCGATGGTGGGCCGGATGTGCCGCGGCTGGCACGGGCATTGCTTGGTAGGTCAAGCTGGCGTGCGCTGCGGCTATCGAGGAGCCAATGCTGCAAGAGGCCATCTTCGACAAGGTTGAGGGCTGCGGGCAGGCAGGCTTCAGCATCGAAGGGGCGTGAAGCGCGGCCTCGCAGGAGGAACGGATCATCGCGCAGGGTCATGCCATTCGGCAAGATTTTCTGATGCAGCGCATCCTTTAAGAAGGACGTGCCACGTGCGATGGATGCACCATTAATCCCTGAAATGAGATGCCCGATAAGAGAGGCAGCGACGCGCGGGTGATAGATGACGTCATACGTCCCAGTGCGTGGGCGCGTGGGGTTGAGGCGCGCTATAGCCTGTTCTGCTGCGCGATTGCCGATGGTTGTGGGGTTTTCGAGGTCACTCAGATGGGTGGCGCTGTGGAACGCGTAGTCGCGCTGCATGGTGGCACCACTTCCGGCGAGGACACTGGTGCTGAGTGAGTGGTTGGTGCGTGTGTAAGCACCGATGAAGCCAGCACTCGTGCCGAGGACAATTGTGCTGCGCCCTTGTTCGGCGGAAGCCCCGCTGGAATTGGTGATACCCGTGTGAGAGAGGGCGATGCTCTCTGTTTCACGGGCACGGTCCAGCAATGTGTCCATATCCAGCGTCGTGGGGTCATCTAAATCCAACGCCGAAGCATCAAAGCGCCCAGTCAGGGCATTATCGGCCAATCCACCGAAGCGGTCTTCCGGCACGAATTGCGCCATAGCACAGGCTTGTTCAGCGAGTTGCTCAAAGGCGGACTGGTCCAGCAGCGTTGTGGAGACGCTGGCTGAACGTTGACCACGGAAAACACGCAACCCAAGGCGCACGCTTTCAGAGCGCTCAATGCCTTCGGGGGTGCCACAACGGATCAGGGCAGAGGTCGACTCATCACGGATGAGAAGGGCATCTGCGGCATCTGCACCGTGGCGTTTTGCGGCTTGAAGGAGCGCTTCAACGGGATTGGTGTCGATCATGCGGCTAACTTTGCGGCGATGTCTTCGATGGATGGGACCTTACTGATGGGCCCCATAGCGGTGAAGGTTGGTTTGCCCGCGAAGAGGGTTTTTGCAACGCGTAAGATGTCCTGTTCCGTGACGGCATCAATGCGCTCAATGGTTTCATTGGTAGCAATGGCGCGGCCATGGATTTGGAGTTGGCGAGCTAGTTGTTCACAGCGGCTGCTGGTGCTTTCCAAAGACATCAGCAAAGAAGACTTTAGTTGTGCGCGGGCGCGGCCGAGTTCTTCAACTGAAAGTCCGTCTTGCAGGCGGCGGAGTTCATGGATCATGACGGGTACGAGTTCGGCTGCTTCGCTTTCCCCCGTGCCTGCGTAAATGCCGAAAATACCGCTGTCATTGAAGGGGGACGCGAAGGAGTAAACGCTATACACAAGGCCGCGTTTTTCACGGATTTCTTGGAAGAGACGCGAAGACATTCCACCCCCCAAGAGGGTGGAGAGGATCATAACCGGGTAATGATCAGGGTCTTTATAGCTTACGGACGGGAAGCCGAGGAGCAGATGTGCCTGATCCAGTGTTTTGACCGTGCGGTGATCGCCGCCTGTGTAATCCGCATGGCGGGGTTGAGGTGCTTTATGGGTTGGGAGATCCGCGAAATGGGTCTTCACCAGTGCGACAACGTCTTCATGGTGCAGATTGCCAGCGGCAGCAATCGTGATGTTGTGCGTGGTGTAGTGTTCACGCATGTAGCCCATTAGGGTCTCGCGCGTCATATTGGCGACGAGGTCTTCCGTGCCGAGTGTTGGGCGGCCCATGGGCTGGTCGGCGAAGGCACGCTCTTGGAAGTGGTCAAAGATGATATCATCCGGCGTGTCATTCGCCTGACCGATTTCCTGCAAAATAACGCCGCGTTCGCGCTCAATTTCAGCATCAAGGAAGGTGCTGTGGGTGAGGATATCACCGATAATATCAACGCCGAGCGCGAGATCTTCTTTCAGAAGCTTGACATAGTAAGCCGTTGTTTCACGGGCGGTATAGGCGTTGATGTATCCACCGACATTCTCAATTTCTTCGGCAATACGCGCAGCAGAACGGCGTTCTGTGCCTTTAAAGGCCATATGCTCAAGGAAATGCGACACGCCGTTATTATCGGCGGTTTCGTCACGTGTACCGATGGAGACATATGCACCGAAGGAGACGGTTTCAACCCGCTCCATCCGTTCGGTGACGATGGTCAGGCCGTTATCGAGTGTTGTGACGTTGATGGTGTCGGGGAGGGTATGAGGCATTTAGTGTACTTGTAACCGAGGGGAAGAGAACCCTGCACGGGTTAGGGGTTAAACCCGTGCAGGGAATGGATTAGCGGTTGATGTGAGCGCGAACAGCGTTTTGAATCGTGGCGAGTTCGCTGCTGAGGCTCTCATACCGCTCAGGGCGGCTGTGCAGGTCCGCCAGATGAGGGGGGAGTGCTGCATCAAGGCCGGTGGCGGCATGGACAGCCGCAGGGAACTTGGCAGGATGTGCCGTGGCTGCGGCAATCATCGGGATGCCCGGTTCTTGGAACGCGCGCCCCGCCGCAAGGCCAATGGCAGTATGTGGGTCTGCCAGATATTGGCTTTCAGCATAGAAGCTACGCATGGCGGCGCTGGTTTCGTCATCATTCAGGGTTTTACCGTTGAAGAGGGTACGAATACGCTGCCACGCATCTTGAGGGACGTTCATGCGGCCCGTGCTGCGGAACTCTTTCATGATTGTGCCGCAGCGCTCTGGGTCACGATCAAGCATTTCGAACAAGAGGCGCTCGAAATTGGAGGAGACTTGAATGTCCATTGATGGTGAGAGGCTTGGCTCAACGCCACGCACGCTCATATCCTTGGAAAGCAGGAAGCGCGTGAGGATATCGTTACGGTTGGACCCGACGCAAAGCTGGCGAATGGGTAGGCCCATTTGCTTTGCGGCCCATGCTGCGAGCACATTGCCGAAATTGCCCGTTGGGACAGCGAAAGAGACTTCGCGGTCCGGTGCGCCAAGCGCTAGGGCGGAGCGTACATAATAGGGAATTTGTGCAGCGATACGCGCCCAGTTGATGGAGTTTACGGCTGAAAGCGAAACTTCATCACGGAATGCTGTGTCTGCGAACATCGCTTTGACGATGTCTTGGCAGGTGTCAAAATCCCCTTCGACCGCGATGTTTAGGATGTTGTCATCCTGCACGGTGGTCATTTGGCGGCGCTGCACGTCAGACGTGCGTCCCTTGGGGTGGAGAATGACGACTTGCAGGCGCTCACGGCCACGGCAAGCCTCAATAGCGGCGGAACCCGTATCGCCTGAGGTTGCGCCGACGATCGTGACACGTTGGTCACGCTCTGTCAGGACATGATCAAAGAGGCGGCCGAGCATTTGCATCGCCATATCTTTGAAGGCGAGGGTCGGGCCGTGGAAAAGTTCGAGCGCGTAAAGGTCTTGTTCCACTTCGGTGAGTGGTACGACGGCTTTATGGGCAAAGCGGCCGTAAGCGTCCCGCGCCATGCTGCGGAGCGTGTCACGTTCAATCGCACCAGCGGTGAACGGGGCCATGACTTCGGCTGCGAGGTCTGCGTATGGCAGGGCGCGCCATTCACGCAGGGTATCGGCGTCAATCTGGGGCCAGCTCTTAGGCATGAACAACCCACCATCAGGGGCGAGGCCAGCGAGGAGGATATCGGCGAAGTTCGGGGCGTTGGCGGCGAGGCCTCCCCGTGTCGATCGGTAACGCATGTCAGGACTGTATCACGCAGAGTTAGGGCAAGGCGATGCGCAGAATATGCGGCACGCCGTTTTCTATGGTTTGAACGGCAATTTTCAAAGGGGTGTTGTGCTGTGGTGTGGGGTTGAGCACGGTTATGGCCGTTGCCTGTGTGAGGCGTGGGTCACGTAAGAGCGTGCTGGGAATGCGACTCGGCCCAAAGGCGATGAGGGCACCATGATCAATATCCGCCATGAGGAAGGTTTCGTCTGGCAGAAGGGTAATGCCGCCGAGGCTGGGGGGCTTCCACCATTCTGTAATGCTTTCCACCTGTTCTACGGGTGTAAAATTCGGGTCGGTAAAGAGGGTGGGGTCAATACGGTAAAGCGGCCCGCAGGCAGGCCCATAAAAAAGCCACTGCTGCGTCTGGTTTTGAAAGAGAAACCGAACATTCCCGCCTGTGCTGGGGATACCTTGGGGGTTACGCTGTATGTGCCCATTTTGCCGTAAGGGTGTGCGGCCAATTAAGGAAGCGTCATTCGCTAAAAAACGCTGAGATTGCCCTGTTTGTAGTGATGCAGTGATGAGTGCCGGGTCACCTTCATCAACGAGGAATGCTGTGGTGCCGTGTATTTGAAAGGCCATGAGGTGGCTTGTGGGGCGGGTTGCGCCTTTCAGCGTAATATGCGCTCTGACAGTGCCGTTGAGGGCAAAGGCGTAAAGTTCTGGCTGCGGAGTGGCCGTGAGGCCCCAGATTGTATTGCCAGAGATGGCTAGCGCGGTGAATACGGGCGAAATGGGGGTGTTGTGTTCTGTCAGCGTGATGGGGGTTACGTTGGTGCCATCTGTGTGTGCGGCTTGTCCCTGCGGGGTGAGGCCGATGAGTGTAGCATCATCGAAAGACAGTAATGTGCCAGCAGACAAGGCAGATAGGGCCGTATCTGCCGTGATGGATGCTGGCGGTGGCGAGGTCGCCGCGTGGGATGGGGCAAGTGGGGTTACAGCGAGTGCTGTAGCTGAAAAGGAAAGGGCTATTACGCGGCGTAGATGGGAGGCATATCTCATGCTGAAAGAGATTGTCTCCTCTGTGTGCTTTGGCAAGTAAAAAGAGGATCGTTTTTAATCTGCGGGATTTTTATGCGGGTGTGAACTCATCGGTAAAGTGTGTTTCTGCCGAATTGTTATCTTTTGCGCGGGTTAGAATGCGAGAAGGGGCGTAGGGGGTGGAGAGCCATGGTGCGTGCGTGTGCTCAGTCGGGAAGAGGGTGGCCGCGTGCATCATCAAAGCGGCGTCTTCTGTGTGACATTCAATAGACCAGCGTTTATCGGGCATGAGGGCTGTGAAGTGGCCGGTATCTGTTTTGCGGACTTCGATCGCGAAGGTGCGGGTCGTTGCGCTGTGACGGATGGTGGCATAAATCAGGCCAGGTGCTGAGCCGGTTTTTTGTTCAAGAAACACAGGGTTCTCTCCGGGGTAAGTTTCTTTGTATTTATAGAGTGCGCAGTATTTAGTAAACAAATTGTTAACCTTTGGTTCTGCGGCGAGGGAAGGGCTAGCTTTGTCGTTTAAAAACCGACAGTTCTTGGCGATGAATGATAAAATAGCACGGGCTCAGCCGCATGATGGGCTTGCATTATTAGCCGCAGGACAAGTTGCAGAAGCGCAACAGATTTTTCGGGCTGTCTTGGAGCGAGACCAAGATCACGCTGAGGCATGGCATGGATTAGCATGCCATGCGCGGCATCAGGGGCATGATGCCCCGGCTGTTGCTCTGGTAGGGCGTGCTTTGCGCTGTGTAGCGGTGACGGATGAGCAACGTGCGCGTTTTCATATTACACTAGGTGCGGCCTTATTGGCGCGCGGGCAGGCCGAAGCCTCACGTGCGGCCTTTACGGTAGCACAAGCATTGAATGCCTGCGATCCACGGGCATTGAGTGGGTTAGCAGAAGCGTTGGTTGCACTGGGTCGGGCTCATGAAGCGCGCGCTGTTTTGGAGCGGGCGGTGACACTGGCGACGGATGAGGCACCGATCTTGACGCGTTTAGCGGAGCTTCATTTAGAGGCCGGTGCCTTGGAAACGGCGATCACCTGCTTCAGGCGTGTGGTGGAGCGTATGCCAGCAGATGGACGGGCATGGGCTAATCTGGGCGTGGCATTTTATCAGGCCAGTTTGGTTAAGGCTGCTTATCTTGATGATGCTGCTTTTGCCCTAGAGCGTGCTGTGGCGTTGGGCGCGGACACGGCTGAGACGCTGAATACACGTGGTTTGGTGCGTATGGCATGCGGTGCCTTAGAGGCCGCGCGGGGTGATATGGAGGCGGCGCTGACCAAGGCACCTCAGAACAGCGTGATTGTGAATAATCTCGCGACGCTTTTGGAGGAGTTGGGCGAAGCAGGGCGTGCGGAGGCAGTTTATGACGCCGTCATGCTCCGTGAAACGGGGGCGCTTCGGGCGCAGAGCCGTTTTAATCGTGGGGCATTACGGTTGGGGCAGGGGCGTTATGAGGAAGGCTGGGCTGACTATGAAGCGCGGCGTGATTTGGTTCCTGTTTCTTCTGCTGTGCCGCTATGGGATGGGCAGGCGGGTTTGGGGCCTATTGCGGTGACTGCGGAACAAGGGTTGGGGGATCAGGTCCAATTTTTGCGCTATGTGCAGGATGTTGCCTTGCGCCGGCCTGTTCGCATGTGTGGGCCGATGGCTGCTTTGGCCAGGCATGTTCTGAATGTTCCGGCTGAGCGCCTTTTGGCCGAGGATGGTCCTATTGAGGCTTATGTGAGCTTGTTGAGTTTGCCGGCAGTATTGCGTGCGGGGGCACCGTCTTCAGCGCCGTATTTGCGCAGCTTAGCGAAGGCCGAACCATTACGGGTGGGGGTGTGTTGGGCAGGGCGTGCGACATACCGTTTTGACCGTAGGCGCTCGGTTTCGTGGGGTATGATGGCTGCGTTACAGCGCGTGGCGGGTGTGCGTCTCGTATCGTTGCAGAAAGATGCGATGGTGAGCGGGATAGAACAACCAAGGCTGGAGACATTGGAGGATATAGCCCGTGAGGTCAGCCGTTGTGCGCTGGTGATATCGGTGGATACGTTGGTGGCGCATCTGGCAGGAGCGGTGGGGCGGCCTTTATGGCTGCTGAACCGGTATGGGGGGGATTGGCGCTGGCGTAAACCAGATGCGTGGTATGCCTCATGTGAAAAGGTTTTTCAGCCGCATTCCGCAGCCCCACCTCCAGACTGCTGGGGGCCAGTGATGGAGGAATTGCTGGTCGCGTTGGAGCAGTGGGGGCGAGAACAGAGCTAGAAAGGTACGGGGATTGCACTCTCTACGGTTGGGGCCGTTTTGAGGGATGTCAGCAATACGTCCCTAATATGGCGAATGCGCTCTGGCTCACGTAACTTTTGGCCGTGCAGGTCTTTGACATAGAACACGTCTACAGCGCGCATACCGTATGTGGTGATATGTGCAGAGGCAATTTGTAAGGCTTCTGTGCTGAGTGCTGTGGTGATGTCATAGAGCAGGCCGGGGCGGTCACGGCCATTGACTTCGATGATCGTATGGCGGTCAGAGGCGGCGTTGTCGATGACAACACGTGGGGGAACGTGAATGGCCCGCATGCGTCGGGAGATGCCCAAGCGTTGTGTTTCCGCTAGGCCTTTAGGGATGTTGAGACGGCCTGACAGTGCTTGTTCGATAAGGCTATTCAGGCGGCCCAGTTGGTGCGGCTCTTCAAAAGCGCAGCCTTGATTGTCTTGGACCCAAAATGTGTCGAGGGCCATGCCATCGCTTAATGTGTGAATACGGGCATCTACGATAGACGCACCGGCCACGGCGAGAGCACCTGCAATATGGGCGAAAAGACCGGGATGATCCGCGCAGAGAATGGTCATTTCTGTGACGCCACGGTCAGGGATGGGTGTGGCTTCTACGGTAATAGGGGCATGGTAGCGGTCTGAATCATGGACCATGCGGGCGTGGCGGATATGGGTGTCTGTGTCAAAGCCGAGCCAATAGCTGGGGTAGCCCAATTCGAGGAACTGCTGGATGCTTTCTTCTGGGAGTAATTCGGCGAGGTTTTCGCGGGCTAATTGGCGGGAATGGGCTACGCGTCCATCTTGTTCGGAGGCGGCCATGCCGCCTTCAAGGACTTCGGCTACGCGAGAATAAAGCTCTCGGAGGAGGGTCGCTTTCCACGCATTCCAGACTTTGGGGCTTACGGCGCGCATATCCGCAATAGTGAGCAGGAGCAGCAGTCTGAGGCGCTCAGGGGACTGGATGGTATCGGCCAAGTCCAGAATGGTACGCGGGTCATCAATGTCGCGCGTGAAAGCGGTGTGTGACAGCAAAAGATGGTGCAGGACGAGCCAAGAAACGGTGTCTGTTTCTTCAAGATCGAGGCCAAGGCGTGGACAGATATCGAGTGCTAGCTCTGCGCCAATTTCAGAGTGATCACCGCCGCGCCCTTTGGCAATGTCATGCAGTAAAACGGACACATAGAGGGCTTTGCGGGACCATAAATCACGCGTGAGTTCGTACGCTAGCGGGATCTCGTCCGCCATACGCCCGGCTTCAATTTCACCGAGGATACGAACGGCCTCAATGATGTGCTCGTCGACGGTATAGATATGGTAGCTGTCGAACTGCATTTGCCCGACAACGCGTGACCAATCGGGCAAAAGATGCCCGAGAAGCCCCGTATCGTTGAGAATGGGAAGCCAAAATGGTGCTGGGCTGTCTGGCTGGTGGCTCGGTGCGCGGAGCAGTTCTAGGAATAAATGAGCGGTTTCAGGGTCGTCCCGCAGGGAGACGGCATAGCGTTCGTGCCGGATGAGCTGTTGCAACGCCAATGGATGGATTTCGCATTCATGGCGGCGTGCGCAGTCCAGCATTTGGAACATCAGACGCGGATTATCGGCAAAGTCCATATGGTGGCCGGGGAAGAGTTTCCCGGCGATCATTTGGAAGCCTTCAGGGCCGGGGGCTGTGAGGGCGGTGGTGCCAGATTGGCGCGTTTCGAGATGTGTGAGCACAATGGGCTCAAGCAGATAGGTAAGGCGCAGGACATCGCGTGCGGTGAGGAAGTAATGGCGCATAAAGCGCTCAACCCCACGCTGGCGGCCATGGGTGGCGTAACCCATGCGGCCCCCAATGATGGGTTGGACATCAAAGGTTAAGCGTTCTTCAGCACGGCCTGTGATGTAGTGTAGATGCAGTCGTACGGTCCAAAAGAAGTTCCATGCGCGGCGTGCGCGGTGGGCTTCCCGGTCTGTCAGGAAGCCTAAAGAAACGAAAGACGGGCCATGTGCGGCTTGGGATGTCGTCTCTTCTTCCGTGCCCGTGAGGGGTACGGGGCAGCCGAGGGCGGCGCGTCCTAGCCAGTTCAGCGTTTGGAGGTCACGTAAGCCGCCGCGGCCTTCTTTAAGGTTGGGCTCGACCATGGAGAGCGTATCGCCTAGGCGTTTATGGCGGCGACCGCGCTCTTGGATTTTACCGTCAATAAAGTTGGCGAGTGTTCGCTCTTGTAAGTCTTCGCTCAGTCGGCCGCGCAGATGTGCGGCGAGAGCAAGGTCACCGCAAATGGGACGCAGGTCGAGTAAAGCTGTGCGAATGGTGATGTCAGTGGTGACGTCATGAATACAGTCGGAGAGGGAGCGTGTGGCATGGCCAACGCGCAAGCCTAAATCCCACAAAGCGTAGAGAATAAACTCAATACGGGCGGTTGCTGCTGGGGAAGGGGTTTCATCCGTGAGGAAAAGGACATCAATGTCGCTAAAGGGCGCCAGAAGCCCTGCACCGTAACCGCCTGTTGCACAAAGGCAAAGGCGGCTTTGTCCTGAACTATCGGCTGTATTTATGCGGGCCTTGGAAAATAGTACAAGGGCGCGGATGGCTTCATCCGTCAGGGCAGCAAGGGCATGGGCTGCGGCAACGCCACTGAGGCGACGTTTTTCGAAATGTTCACGGATTTCAGCCTGTCCAGCACCGAGGTGACGGCGCAAAGCCATCAAAATCTCGTCACGCGGGATCTCACCACCGGAGTGGGGGGCGGTGGCAGTCTGCTGCGGCGCGTCAAGCTGCTCCAGCAAGGCATGGAGCGGGGAGAGGGGCTGAGTGTCGCCAGCGAGGCGATGAGAGCGCGAGTCGGACAGGGTTTTTTCCGTAAGCTTAGCAGCGGGAAGAATCTGATCTTCGCCCGATTGTGTCACGTTTTTCAAGTGTTCTCTCCGGTCGTGACGAGTTCTTTAAGCGCATAGAGGGCTGATAAGGCCTCCCTAGGAGACATGGAATCTGGGTCGAAGGTCTTCAAGGTTTCACGCAGCGTATCAGGTTCGGACGGGGCCGCGGGTGGATTATCGGGTGCGGGAGCCTCTAAGGCTGCATCAAATAATGGCAAAGACGGGCGGCTTTGGGCGTGTTGTTGCTCTAACGTGGCCAGTAGGCGTGAGGCGCGGTCAATAACAGCAGCAGGAACGCCCGCAAGGCGTGCGACGTGTAGGCCCCAGCTTTTGCGCGCAGCGCCGGGACGCACTTCATGCTGGAAGACGACTTTATCGCGCCATTCCCGCACGGCCATGGTGCAGGCTTGCAGGCGTGGCAGAGCATCGGTCAGGGCATTGAGTTCGTGGAAATGTGTGGCGAAGATGGTGCGGGCGCCGAGATGGCCGTGAAGGGCCTCAAGTGTGGCCCATGCAATAGCGAGGCCATCTAGCGTTGACGTACCGCGCCCAATTTCATCGACGACGACCAAAGAGCGTGGTCCTGCTTGGTTCAGAATGGCCGCAGCTTCGGTCATTTCTACCATAAAGGTGGAACGGCCGCGTGCGAGGTCATCTGCGCCACCTACGCGGGAGAAAAGGCGGTCTACTACGCCGATGGTGGCGCTTTTTGCCGGTATAGGCAGGCCAGCTTGCGCCAGAATAACCGCAAGGGCTGTTTGCCGCAGGAAGGTGGATTTACCAGCCATGTTCGGCCCGGTGAGGAGCATTACGCGCCGGTCAGGTTCTAGCGAGCAATTATTAGGAATGAAGCGTGCATCGGCGGAGCCAGATTCAGCAATGGCCGCTTCAACGACGGGGTGACGACAGGCGGTGAGCGTGAAATCTGTACCGTTGGTGATCTGTGGGCAGCACCAATTGCCACCTTGTGCCAAGAGTGCACAGGCACGCAGGACGTCGAGCGTGGCGAGGGCTTGGGCGACATCTTCGAGCGCGGGTGTTTCGAGGGCTTGTGTGCAGAGGCCGTCAAACAGTGCGCGCTCCCGACGGGAGGCTTTATCGGCGGCTTCAAGTATCGCTTGGTCTAAGGTTGCGAGGTCTTCTGTGGTGAAACGTGCGAGGCTGGCTGTGCCTTGGCGGAAGGAGAGTTCGGGGTTGTCACGCAGTTTGGTGCCATGTGTGGCGGGGACTTCAATGACGTAACCGAGCTGCGCGTGATGTTTGATTTTCAGGCTATTGATGCCGAAGCGCGCGCTGAGGTCACCTTGCATGCCAGCAATAACGCGGCGGCTATTATCGCGCAGGCTGCGGTGGCGGTCGAGTTCCTCATCATAGCCTTTGGCAATGACGCCGCCATCATCCAGTCGTGCGGGGAGTTCTTCTGCTAGAGCAGCTTGTAAGCGCGCGAGTAGCCCTTCTGCACGGCCATAGAGCGCGGCGAAAAGAGTGCGGATGTGATGTGGTGTGGCATCCGTGCAGAGAGGCTGAAGGAGTGCTGTGGTGTCATCTGCTGCAATGAGCGCATCACGCAGGGCGGCGAGGTCACGTGGTTGGCCACGTTGGGCAGATAGGCGGCCAAGGGCGCGTGCGACATCGGGGGTGCGGCGTAAAATGGTGGCGAGGCCATCATTGAGGCCGGATTGTTCATTGAGCCAGAGCCATGCCTGCTGGCGGGCGGTGATAGCGGCGGCATCTGTGAGGGGTGAGGACAGCCACTCGGCGAGAAGGCGTGAGCCTGCGGCTGTGGTGGTGCGGGAGACGGTACCAAAAAGACTGTATTTGGTTTCGCCGTCGCGGGTGCGCAAAATGTCGAGGCTGTGCCGGGTTGCGGGGTCAATGCCGAGTACACCGTCGAGCCCTTGTGTGGTTGGGCGTGAAATGCGGGGTAGTGCACCGGCTTGGCTGCGCTGGACGTAACCGAGCACCATGGCGCACGCGATGATATGTTCGGGGGCGAAATCCCCGAGCGCTTCAATCTGGGCGACGTTGAAGGCGCGTGAGATTTGTGTGCGTGCGCTATCGAGTGAGGGAATGCTGGGAACGGGAGCTAAGCGCTGAGCGTGTTCGGGCGGTAAGAGGTCTGGGATAGAGAGGATTTCGGTCGGGTCGAGCCGGGCCAGCAGTTCTGGCAGGGCATCTTGTGATGTGGTTGCCGTTTCAAATGCGCCTGTGGAAATATCGATCCATGCTGCGCCTAGTGTCTGGCTTTGACCACGCATGGGCGAGGGGGCAACCGCGAAGAGGAGGTTCGCGCGGCCTGCTTCGAGCAATTCGTCCTCGGTCAGGGTGCCGGGGGAGACAACGCGGACAATGGCGCGTGGCAGGGGGCCTTTTTGACCCTTTTGTGGTGCTTGTGTTTGTTCAGCAACCGCGACGCGAAAGCCGCGGCGGATTAAGCGTGCGAGATAAGCCGGAGCGGCCGAAACGGGGACACCGCACATGGGGATAGGGTCGCCCGCGTGGGAGCCGCGCGTGGTGAGTGCAATGTCGAGCGCATGGGCAGCAGCCTGTGCGTCGGCAAAGAATAGCTCATAGAAATCACCCATACGGAAGAACAGAAGCGCTTCTGGCTCCTGTTCTTTAAGGGCGAACCACTGTGCCATGGCCGGGGTGGCCTTGGCGGCGGATGACGGGGGCTTGAGGGAACCGATGGGTCCTATCTCCGGTTGAGCATAGAAAAGGGCCTCAATACCGTTTCCCGTGAGAGGTGTGAACCGGTTGTCATGGATGTTTTAGCGACTACGCCGCCGGGCGATGCGTTTTTGCAACGCTGCAACAGCATCTTTGATTTTGACAATACCGAGTGCATCCAGTGCACCGCCATAAATGACAGCACCGAGTAGGACGAGGAACGCCATTACGATCACGCGTAAGAGGCCGTGTTGATAGATGACATAGGGGGCGAGTAGCTTTTGCCCTGCGGCAACCCAGAGGGCCATCAGAAGTGCTGCGCCAAAGGTCCGGGTTGCGTGTTTGATGAGGGCGGCATCTGGCTGGAAGACCTCACGGCGGTAGAGGATAAAGGCCAAGCAGAGCACATTCGCAATGGCGGCTAAGGTGCTGGCAAGTGGTGGCCCGAGATATCCTAGCGGGTGGAAGAGAGCGAGGTTCAGGCCGAGATTGATGGCGAGGGTGAAGAAGCCAATGCGGACGGGGGTTTTCGTATCGCCATGGGCGAAAAAGCCGGGGGAGAGGACTTTAATGAGGATAAAAGCCGGCAGGCCCGCAGCATAAGCGCGCAGACATTCGGCAGCGAGGAGGGCATCTTGCGTGGAGAAATGCCCATAAGCGAAGAGCCCTGTCATCAGGATCGGGGCGAGGGCGATGAGGCCTGCTGTAGCGGGAAGGGTCAGCAATAATGCGTAATTGAGGGCACGGTTTAAGCTGGCGCGCCCGCCTTCGGCGTCCTTCGTGGCGGCGTGTTTGGAGAGGACTGGCATGAGTGTTGTGGCTGCCGCAGCTCCCAAAACGCCGAGCGGTAGTTGGTTTAGTCGATCAGCCGCGTACAGAATGGATACGCCCCCGACGGGGAGTTTCGTGGCGATGATGGTATCGACCGTGAGGTTGATTTGCGTCACGCCGGAGCCGAGCAATCCCGGTCCCATGCGCCGGAGCATTTGGCGAATATCGGGGGAGAGTGTTGGGCGTAAAAGGAACGGTAGAATACCGGCACGTTTGGTTGCCCAGAGTAAGGCGCCAAGTTGCACGGCCCCTGAAATGGTGACGCCCCATGCCGAGGCGAAGACCACATCATGCCAGCCCCAATAGCCAATATAGGTTGAGGCAATGCCGATAACGTTAAAGGCCAGATAGGCTGCTGAAGCTGCACTGTAATAGCCGCGTCCGTTCAAAATCCCGGCGACGAGTGCGGCGGCGCAGATGAGCACCATGTAGGGGAAGGTGATGCGTGTCAGAGCGACCGCGAGGGAGAATCGATCTCCGCTGGGTTGAAAATCGGATGTGAGGGAGATGACGATGGGGGTGAAGATTTCACAGATTACCGTCAGAATAACGAGCCATGCGACCAGCGCTGAAAGGGCCTGACTGGCAAAGCGTAGGGCTTTGTCATGGCCTTCTGTTTCGTATTTTCCTGTGAACATGGGCACGAAAGCGGCATTGAGCGCGCCTTCACCGAACAGGCGGCGGAACATATTGGGCAGGCGTAGAGCTACCAAATACGCATCAAGCGCCGGGCCTGCGCCCAAGAAATTATACAGCAGCTGGTCACGGATGAGGCCGAGAACCCGCGAAAGCATGGTCCAGCCGCCGACAGTCAGAAAATTACGAATCATGGAATCGTCTTTAGCTTAACACGCGGTCAGACGATACCGAGGGAATCGGGTGAAGTTTGGATTAGTGGCGTGTGTATTGGGGGCGGTGCACGCGCTGTGGTGTGAGGCGCAGGGATGAGAGCGTGCCGAGGCTAATAATCAAGAGGGCGACTTGCGCTATGCTCATGACACTGGCCCAGAATGTGCCGGATGCGGAGAGGAAGTGGTCCACATTTTGGGCGACGACCGGGCAGAGCGCTCCGAGTGCTGCGACGAGCAGCAGGGGCAGGAGAGGTTTGAGCGTAGCGCTCTGCGAAGGGGTGGTCATGGGGTGCTCCATGTCATTCAACTGTCATGAAGCTGGCGTGTTTCGATACGATCCGTCAAGGAAAAAGCGTTTTGGAGGCTTTATGCGCCGTTGGTACATGAGAGCAAAAGGCGCTGTACCGCGTTCTCAACGCGTTGCCCTTCGGGTTTGGTGAGGGGGGTAAACCATTTGTACAGGTGCCCTTGGGGGGTGATCAGATATTTGTAAAAATTCCAGCGCGGAATAGACAACACGCCGCCTTCACTACGGAGCCATTGGAAAAGGGGAATCGCCTCTGGGCCACGCACATCAGCTTTCGCAGCCATTGGGAAGCTCACGCCATAATTGCGGTGGCAGAACGCACCAATCTCTTCGGACGAGCCGGGTTCTTGGTTGCCAAATTGGTTGGAGGGGATGCCGATAATGGCCAGCCCGTTATCGCGGTCTCGCCCGTAGAGGGACCATAGATGTTGTAAGCCTTCATATTGTGGGGTGAAGCCACATTTTGAGGCGGTATTGACGATGAGAAGAGGGCGGCCGCGATAGGTAGATAAATCAATCATGCCGCCTTCGAGAGCGGGAATGCTGAAGTCATAAATACTGGGCATAGTTCCTCCTCGGATGATGGGCTGAGTGTAGTCTTCTTGAGCGGAGATGACGAGAGGGCTGGACATCTGCTGCATCTGCGAACAGTTTCGCCATGTTTTGAATGTGAAAGGGAAGTCCCCGCTGTGTCAGAAGCCCTTGTGTCTTGCCTTCGCGCTGTGGTGGCGATTGTCGCTTTAATGGTGGTGGGTGTTTTGTGCTCCACTCATCGGCGGGCGATTGATTGGCGTTTTGTGACTAAGGCCTTGATCATGCAGGCGGGCTTGGGGGTCTTGATCCTTTGGAGCCCCCCGGGGGCTGCGTTATTGCGGCATCTTTCGGATGCGGTGGGCTGGGTGTTGTCCTTCGGTGGGGCAGGTAGTTCCTTCCTCTTCGGTGGTTTGGTTGGCCCCAAGATGGGGGATATTTTTGGCGGCGGAGCGTTCGTTTTTGCTCTGCGCGTGCTGCCGCAAATTGTTTATGTCGCGGCTTTATTAGCGTTGCTGGAACATTTTGGAGTTCTGCGTTTATTGGCGCGTGGGATTGGTGGTGTGGTGTCTAAAATTTTGGGCACGACTGCTATGGAGGGCTTCTCCGCAGTGTTGACCATTTTCTTGGGCCAGACGGAGATGCCTGTGGCGTTGCAGCACACGTTGGATCGTTTGCCACGCCGGGTTCTAGCGACGGTGCTGTGCAGCGGTACGGCGTCTGTCGCGGGGTCTGTTCTGGCGGGTTATGCCTCATTAGGGGTGCCGATGACGGACCTTTTGGCGGCGTCTGTGATGGCTATTCCGGGCGGGTTGCTGTTTTCACGGATTTTATTCCCCGGTGAGCGGGAAGATGAGGCTGCCTTAGAGAATATGGTGCGGCGTCATAGTACGATTTTTGAGGCGCTGGCAGATGGCGCGATGAATGGTGCCCGGATTGCTGTGGCTGTGGGGGCGGTGCTGGTGGCGTTCGTTGGGTTGATTGCGCTGGTCGATGGTCTTTTGGGGGGGATGGGCCTGACATTGACGCGGATATTGGGTGTGGTTTTAGCGCCGGTTGTTTGGTTGATGGGGGTTCCTTGGCATGAGGCTGTGACGGCGGGGGGGCTGTTTGGTCAGAAGATCGTGTTTAATGAATTTGTCGCTTATGCGAGTCTTTCCCCGATGATTCATGAGCATGCGCTCTCGACGCATACGGTGACGATCTTGTCGTTTGCGCTGTGTGGTTTTGCGAATTTATCGACGATTGGTATTTTGATTGGAGCGTTTGGCAGTGCTGCGCCAGAGCGACGGAGTGATGTTGCTGTATTGGCTGGGCGCGCTGTGATTGCGGGTACGTTGTCGAACGCTATGAGCGCTGTAATTGCGGGGTTGTTGGTGTGAGGGAGGGAGTTATTCTCAAGTGTTGATGTGTTGAGTGTATTATATAGATTAAGATAATATATTTATTTTGGTATGTTTGATTGAATATATTTTTACTAACTTTGGATGTTTTGGAAGGGGTCATATGACGTGGCCCCCTTCATTTTTATTTATGATTTACTGACAGAATCGTGAAAAATCGCCACGTTCTGGAGGGCATGAGTTAAATTTTGTCGATCTTGTTGGGGTAGTGGCAGAATAGGTAGAGGCGGCTGGGCATGTGTGAGGCCTAAAATATTGGCCGCAGCATATGCGATTTTCAGGCTGCCATGCTTTTGAAATAATGCCCAAATAGGGGCGAGATAGCGTTGGTATTGTTCTACACTGCGGCTGTTTCCAGCCTGAGCAGCGGTTGTTAGTGCTAAGGCGACTTGTGGTAGAAAGCCGCCTAAAACACTAAACCAGCCATCTGCACCGGCAAGTAAAGCTTCGGGGGCGAGCCAGTCGCGGCTGTATCCGATAGTAAGTCGCCCCGTAGCGCTCTGTTTTAGATGCGCGAGTTCCTGAGCGATGTTTTCTTTCATAGGGGTGGGCATCTTGAGCGCTGCGATAGTGGGGATATCGGCGAGGCGCTCGAGAAGGGTGTGCTGGAATGTGAAATGTGTTGTGCCGGGGTTGTTGTAAACGCAGAGTGGTAGAGATGTCGTTTTGGCAACAGCGGCGTAGTGTTGGTACACTTCCTCTTCGGTCAGAGGGGCGTAAGACATCGGGGCCAATAATAGGCCATCAGCGCCTTCTTCGGCGGCATCACGCGCAAGATTCTGTGCATCATCGGTGCGTAAGGCGCCGATCCCGACGATGAGAGGCGTTCTACCTTTTAGTATTGTGGCGGCAGCATGTACAGCGCGGCGGCGCTCTGTTCGGTTTAGATAAGCGTAGCCTCCGGTGCTGCCGAGCAAACCAATGGAATGGACGCCGTGAGAGGAAAGGTGGGCTGAGAGGCGTGAAACGCCATCAGTATCGACAATGCCCTGTTCGTTGGTTGGTGTGATGGGAAAGGCTGAGAGGCCGTTAAAAATAGACATGGTAAACCCTATATTTTGATCAAAATGCTGTGCTCATAAAAGCGAGTGTCACGTTTTTACGTTGATGCACCGAATCTTTTCCGAGTGATGGGCAAGACGTGATCGCGTGTGAGTGGTGCGAGAGGAAAAGTTTCAGCTTCATCGGGCGTGAGCCAAATGGCTTGATCAATTTCAGCAGCGATAGAGATGGAGGGGGCGATGCGTAGAAAGAAGAGTTCGGCCTTGAGAAGGGTTTGTTCTTCATTTGCTGCGATTGCGTGAAATGTACCAAGAGCTTCGGGTTGAGTCTCAGCGATGTTTAGCCCTAATTCCTCGTTTAACTCCCGGCAGAGTGCTTGCACGGCACTTTCTGAGGGTTCAATTTTCCCACCAGCTTGCATGAACCATGGTGTTCCAGTTTTGCGGACGAGAAGTAGGCGTCCATTGCCATCATCTAAGATGGCGGATGCGATGTGGAGTGTCCGTTTTTCTTGAAGGCTCATGTGCGTGTGCTTCGGGTGGGGGTGTTAGCGCGGATGAATGATGACCATCGCCTGTGTGGTAGTCAGTTCGATGATGTGTTCCGGGCGTTTTGTGAAGAAGTCTTGAAAGGCCTTCGCGACGCCGGGGATGATGGAATAATCATGTGTGAGAATGATGCCGCCTGAGACCATGCGTGGGTAGAAAAAGGCGAGGGCATCGCGGGTGGCGTCATGCAAATCAACGTCGAGATGGACGAAGGCGAAGCGATGATCTTCTAACCCTGCTGTTGTGCTGGGGAAGAAGCCTTTGTGGAAGGACAGGCCGTTAAAGTGGCGTAGGGCATGTTGAACGGCGGGGAGTGAGCCTGTGAACTGACCTTCTTGGAAGACCTTACGTTCTGCGGCGTGTGTGCCTTCGGGCAAGCCTTCAAACGTATCAAAAAGATGGAGATGTTTGCTCTTTTTGACGCTGGCGATGAGAGCTGCGGAGGCGCCGCGATATACGCCGAACTCTGCGAAATCACCGGGGAGCGCGGTTTGGGCGTGCGCGATTTCATGCAGCGTGAAGGCTTCGTCTGTGCTGAGCAGCGAATGTGCTGTGCGGGCGCACTGGGCGAGGCGTTTGAGGGTTTGTGGAGATTTATGGCCTTTGAGTAGGGCCATTTGGAGGCGATTTTGTACGCCGAAGGTCAGGGCACGGGCGATGCGGTTTCCACCCAAGAAGCGACGCATCGTTTCATTTCTCATCCACATGCGCAAAAGACCTTCGGCTATTTCAAAGTTAGGTTATTCGACAGTGGGCGGGCGGTCTAGTAGGAGCGTGCGGGCTTGATCCGGTGTGATCTCGCCGGAGAGCAGTTGGGCTACGGTATCAATAATAGGCGTTGCTACGCCCAGCTTTGCGGCTTGCTCGCGCAGTGTGGGGGCGGTGAGCACGCCTTCTGCAACGGTGGTGCGGGCGGCAAGGATGCGTGAGAGCTTAAAGCCTGTGCCCAGTTCCAGCCCGAGGGAGTAGTTGCGGGAGCCGCGACCGGTGCAGGTGAGGATAAGATCTCCCATGCCGGAAAGCCCGGTGAGCGTTGAGGCGCGTCCGCCCATGGCTTCAGCCAAGCGCCCGATTTCGACGACGGCGCGTGTGATGAGGGCTGCGCGGGCATTTTCGCCTAAGCCTGCGCCGATGGTAATGCCGGCACCAATGGCGATGACGTTTTTGGTCGCTCCTGCGAGTTGTACGCCGGTGACGTCATCGCTGGCATAGAGGCGCAGTGTTGGTGTGCTGAGCAGTGCTGCAAGTTTTTGCGCGAGAGCGAAATCTGTGCAGGCTAACGTCGCAGCGGCAGGGAGGTCTTGCGCGACTTCGATGGCAAAATTGGGCCCTGAGAGGACGCCGCTTGGGCGGCCCGGCATGGTTTGCGCCAGAACATCAAGGGGGAGGAGGCCTGTTGTGGCTTCCATGCCCTTGCAGCATGTGATGATGGGGATGCCGGGGGCGAGTACTTTTTCCAGCTTTTCCGAGATATGGCGGCTGGCTTGAACGGGTGTGACGAGCAGCACGACATCTGCCGTGTGCGGGAAGTCATTCGTGAGGGTAATGTTGTCTGGAACGGAAATATCCGGCAGGCGGGGAAGGTTACGCGTGTCTTTTGGGACGGGGCCGCGCATCCAGAGGGTGACGTCGGCATCATTGCGAGCAGCTGCACAGGCAAGCGCGATGCCCCATGCCCCGGCACCGATGACGGCGATATGTGGGCGGGTGTGCGTTGCGTTTGGCGCGGTCATGATTATTCCTCCGTCAGCCGTTCGATCCGGACATTAGTAGCGGGGTTATCCGCTGTGGTGAGGTATTGGGCGAGTGCATCAAGAATGCTGCCTGCTTCGGCCTCAAACCCGTATGGCGCATTCGCCACGAGGAAGCCACAGCCATTCAGCTGTGATGGGTCAAGAGGTGGGCGCAGCAGGAACTCACAGGTGATGAGATCGGGGATTTTGGCGTCTTTTAAGCTGTTGTAAAAAGCGTGGATAGGCGTGCGGTGTTTGATAGGGAACCACACAGCGACAATGCCTGCACGGAAGTGGTTGCGGACATAAGAGATCGCCTCGGCGCAGCGTGTGAAATCATCTGGTTTTTCAAAGGGTGGGTCAATCAGAACCAAGCCACGGCGTACATCTTTGGGCGGTAAGAGTGCGCGGAGGGCTTCGTAACCATCGCGGTGATGGACGGAGACATTGGGCAGACCACGAAAGCGGCGGCGTAGGGGTTTGACGTCTTCCGGGTGGAGTTCGCAGGCCATGAGGTGGTCTTGCGGGCGCAAAACATGCTGCGTGAAGGCGGGGGAGCCAGGGTAGAGGCCGAGAGCTTCAACGGCGCTCTGATATTCGGCCAGGGCGGGAATATCTTGCCCGAGGAGGCGCGCTATACCGTCATGCCATTCCCCGGTTTTTTCCGCTTCAATACCTTGGAGGTCGTAATGACCGAGGCCTGCATGGGTATCGAGGACGCAGAACCCGGTTTGCTTTTTGCCTAAGGCGCGCAGCAAAGACAGGAGCAGGGCGTGCTTCATGCAGTCTGCGAAGTTTCCGGCATGGTAGGCGTGGCGGTAGTTCACGGTAAAAGTCTGATCCTTAAAGGGCGGCTGGGCTGCGTTCGGATAACGGCCAACGTGGGCGGGCGGCGAGAGTGATGTCGTTGGGGTGTTCACCAGCGTTGAGGCGTTCGAGCGCGACCCAGCCGACCATAGTGGCGTTATCGGTGCAGAGGCGCAGAGGTGGCGCTAAGAAAGGCAGGTTATGGTCTGCTGCAATGTTTTCGAGGGTGTTGCGCAGGAGGGTGTTTGCGGCAACACCGCCAGCAACCACGATGGCGGTAGCGTTTGGTAAGGCTTTGATCGCATGGCGGGTACGGTCTGCCATGACATCCGCAACGGCACGCTGGAAGCTGGCGGCAATATCTGCGGCGACTTGCCGTGGGAGTGCGCCTTGTCCATGGGGGGCAATCAGGCGGCTAACGGCTGTTTTGAGGCCGGAAAAGGAGAAGTCACAGCCGTCACGGCCCATGAGGGGGCGCGGTAGGGCATAGGCTTTATCGTTACCTTCTAGGGCGAGGCGTTCAAGAGCGGGGCCGCCCGGCCAGCCAAGCCCCAGCATTTTAGCGACCTTATCGAAGGCTTCTCCGGCTGCATCATCAATCGTGCCGCCGAGTTTTTCGTAATGCCCGACACCATGAACGGCCACGCATTGGCAGTGCCCGCCGGAGACGAGAAGGGTCAAATAAGGGAAAGCGGGTGGCGTCGGGAGGGATGGAAGACGTGCGGTGAGAATATGTGCTTCGATATGGTTCACTGCGATGAAAGGGCGATTCAAGGCCATGGCGAGGCCTTTGGCGTAAGAACTGCCGACGATCAATCCACCAATCAGGCCGGGGCCTGTTGAAGCGGCAAAGGCGCCAATATCCTGCAAGGTGAGTTCTGCTTTTTGCAAGGTTGTCTGTACGATGCCGGGCAGGGCATCTAAATGTGCGCGGGCTGCGATTTCCGGCACGACGCCACCAAGTGCCGCATGGTCCATTTGTGACAGCACGCTCTCGGCGAGGATGTCCCCATTCGGCGCGAGGATCGCGCAGGCGGTATCATCACAAGACGATTCAATAGCCAAGAGTGGTGCTACGAGGTGTGATTGATCGGTCATACCTTTTACTATGCTAAATACAGTCATCATGACAGTGTCGTCAGGATCGTTTATGGCTGCTCGTCATGAATGTCACGCTCCTTCCTTCCGATGCACTGCTCCGGGTTGCGGCTGAAGCTGCTCGTCGCTCCCATGGCCTTAGTGGGTCTTCTCGTCGTACGCTCCCTCTTCGTGTGGGGACGCGTACGTCTCCATTGGCTCTGGTGCAAACGCGGCACTTCCTCAATCGATTAAGTCATTTCTGCCCGGTCTTGCGTGATCTTGAGGCTTTTCAGGAGCATCAGATTAGTACGGAGGGGGATCGGAATTTAACGCAGCGTTTGGCGGAAATTGGCGGGAAAGGGCTGTTCGCTAAAGAAATTCACGAGGCGTTGCAGGCGGGGCAGATTGATTTCGCCGTGCATAGTTTGAAGGATTTGGAAACGCATCTTCCAGATGATCTGGTGTTGGCGTGTACGATGACGCGTGAAGATGCGCGGGACGTGATTATTCGGCGCGATCGTTCGGTAGAGGTCGATCCGAATGATCCATTTGCGGCTCTTACGGAAGGAGCTGTTATTGGGTGTGCGTCAGTACGGCGGCAGGCTCAGATGCTGGCGCGGCGGCCGGACCTCCGATTCTGCTTATTGCGTGGGAATGTTCAGACTCGGTTGGCGAAGCTTGCGGATGGTGCATGTGACGCGACTTTGCTGGCCTTGGCGGGGTTGCGGCGCCTTGGTTTGGAAGATCGGGCTGATATTATTTTGGAGCCAGAGCATATGCTGCCGGCATCGGGCCAAGGAATTGTTGGCGTGACGGTGCGGCGCAGTGACGAAGAACTGCGTGAATTGCTTGGTGCGATTGAAGATCTGGAGGCACGTTGGGTGTCTACGGCTGAGCGTGCGCTGTTGGATCTGCTGGATGGTTCATGTCGGACGCCGATTGGTGGGTATGCGCGGATTGAAAATAATGAGCTGTATTTGCGCGGGTTAGTGGCCAGCGAAGATGGGTCTTTCATTCTGCATCGTGAATTGCGTGGTGCGCCGCATGATGCGGCGGCGATTGGCCGTGAAGTGGGGGCGATGTTGAAGAGAGATACGCCGGCAGATATTTTCGCTGAAATGACGCGTGATTGAGCATGATGTCGCCGCACCCTGATGGAGTTGTGGTGACGCGTCCGGAGCCGGGCTTGTCCGAAACGGTGCAGGCCGTGGAGCGGCAGGGGTGGCGCAGCGTGGCCAGTCCAATGTTGAATGTGCAGAGATTAGGGCTCTTACCGGTTGAGCCTGCGCAAGCGCTTTTGGTGACGAGTGGGCAGGCTTTGCCTGCATTGGTGGCGTGGCCGAGGACGCAGCGTATTGTTGCCGTGGGTGAGAAGACGGCTGAGCGTGCGCGGGAAATGGGGTTTCAGAGCGTTGAGGCTGCCGAGGGTGATGCGCGGTCTTTGGCGCGTTATTGCCGTGCTGAGCGCATTATGGGAGCGGGCGTGTTGCTGGTTACGGGGCGCGGCTACGGTGTGGATTTGGCGCGGTCTTTGAAGGTGCGGCGGCGGGATGTGTATGATGTGCAACCGGTTTGGGTGCTTTCTGAGCACGCGATACAGAGTGTCTATGAGGCACGGGTTGCTGCTGTTTTATTCTATTCAGGCCGAACGGTGGATGCTTTTTGTGCGGCGTTGCCCGAGGGGCTGATGGCGCGCTTAAAAACGGTACGGGCCATATGTTTGTCCAAGGCGATTGCTGAGCGTGTGTCAGAAGCAGCTTGGAGGTCTGTGGAGTATGGTGACCCGCTCGCCCTGTTGGGCGAGGGGCCAGTCTCGGGAAGGTAGCCCTCCCGAGGGGAAGCTTAGGCTTCGCCAGCGGGTTCTGGGAACTGCTGAGCGCGCTTTGCTTGCCACAGAGCAACAAAGTCGATCGGTTGCAGAACAACTGGTGGGAAGCCCCCGTCACGGGTGACATCGCTGATGATGCTGCGTGCGTATGGGAAGATCAGGCGCGGCACTTCAACCAGCAGCAGTGGTTCAACAACTTCTTGTTGAACATTGCCGAGGGTGACGATGGCTGCGTAGGTCAGTTCTGCAATGAAGACAGCGCGGCCTGGCTTGTCGCCTTCTTTTTCCGGAGCTTCTGTTGCTTCTGCGCGAACAGCGAGAGCGACTTCAAAAACAGGTTGTTCTTCTTCCAGGCGGTTCACCTGAACGTCAATGTTCACACCGATTTGTGGTGCGCTGCGCAGAGATGCAAAAATTGCAGCACCTGCGGGCACTTCGAAAGAGAGGTCTTTCGTGTATTGCAGGTTAACGGCCAATGGCAGGGGGGCTGGTGCGCCTTCTGCGTTTTGGGTGGTGGTATTAGCAGTCGAATTTTCGGACATAAATGCTCTCCGGTGTCGCCCGTGGGCAACAAGCGATGAAATAATTGCGACCTCATGGCGGTAGCATGATGTGCTCTTATCGCCAAGTCGTTCTGGGGAAACGTCATGGGTTCTATGACAAATGGTTGAGTTGTGGGCTGTCTCAACCTATCTAGTGAGAATCTTTTCCGTGATCCCCTTCATTTGTGAAGCTTAAGCCTGCATGTCTTCTGACACTTTTCATTTTCCGAGTTTCTTGACGAGCCAAGGCGGTCATTCTTTCCCTTGGGATGTCGTTATTCTTGCCGTGATTGCTGCTGCGTTGGCATTTCGTCTGTATCGTATTCTGGGCCGCCGTGTGGGTGTTCAAGGTGTGAAACAGGCTATGTCACGGCCAATGGCTGCACCGGCGGGGACTGAGCGTACGGTGCCGCCACCATTGCCGGAAGGCGCAGGCGTGGGCAGTGGGGCAGAGCCTATGCGCGCGCGTTATGAGATCCCAGCGCCGGCCACCCGGGTTGGTGGTGTCTTGGTTGACCTGGTGAAGATGCGTTCAGGCTTTAATCCGCAGGAATTCTTGCAGGGCGTTGAAATGAGTTTCCGTAAGGTTGTCTCTGCCTATGCGCAAGGGGACCGTGCAACTCTGGCAACGGTGATGACGGATGACGTGGCACAGGTCTTTAATAACGCCATCACGGAGCGTGAAGCCGCGAAGCAGACGCAGCGCAGTGAACTGCGTGGGGTGGATGTTCTCTCCATTCAGGATGCTACGATTGTGAGCGTGGACAACGCGCCTGTGGCACGTATTGAAGTGAATATTATATCGCGGCAGATCAATGCGCTAATGGGAGAAAATGGTCAGCTTGTTGTGGGGACGGAAGCCGTAACGGAATTTCATGATTTATGGCTGTTTGAGACATCTTTGGGCAGTGATGATACGCGCTGGCGCCTTGCAGCCTCTCGTCCGGCATAAAATGCGCCGCATGTTGCGGGGGAGAAGAGCGCGCATTGTCGTGCTAGGGGGCATCGCTCTTATTTGCACGGGATGGGGGCATGGTGCCATTATGGCCAAGCCTTTGCGGGCGGTGCATTATGTGGCCCTATCTGGGTGGCGGGCGGAAACGGCCTCGGTGGTTTTGCCTGTTTTGCGGGCTCAATGTCGGCGCATTGGTCAATTGCCGCCTGAGACGCTACTCGGCGGGGCAGAAAAATTACCTTCAGGGCGGTATGCTGGGGATTGGGGGGCTGTGTGCGCGGCTCTTCAAGATATGACGGCGGCGTCTCCCGTTGTAGCACGCCATTTTGTTGAAGCGTGGTTTCGTCCTTACATCTTGGCGGAACAAGGTGAGGTGACGGGGTATTTCCAGCCAGTTTTTGAGGCAGCGTTACGGCCTGGCGGGGCATATCAAACGCCGCTTTATGCTCGCCCGTCAGATTTGGTCAGTGTGCCGGGGGTGAAGAGCGTTACGGTTTCTGGCCGTTGGCAGGATGGGCATATGGTGCCGTATTATGATCGGGCCGAGATTGATCATGGTGCGTTACGCGGGCGTGGTTTGGAAATTGCTTGGTTGAAAAGCCCGGTGGATCGTTTTTTCTTACAAGTGCAAGGCTCTGGCGTCTTGGTGTTGCCGGATGGGCGGCGTGTGGCTGTTGGATATGATGGGCGTAATGGCCAGCCTTATGTGCCATTAGGCCGCGCAATGGTGCGTGATGGGGTATTGGCCAGTGGGACTGTCAGCATGGAGAGTATTCGTGCGTGGTTGGAGGCGCATCCGGGACAGGCGAATGCCATGATGGAACGCAATCCGAATTATGTGTTTTTCCATTTGGATGGTGAGGCCAGTGCCGTAGGGCCTAAAGGGGCTTTTGGTGTGCCTTTGATGCCGTGGCGCTCTGTGGCGGTGGATCGTGCGGTGGTGCCGTTTGGTGCGCCGCTTTGGGTGCAGACGGTGTTGCCATTGGCGGATGGAACGTCTGAAAAATGGCAGCATTTGGTTTTTGCTCAAGATGTTGGGACGGATATTCGCGGGGTAGGGCGCTTGGATCTTTTTGCAGGGGCGGGTGAGCAAGCCGCTTACGTGGCGGGGCATTTGCATGCGACTGGTCGGGTGATGATTTTGCTGCCGCGTGCAGTTCCTGCGGGGAGTGCTACACCATGATACGCAGCCGCCGGGAACGTTTAGGGGCCCACACGCTTATCCGAGGGGATTGTACGACGGTTCTGCGGCGTATGCCGGCTCAAAGTGTTGATGTGATTGTGACCTCGCCCCCTTATAATCTTGGTATTGATTACCGAAGTTATCAGGACCGTCTGCCGGAAGAGTGTTATCTGGAGTGGATGATTGAGATTTGTGCGAGTTTGAAGCGTGTTTTGAAGGATGGTGGGTCCTTCTTTCTCAATATGTCAGGTTCATCATCGCAGCCTTGGCTGCCGTTTGAGCTTTTGGTGCGGCTGCGTGAATTATTTGTGCTGCAAAATCATATTACATGGATCAAATCTGTCTCCGTAGGAGAGAAGACGCATGGGCATTTTAAGCCTTTGAACTCCCACCGTTTTGTGAACCGAAACCACGAGCATGTTTTTCATTTAACGAAGACGGGAGAGGTGCCGGTATCCCGTTTGGCGGCGGGGGTGCCGTTTACGGATAAGAGCAATATACATCGAAGGCGCCATGCAGTGGACCGGAGATGCCGTGGTGATACGTGGTTTATTCCGTATGAGACGGTCCGTAGCCAAAAAGAAAAATTTAGCCATCCGGGCACATTTCCTGTGGAATTGCCGGAAGCGTGCTTGCGCCTTCACGGTGCGAAGGAAGGGGATGTGCTCCTCGATCCGTTTATGGGTGTTGGTACAAGCTTGATTGCGGCGGAGAGGCAGGGGTTGCGGGGTGTGGGGATTGATATGGATACGCGTTATGTGAATCACGCGCGGAAGCGTCTGCGTAGCTTTTTGGATAATTGGGAGGGGTAATACGGGGTAGTGCCTGTAGGCCAGTGCGAGGCGTTCCATCGTATTAGAGTGCTTGAGAGCGTGGATATGTGCCGTTAATCCGCCCTCTCTTTTGACCTATACAGTTAGCGGCATATTGACGGTGATCATGCTTACGTAAGGAAGTGAGGGGAATTATTTCAGACTTAAAATAAACAGTATTGGTATATGGATTATATTGAATGAAGAACTTTATGAATAATAAGGGGTAGTAATGACGGATCGACCGAAAATTATCACGATTGAACGCAAAAAAGATACGAATGCGCAGGACGCTCTTCAACGGGCAATGGATATTGCCACTCATGATGATGCGACCAACGCGATGAGTATTATCTTCTTGCGTGATGGTTCTTGGGTATTTGAGCGGGGGGATATCGACAATGCCTCGCAGGTAATTGGTATTCTTGAGCGCATTAAGTTTGATATTTTGACCAACGCGCAAAAGGCAGAAGAGGAATGAGAACCGCTATGCGTGGCCGTGTTTACGCTTAGAGTGTATTGAGCGTTGTTTCGGTTATGGCGCTGCGGGGGGGCGTATTGGGGAGAATTGGCGCGAGAGTGATGCGGCATGGGATTCATAAATAGAGGTTTTCTTTTCGGCGCTTACCTGTGGGGCGGGTAGAGCATACTGGCGCATTTTACCGCTCCTATAATAGTAAGCCCTTATGCTGTGGGTTCTGTTCGTTTCATCTTGATGCTGTGCACGGAACTGGCGGGCGGTGATCACGTTTGATCGGCAGGGCCTGTTTTTCTGACAGGTTCAATCGCTTGGACATTTGTGACTGTCTTGCTCATTTTGAGCTTATCTACCGCTACATGGAGTGAGTGCAGTGCGGCAAAGCACAATTATACGAGGCATTGCAGCCCTCGCAGCCCTTGGTGTTGCCACTTGGGGTGGAACTGTCACGTATCTTGAGCATTTTGACCATGCTGGGGCACCAAAGCTGCCAGCAGGCAGTCTGACGCTGCACGATCCAGTTTCTATGGCAGCGTTCTCGGCGTTCCAAGAAGTGCGCTGTGATTACTGCCATACGAAGGGGGCGGATCTGCCATTCTACTTCAAACTGCCTTTGGCTAATCAGATCATGAGTCATGATTTGACGGAAGGGCAGTTGCACTTCAATTTTGCGCCGATTATTGCTGATTTCCAGCAAGGCAAGCCGCCGACCATTGAGCAACTTTCACGTATTGAGGAAGTGATTTCTCAAAACCGGATGCCGCCGAAAGTGTATCTGACGATGCACCCACATGCGTATCTGGATGAAAAGCAGCGCAACGATATTCTCACATGGGTACGTGAGCAGCGCGCACGCTATTATGCGAGCGCCGATGTTACACCGGCGTTCCGTGGGGAAGTTGTACAGCCGATTCCGGAAGTGGCTTCGGTAGATTGGAAGAAAGCAGCGCTTGGCCGGACGCTGTATTTTGATAAGCATTTGTCGGGTGATGGCACGCTGAATTGTGCAAGCTGCCATGGCTTGAACAAGGGGGGTGTTGATAACCTTGTGACGTCTACTGGCATTCATGGGCAGAAGGGACCGATCAACGCGCCGTCTGTTTATGATGCGACGTTTAACATGGCGCAGTTCTGGGATGGCCGTGCGAAGGATCTGGCTGGGCAGGCTGCTGGCCCTGTGACGAACCCGAAGGAAATGGGGGCGCATAACTGGGATGAGGCGGCGGCACATGTTCGTGATGAACCGGGCATGGCCGAGCAGTTTAGTGCTGTGTATGGGCCAGATAGCACGATCAGCAAAGACACTGTGACGGATGCGATCGCGGAATACGAAAAGACGTTGATCACGCCAGATAGTCGTTTTGATCAATATCTGAAGGGTGCTTCTGGCGCAATCACGGCGCAAGAAAAGCGTGGTTATGAGCGCTTTAAGGAAATCGGTTGCTCAGGGTGCCATAGTGGTGTGGCTATGGGTGGTGATGCGTATGAAGTGATGGGCCTTGAAGGGCCATACTTTGCGGATCGTCATACGGCACTGACGGCTGCTGATGATGGGCGTATTGGGGTGACGAAGAACCCGAATGACGAACATCGTTTTAAGGTTCCGAACCTGCGTAACGTCGCGTTGACTGGCCCGTGGTTCCATGATGGTTCGGCTAAGACGCTGGAAGATGCTGTGCGGATGATGGCGAAGTATCAAACGCCAGATCATGATATTTCTGATCAGGATGTGAATGATATTACTGCCTTCTTGAAGACGCTGACGGGTAAGTATCAGGGCGTTCCGCTGGATCAGGTTCCGGAGCAGCCGGAGCTGAAACCCGCAGGGCAAGCTGCGAATTAACGACACCTCGCGTGTTTAGAGACGGAAAATGGTCTTGGGAGGGTTCTCTCAAGGCCATTTTTGTATTTCGGGCGTTGTTTGATCTGTGCTCTGCTTTTAACAGTGAGGCATCTTCACGGTGCGGTGCTGTGAGGGTGGGCGATGTTGAGGATTGTGGAGCGTATGGCGAAGCGACGGAATGTGCGGGAAGAGGAGGCAACGTTGTGGCGTTTGGTCATGCGCGATGTTGTGCCCTTGCATTCTGATGCGCTGAGTCTGGAAAAGGAGGCGGTGCAGGGCGCCATACTTGCGCAAAAAGATGCAGATCAGGTGCCGCCGCCCAAAAAACGCGTGAGTCCGAAGGTAAAGCGCCGGGTTATTGTAGCGCCTGCACCCTCCACGGTGCCGATTCAGGCAACGCTTGCTGATGAACAGGCGGCCTATCGTGTGGATGTGCCGGAGCCGAGCTTTGCGGATATGATGGCGCGTTCAATGAGGCGCCTGCCCAAGGCTGGGGCTTTGAAGGTGGGTGTGCGTGCGCCGGGTTTGGATGATACAAGTTGGAAGCGTCTTACGCGTGGTAAATTGCGCGTAGAGGCGAAGTTGGATTTGCACGGTTATATTGTGCAGGATGCTTTTGAGCGTTTGTTGGATTTTTTGCAGCGTGCCCGTACGCATAACCTGAAATGTATTGAAGTGGTGACGGGGCTAGGGAGCGGAGAACAGAGCGGTGCTATCCGTAGGGAGCTCCCATTATGGTTACAGCGTGCGGATATTCGCGGCATGATTTTGGCGGTGGTGCATACGCACAAAGCCAATCAAGGGGCCGTCCGTATTTTGTTGAAAACGCGCCGGTAAAGCGGCCGAATTGCTGCGTATTAGAGCCGTGTTTCTTGTCCAAGGCGCCAGCGCGGTGTGTTGATGGCAATCCAGCGACGCAGGGCGAGTTGAGATTCAGGTGTTGGGCGGATGCGTGAAAAGAATGGTGCTGCGTTCTCACCTGTTGCGAGTGAGAAATAGTAGGTTTCGGCCCAATGGCGCATGTCATCATCGTCTACGGCTTCTGCGCAGGCGTTTCTCCAATGTTCAACCAGTGGTGGAGGGGTAAGCATTGGAAGGGCCACCGCAAAAGGTGTGCAGATCCCGGCGGAGACAGCCTGCCACGCGGCAAAGAGTTGTCCCTCTGGTGGTCTGCGGCGCATCTGCTCACTGACTTCTAGGAAATTTGGAATATCGTTGAGTGGCGTGCCGGAAAGGTCACCTGTGTGATAGAGTGGTGCAACGCCCTCAGGGAGGTTTTTGAGGGTTTCGAGCAATGGCGCATCGCCTCGTGTGGGCAATATCTGCACGGCATCGACAAGGCCTGCGTTGAGGGCCTGGAGCGCATCTTGTGCGGTTGCGAAGCCAGAGACTGGGGTGGGGTGTAAGTCGAGTAAGGTCAGGCCGAGTAGAGCGCTTAATTCATTGCCCGTGGGGCGGGACACTGCGAGCTTGAGTGAGCGGCCGTGGAAAAAGCTGCGGAGGCGGTGTGCAAAGTCTTGGTGTGTATCCGTCCGCGTGACAACAACGGATGCCGTATGAGCGACAAGGAGTGGGATCCAGCGTGTAAAATCATAATGTGTGCGTGGATCACCTGTTTGGGCAGCGATAAAAGCGCTGCCCGGTACGACTAAAGCCGTTTGCCCGTCTGCGGCGACGTTACTATCGAATTCATTGGCGACTTTGACACCATCAAGGCCAATATCTGGGGAAAGTTGGATGGGGAGGTTGAGGCCCAATCCGTGGGTGAGAGCATTGGTGGCGAGTTCCCCAAATTGGCCGGGGATGGAGTGCAATGTGCCACCAATAAGCAATTGTGCATTAGGTAGGGGGGGGATGGTAGCCGCGCGGAGGAGTGAGGGGGCGCAGGTCAGGCTTGTTAGGGCCGACGCGACAAAGCGACGGCGAGAGAGTGCGCGTGACCGGGGCGAGGTTTGTGTGCAGGGGAGTATAAGCGCGGCAGGGTTTTTCACGGCCAGCGTACTTCCGGCGGCATGCTCATGAGGATGGCTTCTGTATTCCCGCCTGTTTTGATGCCGAATAATGTGCCGCGATCATGCAGGAGGTTGAACTCTACGTAGCGGCCACGGCGGATCAATTGTGCTTCACGATCTGCGTCATTCCAGCGTGTATACATACGGCGGCGTACAATGGCCGGGTAGGCATCGTGAAAGGCCATGCCGACATCTTGTGTGAACTGGAAGTCTGCGTCGAGGCTCCCGGTAGAGTGTTGGTCGTAGAAAATACCGCCTAAGCCGCGTGGTTCGTTGCGGTGGGGAAGGTGGAAGTAACGGTCACACCATTCTTTGAACTTTGGATAGTATTCGGGGTCGTGTTTGTCACACGCGGTTTGGAACATTTTGTGGAAATAATCCGCGTCGCTGCGTGCTGTTTGGCTTTGTGGGAACATGGGTGTGATGTCCCCGCCACCGCCGAACCAGCCTTTGGTCGTGATGATCATACGGGTGTTAAAATGTGCGGCGCTCACATGGGGGTTGCATGGGTGGGCAACGAGAGAGACGCCAGTGGCGAAGAAACGTGGGTCTTCTGAGGCACCGGGGATGTTTTTGCGGAACTCTGGAGAAAATTCGCCCCATACGGTGGAGACATTTACGCCGACTTTTTCAAAAACGCGACCGCGCATGACGGACATCACACCGCCGCCACCTTCTTCACGAGTCCACGCAGTGCGGGTGAAGCGACCGGGGGTACTGGCATTTTTGAGAATTTGTGTGTCTCCCGCAGCGGCTTCGTCTTCGAGGGCTTCGTAGGAGGCGCAAATCCGATCACGTAGGGTTTCGAACCATGCACGTGCTTGGTCTTTAAGTGCGTCATGTGGCACATCGGCGCGCTGTAATGGGCTGAAAGCGGCGGTAGTCTGATCCATGTTCCGTTTCCCTATCCCCGTGGGATGAGATGACCTTGACCCGAGACGTCCTAGCAGAATGAACGGGCGACGAATAGCGTGCGCTGCACCGATGGAGCGGATGTATAGTCTCTACTCTCTACGGCAAAAGCATGGCGCTGTGTGTGCTAACATGGTGTTAAGCATCTTTTCGAGAGTTGATGAATATCAATCAAGGCTTGCGGAACAGTTGATGCTGTGGTCCTCAATACGGATATTTTTGTAGCTGAAGGATAATGGGATGTCTGAAGTTCAGCCGGTAATCGGCGTGATTGGTGGTTCTGGCCTGTATGATATCGACGGGTTGGAGAATAAAGAGTGGCGTCGGGTTGAAAGCCCATGGGGTGAGACGTCCGACGAGTTGTTGTTCGGGACGTTAGATGGCGTTCAGTGCGTTTTCTTGCCGCGTCATGGTCGTGGCCATCCAATCCCGCCATCACGTTTGAACTTCCGCGCGAATATTGATGCGCTGAAGCGTGCGGGTGTGACGGATATTTTGTCACTTTCTGCTGTGGGTTCTTTGAAAGAGGAACTGGAGCCGGGGCGTTTTGTGCTGGTTGATCAGTTTATTGACCGTAGCTTTGCGCGTGAAAAGAGCTTCTTTGAAACGGGCTGTGTGGCGCATGTGGGCATGGCAGATCCAGTGTCGCATCGTTTGCTGGATGCTCTGGAAAAGGCTGCAACGGGCTTGTCCATTCCGGTGACGCGTGGAGGCACATATATCGTGATGGAAGGGCCACAATTCTCGACGCGTGCTGAGAGTGAACTCTACCGTTCATGGGGTTGTTCGGTGGTTGGTATGACCAACATGCCGGAAGCGAAGCTCGCCCGTGAGGCCGAGATGAACTATGCGACGGTGGCGATGGTGACCGATTTTGACTGCTGGCACACGGATCATGATAGCGTCACGGTGGAAGCGGTTGTGAAGGTGATGCAGGGTAATGCTGCGAATGCACGCCGCTTGGTGAAGGCTGTTATTCCTGAATTGGGTAAAAAGCGCCCAGTTGATCTGACGGCAGAGCGTGCGTTGGATTTTGCGTTGATTACGGCGCCTGAAAAGCGTGACCCGGCTCTGGTGGCGAAGCTGGATGCTGTGGCAGGGCGTGTTTTGAAGAAGTAATGGGTGTGTCTTTGGGCGGTGTGATGCCGCCCAAAGACAGTGTTTAAAAGAGCATTAGAACTCTTGTTTGGTTGGGCGCAGAAC
>NZ_BCZB01000008.1 GCF_001598495.1 Neokomagataea thailandica NBRC 106555
GCACAGGCGCAGTCAGGGACGGTGCATGAGCCGTTCTCGTTTGTATTTATGACGGACACGCATTTACAGCCGGAGCTTGATGCGACCAAGGGCTGTCAGATGGCGTTCCGCGCGATTAATAAAGAACGTGCAGATTTCGTGGTGCAGGGGGGCGATCATGTTTTTGATGCTCTTGGGGTTTCAAAAGAACGTGCCAATAAACTGATTGATTTGTATGAAATGACCGAGCAGGTCATTGGTAAAAAAATATACCATACGATTGGTAATCATGACTGTTTTGGCGTGTATGAGCAGAGTGGCGCATCTTTGTCAGATCCGGAATTTGGGAAGAATTATTTTCGCCGGATTTATGGGCAAACATATTATACATTTGCGCATAAAGGCGTTCATTTCATTGTTCTGGACTCAATCGGGATTACGGAAGATCGGAAATATGAAGGGCGGTATGATGCCGCGCAGCTTGAATGGCTGAAAGCAACTTTGGCTGCTTTGCCTATGGGAGCGCCGATCATTGTCGTGACGCATATTCCGATGGTCACGGCGTTTGGGACTTATACGGATTTAGACCACAAAAAGCTTCGCCCCTCCGGCTTGTGTACGGTCAATACGCGTGATGTTTTAACGCTCTTGCATGGTCATAATGTTTTGGCAGTTTTGCAGGGGCATACGCATGTTCTTGAGCGTGTTGAATTGAATGGTGTGCCGTATATCACGGGCGGTGCTGTTTGTGGGAATTGGTGGCATGGTGAGCATTTAGGCACGCCTGAAGGGTATATGATTGTGCATGTGGATCAGGGAGTGGTGCGCACAGAATATCGGACATATGGTTTCCAGACGGTTAGTCCGCAGGAGACGCTTTTCTAAAGCGCTGTAAGGTATAGGAACCGGCGAGTATAAGGCTATTCACGATGAGGCCGGGAGTGGCGGGATGAAAACCGTATAAGCTCCCGGCATATTCATAGGTACTGACAGAGACGATTAGACTGCTGAAGAGTGCAAGAGAAATGGCTCTACTGGTGAATGGCCAGTTAAAGAGAATGCTGAATATGCCGGGGATAAGCTGCGCTAGTCCCATGTAGAAGAAGACATTGAGGCTCGTCATGAGTAGCCCGGGCACGGTGGCGCTGGCGAGTGAGAGTGCGAGGTAAAGCGCAATGATGCCGCGTCCGACGTGTTTTTGGGTCGTATGTGAGAGGTGAGGCACAACGTTGCGCGCCATAATAGCGGCGAGGGACAGGCAGACGGCTCCGAGCCACACTAAGCCAGTGAGCGCGATGCCAGCAAGCACGAGGCCGGTGACCCATGCGGGTAAGAAATGCTGCGTGATGACTAAGACAATGGTGTCGGCTTTATAGGCTCCGAGGTTGTGCGTAAGCCCGAAGCCGCCAATGGCAAAGAGAAGTGGGAAGAGTAAGAGATAAAACGGCATCCAGCATTGGGCACGCCGAATGGCATCTGCGCTGCGTGCGGAGAAGGCGGCGGATACGGCATGTGGAACCATGCAAAAGGCGATGGCCTGAATAATGATGGTGCTGAGAATGAAGGTATTGGCATGGGGAGCGGGTGATGTGGAGGCGATATGGTCTAAAGCGGTTTTGAGCGGGCGTATTGGGTGCTCAGACCAATGGTAGAAGGCGGCCCCAGAGAGGGTGATGACCAGTAAAATCATCAGCGCGTCTTTAAGGCAGGAAATGAGAGCGGCTCCGCGTAAGCCGGAGATGGCAACAAAGAGAAAAGCGAGGCCAGCGCAGCATAAGCCGATGGCGGTGCTTGAGAGGCTCGGTGCTAAGAGTTTTAACGCGCTGATGAGGCCTAAAAATTGTGTCGTCCCCAGGGGGAGGGTGAGCAGTGTTAAAAGTAGGGCGACGGCGCGTTCGAGTGATGGGCTTTTGAAATGGGCACGAAAAAGGTCTGGTAGAGTGATCGCCCCGTGTGTCAGCCCTAACGCATGTAATCTGGGGTACAGAATATAGCCTATGGGAAAGGCGAGGAGGATATAGCCCGTGAGCCATATGGCGATGTCGGCGCCATGTGCAACTACTCCACCGGGTAGTCCCATGACCGAGCCAATTGTATAAGTCTCCCCCACAGAGAGTACCAGAAATAGGGCGGTACCCAGTTGTCCGCGTGCGGCGAAGAAGGAGCGCGGGTCGGCCGTGGTGTGATGGCGCTGCGCGAGCGGAATGAGGGCCAGTGCGCAGAAGATAACAAGGCAGAAGCTTAGGATCATGACGAGGAGGAACGATTCACGAAGAAAAGAGTGCAGGAGATGAGAATAATACCGCTAAAGAGCCATAAGATCTGAAGGGGAATGCCGAAAAGAGCATAGGGCTTTGCGGCGTGTAGGGTGATCAGCACACAAAGCCAGAATAAGGGTAGGCCTATGAGGATAGAATAATTTGGACTTGGCCTCATAGCTGGGACCATGGTTGTGCGGTCATTCCGGGGGGGCAGGTGGCTAAATAAACGCCCCGCGCAATCGCGCGGGCGAGGACATCTGCTGCGAGTGCGCCTATGCGGGTGACGAGAATATTACGCTCTAAAGATCCGGGGGCTGGTGTGGGATTTTGTTGGGCGGTGGACAGCGCGAATACCACGTCTCCATCGAAGGGGGCGTGAACGGGGCGTATGGCACGTGCCATACCATCTTGGGCAAGAATAGCGACGCGCTTGAGTTCGTCATTGGTGAGGGTGATGTCTGTCGCGATGCAAGCCAAAGTGGTGTTGGTGCGTGGTTGTGGGTTGAGTTTGGCGAGGCCCCAATCTTCAGGGGAGGTCGCAGATTTAGCAGGGCCGAGGCCGCCGAATTCGTCCCCTATTTCGAACTCTCCAGCCCAAAAACGGCGCTCGCCCGGGACAACGACGGAGCCTAGGGAATTACAGGCTACAATGGCACCAACGGTGATGCCGTCATGGGTCATGTAAGAGGCAGAGCCGATGCCGCCTTTTAATGCACCTGCTGTGGCGCCGTATCCTGCGCCATGTGTGCCGAGGGGAAAGCTGTCAGACGCACGAGCAATGGCAGTCATACCGAGTGCTTGGTAAGGAGGGTTTGCGCCCCAGTTTTTATCGCCTCCTGTTGCGAGGTCATAGAGCGCGGCAGTCGGGACGATGGGGGCGGGAGGGGTGGTTGGGCTTGGACGAAATGCGAAGCCACGCCCACGGGCGCCGAGCCATGCTGCTGCGCCATCTCCCGACGCTAAGCCATAAACGGAGCCGCCAGAGAGGACAATTGCATCGACGGTGTGGACCATGTTGCCGAGTGTGAGCGTATCTGTCTCACGGGTGGCGGGGCCGCCGCCACGGATATCCACGGCTGCTGCTGCCGGGGCGCGTGGCAGAATGACACTGACGCCTGTGCAATTAGAAGGGGCATCAGCATAGCCGACTTGTAGGCCTGGAACGTCCGTTATGAGGTTGCGGGGGCCGACGGTACCGTGGCGAGACGGAGAGGCTGCGAAAATGCGAGGGGGCCTCACCATAAAAGCGGCGCTTGTAGTGAGCAGTGTGCGTCGTGTTGCTTTCATGGAGGAGGTAGGAGTTTTGCAGCTCATATTCGTTTTTCGTGCTGGAGGGGACAAGCCGTGAGGAGAGAACTGTATGTGTGTGGTGTGAGTATAAAAAACGACCTGTGCATTTACAGAGTTGCGGGATTTTATCTCTAAACGATACGATAGTAAAATTTTATTTCGGGTGTTTGTAGTCATGAGGATTTTTTATTTTGTAATAAAATTACTGTTAATCGATTGAATAAGTTGAAGTATTGGAAATTATATGGTGCTGTGTTTATGGTGTTTTTTATGAGGGTATGTGATGTCTTTTGGAAGAAAATTTTATAAAAATTCTCTGATTGTATCTTTTATTTTAATGCTGAGTGCAGGGATGGCACATGCGGCATCTGAAACGATGCCAAGCGCTTGTGATAATGCACAATTTCTACGGGATCAGCAGAATTTCTTACAAAATGGCGCGACGGGGGTGGACCTGCCAGAGCATATTTGCGGGCACGTTGTTGCGGTTGCACCGCGTGCGAGGCAAACGCGTAGCGGTTTGCATGGTTTTTTTTATGTCAATGTTGGCTCGGGTGTGTCGATCCGGATTGTCTCTGATCTGGACCGTATGAATGCTCCGTCATGGCCGTGGGTGCATAAGCAAGACCAGGTTGAAGTACAGGGTCGTTATTATTTTGATAACTTGCGTAGTCAAGGTATTGACTGGACGCATCATGGCACCGGGCGTTCATGGGCTTGGGGTGGCTTTGTTGTTGTGAATGGCCAGCATTACGAGTGATGTATGCCCCCGGCGGCTGATGGCCTGCCGGGGGGCGGTTAGTGCTAGTGCGTAGTCTCATCCGTTGATGTTTCAGATGTAGTCGTATGGCTGCCCGCTGCGGCAATGTCGAAAGTGAGCGCGTTATTTTTAAGGCCGATGGAGACTGTTCCGCCTTGTGCCAAGCGCCCGAAGAGAAGTTCTTCTGCCAGTGGCTTTTTAATGGTCTCCTGTATGACGCGACCGAGTGGGCGCGCGCCGTATAAGCGGTCATATCCACGCTCGGCCAACCACTCTTTTGCGGCGGACGAAATCTCAATGGTGACGTTGCGATCTGCCAATTGAGCTTCCAGCTGGAGGATGAATTTTTCCACGACGCGCCCAACCGTTTCCGGGGTGAGGTTTGCGAAAGGAATAATCGCATCTAGCCGGTTGCGGAATTCTGGTGTGAAGAGGCGCTTGATGGCTTCTTCATCTTCTCCAGAGCGGGCGGTGCGCCCAAAGCCGATGGCTTCCTTGGAGAGGTCAGAGGCGCCTGCATTGGTGGTCATAATGAGAATGACATTACGGAAATCAACGGTTTTGCCATTATGATCTGTCAGGCGGCCATGATCCATGACTTGCAGTAAGATATTGAAAAGCTCGGGATGTGCTTTTTCGATTTCATCGAGGAGCAGGACGGCATGGGGGTGTTGGTCAATGGCGTCTGTTAACAATCCGCCTTGATCAAATCCGACATAACCCGGAGGTGCGCCAAGTAGGCGTGAAATGGAGTGGCGCTCCATGTATTCGGACATATCAAAACGGATGAGTTCAACGCCAAGAGATGAGGCTAATTGGCGGGCAACCTCCGTCTTGCCGACGCCTGTAGGCCCGGAGAATAGATAGTTGCCAATGGGCTTTTCAGGTTCTCTTAGGCCCACCCGGGAGAGCTTGATCGCAGATGAGAGTGTTTCAATGGCATGGTCTTGGCCAAAGACCATGTTCCGCAAATCACGCTCAAGGCCACGCAGTGTTTCGCGGTCATCGGCGGAGATGCTCTTGGGAGGAATACGCGCGATTTTCGCGATGGCGTCCTCTACGTCTTTGAGCGTGACGGTTTTTCTGCGTTTGCTTTCTGGGACGAGCATACGTGCGGCCCCGACTTCATCAATGACGTCAATGGCTTTGTCAGGCAGTTTTCGGTCATGCACATATTTGGCCGCGAGTTCGACCGCGCCGCGTAGTGCTTCATCTGTGTAGCGGACGCTGTGGAACTTTTCGTAGCTGCTTTTAAGCCCGCGCAGAATTTTGATGGCGTCTTCCACGCTGGGTTCGGGGACATCAATTTTTTGGAAGCGCCGCACGAGGGCGCGGTCTTTCTCAAAATGTTGCCGGAACTCTTTATAGGTTGTCGAGCCAATGCAGCGCAGCGTGCCTGCGGCCAGGGCAGGTTTGAGTAGGTTGGAGGCGTCCATGGCGCCGCTTGACGTTGAGCCGGCGCCGATCAGGGTATGGATTTCATCAATAAAGAGGACGGCGTTTGGGGCTTCGTCAAGCTCAGTAATGACGGCTTTTAAGCGCTCTTCGAAATCCCCACGATAGCGCGTTCCGGCTAGGAGGGCGCCCATATCAAGGGCGTAAATTGTGGCGCCTTGTAAGATTTCGGGGACGTCTTTTTCGATGATGCGCCGTGCAAGGCCTTCAGCAATGGCCGTTTTGCCGACGCCCGGGTCACCGACAAAGAGGGGGTTATTTTTGGTACGACGGCACAAAATCTGGATTGTACGTTCGATCTCTTGGTCGCGCCCGATCAGGGGGTCAATTTTTCCGGCTTCAGCGCGCGCATTGAGGTCAACGCAATAGGTTGCCAGCGCACCATCTTTGGTTTTGCGTTCCTCGGACTCGTTCTGTTTATTTTTTGGATCGGTTGTTGAGGTTTTACGCGCTCCACGGTCGGGTGCTTTGGCGATGCCGTGTGAAATAAAATTGACGGCATCCAGCCGGGTCATATCCTGTAGCTGAAGGAAATAAACAGCATGGCTTTCGCGCTCAGCAAAGAGGGCCACAAGAACATTCGCGCCGGTGACGTCATCGCGGCCTGTGCTTTGCACATGAATGGCGGCACGTTGGATAACGCGCTGGAATGCGGCGGTGGGTTTGGGGTCAATACTGAGTTCTGATGCAAGGCCGGAGAGGTCTTTGTCCAGAAACTCGGTGAGTTCTGTGCGGAGTCGCTCGAGATCAACACCGCATGCGTGAAAGACGCTGAGTGCTTCTGGGTCTTCGGTCAGGCTCAGCAGTAAATGCTCGAGCGTGGCGTATTCGTGCTTTCGCTCCCCGGCGAATGTGAGGGCGCGGTGAAGTGTCTGTTCGAGCATACGGGACAGCATGGGCGCTCCTCTCGGCCTCTCAAAGGGAGAGGCATTTTGGTGCGATGTGGCTGTGGAAATGAGTCACAAACGCGGTCTTGGTGAGTTTTCCGGTTCCGGGATGGTTGGTTAGAAGGGTGGAATCGGCCTTATTCTTTTTCAAGGGTACATTGCAGTGGGTGCTGGTTTTTGCGCGCCAGATCCATAACATGAGCAACCTTGCTCTCGGCGACTTCATAAGTAAAGACACCACAGACGCCGACGCCGTGTTGGTGTACTTCGAGCATGATATCCGTTGCTTCATCGCGTGATTTGCCAAAGAAGCGCTCAAGGGCATGCACAACGAATTCCATGGGGGTGTAGTCATCATTCAGCATGAGGACGGTGAACATGGAAGGTTTGCGCGTGCGGGTGCGTGGACGCACGACGACGTCAATCTCGAATTCGGGTTCGTCATCCTCTCCGGGGGGCGGAGTGATCGGGTCTGAAGTACCCATCGCTGAGACGCGCACGGCGCTGTCATTCAGGCGGAGGGAATCAGGCAGCATAGAAGTGGGGCGCAATGTCGATAGAACCATGACGTTAAGAATATGGGATGCTTCTATAGCCATGAGAAGGGGGGATTTGCATGATTTTATGTGGCGGGATGGAAAGAGGTAAGGTGTTGCGTTCACCATGTTTTCGCCACCTTCAGAAAATATTAAGTAAATTCAGAAAAGGTCATGGACGTATGAGTGGGGCCACGCGTAGATAGTCGTGTGGTTATTAAGGTGCTGTTTTGAGGCGCTTTATGTGTCGGTCACGTTATTCGGCGGATGCCGGCGGCGTGGTTTTGTGCGTCTATGTGTTATGGCTCCGTGGTCACGGTTACGCTTAAAGGCTGCAAGGTAATGCGCTTCTCGTCCGGTTCGTCTGCATTTTTTTCTGCTCTTGTCGTTATTGGGTGTGTTTGCGCTATGCTCGTGCCATCTGGGCGTGCATGGGCGCAATATCCGGGGCATATTTCGAGTTATGTTCTCGATGCGCAGACGGGTGATGTTCTGTCGCAAAGTGATGCGGATTTGCAGCGTTATCCGGCATCTTTGACGAAGTTAATGACGCTGTACCTAACTTTTCGTGCCTCTCAAGCGCATCAAATTACGTTTGATGAGCAAGTGCCTGTGTCGATTCATTGTTCCATCCAAAAGCCGTCCAAATTGGGTTTGGTGCCGGGTACACGCCTGACGGTTGAGCAAGGGGTTTTGGCGCTGGTCACGAAATCGGCCAATGATGCGGCCTGTGCGTTGGGCGAGTTTCTGGGTGGCGGTGATGAGGTGCGGTTTGCACAACTGATGACGCAACAAGCGCGTGCGTTGGGCATGAATAATACGACATTCCGGAATGCGTCAGGCCTGCCAGATCCGGATCAGGTGACAACGGCGCATGATCTCGGCATTTTAGCGCGCCGTTTGATTAATGATTTTCCGGGCTATTACCATTATTTTGATGTGCCGCAGTTTTATTTCCATCGTCGTTTAATCCCGAACCATGATCCAATGTTGAAGATTTATTCTGGCGCGGATGGGTTGAAGACGGGTTATACGGACCTAGCGGGGCGTAATTTGGTGACCTCTGCGATGCGTGGAAACACACGTTTGATTGGCGTGGTCATGGGGGCGTCAAGTAATACAAGCCGTTCTTTGACGATGGCGGCTTTATTGGATCGTGGCTTTGCCGATAAAGGTTTGGCGCCAGAGCCTTTGATGCATCCGGCTGCGTCGCGTCCTGTCTTGGTGTTTGCTGGGCGCAGGGGCCGTGTGCGTGGGCGGCAGCTTGCTGCGACGCACCGTCCTGTTGAGGTGGCAGAAGCTTCAGCGCGGAAGCATGGTATGCGAGGTGTGCGCCATACAGGGAGTGTGCGGATGGTGAGTTTACATGCTCAGGGGGCAGCACATCACGTTAAGCGGCACGTGCGCGGATAATGTTTATCAACTGATTGCAACGCTAGAACTTGCGGTTCCAATCGGATCGACGCATCTTATCGGCACGTAGTGTAAGAATAAGGTGATAAGCGCGATGGCCGGTGAGATTACAATTTATAACGCAGACGATTTTGTTGGTCTACGTGCGGCAGGGCGCCTCGTTGCTGAAACCTTGGATATGATCGGGGATCATGTGCGCCCTGGTGTGACGACTGAAGAGTTGAACACGTTGGTGCATGAGTTCACCTTGGCACATGGGGCAACGCCAGCGCCTTTAAACTACCGTGGTTTCCCAAAGTCCTGCTGTATCTCCATTAATCATGTCGTGTGTCATGGTATTCCGGGTGGCAAGGTGCTGGCCGAAGGGGATATCTTGAACATTGATGTCACCTCCATTCTCGATGGTTGGTATGGTGACAGTTCCCGTATGTATATCGTCGGTAAGGCCCCAAAGAAGGCAGAGAAGCTGGTAGAGCTAACGTATCAGTCTTTGATGTTGGGTATTAAGGCGGTGCGCCCGGGCAATACATTGGGTGACATTGGTCATGCTATTCAGAGTTTTGCAGAACGGAACCGCTTATCCGTTGTGCGTGATTTCTGCGGGCATGGCATTGGGCGTGAATTCCATTCAGAGCCGAATATTTTGCATTATGGTAAGCCGGGCCAAGGCCGCGAGTTGGTGGCCGGAATGGTCTTTACCATTGAGCCAATGCTGAATCTGGGCCGCCCGGATGTGAAGATCCTTGATGATGGCTGGACGGCAGTTACGCGTGATCGTTCTTTGTCTGCGCAGTTTGAGCATATGCTGGGCGTGACGGAAGATGGTTGTGAGGTCTTTACGTTGTCCCCTCGTGGTTATACCTGCCCGCCTTATGGAGAAAAAGCATGATGGCTCTTTCATTGCGTTCAAAGGGTTTGGAGAGCCGCCGTAAGGCTCTGTTCTCTTCAGCGTTAGCCGTGGCATGTGCTGTCGCGCCATTTTCGTCGGTTTGGGCAGCCGGGGCGGCGTCTGTGGCTGCTACGTCTGCGGACCCCTTGGCGTTTGGTCCGGACCAAAAAGAAGCGGCGAAGCTCGTTGCAGCAAAGCATGGCATGGTGGTGTCCGCGCAGCATTTGGCATCAGAAGCGGGCGCTAAGGTGCTGGCTCAGGGTGGTAATGCTGTTGATGCGGCGGTGGCTGTTGGGTATGCGCTGGCTGTTGTTTATCCAGCTGCCGGGAATATCGGTGGTGGTGGGTTTATGACCATCCACCCAGCACATGGCAAAACGGTGTTTATTGATTTCCGTGAGCGTGCACCAGGCCAAGCGCGGGAAGATATGTATCTGGACGCGTCAGGTAATGTGATTCCGGGGGCGTCTACCGAAGGCTGGAAAGCGGTTGCTGTTCCGGGAACGGTGGCTGGGTTAGATGAAATTCATCGTAAATGGGGCAAATTGAGCCGTGCTAAGGTGATGGCACCGGCAATTGCTTTGGCGCGTGATGGTTTCATTTTAAACCAAGCCGATAGTGATCTTTTTGCGACGTCCTCGCGCTACTTTCAAAAAGATATTTATGCGCAAAAAATCTTTTTGCGCCCGGACGGAACAGCGTTGCAGCCCGGGGATCGGCTGGTGCAGCGTGATTTGGCCAAAAGTTTGAGCCTTATTGCGCAAAAGGGGCCAGATGCTTTTTATCATGGGCCGATTGCGGATGAACTGGTGCGTGCCAGCCACGAAGGTGGTGGCCTGCTAACGAAGGCTGATTTTGCGGCGTATCATACGCGGACGTTGGAGCCTGTGCGTTGTGTGTATCGCGGGTATTTGGTGGAAACGTCTCCGCCGCCGAGCGGTGGCGGTGTCGCGTTGTGTGAAATCCTGAACATTTTGTCGGGCTATGACATGACGCAGTTGGGTCTGCATACGGCTCCTGCGGTGCAGCGCGAAGTTGAAGCTATGCGCCATGCCTATTCGGACCGTCGGGACCTTGGAGATCCAGCATTTGTGCAAAACCCAATCGCGCATTTGACGGATCCGGCTTATGCGGCGGCTATTCGTGCGGCAACACCGACAGATCATGCTGTACCATCTGAAGATCTGCGCTCTAGCGAAGCGAAGCCAGTAGCTCCGCAGCCTATACCTGCACCAGAGCATGAAAAGCACGAAACAACGCAGTTTTCTGTGATGGATCGTGAGGGAACGGCCATTTCGGCAACCTATACGCTGAATGGTTGGTTTGGCGCAGGTGTGATGGGTGGTCATACGGGTATTTGGATGAATGATGAGATGGATGATTTCTCATCAAAGCCGGGTGCCCCCAATATGTTTGGCATTGTCGGTTCCAAAGCGAATGCGATTGCGCCGGGTAAAACGCCACTTTCCTCAATGTCTCCAACAATTTTGTCAAAGGACGGCAAGGTTGTCATGGTGATTGGGAGCCCGGGTGGTTCACGCATCCCGACGATTACGCTTTCCGCGATTTTGGGCGTTGTGGATTATGGATTGAATATCCGTGATGCGATTGATCTACCGCGCATTCATGAGCAGTGGGAGCCGAGTGCCGTTGAAATCGAAAATGGTGCGTTGAGTGCAGATGTGCAGAAAACCCTTCAGGCGGAAGGTTATGTTCTGTCGCCGCATCGTGTTTGGGGTGTGGCAGAAGGTATTCTGGCTGGGCATCCAACATTGAGTGCGCCGGTAACGGGGCTGCTCTATGGTGCGGCTGATCCGCGTCACGGTGGTGGTGAAGCTGCAGGGCAATAAGCATTCTGTAAAAATGATGTGGAATAGGGGGTTGCCAGACCCCCTACTTCATGTGTTAGACGGGCGGCGGAAGGTCGGCGCTGGACGGATGTGTCGCGAACTCGGTCAGGTCCGGAAGGAAGCAGCCGTAGTGAATTTCAGACGGGTCAGATGTTCGGCCTTCCACCCCTCCCCAAAAATGATGTTATTGCAAAATACAGAGCTGTTTCGGGCTTTCAGGGGTGGCGTGTGCGATGACCGCTACGGTTGTTCATGACAGAGATTGAAAACGATATTCCGTTACCGCCAGAGAGTGGTGGTGGGTTCTTTGGCGATGCACCCGTACAAAGTCCTGCGCCGTCTTTAGAGTCTGATGATTTGGCGGAACCTGAAAAAGTACTTCCCCCAAAAGATGATGTGTACCGGGTACTGGCTCGGAAATATCGGCCTCGTTCATTTGAAGATTTGATTGGGCAGGATACGCTGGTGCGTATTTTGCGGCGTGCATTCTCGCTTCAGCGCGTTGCCCATGCCTTTATGCTGACGGGTGTGCGTGGCGTTGGTAAAACGACGACGGCGCGGATTATCGCGCGTGCGCTGAATTGTGTTGGGGTTGATGGAAAAGGCGGGCCGACGGCGGATCCGTGCGGTGTGTGCCCAAATTGTACGGCGATTTTGGCAGATCGTCACCCTGACGTGTTGGAGATGGATGCGGCGTCACGCACGGGCGTAGATGACGTGCGTGAGATTATTGAAGCGACGCGTTTCCGCCCGATGCAAGGGCGCATGAAAGTCTTCATCATTGATGAAGTGCATATGCTGTCCCGCAATGCTTTTAATGCCTTGTTGAAAACGCTGGAAGAACCGCCTGCTCAGGTGACGTTCATTTTTGCCACGACGGAACTGCGTAAAGTGCCGGTTACGGTGCTGTCACGCTGTCAGCGTTTTGATTTGCGGCGTGTGCCGCAAGTACAGTTGCAGGAGCATTTTGATCGTATCGCCCGTAAAGAGGGTGCGGTGCTTTCAACGGATGCGTTGGCGTTAATTGCGCGTGCGGCAGATGGTTCTGTGCGTGATGGCTTGTCTTTGCTGGATCAGGCGATTGCGCAGGGCGCGGCTGATTCGCAATCTGTGTCTGACATGCTGGGCTTGGCAGATCGTGGGTTGGTATTTGATTTGCTCGAAGCTTTGATGGCAGGCCGCGTTGCGGATGCTTTGGCTTTGACGGATCAAGCTTATGCGCGTGGGGCTGATTTAGGTGTTTTGCTGACGGATGTACTGGATTTGGTGCATTTGGTGTCACGCTTGAAAGCTGTGCCCGCCTTGCGTGAAACGCGTGAGTTGCCTGAGGCGGAGAGGGTGCGTGGTGGTGCACTGGCGGACCGTTTATCCGTCTCCGTTTTGGGGCGTACGTGGCAGATGCTCTTGAAGGGCATTGGAGAGGTTGAGCAAGCGCCGGATCGCCGTCAAGCTGCTGAGATGATCCTTATTCGCTTGTGCCATGCGGCGCTTTTACCAACGCCAGATCGGTTGATCCGGCAATTAACGGAGTCTGCTCCTGAGGGTGGTGGCTCTGGACGTGTAGGGAGTGGAGGTTCAGCCGGGGGGGCGTCGTCTCATGGTGCGCCGGGAGGCCCTTCGGCTTCCACTCAGCGCGTGGATGCTCCTTCGCAAGGGTATGATCAGGGGCCTAGAGCGCAGTCATCGTCTTCAACAGGCGCGCCGCTGAAGTTGGTGGCAAATGGCGGGCAGGTTATTGATCCGCATTATGCTGGGCAGCGCGTGCCGGAGCCTGCTCCGACGCAGCGGCCTGTGGCGGTTGAAGCCTCGGCCAGTGAGGCTGTGCCGTCTGAGCCTTCGCAGGCGTCTCACAGTGATGCGGCATCTGAAGATGCAGCGCCTTTGCCGCCGAGAACGTGGCGTGAGATGGTGGCTTTGGCGCGTGGACGTGAACCGTTATTGCATGGCATGTTGCGTAATGCGGTGCATGTAGTGCGTTTTGCGCCGCCGGTGGTGGAGATACGCTCTGACGACCCTAAAGCGCGCGTGGAGCGGAGTTTACAGGCTTTATTGGATCATCTTTTTCCAAAAGCGTGGCGTGTGTCTACGTCAACGGAAGAAGGGGAGCCTACTCTGGATGAGCAAGGGGCAGAGATTGTTGCTCTGAACCAAGCTGAGGTTGAATCCCATCCGCTTGTCCAAGCGATTTTGATGGCTTTTCCCGGTGCTAAAATTGGGGAAGTGCAGGATCATGGCTTGGATGATTATGGATTGCCGCCAGAAGAGGTGACGTCTTTGGTGGATAATGAACCACCGGATCTGGAATTTGCGCCATTGGATGCAGATCTTTTGGATGAAGACGATATCTACTGAGTAATACAGGAGCAAACGCTATGAAGAATCTTGCTGGATTGATGAAGCAAGCAAGCCAAATGCAGTCTCGGATGCAGGACGCGCAGAAGGAACTGGCGAATCTGGTTGTTGATGGCAGTGCTGGTGCTGGTTTGGTGACGGTGCAACTGACCGGTAAGGGTGAAATGCGTAACTTGCGCATTGATCCAAAGCTTGCAGAGCCAAGCGACATGGAAACGCTGCAGGATCTGATTGTCGCGGCTTATGCAGATGCGAAGGCGAAGGCTGAAGCAGCAAGCTCCGAAGCGATGCGTGGCGTTACGGGCGGGATTGATCTGCCGCCGGGCTTGAACCTGCCGTTCTAATGCGGATGTAAGGGGCTGTATCCGGTGAACGCACTGTGAACGGTACGACAGAAATCGAGCAATTGATTACAATGTTCGCGCGTTTGCCGGGGCTTGGGCCGCGGTCGGCGCGTCGTGCTGTGTTGAATCTTTTGCGGCAGCCAGAGGCGCGGATGTTGCCTTTGGCGCGGCAGATTGAGCGCACGGCGCAAAGTGTGCGGACATGTACGCAATGCGGAAATCTGGATACGGTTGACCCTTGCCATTTATGCACGGACCCATTGCGTGATGGGTCCGTGGTGTGTGTGGTTGAGACGGTGGGCGATCTTTGGGCGCTGGAGCGCGCCACGGTGCATCGTGGGGTCTATCAGGTTTTGGGAGGGACGCTGTCTGCATTGGCAGGGTTCGGGCCGGATGATTTGAATGTACAGCCGTTAATGCGCCGTATAGAGGCGGGTGGTGTGTCAGAGGTCATTTTGGCGCTTGGCGCTACGGTAGAAGGCGCGACGACTGCGCATTGGTTGCAGGAAAAACTGTCCGTTTATGGTGTGTCTGTCAGTCGTGTCGGGCATGGTGTCCCGATGGGGGGAGCGCTGGACGGATTGGATGATGGTACATTAGCAGCCGCTCTTATGGCGCGTAGGTCTTTAGGGTGATGTTGGGGGCTGGGGCGATGTTGCCAATCTCGGCAAAAATGCCACGCGTGGCGCTTGTGACGGGGGGCGCGCGGCGTATTGGGCGTGCGTTGGTTGAGATGTTGGCCCAAGAGGGCTTTTCCGTTGCAATTCATTGCCGAGAAAGCGTGCAAGAGGCTGAGACGCTGCTGGCCCAGATTGGTGGCCGTGGCTGCGTTGTGCAGGCAGATTTGGCCTGTGAGGCAGATGTCAGTGGCTTGGTGGCGAAGGTGCACGATACGCTGGGGCCTATTGGGGTATTGGTCAATAATGCCTCAGTCTTTACGCGCGATGAGGTTGGCGATGTGACGCGCGAGAGTTGGGATCGTCACCTTGAGCCGAATTTACGGGCACCGTTCGTATTGGCGCAGGATGTCGCATCATTTTTACCGGATGATGCGGAAGGAATGGTGCTGAATCTTCTGGATCAGCGCGTGTGGAATCTGACGCCGCATTTTGTGACATATACTCTGTCTAAGTCAGGGCTATGGACGTTGACGCAGAGTTTAGCGCTCGCATTGGCACCACGTTTGCGGGTGAATGCTATTGGCCCGGGGCCTGTTTTGCCTGCCGTAGGGCAGTCTGATGAGCATTTTCAGGCGATGTGTGACCGTACCCCGTTAGGGCGGGGTTCCTCGCCTGACGAGATAGCTGCGGCGGCGCAGATGCTGCTCGCTTTGCCGTCAGTGACGGGGCAGATGCTAGCGCTGGATGGTGGTCAGCACTTAAACTGGTCTCCGCGGTAACGTATTGCGTTATGCTGAGCTCTGTTCTCTTGCGTGAGGTGGTTGCCGGTGACTGTGATGCGCTGGTGGCTGCGAATTGCGCGAATAAGCCGTTTCATGCCCCATGGGCGACGCCATTTTGTGACGAAGCAGGTTTTCGGCAATGGTTTGCTGTGTGTTCTTCTGATGGTGCAGCGGGTTACGTGGCGCTGGAGCGGCAGACGGGTCAGGTTATTGGCGTTTTGACGTTAAGCCAGATTGTGTACGGCAATTTCTGTAATGCTTATTTGGGGTATTATGGGATGAAGGCCGCGTGCGGTCGGGGCCTTATGACGGAAGCGGTGCGGCTGGTCTTGGTGCGTGCATTCGGGGATTTGGGCTTGCATCGGATTGAAGCCAATGTGCAGCCTGATAATCAGCGTTCGATTGCGCTTCTTCATCGCTTAGGGTTTCAAAAAGAAGGCTTTTCGCCACATTATTTGCGGATTTCTGGTGTGTGGCGGGATCATGAACGTTGGGCGATCCGGCGTGAAATGTTTAGCGGTAGTTAATGGCAGCGCTGGGAAAATAGTCTTCGATGACGAGCGAGATCGGTGCATGATCGCTGGCGCGACGCAGAACGGCGCGATTTTCGAGCAGATAGACTGATGCTTCTGGCATGGCCGTGCTGCTGATGGTGGTGCGTGAGAAATGAGTGTCTTGAACGGCGCGACCAAATGGGGTGGTGCTGTGCTCAAGGCGGGTATTCATCTCCGCAGTAAGGCGTTCTGGAACGTACCAATTCCATGCATCAGACACGGGAACGTCGCCGCAGAGGAGTTGAACGTGGCGCAGCTTAAGTGCGGTGGATGATGTCAGTTCTAAGCGTTGGATGATATCGGCTGCGGGGGCAGGTGGCGTACCAATTGTGACGCTGTGAACGTGAATGGGGGAGGGGCAGAAGCTCTGGAGTGTTGCTGTGGCGCTAGGGCGGCTGGCAAGGCGCTCTTGGAGGTTCTGGGTATCAGTGTGCCGTGAAGGAGCGGCGCATCCGCTCAGCAGTGCAAGCGTTAAGCCTGCACATGCCGAGGGAAGAACGTAACGGAGCAAAGGAGAACTGCTCTTAGTTATCGTCGCGGTCGTCTTTGTCTGTTGGGACTTCGATGTCGTTTGACAGATCATCGTCATCATCAAGATCATCATCGCTTTCGATAACATCATCGGCATCATCATCTGTGTCCAGATCGACATCGACGTCGTTTTCGTGCTCGCTTGGAGCCGCGTTGGGATCTTTTTCTTCAGGGAGCGGCTCATCGTTTTGTTTCAAACGACCGATATCGCTCGGTTGGGTACCACCGCATTTGGGGCAAATCGCGGGGACGCGGTTCAAGTCATAAAAGCGGACACCACAATCAACGCATGTCCGTTTCAGACCGAGTTCGGGTTTTGCCATGTTGCGCAAGCCTACCAATGCCACGGAATTAGAGAAGGGCGGCCATGCCAGCTTGAGCGGAGTCTGTCAATGTTTTTAGGGTTTTTTCGGTGATTCGTTTAGGGGGAATGGAGAATTTTCCTGCATAAACGGTAATTGACAGTGTCCAGTTATGGGCGGCATGAACGAAACTATGAATCAGCGACCTTTGACCGTTTCTCGTGCGTTATCAGGCTTGCAGGGTACGACCCGCGTGCCTGGCGATAAATCCATCAGCCACCGCTCACTTATGTTTGCAGCGCTTGCAACGGGGCAAACGCGTGTGAGTGGCCTCCTTGAAGGGGAGGATGTGTTGCGCACTGCGGATGCAATGCGGGCTTTGGGTGCGACGATCACGCAGGACGGTGATGTTTGGGTTATTGATGGGCGGGGTGTCAGTGCCCTGTCAGAACCTGAAGATGTGCTTGATATGGGTAATTCGGGGACGGCGGCGCGGCTTTTATCGGGTATCTTAGCGACGCAACCTTTCTTGAGTGTGATGACGGGGGATGCCTCTCTTCGTTCACGCCCCATGCGCCGAGTGACAGTGCCGTTGAGTGAAACTGGCGCTGTGTTTGAAGCGCGTGAAGGTGGGCGCTTGCCGATGGCCATTCGTGGCACATGTGAGGCTAAGCCGTTGAGCTATCGTTTGCCTGTGGCGTCTGCTCAGGTGAAGTCTGCGGTTTTGCTCGCGGGCTTGAATGCTCAGGGTCAAACGGTTGTTGAAGAGCCCGTGGCGACGCGGGATCACACGGAAAATATGTTGCGGCACTTTGGTGTGCCGGTTGCGGTTGAGGTGATGGAGGATGGTGGGCGCCGCATCGCGCTAACCGGGCCGGCTCAATTGAGCGCGCGTGATGTTGTGGTGCCGGGTGATCCGTCTTCAGCGGCTTTCCCGATTGTTGCAGCACTGCTGGTGCCGGGCTCTGATGTCTTGATCACGGGGGTTGGCCTCAACGTTCTGCGCACGGGGTTATTCCAAACTTTGCGTGAGATGGGGGGTGATCTTGAGGTGCTGAATGAACGCATTGAAGGTGGGGAGCCAGTGGGTGACCTGCGTGTGCGTTATTCGGCGTTGCGTGGTGTAGCTGTGCCGCCGGCACGTGCGCCTTCTATGATTGATGAATACCCCGTTCTGGCGGTTGCATGTGCGTTTGCAGAAGGGGAATCGCGTTTGCAAGGGTTGGAAGAGCTGCGCGTTAAGGAAAGTGACCGTCTTGCCGCGACGGTTGCTTTGCTGGATGTGAATGGCGCTGCGACCACGGTGGAAGGTGATGACCTGATTGTGCATGGCCTGAAAGGTGATGTGGGTGGCGGGCACGTGACGACACATATGGATCATCGCTTGGCGATGAGTGCGATTGTGTTTGGTTTGGCGGCGCATAAGCCGGTTTCCGTGGATGATACGGCGTTTATTGAAACCAGTTTCCCGGGTTTTGTAGAATTGATGAACGCTCTGGGAGCAGGAATTCGCTGATGTCCGGTGGGTTTGTTATCGCGGTTGATGGGCCGGCGGCAGCTGGTAAGGGGACGTTAGCGCGGGCTCTGGCAGAGGCTTATGGATTGCCGTATTTGGATACGGGTTTGTTGTACCGTGCTGTTGCGCGGCGTGTGCTCAATGCAGGCGGAGACCCACAGAATGCTGCGGAGGACATGGCGCAACATCTGACGGCCGAAGATTTGCAGCGCAATGATCTGCGTGTTCCTGAAGTGGATCGTGCGGCGTCTATGGTTGCATCGCAACCTGCTGTGCGTGCGGCTCTTCTGGAGCGCCAGCGTGTTTTTGGGCGTACGGGTGGGGCCGTTGTCGATGGGCGTGATATCGGGACGGTCGTATTTCCGGATGCGCCTGTTAAGCTGTTTATTACGGCGTCAGCCAAGACACGTGCATTGCGTCGTTATCATCAGATGCATGCAGATATGCCACTGGAAGGTGAAGCGTTGCGCCATGCGGTGGCAGAGATTGAAAGCCGGGATCAGAGAGACTCGGAGCGTGATGTTGCCCCGTTACGGGCGGCAGATGATGCCTTCACGATTGATACGGATGATTTGACGGCGGCTGAGGTTTTTCAAAAAGCGTGTGATTACATTGCGCAGCGTCGTAAGTAACGTCCTCTCGTCCTGATTGGGGAGTGGAAAAAGCACTTTTTGATTGACATTGACTGTGTCAAGGGTGTCTTTGCTTGCTTTGAAAGCAAGGCACCGTAAAGGTTTGCTTTCCTCTTATGTGTGTATCGCAGGCATGAGGGTATTTTGGATCATTGACCCGTTTGATGCTTTTAGGGCCGACGGGGAGACGTCACACGCATAACAACGTCATGTGTGGCGCAAGCATGGATTTCCAGCGTATTGCGGAAATCTGGGAATATTAGACTACATGGCTTCTGCCACTCTGATGAACTCGGTTGCACACGGCACCGAAGATTTTGCTGCCCTTCTCGACGAGACACTGGGTCGCGACACTGGTTTTGAAGGCTCCGTTGTTACGGGTCGTGTTATTCGTCTGTCTGACGAGTTCGCGATTGTTGACGTTGGCCTGAAGAGCGAAGGCCGCGTTGCACTGAAGGAATTCGGTCCTCCGGGTGCCGCTCCTGACGTGAAGCCTGGCGATGTTATCGAACTGTACGTTGAGCGTTACGAAGATCGTGATGGTTCCATCGTTCTGTCACGCGAGAAGGCTCGTCGTGAAGAAGCATGGACGGCTCTGGAGCGTGCATTCGGCAACAACCAGCGCGTGAACGGCACGATTTATGGTCGTGTTAAGGGTGGCTTCACGGTTGACCTCGGCGGCGCAATGGCGTTCTTGCCAGGCAGCCAAGTGGACATCCGTCCGGTTCGTGACGTTGGGCCGCTGATGGGTCAGCCGCAGCCGTTCCAGATCCTGAAGATGGATCGTGCGCGTGGTAACATCGTTGTGTCACGTCGTGCAGTTCTTGAAGAGACCCGTGCTGAGCAGCGTTCTGAGCTGATCCAGGGCCTGAAGGAAGGCATGATCCTTGACGGCGTTGTCAAGAACATCACCGATTACGGTGCGTTCGTTGACCTCGGCGGCGTTGACGGCCTGCTGCACGTTACGGATATCGCTTGGAAGCGCATCAACCACCCATCTGAAGCTCTTCAGATCGGTCAGCCGGTTCGCGTTCAGGTTATTCGCTTCAACTCTGACACGCAGCGTATCTCCCTTGGCATGAAGCAGCTTGAAGCTGATCCATGGGAAAATGTTGCTGTTAAGTATCCAGCAAGTGCTCGTTACACGGGTCGCGTCACGAACATCACCGATTACGGTGCATTCGTTGAGCTGGAGCCGGGTGTTGAAGGTCTGGTACACGTTTCTGAAATGTCTTGGACAAAGAAGAACGTACATCCGGGCAAGATCGTTGCTACTTCTCAGGAAGTCGACGTTATGGTTCTCGATGTGGACAGCTCAAAGCGCCGCATCTCTCTGGGCCTGAAGCAGGTTCAGCGCAATCCTTGGGAGCAATTCCAAGAAGAGAACAAAGTCGGTTCCGTCATCGAAGGCGAAATCCGCAACATCACCGAGTTCGGTCTGTTCATTGGTCTCTCCGCAGACATCGACGGCATGGTTCACATGTCCGACCTGTCTTGGGACGAAGCTGGCGAAGCTGCCATGGCGAACTACGAGAAGGGCCAGGTCGTTAAGGCTAAGGTTCTCGACGTGGACGCTGAGAAAGAGCGCATTTCGCTTGGTATCAAGCAGCTTCAGGAAGATCCAGCCGCTGACACGCTCGCACGCGTTCAGAAGGGTGCAATCGTAACCTGTGTTGTGACCGCAGTTCAGACGAACGGCATCGAAGTGAAGGTTGACGAAGTCCTGAACGGCTTCATCCGCCGCGCAGAACTGGCTCGTGACAAGGCAGAGCAACGCCCAGAGCGTTTCGCTGTTGGCGAGAAGGTTGATGCGAAGGTCGTTGCTGTTGAGCGTGCATCACGCAAGCTGGCTCTGACGATCCGTGGCCGTGAGGTCGAGGAAGACAAGCAAGCTATTACAGAATACGGCTCATCTGATTCAGGTGCATCACTGGGTGATATCCTGGGTGCAGCAATCCGTCGCCGTACTACGGATTGATGCAAAATAACGCCGCTTTATTTGGGGTGTTATGAAAAGGGTCGCTTCGGCGGCCCTTTTTTTATTTATTCTAAATCATGAGGGTATGCGAAAGGTGTTTTTGCTGTTTTAATAGATAAGCTAGAAATTATCATAACGTCGAGTGCAGTGCATATGAAGTGTACTGTATGTCGTGAGTCTTGATTCTAAATTGGGGGTGGGCGTAAGGCGCTCAATTGCTTGATGGCGGTCATTTATAATACAAACTTTACGCATAACCCCAATTCATACCTTACTCTTGCGATAGAGCGTGCTGCGAAGTCTCTATTTGGGCGCGAGGATGTTGTTGTTGCGGATAACATGTCTTTGGCGGGTATTGCTGCATCCGGCGCGCATGATGTGCTGATTTGTATTGATGCGCAGCGTATTCATTTGCCTCTTCTGCGCCGTGTTCGTCCGGCATTTAAAACGATGATCTTGTGGACGTTTGAAGATCCCTTTATGCGGGACTTTAACGTTGAGAATGCCAGTCTCTTTGATTTTGTATTCACGAATGATCCGTCTTGTGCAGAATACTACACTGGTAAAGGCCATTATCTGCCGCTTGCTGCGAGTGCGTCGATTCACGAACGGAAAGTATTGACAGCAAACGAGCTGGAATATGACATTTTCTTTGCGGGGACGATGTGGCCAAACCGTGTTGAGACATTGCGGCGTGTTATAGCAGCGTTTCCTGAGGCGCGTTTAAAGTTGATTTGCCCGGGGAATGAGTACTTGCCGCCTCTCCCGGCAGACTTGGCCGCCTTGGCTATACAGCGCCCTGTCAGTCATGAAGCCTTTATTGATTTTGCGAATGTCAGCGCTGTTACTCTGACGATGTTCCGGGATTATGCGAGCCATGGTGATGTAAGCCAAGCGACAGCACCGGGGCCGCGTTTTTTTGAACTTGGGCTGGCGGGAACGGCTCAAGTGGTTGAAGCGCCAGAAAATATGGCGAGCGAGCATTTCGAAACAGTTGATGGCGTAAGCCTTGCACGTGACCCTGATGGGGTTGTTGCTGCTGTTGCGCGCCTTTTGGAGAGCAAGAGTGTACGGCGTAAAGCCGCTCAGGCTGCGCAAAAGTCTGTCTTGCAGCACCATTTGTATGAAAATCGCTTGCGGAAGATGCAAGAGATTACGGGGGCTGATTTTGGCCGCCGTAAGAGTGGCATTGTTCCGGTGGAACGCCGCCGCCGTTTGCGGGTATTGATGTGCACGCATTCCACGATTCATGAGCAGGCATGGGGTGGTGTTGAAGTCTATCAGCAGGCTTTGTGCTCAATGCTGGGGCGTGATGTCGAATTCTTTTACTGGTTGCGCCGTAGTAGTTCTTGCTGGATGACAACGGCGAGCGGTCAAGAGTTGGATCGTTTTGAAGTGCCCGAAGCCGGCTGGCAGGATGTTATGTGCGATGGGGCCGAGGAAATGGCCTTCTCCAGTGTCATTGGACAGTATAACATTGATGTTGTTCACTTCCAGCATCTTGGTCACCACGCGCTTTCTTTACCGATTATCGCCAAAGCGAGTGGCGCAGGTGTGGTGTTTTCTGCGCATGATTTCTGGCTGGTGTCATCGCGTTACAACCTGCTGAACCATGAACTGCGCTACGTTGAGGAAGAGGTGCGGTCTGTTTTGGCGGCAGATGTGAGCCTCAAAGCGGCTGAAAACGTTGAATATGGTGGTGAGCAGACACGCCGTGCCTTTGTGTCAAAAATGTTACGTTCCATTGATGCCATTATGTTTGGTACGCAGCACTCACGGGACTTGACCCACGATATTTACCCAATCTTGGATCAGAAAGTCAGTCTGATTACGGGTATTCCAAGTCCTGAGAACACCGTACCCGTTGTGCCAAAAGCCTATCAGTCTTTGGAAGGTCGCCCATTAGGTGTGGCTATTGTTGGCAATTTCCTTCGTACGAAGGGTGCGGACACCATTTTAAGCTTGATCGAGATTGCGCACCCTGATCACTTCCACTTCCATATTTTTGGGTACGTCCACCCGGAATATGAGGCGGTTCTGAACGCGGTGCCGCGTTCAAATGTAACGGTGTATGGTCGTTATGATATGGGTGAGATTGATGCGCTGAAGGTTGCAGATGTTGCATTGAACCTCTCTATCTGGCCGGAGACGTATTGTATTTCTCTCTCAGAAGCGTGGCAGAATGGGCTTTTGCCGATTGTGACTGATGTGGGAGCTTTGGGAGATCGTGTTGAAGACGGTGTGAATGGCTTTAAGGTGCCTATTAACCGCCCAAGCATGGTCCTCGAGCGGTTGGAAATGTTACGTTCGTCTGAAGCGTTGCGCCGGAAGATGATGGCTAATATCGGGCCGCATCTTTTGACGAACGCTGCGGATTATTCGCGTGATTTGTTGCAGTTATATCGTGATGTGGCGCCCCGGCGTGAGATGGGGGTTTCCGATCTGCGCATTGATACGGGGCAAGTTCATTTGCTGCCGCATAATAATTGGCGCCATCAAGCGCCACCACGCCACATTTTTGATCCGCCGACGCAGCATGATTTGGCGATTGAGTTGCCGGTGGAGGTGAATGATTGGTTCTCGATACAGGGGGCAGAATGTTATGTTGATGACATTTGTCACCATGTTCTCCGCCCGAGCGGAGAGATTGATTTTAATGGTGCCAACGACTTCCATATTCGTGGGTGGTTCCTGCTGCCGGGAATTTCTACGGCAGGGCGTATGCTCGCTGTCTTGATCGGTGATGGGCCTGATAGCCCAACGATTTATGTTGAATGCCAACGTGAAACGCGTGGTGATATTGCAAAGCTGTTTGCTGATTCACCGCGTCGCTCAGGCTTCTCTGGGCGTGCTTCACTGCGTGGAAAGTGGTGTGAGGGCCGCTTCCGTATCGCATTAATTAATGTGCTTCACGGTCAAGGGGCATTCCAGCTCACGTCATACCAAATTGAGGTTGAAGGCGGTCAAGTTACTGAAATTGGGCGTGTTGCACCGTCTAATGGGCAGATTTTGGCAGATTTTGAGCGTGTTGCACATAATGATGGCGTTTTGCGCGGCATCAAGTTGTCATCTGTGCAAAAGGAAGGCCTGCATTCTTATGGCGATGGGCGCTTAGAGCAGTTTATTGATGACTTCACGGGGGTTGTAGGGGAGCCTCTTCGGGGTGTTGAGGCCGAAGGCACTCTACATATTCGTGGGTGGGGTTTTTTGAAAGGCCTCCAGCGCGCTGGGCAAATGTATGTTGCGTTAGTACAGCCTGAGCGGGGGGAGGTTGTGCTGTCAGCCTTGAGCCGTTGTGTTCGTCACGATGTGGCGGTGGTGCATGAGGATGCTCCTTTGTGTGCGGGCTTTGAAGGTACTTTAGATCCAAAGCGTGGCTATGCATTGACCCTGGAAGGGCACTATCAAGTGGCGCTTTTGAATGTTGCTGGTGAGGTCTTTGGGACGTATGTAACTGATTTGGCCGTCCATTTTAGTAAGGGTAAAATTCAGTCTACTGCTCGTGAAGGCTTGACGCAGGAAGCAGCGCAGCATGTCGATGAACTTCTGAGTAAGCGGGCTATGTCCTGAACATTAAGGGCACGACGTAATGCCAGGTGAACAAAGAAAAATGCTCTCCGATACAAATATACGCCAGCCTAGCTGGCGTATATTTGATGCTGATTGGTATATATTGCGATACCCGGAAGCTGAAGAGTGGATGAAAAAAGAGGGCATCAATGATGCTCAAGAATTCTATCATCAATTTGGACAAAAATATGGGCATTCTCCAAATAGGTATTTTGATGAGGTTTGGTATTTAAGTTTTTATCCTGATGTACATAAGTCCGTTATTGAGGGGAGTTATGAATCTGGGTTCGATCATTATTGTTCTGGGGGTTATGTTCATAATTCGGGGCACTGGCTTTTTGATGAGCTTGCATATCGTCGACGCTATCATGAGCTGACGCAGCGTTATTTGGAAGAGCAAGGTTTTTTAAACGGTTACGATCACTATTTAGAAGTCGGATCTAAAAGAAACTATATTGGCCATCGCTTTTTTGATTTGGAACTGTGCCGTAATCTGGCTTTACATTTTCCAGATTATTTTAAGCCGCATGACAATTTATTTGCATCATGGCTCGTGCTTCCAGCCTCAGTGGCGAATGCTGGGCGGGTGTCATGGTATTTTGATCCAGTATGGTACTTAAATCGTTATCCATCGGTTCAGAAAGAGATAGATGAAGGGCGTTATAGCTGCGCTCTCCATCATTATATGACGAATGGTAGAGCTAGGCACTACGATCCATTAGAGTTCTTTTCGGAAGATGAATACGCTGAGTTGTACCCCGATTTGAGGGGGGCATTAGACCAAGGTGTTTTCCGTAATGGTTATGATCATTTCGTTCGATTTGGTGCAAATGAAGGACGTTCACCGGGGAAGAACCTTAATATCGATGCATATAAATCACGTCCGCAGGTCCGGCGTGATTTACATAATAAGCTCTTTGATACTCCGTTCACGCATTATGTGGCAGGGCGTGTAACGCCAGATTCACAGGCTGCATTGGCGGGGGTGGTAGAACTGGACGAGGTGCAGGCGAAGGTTGTGTTTGAGCGTGAAGCTGAAGCACAATTGCCGATGCTGGTGCGCCGCCGTTTAGATTTCACTTATTCTGGGTTGCCGGAAATGAGTGTGATCATGGTCTTATATAATAAAATTGCACTGACCATGCAGGCTCTGGCGTCATTGCGTGCGAATTATTCAGGTGCCATTCAGGTCATCATTGTGGACTCTGGATCTCATGACCAGAGCCGCCAATTGGCGCAGTTTGTTCGTGGGGTGAAGCTTTTACGGTATCGATACAATATCGGGTATCTGGAAGGGTGTAATGCCGGGTTGGCGGAAGTCGAAGCTCCGTTTGTTCTGTATTTGAATAATGATATTCGACTGGCACCGGATGCAGTGCGTTTGGCTTTGAAGCGTATTCGGTCAGAGGCGAGTATTGGGGCTGTCGGTGCGAAGATTATTCGTACGAACATGCATTTGCAGGAAGCGGGTTCGGTGGTGTGGCGCGATGGTAGTACTTACGGCTACCAACGTGATGCGGACCCAAATTTGCCGGAAGCGAATTTTATCCGTGATGTGGATTACTGCTCCGCCGCGTTTATCGTGGTGCGCTCTTCTTTATTGAGGCGCTTGGGTGGGTATGATCCGCGTTTTCGGCCGGCCTATTTTGAAGACGTAGATTTATGTGTGCGCATCATTAAAGCAGGATTCCGGGTTGTTTATGATCCGACAGTGGTGATTGAGCATTTGGAGTTTGGGAGTTCGGGGGCATCAGGCTCATTGGCGTTGATGCAGGCGAACTTAAAAGCGTTTGCGCGGGCACATCCAGATTTTTTGCGCCATCAACAGCCGCATCATTTGCGTAATGCGGTTCATGCGCGTGAGCGCAGGCGGGATGAGAAGCGGATTTTATGTATTGAGGATCGTTTGCCGCTTAGGCGTTTGGGCTCGGGGTATGTCCGGTCTAACGACGTGGTGCGGGAGATGGCGGCATTAGGGTACCGCGTCACGGTCTTTCCTATGCTGTCGCGTGAGCAAAGTGTTCTGGATATTTTTGGCGATTTTCCAGACACGGTTGAATTGCTGCCTGATCTCCATGTGGCAGATTTTGCAGAATTCATCCAAGAGCGTGCCGGGTATTATGACCTGTTATGGGTGGGAAGGACGCATAATATGGCGCGTTTGCTCCCAATTTTGAATGAGACGAGCCGTTATCTTCCTGCGGGTGGTGCTGTTTTGGATACGGAGGTTATTGCGACACCACGAACGCTGGGGCGTTTGGATGTGTTGGATTTGCCGCGTTCTGGGCAAAGTTTTGATGAGATGCTGCAAGAAGAGCTGGATGTAGCTCATTTTTGTCAGCGTATTGTTACGGTGACGGAGAATGATGCGTCTTTGGTGCGTCGTGCTGGGTACGATAACGTGTCCGTGCTCGGGCATGAGATGCGCCCTAAGCCGACGCCTGCGGGTTTTGAAGAACGGCGTGATATTCTGTTCTTAGGGGCATTGCATGATGTGGGGGCCCCTAATCATGATAGTCTTGAGTGGTTTGTTGAAGAGGTTTTGCCGCATTTGGATGGCGTATTGCCAGATGATGTGAAGTTCACTATTGCAGGATTTATTAGCTCATCGGTTGATATGAGCCCATTTGCATTACATCCGCGAGTTGATATTGTGGGATCGGTGCATGACTTGGGACCATTATTTGATCGGCATCGAGTTTTTGTTGCGCCAACGCGTTTTGCTGGCGGTTTGCCCTTTAAGGTGCAAGAAGCAGCCAGCCTAGGGGTCCCGATGGTGGTAACATCTTTGCTGGCGTCTCAGGTTGGTTGGGAAAATGGTAAGCAGTTGCTTCATGCTAGTGGTGATGATGCGAAGTCTTTTGCAGATGCAATTGCGCGTTTGTATCAAGATGGTGAACTGTGGACGCGTCTACGCAATGAAGCTTTGTCATCGATTCGAGAAGAATGTTCGCCTGCAAAGTTCAGACGTGACCTCGATCAGATTATACAGACTTGTATTGTGTGATCAGATCAGGTTTTCATTGAGTTGGTAGGTTAATGCCGTTTCGCGATAGCGAACTATTTGAGGAAACAGGTGAAGTAATGTCGGAAACCGTGATTGAACGTCCTGACGAAACGGCAGCATTGGCCTCGGGTATGTCCGGTCGTGTTCTCGTGTGTAGTGGCGGGCGCTATGAAAGCCAAGCCAATGCGCAGATCCGTGAGTCGATCATGGATGGCTGGGCGGCATGTTTTGGTGAGGATAATGTAACGGCGGTGCATATCTCGGCGGCTGCGGCTTCGGTTGCGGTTTTGAAGCCGACCATTGTATTTGCCATTGGTTCATATCTGCCAGAGAGCACGTATTTCGGGGAAGTCTGTCGTGAAGCGCGCAAAATTGGTGCTGTAACGGTTTTTTGGGCTACGGAAGATCCCTATGAGCAGGATGCGAATTACCGCGTAGCGGATGATTTTGACGTTGTGTTCTCGTGTGATCGCTGGGGACATAATTTTTACCAGCGCGATCGTGTTTTTCACCTGCCATTGGCGGCGAGCCCGACGCTTCATTACATGCCGATTGATGAGACGGTAGAAAAGACGGTTGATGTTCTTTTCTGTGGTGTGGCGTTTACAAGCCGTAAAGACATTGTCCGTAATCTCCTCCCAGTCTTGCGTAATCTGAACATTAAGATCATTGGTCCGGGTTGGGGGGAGTTGGGGATTGGCTTCTCTGACGCACGTATTGAAAAAAACCAGCTTGTTGAGTTGTATCGTCGCTCCAAATTGGTTCTGAACTTGGGCCGTTCTCTGCATTTTGAAAATAAGCGCTTTATTATTGCGCCTTCTACGCCGGGGCCGCGTACGTTTGAAGCGGCGTTGGCGGGGGCGTTCCAAGTGTTTCATGAAGATACGCATGAAATTCGCCGCTATTTCCGTGCAGATGAAATCCCGACGTTTTCAAACCGTAAGGATTTTGAGAAGCTCGTTGAGACATATCTGAATGACGATGCGAAGCGTTTGAGCATGGCGCGTAAAGCGCAAGAGCGTACGCATAAGGAACATTTATATAAGCACCGTATTGCGCAGGCATTGGCGGTTCTGAAGTCTGAGGGCTTGATCGGCGGTTAAGTGGCGGTTCCGTTGTGAGAGACTATTTGTAAAAGGCGGGAGGCATCAGCTTCCCGCCTTTTTTATTGTTTGAAGGGGGTGGTGTCAGGGGGGGGGGAAGCCCTGACACGGTGAGATTATTGTGGGGCAGGGCCTAGGACGGCTTGAGCGAGGTCATGTGGGCGGACCCATTGGGCAAAAGCGGCCTGAACTTGCTCGGGGGTCATGGTGTAAATGGCTTTGGCCATCAGGTTGGGCGTGTCCAGTGGGCGGCCAAGGGTACTGAGGCTCAGAATGTTTGCGGCTAATCCATCAAAGCTGGAGCGTTCAACGGGCAGATCTCGGAGCAGGGCAGCTTTGGCGAGGTTCAGAGTATCTGTTGAAACGGGCTTTGTACGCATGGTTTCAACATCTTGTAGGGCATGTTCACGGGCTTTGGAGACTTTGCTGGGGTCTGAGCCAAAGGAAATGGAGAATGATGCACGTGTGCGTGAATAATTAAAGCCACTGCCTACGCCGTAAACATAGCCTGTTTTAACGCGTAAATCCTGCATGAGAAGTGATGAGAAGCCATCCCCTAAGATGGCGTTCCCAACGGTGAGTGCGTAATGTTGTGGGTCATTAACGTTCAAGCCGATGGTTTCTGAGAGATGTACTTCATCTTGAGAGCGCCCCGGATCTGCGACGTTGATTTGGGAGGCTTTGCTGAGTGGGATGGTTGGGAGGTCTACCTGTGGGATTGGGCCGTGTGCTGTCCAGCCGCCAAAGGCTTTTTCGATGTTGGCGCGGGCGGCTTCAGGGGTGATATCTCCAATGATGACGATGGTGGTGAGGTCGGGGCGGTAATTGGCCGCGTAGTAATTTTGTACGTCTGAAAGAGACACGCCCATAATGCTTTGCGGTGTTGCCTCTCGTAGTGTTGGGTCATTTGCAGGGACGAGGGCTGCGTGGCGTGCGCGCCCAAACTTATATCCTGGAGACTGGAGAAGTCCTGCGGTTGCTTGTGCGGCTTGGATTTGTTGGATGTGAAATGCCTGTGCCGGGAAAGCGGGGGTTAGTTCGTGCTCGGCTAAGAGGCTGAGCGCTTGGGGGAAGGCATCTGTTAGTGATGAGAGGCTAAATGAGGCTCCGGCGCTTTCGCTTGCGGCAAGGTCATCAAACGCACGGGCGAGCGCAAGGCGGTCATGATGTGTGGAGCCGAAGAGAAAAAGCGATGATGTGAGGTCTGCAACGCCTTCTTTGCCTTTGGGTTGTTGGAGGTCTGAATTTTGGCGGATCATGCCGTGTAGTACGATTGTGTGGCTGACATGTTCAGGCTGGACGATCAGTTGTAGTCCGTTGGCCAGTGTGTAGGCTGTTGGTATGGGCGCTTCTGGTGGCAGGGTGACGCGAGATAGGGCTTCTGTTGCCCAAGCGGGTAGTTCAACCTTACCGGATGGTGGGGCCGCAAAGGATTCTGTGCCGCCGAAACCTTTGGCACCGGTTGGGACGCCCTTTTTGCTGGGGGTTAGTGTGGCGGAGAGCATGTGATCGGGGTTCAGTATGGTGCGCGCGAGCTCATCGACTTGTGCTTTGCTGACATGACGGAACGCGGCGATCATATCTTCAGGGCTGTTGAGGTGATTAAATGTCAGAGCTTGTGACCACGTGCTAGCGAGGTCTGAGATGCTATTTGCGTTGAATTCGAGAGCTGCGATTTCTTTGCGTCGAGCGGCTTCGATAAGATCTTCGGGAATACCATTTTTGCGGTAATTTTCGAGAATAGCCGCCATAGCCTGACGCAAGGGTTCAGGGTTGGCTGTAGGTGGGAGTGCAGCGTAGCTGAAGGCGAGGCCAGCTTGCGGGTTGGGGTCGTATTCAATCCCTGTATCAAGCGCTTTGCCCGCAGGGACGAGGCCAAAAAGGTCAGCGCGATGGCTGCTGAGGGCATCAATCAAAAGGGTGAATGCCGCGTAGTTTTTGTCCCGTGCGCCGGGCGCTTGCCATGCATTGACGAGGACGGTCGCGGGGAGGTCTGTATCGAGAGCGATAGATTGAGATGTGATGGGGGTTGGGGTGACGGTCGGGCGTGCAGGTAGGGTTATGGCCGGGATTTTGCCAAAAGCAGCTTCTACTTGGGCTAGGGCTTCTTTCGGGTTTATGTCACCCGCTATGACGAGTGTTGCGTTATTGGGGCCGTACCAGTGGTTATAAAAATCACGCAGGGTTTTTGCTGTGGTTTTGTCAAAAGAGGGGCGTGAGCCGAGGGCATCTTCTTCATAGGGAGTATTTTTGAAGAGAATACCGTTAATTTGCGCGAACATGCGGTAGAAGGGACTGGAGAGGTCGCGAGAGACTTCTTGCTCAATCGCTCCTTTCTCATGGGCCCATTCTTTGTCGGTAATGTTTAAGCCCCGCATACGGCCTGCTTCAATTTGCAAAGGGACGTTAAGATTAGCCGCAGGCGCGCTGAAGTAATACTGGGTGACGTCCGTCGTGGTGTCGGCATTATCATTATTGCCGAGTTGTGCGCTGATGGTGGACAGCTGGTCCCGGGAGAGGGTTTTTGCGCCATTGAACATCATGTGTTCGAGCGCGTGGGCTGTGCCAGAAAAGCCTTTGGGTGCGTTTACGGAACCGGTTTCGTAGTTAATCATCGTCTGTACGACTGGGGCGAGCGCATTGCGGATGATAACGACGCGCAGGCCATTGGACAGTGTGGCGCGCGTGACGTTGCTCTCTTGTGTTGTTTGAGCATGTACAGGGGGGCTGCTGAGCAAAGGTGTTGTTAAAATGGATGCGGCCATAAGGGCTGCGCGTGAGAGGCGGGTAAAGTTGAGCATGGAGTAGGCTTCCTAGAAATATGTTCTAACAGTGACGTTAGCGTTACGTTTCTAAAACTGTCTAGCCGTGTTGTTTTTAATAAGGCTGCTTCGGAAAAAGATGTGCGTGCTGCGTGAGAGTGCAGTAAGAAAGGCGTATGACTCTTGGAGAACGTCTTACCCGTTGGGATGGTTGGTTGATTGACCATGTATTCCAACCCGCTGCAGATCGGCTGCCTTATGAAAAGGCTGCAATTCAGTTGGGAATGAGCTTTCAGCTTGGCTCACTGATGTTGACTGCGCTGGCTCTTCTTTTGCCGATTGTGCTGTTTGGATCCTCTTTTTCGGATGTTGTGGATTCAGGGCTGATCTGGCTGATGAATTTTGCTTTTTTCATGGGCATGAAACGGAGTGCGCCTTTGGTCCGCTCTGGGACGATGAATCCATTGCGGCCGATGCTGATGGCGCAGCGTCTTATTGCTATTGGGTTTGTGGTGTATCAGGCATGGTGGTGTGCTGGTGTGTATGGTCCGTTCTTTGAACTGGCGATTATTATGCTGCTTTCGCAGGTGACGTTTGTGTTGGGGCTGTATTTTGTTGCGTGTCAGCCAAGACCTCCGCGTGCACGCTTTGCCCAAAGAGGTGGCCCTGTCATTGATGGTCCTTGGCAGGCGAGTGGGCAGATACGCTGATTCATTGAAAGAGGGGCGTATGGCTGAAGGGGGGAAGCGTTTGCGTATCTTGCATGCGCTATCGACCTGTGAGTTTGCTGGGACAGAGCGGCATGTTGCACAACTGACGGCACTTCAGGCTCAGGAGCATGATGTCACGCTGCTGCTGGAGCGCCATACACGTGACCCGCGTACGGGCGGGGATATTATAGAGCATGTGGCGCCTTCTGTCCGGGTGATACGGGCGGGGCGTTTGGGGTATCTTTGGCGTTTGGCACGGCTCTGGCGTTCTGGGTATTATGATGTTGTGCATACACATTTGGGGCGTGCTTCAGCGCGTGTAAGCTGGTTGCGGCGGTTGGGGCTTGGAGGAAAGGCGCCGATTATTGCGACTTTGCACACCCGCTATCGTGGGCGCAGTTATGGTGTGCATGATGGGCTTGTGTGTATTGCTCAATGGCAGGTCAAAACTCTCCCGATGGCGCAAAGGCAGCGTGCCGTTGTGGTTCCTAATTGGACGACTCTGACTGTTGCGGCCGAAGAGCGCGTGCGGCAGAGACAAGAGGTGCGTATGTTGTTGGGACTACCCGAAACAGCGTTTCTTGTTGTTGCGGCGGGGCGAATGGTGAGAGAGAAAGGTTTTTCTCTTCTTCTGAAGGCTTGGCGCGGCGCACGGCTCACTCAGCCGGCGACGTTGGTGCTGGTAGGAGACGGGCCGGAACGTGCGGCTTTGGAAGCACAAGCACACGCTGCACCGGATATATGTTTTTTGGGGTATAGAACGGATATGCCCGAGCTTTTGGCTGCGTTTGATGCGTTTGTTCTGCCGTCTGAGCATGAGCCGTTCGGACTGGTGTTGTTGGAAGCAATGGCGGCAGGGCTGCCAGTCTGTGCGACAGCTGCTGGTGGGGTTCTGGATATTTTGGTGGATGAGCCGGAAAGTCTTGTTCAGCCTGCGTCTGTAGAGGCACTGATCGAAGGGATACAAAGGTTATGTGCTTGTGGGGTGTCTAGCCGAGATATGACGGCATGGCGGCCGGAGGCGCAGGTGAAGCGGCTTGACGATTTTTATAGAACCTTGGCAGCAGTTTAGTGTTGTGTTGCAGTACGATATATTTCGGAGGAAGTATCACATGGGGTTTTATGCTCGTTTTGGTATGATGTGTGCATTGGGGCTGGCGGTCTGTACGGTACCAGCAATGCAGGCGGCGACGGTTAGCAATACTTTGCAGATTCCTTTGTCGTTTAAATTTAACACGAAAGGCGTGGTGCAGAGCGCTCGTTATCGTTGTGTCGAGCAGCCTGCGGCATTGCGCTCTGTTCTCCCTAAGGGTGTTTTTAGCGCAGCTTATATTAATCTCGATGATATCAGTTTGCTGGCGGTGAGCATTCATAACAAGACACAGATTTTTTCCAGTGTTGTGTCTGCCAGTGGTGCAAAATATGCGGCGGGCTCTTATGAGTGGTGGGAAGAGCACGGCGAAGTGAGCTTTACAGACACCGAGCAGGGCAAGGCTGTGTTGACGTGTAAGGAAGTTCAGTAGCCGTATAGTCAGTGACCGCTTCAGGGTAAGGTTTTGATGCAACGCGATATTTTTCTTCTTGATTATGATGGTACGTTAGCGGAAACGCGCCCTGCCATTTTGTCGTGTCTTGCTCTTGCTTTTGAAGCGGTACTGGAGCCTTCGCCGAGTGCGGAGGCTTTAAAGGAGCAGTTGTCACGTGGTGGAACGTTGGCAACGCTGTTTCAAGCATTCGTGCCGCAGTGTGATCTCTCAAAGGCTCAGGCATTTGAGAAAGCATATCGTGCGCGGTATTTAGAGGAAGACGAAGGCAAAACGGTGCTTTTTGACGGTGTTGTGCCGGTCTTAGAGGCTTTGAAAGCAAAAAATATTCATTTGGCGGTCCTGAGTAACAAGCACGCTCCAACAGTCTTGGCGAGTATTAAGCGTTTCCAGTTGGGGCATTTTTTTGATGCGGTGATTGGTTCTGAACCGGGGCACGCAGTGAAGCCCGATCGTCGTGTAATGGATGAGCGTGTGCGTCTTGTTTACCCGGATGCGGCTGTAGAACGTTTTATGATGGTTGGTGATACTACGGCGGATCTTTTATTCGCGCGGCGTGCGGGACTAGCGTCGTGTTGGGCGCGTTATGGGCACGGACGCGCAGAGCAGTGTGTGGAGCAAAATCCAGATTATATCATAGATGATGTTTGTGGATTGTTGGATCTCCCTGTCGAGCATTAGGTGGATGGGGCAGGGCCAGTGCTCTCCCGTTGGATAACTTGTGTATCAAGGATAACGTTTTGCCGCTCTTCCTTGAGTAGTAATAGGCGGGCAGCCTCAATGCCTTTTTGGGTGTGAGGCTGCCGGATTGTGCTGAGCTGGGCTGTTTCTGCTGTGGGAATATCATCAAAGCCAAAGACGGATATGTCTTGTGGAATTTTGAGGCCAGCCGCTCGTATGGCGCGCATGGCACCAATGGCGATGCGGTCACTCATGGCGAGTATAGCGGTTGGGCGGCAGGGGGCTTGTAAAAGGTATTCTGCACCTTCAGCGCCTGCCTCTTCAGAGTTTACAGGGATTTCCCAGCATAAGACGTTATCTGGCTGTATGCCTGCTTTTTGTAGTGTTGAAAGGTAACCTTCCAAGCGCATAGTAATGGTACTATGGGCGATATTGGCGCGGCGCTTGGGGGTGAGTGGGCCACAATAATTATCATGGGCCGTTTTGAGGGATAAGATACCAAAGCGTTTATGGCCGAGTTCCAGCAGTTTTTGAGCGGCCTGTGCTGCCGCAGCGCAGTCATCAATGCCGACAAATGAAACGTTTTCGAGGCGAGGCTGATCAATCACAATGAGGGGTATATTGCGTTGCTGGGCCATGAGGGCACAGCGATTATCGGGTGCCATTGAGTATAAGATGTATCCGTCTACGGCAGCATGGCCGAGGGATACTGGGGCTTCATTATCGCGCAAATTATCACCGGCGGAAATAAGCGCGAGGTCTGAATGGCGGCGCGTGCAGCTTTCAGCAACGCCTTGCAAAACTGAAACGATGGCGGGGTCTGTGAAGGCGTACGGGAGTTCTTCACTAAATAGAAACCCTATTGCGCCAGCGCGGCCTGTGGCTAATTGTTTGGCCGCAGGGTCTGGTCCGGTATATCCTAATTCTTGCGCAACAGCGAAGATGCGTTCTCTGAGTGCTGCGGAGAGTTGATTTGGGCGAATATAGGCGTTGGATACGGTGGTGTGAGAGACTTTTAACCGTGCCGCGACGTCTTTTAGGGTGACCTTGCGCCGTGAGTGCTGGCGCCTGTGAGGTGTTTTGGGGGACAAAAGGGGGGAGGAGCCGACTGGTTTCATATTTAGTCTCTTAACATAATAGGAAAGAGCCGTAATTCGGCATCTCTCGGTATGCTGGTCTTATTTGGGCTTATAATACGGTAGGTGGTATGTTTTTGAGGGGGCGCAAAGACATGAAACGTCCTCTGGTTCAGAGTGTATGACATTAGGAAAGGCAGAAGCAATGAGTGATACGGTAATACAAGCGGCTGTCATGCATCTGGAGCAGGCGCATGCGCCGGGGGCTGTTCGTCCAATTATTAAAGCATTTTTTGATGAAGCAACAAACACGATCAGTTATGTCGTGCATTGCCCGGAAACGTTGCAGGCTGTCATTATTGATTCTGTTTTGGATTATGATGCCGCTTCAGGGCGCACGTCCTATGCATCAGCGCAAGTCATTGTGGAGTATGTGGCATCAGAGCGCTTAGAGGTGTTGTGGCAGCTTGAGACGCATGTCCACGCGGATCATTTATCTGCGGCTCCATGGTTGCAAGAACAATTGGGCGGGCGTTTGGGCATAGGCGCTGAGATTATTCGTGTGCAGAATGTCTTTGGTAAAATTTTTAATGCGGGTTCTCGTTTTGCGCGTGATGGCTCACAGTTCGATGCTTTGTTTGAAGATGGTCATGCATTTACGGTCGGGCGGTTGCCGGTGATGACGTTGCATCTGCCGGGACATACTCCGGCTGATATAGCGTATCTTATCGGTGATGCTGTGTTTGTTGGTGACACGATTTTTATGCCAGATTTTGGCACGGCGCGTGCGGATTTCCCGGGGGGCGATGCTGGACAGCTTTATCGCTCTATTCAGCGACTCCTGAGTTTGCCGCCGGAAACACGTTTGTTTTTATGTCATGACTATAAAGCTCCGGGGCGCGATAAGTATTGCTGGCAGACTACGGTTGGTGAGGAAATCACTGCTAATATACATATAAAAGATGGGGTGGATGAGAAAAGCTTTGTAAAAATGCGTATGGCGCGTGATGCGGGTTTGGCAATGCCGAAGCTTTTGATGCCATCTGTTCAGGTAAATATGCGAGGGGGTGTTTTTCCTGAACCAGAAGATGATGGGGTGAGTTATATTAAGATCCCATTGAATAGGGTATAGTTAATAATATAAACTATTATATTTATGAAAATAATAATAAAATTATTTTATGGTGTAGTTATTAACGGTAAGTCATAAGTAATGGGTGCATCATAAATGCTGTGTGGCCAATGACGGACGATCACAGGAGCTTGTTGGTAACCCGTATAGTGTTGCCATACGGTGGATACTGTCAAACATAGCCGAATGTGGGGCCTGATGGCGTTATTATGGCCTGTTTTCTTACTGAGGTCAGCCCCTCTATGGGGCAGGCCCAAGGGCCGTGCTGCTTGGGACGTTGGTGCAGATAGATCAAAGCGCTCATATGTTTTGAGTATAGATGCGATCATGCCTCAAGATGAAGCGGAGTTTCATTTAGAGAACATAGCGTAGTCAGTAGTATTGTCTATTATATGGGTGATATTTATAATTTGGTGTAAACATATTAGTTTTTTCACTTGCGGATGCTGGGGCTGGTTGTCTGGGAAAACCCATTGCAGGTCTCCAATGTCTTCTGGTCATATTTATATGATAATATGTCTAGCGGTGATGTCGCATCATTTATCAATACTATTGAAAATAAATAATGAGTATGTATGGGGTTATATTTTCAAACAAATTGCGCGTCATATGGTATGATCTTAGATCGGACTATGGCAATAATGATGTTATGCTTAACCGTTTCATGTCTGTAAGAAATCAGTAAACGATAGATTTGTTTTTGTAGTTCTGAAGTCACTATTCTTCTATGCGCCGCCTGTGACGTTTTTGTCGCAGGTGGCGTTTTTTGTCTCGTGAGAGTGGCGTGGTGCTTGTAACGTTATGATATAACATACATAAAGGAGGGATAATTTTATTCTACCCTTAAGGGGCCATAATGCTGTCTTCTCATTTTCTGCGCGGTGTTGCGCTGTCATTATTATCTACTACGGCGCTGTGCTCTGCTGTGTATGCTCAAGATGGGAGCAACACTCAGGAAGGCAGTGGGCGTACGAATTTTGGTTCGGTCGATCACCAAAAGAATGTTTCGGTATCAGAAACAAGCCGTACGGGTGAAGATAATATTGTTGTAAACGCTCATCTTGAGCGGGCGCGTGCTGCTTTGGAGCCGGCAACTGGTGCGACAACGTATCGTTTTTCGCGTCAGAATATCGAAGCTAATCCGGGCGGTGATAATGCCCCGATGACCTCATTGCTGGTTCAGGCGCCGGGTGTGGCGTTGGATAGTTATGGGCAAATTCATATTCGTGGTGACCATAATGAAGTGCAGTTCCGGCTTGATGGCGTGGCATTGCCTGAAGGTACGAGCGTCTTTGGTCAAGCTTTGATGACGCGTTTTGCTCATGATTTATCACTGACCACTGGTGCGCTGCCTAGCGAATATGGCTTTTTGCAAGCGGGTGTCATTGATATCACGACGAAAAATGGCTTTGCGGATGCGGGGGGGGATGTCTCGCTCTATGGCGGCGCACGTGATTATTTCCAGCCATCCGTGCAGTATGGTGGGCATAAAGGAAAGTGGGATTGGTTTGCTACGGCAGATTTTGTGCATAACCGCGTCGGTATTGAAAACACAGAGCCGAATTTTAATGCCCTTCATGATTTGACAAACCAATATCATTTTCTGGGGCATGCTCGGTATACAGTTGATGCCGATACTCGTCTTAGCCTAACGGCAGGCGTCTCAAACGCTGAATATCAGTTGCCCAACAATCCGGGGCAGCAACGACAATTTGCAGATCCAAGCTTTTTGAACAGCTCTTTGTCTCAGAAAGTATATGGCAGCGTTGATAGTGCCGGACTGAACGAGCATCAAAAAGAAATTACAGATTTTGGGATTTTATCGCTGCAAAAAGAACTGGGGCATTTGAGCGTCCAGAGTTCCATTGTCACACGTTATAGTTCCTTGCGTTATACGCCGGATCCGTTGGGTGATTTGGTCTATAATGGCATCGCGCAAAATGCGGCGCGTGGTGTGTTTTCTACGGGTAATCAGACGGATGCCACATGGCGCGTATCTTCTGCGCACACGGTACGTTTCGGTTATCAGACATATGTTGAACGTAATATCTCAAAAACAGATTCAAGTGTTTACCCGCAGACTGGCGCAGATGATAGCGGGAACCCAATCTATGGGAATACGCCGATTGGGATTCATTCTGGAACTGGGCGTACGGGGTGGATGTATGGGCTGTATGCCCAAGATGAATGGCGCCCTGTGCATAACCTGACCGTGAATTATGGCCTGCGTTTTGATGGCGTTGATGAGTATACCCATGCCAAGCAAGTAAGCCCGCGTTTGAACATTGTCTATCAGCCTTGGAGGGGTGGAGTGCTTCATGCCGGGTACTCGCGTTACTTCACGCCGCCACCTTTTGAATTGGTGGGTGGAACATCACTCTTGCCTTTTGCTAATACGTCAGCAGCGCCGGGGACGTTCCAAAATGATACGCCGCGTGCTGAGCGGGATCATTATTTTGATGCCGGTATTGCTCAGACCATTCTGCCTGGTTGGCATGCCTCTTTCGATGCGTATGTGAAGCTTGCGAAGAACATGATTGATGAGGGGCAGTTTGGTTCGCCCGTTCTGTTGTCTGTTTTCAATTATCGCCGTGGGCAAGTGCATGGCTATGAATTCACGACCGATTATACGCATGGGCCTTTCAGTGTGTACGGCAATATGTCGTGGTCACGGGCTATGGGTAAGGATATTGTATCCGCGCAGTGGAACTTCTCACCTGATGACTTATCTTATATCCAAAACCGTTGGATCCATTTGGATCACGATCAACGTTGGACGGCATCTGCTGGGGGAAGCTATACGGCCTTTGATCGTTCATCGCACCCACTGCGCATGTCTGCGTCTATGATGTATGGCAGTGGTCTGCGTGCAGATGGTGTCGTGCCGAATGGTGCATCCGTGCCGCAATATGCGACGTTTAATCTTTCGTTCGTACAGTCCTTCCAAAACTTGTTCCATAGTCGTTTCTTTAAGACGACGCAGTTGCGCTTGGATGTGACGAACCTCTTTGATCGCACGTATTTGTTGCGTGATGGGTCTGGGATTGGGGTTGGAGCGCCGCAATATGGTCTGCGTCGTACTATTTTGACGGGTATTGAGCAGCGTTTTTGATGCTCTGGCACAGGGCATATTTTATGCTCGGAGCGGCATGATAAAAAAGGGGGCGGATTATTCCGCCCCCTTTTGTGATTTGATTACATAGCGAGCAGTTTGTGCTCGGATTGGGAAGCAATAATGCTATGCTGTTCTTTTTGTAAGCCGATAACCTCAACCGGTAGATTATGCGTTGCGAGTTTATCGACCACATTTTCAAGCGCTTGCACGGAGGTGATGTCCCAAAAATGCGCTTGAGTAAGGTCTAAGATGATGCTTTTGGCGTGGCTATGATAGTCAATAGCGTCGGAGAGGCCATTGGCTGATGCGAAGAACATTTGTCCTTGCACGCGGTATGTATCTGTCGTGCCGTCCGTTGTTTTTTCTACAGATAGCATGGCGGCTGCGCGCCATGCGAAGAAAACACCATAAAGAAGAACGCCAACCAGTACGCCTGCGGCTAAGTCATGTGTGAGAACGACCACAGCGACAGTGACCAGCATGGTGAGGCTGGAGAGTTTTGGTTGGCGAGCTAGTTCGCGGAAGCTGCCCCATGCAAAGGTGCTGGCAGAGACCATGATCATAATGGCGACGAGGGCTGCCATCGGCACTTGAGCCACCCATGGGTGCAGCATGACCATGAGGATGAGCAAGAAAGCACCGGCGGTGAAAGTGGATAAGCGGCCGCGGCCACCATAGCGCAAATTGCCGACGGTCTGACCAATCATACCGCACCCAGCGATACCGCCGAAGGCACCAACGAGAATGTTGGAGAGGCCAAGCCCCGTGCACTCTGCGCGTTGGTTGCCGTGTGTATCTGTTTCGTCGTCAACGACGGTTGCCGTCATCATGGACTCCAGCAGGCCGACGGATGCCATGGCGAGTGCGTAAGGAAAGATGGTGGAAAGCGTTTCCCATGTTAGCGCAATATGCGGCCATGTGAGGTGGGGCAGGCCTGTTGGGAGGTCGCCGAGGTCATGCACGGTGCGGACCGGCATGGGGTGCAGCATGGTAATGGCCGTTAGAATAATAATGCAGATCAGAGGGGAGGGGATGGCGGTTGAGATTTTGGGCGCGAGATAAATAATGGCTAAGCCAAGAGCGATGAGGGCATAGGTGGGCAGGCCAGCGCCAAGGATTTGGGGAATTTGTGCCGAAAAAATGAGAATGGCGAGCGCGTTGACAAACCCTGTGCGGACTTCCGCAGGGACAAAGCGCATGACCGATTCAAAACGTAGAAGGCCGAAGATGATTTGTAGAGCGCCTGCGAGTAACGTGGCAGCCAGCATCATATCCACGCCGTGGCGGTGTACGAGTGGGGCCGCAACGAGGGCGACGGAACCAGCCGCGCCGGAGATCATGCCGGGGCGGCCACCAAAGATGGCGATGGATACCGAAATAACAAAGGAAGCAAACAGCGAAACCGCCGGGGAGACGCCAGCGATGTAGGAAAAGGCAATAACTTCAGGAATAAGGGCAAATGTGCCGACCATACCGGCCAGCACTTCGCGCAGTGGGTTTTCTGCCCATTGTTGACGATAAAGTGCAAAATTCATGACGATAGTCCTTTCTTGGTACGTGGTCGTGTTCACTCACGAAAGCAGTTAATAGGGTGCGACGTATTCGGGCCCGGCGCGGCAATGTTGACCCCAGTGTAACGCGGGAGCGTGTAAGAATGAACCCTCGTTTCTGCTGAGGGGGCGGGTGAGCATGGGGGTGCTTGTGTATTTTGCGAGGGTGGAGTGCGTTTTTTGAAAAAATTGCATTTTTAAGAAAAAATCTTTGAAAAAGGGCTAGACGCCTTCAGCCGAATTTCCTATACATCCCCTCGCTGTGTGGCGGATGTAGCTCAGTTGGTAGAGCGCCGGTTTGTGGTTCCGGTTGTCGCGGGTTCGATCCCCGTCATTCGCCCCAGCAAACTTTCCCTAAAAATAAAATACTCTCTTCTATTCAGTGAATAGAACCGGTTTCTTTGGGTTCTGTAGCTTGAATTTTTATAGAGCTCTCTTTGTGGAAAATTGTAGTAGTGTGTGCTCCTTATTGTTTGAAAAGGGCACAAAAAACGCGCCTTGTAGCGCGTTTTTTTATGTATTGGCTCAGAAACGTCTGAGCCAATGATCGTTTAGAAGCGTGCAGAAACGTCGAGGTAGTAGTAGCCACCCGTAATGCCAAGCTGGTTGGTGCTCATGTAATACTGTGGAGCGCCGAGGTAGCGGTTGTTGTTTGGAATGCGTGATGGATACGCGGAAAAAATGTTATTTCCGCCGAGTGTGGCACTCCAGTTGGGATTAATATTATAGGTAACGGAAGCATTTGTCGTCCATTTGGGTGTGTTCTGGAACTGACGGTACACATTGGTCAAGCCAACGAGAGGACCTGAATAATAGGTCAACTGAGATGTTGTTTGGCCGTAGCGGATTTCATGTACGGAGACATTCCATTTGTTTTGTGGGGAATGCCATGTGCCGCCAAAGATGAGTTTTGAGCGTGGATACGCCGTTGTGATGTAGGCAATATACTGTGCGCTCAGCAGGGGATCGCCATTGGTTGCGGTGGATTGGTGGCGAAGGCGTGTACGGTTGAGGTTCAGGGCGGCATCCCAATCAACCTGTCCGTAGTGTCCAAGCGCTGTATTATATGTCGCGGTGAGGTCTAGCCCTTGAGTGCGGGTGGTCGCGACATTGGCAAACCAGTGTGTTGAGAGTTGGCTGGCTGGCCAGTTTTGTGCGGCAGAAGAGATGGGGAAGTTGTCTTGGACCAATGCGTTATAGGCATTGATGCCATAGACATTTCCGCCCGGTTGAATGCGGTCCCGTAGGTCAATTTGATAGATATCTGCGGTGACATGCAGTTTATGAATTGGCTCGGCGATAATGCCGCCTTCAGCGCTTGTCGAGTATTCTGGCGTTAGGGCGGAGGCTCCGTTGCTCAAAGCGCCGGGAGAGTTAACGGCAATCAGGCCGCGTGCGGCGTTTGGAGAGACGGCCAGTGCGGAATAATGCTGTTGTGCAAGCGTTGGTGCGTGGAAGCCTGTGCTGAAGGTTCCGCGAATGGCAAGGCGTGGGTTAAAGTCATAGCGTGTGGCGATTTTGCCTGTGCGTGCATCACCAACATCTGTGTAATGCTCAGTGCGCCCGGCGAGATCAACCTGCCATTGTTTGGTTAGGTGTGTGGCGATGTCGATATAGCCTGACACAACATCACGGTTCCAATTGCCTGCGTTGAAGGCGGAGGTGCCGGGAATGGCGTCAGAGCCTGTGCCTGCCGTGCTATCGGCAGAGCCGGTGCCGATGGAATAGGACTCATAGCGGTAGGATGCGCCGCCTGCGATGTTGATGCTGTGAGGCCAGAAGGAAAGATTGACCTTGCGGGAGAGGTCAAAGCTATTGGTCCACTGGGAGTCGTTATATCCCTGAGCATTGCTAAATCTCGTGGGAGTACGGCCTGTTGCTTTTAAGACGGCAGTATTGGTGGTGCTCAGAGCATCAAAGCGATCAAAATCACGGCCATAAACGGATGATAGATCCCAGTTCCAGCCTGCGAAAACGCCTTTTAAACCTGCGGTGAGTTCGAAGTCATTTTCCTCCAGCGCCATGATGGGGGTGTAGCCATTGGGGTAGAGGGCCGCATAGGCTGGATAAGATTTGAGAGAACTCGCGAGGCGGTTGTTCTGGTAAGATTCTGCATGCCGGTGTGCATAGGTTGCTGAACCATATGCTTGAATGTCTGCCGTTAGGTCATAACCGGCATTGAGCGCGATGCTTTCGCGGGTTTGTTCGGGTTGGCTCAGAATGGGGTTGCTGTATGTTCCAGTACGGTTATCTGCTGCGGAACGGTAAGCATGGTCTTGGTGAACAAAATCACCGCCAATATGTAGGAATCCGCGATCACTAAGGTGGAATCCACCGTCTAAATAGACGCCTTGTTGGAAGCCGTCACCTTGGCTGGTGATGCCCGTATTCGAGCGGATATTGAGGCCATGCGCCTGCTTTTTGAGAATAATATTCACGACGCCAGCAATGGCGTCTGAGCCGTATTGAGCAGATGCACCATCACGCAGGACTTCAACATGGTCGATCATGGACATGGGGATCATGTCGATATCAACGGGGGTTGCGCCTTGGGTTGGGCCGGGGTCTGCGTAAATATTTGCTGTAGTGTGGCGGCGCTTACCGTCAACTAAAACGAGTGTTTCGTTAGGGTTGAGGCCGCGTAGGGAGATAGTGTCTGTCAACGCGCCGGCATCAAAACCTGCTGTTGGAACGGTTAGGGATGGTAGGAGCAGAGAGAGTGCGTCGCGTAGGGTGGGTTGCCCCGTACTGGTGATTTGGCGGTTGGACACGACGTCAAGCGGGGAGAGGGAATCACGGGCTTTTTTGCCGAATTCACGCGTGCCTGTGACGATGACCGCTTCACTGCCGCCGGCAACTTCTGGTGCTGGTGCTGAAATGTGGGTGGTGCGGTGTTTGGTATGAGGTTGTGTTTTGGTCGTTTCTTGGGCGTGAGCACCGGACATGGGAATAAGAAGAGTGGTGCTGAGCAGTGCGCCCAGCAGGGCTGGAGAAACACCTTGTTTCTTCCGATGAACTTGTATGTGCTTCACGTTATAACGTCCATATATCGTTATTATTGTTTCATGGACATTAGAGCGCGTTTTGGAGTCGTCAATAGTGGGGAAAAGAATACTATATCATTCATTGTGTGAAGTGTTGAAAAAAGCACACTAATAAAAGGTTATTTTTGTATCCTAGGCGCTAAGTTTATTACGTTTGGGTTTCAAAATAATATACTTCAAGCATAAAAAAGCTGGCTCCTTAGAAGAAGGAGCCAGCTTCCCAAGGCTTTTGGCATTTTGCAGAGAGCAATTATGCGCTCTCTTGTGTGCCTGTATGCTTGTCCACTGCTGCGGGTAGGAATTGCGCAAGTGCTGGTAGGATGGTTTCTGCTGGCAGGCCTGTTTTGGACACGATGGTTTGGATTTGCGTGTCGGTCAGTAGGTTACGCAGTTCGTCGGTTGAGATCGGCAGGTTTTCGCCATTGCCAATCCATGACTGAATTTTTTCTTCCAAGCCGGCATTGCGTGCTTGGGAGATCAGCATATCGATGCCTTGTCCCTTAAGCATATCACCAATCTGGCCGCCGAATTTATCAGCTAATTGACCGCCAATTGCGCCAGCAGCTTGGTTCAGAAGGTTACCGAGGAAGCCACTCATACATGTTCTCCGTTCAAAGGGTATGCGCTAGGTGTTAAAGCTTAGAAAACTTTCTTAAGTTTCCCATCTTGTGGCACTTCGATGTCGATTTCGAGCATGGAAACAGAATTGCCACGATCAACTTTGACCTGAACCTTCTCTTGATCCACCGCTACGTGGCGGCTGATCACCTCCAAAATTTCTTTATGGAGTTGTTTGATGAGGTCAGATTCCCCTTCGCCGTCTCCACCGCGCTCATGGGCGAGGAGGATTTGCAAGCGGTCTTTCGCGACAGCGCTGGTCGATTTGGGGCGGCGGGTTAAAAGATTGCTAAGAAAACTCATGCGCCCCTCCGCTTGAAGAGCCATTCGAAGAGGCCGCGTTTTTCAACGGGGACGGAGACTTCCAGCTCTTCACCGGATAGGCGGCGTGCGGCTTCCTGATAGGCGCGTGCGGGGAGGCTGTCCGGTGCTGCGAGCGTGACGGGGGAGCCAACATTGGAGGCTTTGAGTACGTCTTCGCTCTCTGGCACGATCCCAACGAGCGGGATGGACAGAATTTCGAGCACGTCTTCGACGCTCAACATTTCCTTGCGGGCTGCGCGTGCTGGGTCGTAGCGGGTCAGAAGAAGGTGCTTTTCAATCTTCTCTCCGCGTTCTGCACGAGCGGTTTTGCTGTCGAGTAGGCCGATGATCCGATCAGAGTCACGTACGGAGCTGACTTCTGGGTTTGTCACGATCACGGCAGCATCGGCGTGGTGCATGGCTAATTGTGCGCCGCGTTCAATGCCTGCGGGACTATCGCAGATAATCCAGTCAAATTTTTCACGCAGCTCTTCGATGACTTTAGCAACGCCCTCGGAGGTCAGGGCATCTTTGTCGCGTGTTTGAGAAGCGGGAAGGATGGAGAGTGTTTCGCAGCGTTTGTCACGAATGAGGGCCTGAGCTAGTCGGGCATCGCCTTGTACGACGTTAATTAAGTCAAAAACAACGCGACGTTCAGCACCCATCACAAGGTCAAGATTACGCAGACCGACGTCAAAGTCGACAACGACAACATTTTGCCCGCTTCGTGCGAGGGCGGCCCCGAGAGCTGCGGTCGAAGTTGTTTTGCCGACCCCGCCCTTGCCCGAGGTGACAACCAGAACCTTGGCCATGAATACTCCAGCTTTAAAAACAGCGATGCGAACATCGTTTTTGGGCGATAAACCTACCGTATATCTTATGAAATTTTACAGAGATACGGCAACAGAGGAAAATGAGAGCCCGTTAAATTATAGTGTACGCAGTGTAATGTGATCATTCACTAAGAGGGCATAAGCAGATTGACCGAGAAAGGTTGCCTCGAGTTCATCTGCGGTGGTGTAAAACCCGTCAATGGCGAGTAGTTCTGCTTCCATCTTTTGAGCAAAAATGCGGGCGTTCGCGTGTTCCATGATGCCAGCAATAGCGCGGCCGCGCAGGGCGCCATAAATATGAATGGAGCCTGCGGCAATAATTTCTGCACCGGATGATACAGCGCCTAGTACTACGACGTCTCCGTCAAGGTTTTGGATGCGTTGGCCGGAACGTACGGCGTCTTCAACAATGAGTGTCTTACCCGGTTGTGTCGTTGGGGAGAGTGTTGGTTCTTGTGTGGGGGCGTCAGGGAGTTCAACGGGGCCAGAGGGTTTTCCGCCATCGAGAGCTGCGGGCCAGTCCCATGTAGCAACAGCAGGCCAAGTGGGGTCGCCACCTTCAATGCCGATAATGCGCAGGCCGCGTTCGATGAGTGCGTTTTGAAAATTAGATAAATCGGGCGTGTCTGACGAGAGCAGGCCGAGATCTAGGATAATGGGTTTGCCATTGAAGAGCGTGCCAGAACGGGCGATCTGTTGGTCAAGGCCGTTTAGCCAGTGATTGAGTGGTGCTTCTGGGGAGAGGACAAGCGCGAGGAAGGAACGCCCACGTGCCCGGATTCGGAGTGCAGGAGTGGTCTCGGTTTTCGGGGGAGGGGACTGGGACATCGCTGAATCGTGCGCCTGACAATCGGAGTAGGAAAAACGTCGTTGCTTCACACTGCCAGATGAAGACTGTGCTGATAAAGTGCACACAGTGATTTCCTCCGAACCGGAAGTGGTCTAGTAAAGACGTATGCGTATTCTGCATCACCTTCCACTGTCGCCGCAATGCCGGCTGGTTCGTCTCGCTCTCAGTGAGAAGCGTTTGCCATTTGACCTAGCTGTTGAGCGGGTATGGGAACAGCGCGAAGATTTTCTAACGTTGAACCCCGCAGGTGAAGTGCCTGTTCTGGTCGAGGAAAACGGACTTGCTGTTCCGGGGGGGCGCGTTATTTGCGAGTATCTGGATGAGGCGTATCCAGATACCCCATTAATGGGGCGGACGTTGGCGGAGCGCGTGGAAGTTCGCCGTCTGTTGGATTGGTTTGAAACACGCTTTGCGGCGGAAGTGACCCAGAATCTTTTGGGTGAGAAAGTCGATAAGCGTTTGCATGGCCGTGGGCATCCAGATGGGAATGCGCTGCGGGCAGGCTATGGAGGCTTACGTTTCCACCTCGATTATATCAGTTGGTTGGCAGAAACGCGTTCATGGTTGGCTGGGAAGTCTATCAGTATTGCTGATTTTGCTGCAGCGGCTCATTTGTCGTCCTTGGACTTCATCGGGGATATTACATGGTCTAAGGCGCCAGCCGCTAAAGAATGGTATGCTCGGGTAAAGTCACGCCCGTGTTTCCGTGGGCTTCTGTCGGATCGTATGAGCGGTATTGTGCCGCCTGCGCATTATGCGAATTTGGATTTTTAAGACCTTTGACTCAACATTCTTCTTCCCAATATGACGCCGTTATATTGGGCGCAGGTGCTGCGGGCCTGATGGCCGCAACGGTTGCTGCGCGTGGTGGTTCGCGTGTTTTGGTGCTGGATCATGGTGCAGAACCGGGGCGTAAAATTCTCATTTCGGGTGGTGGTCGGTGTAACTTCACCCATTTGGAAACGAAGCCAGAGTGCTTTTTGTCTAATAATAAGCATTTTGCACGTTCAGCATTGGCGCGGTTCACGGCTAAAGACTTTTTGGCCATGGTCGAGCGGCATCGTATTGCGTGGCATGAAAAGGCGCGTGGGCAGTTATTTTGCGATGGTTCAGCACGCCAAATCGTGGCGATGTTGATGCAAGAAGCAGAGGCTGCTCATGTCGAATTTGGCTTTGGCGTTAAAATTGACCAAGTGCAGCGTAATGACGCGGAGTTCCGGGTTCTGACGTCTGAAGGTGAGATTACGGCGCAGTCTGTTGTGCTGGCTACGGGGGGACTATCAATCCCGAAGCTGGGTGCCAGTGATCTCTCTTTACGTGTTGCGAAGAGTTTTGGTCTTTCATCAACCGCGACAGATCCTGCGCTTGTGCCGCTATGCATAGCGGAAAGCGATCCGGCATTGGCGGGTGTATCTGTGCCTGTTATCGCCTCGGCACAGAATGAGCGGACGGGACGCAAGGCGGTGCGCTTTGAAGACGGGTTAGTCTTCACTCACCGTGGTATCTCGGGGCCTGCAGTACTACAAATCTCATCGTATTGGGATCGTAATGCGCCGGTCATGTTTAACCTCGCGCCGGGCCGTGATCTGTTGGCTGACTTTCAGGCCTTAAAGGTTTCACGACCACGTGCAAAGCCGCCAGCACTTTTGGAGTTCCTGCCGACACGTTTGGCGCGCTCGATTGTGGACGGCTTCCCGCAAGAGATGATGCGTACCGAACTGGCCAATGTCCCAGATCGTGTTCTGAAGGCTTTGGCGGAGCGCGTAGGGCAGTGGAGTGTGATGCCTTCAGGGACTGAGGGGTATGCTAAGGCTGAGGTTATGCGAGGGGGTATTGATACGAAGCATTTATCCTCGCAGACGATGGAAGCACGAAAAGTACCGGGCCTCTTCGTTATTGGTGAAGCAGTTGATGTGACGGGCTGGCTGGGTGGACATAACTTCCAGTGGGCATGGTCTAGTGGTGTTGCTGCTGGGCGTGGCATTGTGGCGCGCGCTCAAGCCAATGCGGCGGTGCCGGATATTATGCCATAAGATTTCATTGGTGCGCTTTGTTGTGTCTGAATCATGCGGAGGTCGTTGTGTTTCGTATCGTACAACAGAGCGCGCTTGTGGTTTTGGGGTGTGCGTCTTGCTTGTTATTGGCGGCATGTGAAGGAGGTGGGGTGTCCGGTCCAGGGGGGCCTATGGCTGTCAATGGGGCAGGGTGCCAAGCGGGCATTTATACTTGCAAGCCTCCGATGAAGGTGCCGTTTGCTGTGCCGTGTTCGTGTGAGCAGGCTAGTGGGTGGAGCGGTGGAAGTGCCGGGCAGCGGTAAGGGGGCTGTCGGGTTGTTTTCTTTATGTTCTTCTCTAGGGTGGTGGGTCGGAAGCGGCTTATTATAACGTTAGAGTAGTCAGTATGATTTCCATGCTCCCATGGATTGTTGCGTTTATTTCTTTGGTAATTGCTGTTTTGGCGTTGACGAAAAACGGACGGCAGCAAGATTTTACGCTGTTTTTTGATCGTGAAGCAGATGAGCGGGCACGTGATGCGGAGTATCAGCGCCAGCATCTTGTGGATATTGAGCGGGCGCTTTCTGGGCGCTTAGATGCGCTGCGTTTAGAAACAACAGAGCGTTTGGCCGCAGTAACGCAGCGTGTGGGGCAAGATCAGGCAGATAATCGCTTGCTATTGTCAGAAGCGCTGCGGAATATGTCCGATGGGCAAGCCCGGCAAATCGAGCGTATTCGTCTTGCGGTGAATGAGCAATTGCATGGTGCTGTTGAAAAGCAAATGCAAACAAGCTTTCAGCGTGTGGTTGAGCAGTTTGGCTTAATGCAAAAAGCTTTGGGTGAAGTGTCGAGTGTGACCGCGCAGATCGGAGACCTAAAGCGCTTATTCTCTAATGTAAAATCCCGAGGAGGCTGGGGCGAGGCGCAGTGTCGTGCTTTGTTGGATGATGTTCTGCCGGAAGGCAGTTATGAGACGAATTTCCGCGTAGGGGAGGGGCTGGAAAGTGTTGAATTTGCAGTCCGTATGCCTGTGCGGAGTGAAGCGCCACCTTATTTGCCGATTGATAGTAAGTTTCCAACGGAGGCGTATGAGCGTTTGTTAAACGCAGCAGAAGCCTCTGATGTGATGGGGGAGAAGGCCGCCCGCCGTGAGTTGGAAGTCGTGATTAAGGCAGAAGCGCGGAAGATTGCTTCTAAGTATATTCGTCCACCCGTTACGGTGGAATTCGCGGTTTTATATGTGCCTACGGATGGGCTTTACACTGAAATTTCTCGGATGCCGGGTGTTATTGATGAGATAGGACGCCTGCACCGTGTGCTGATCATGGGGCCTTCTTTGTTACCGGCTATGTTGCGTACGGTGCATCTAGGTTATGTTACTTTGGCCCTTGAGGAGCGGACTGAAACCATAGCTTCTCTTTTGGGCACGACGCGACAAGAAATGTTGCGTATGGATGAAGTGTTGGAAAAGTTGCAGCGTAATGCTGGAACGATGGGCAGTACGATTGAAGAAGCCCGGCGTCGCACACGGGTTCTGGGGCGTAAATTGCGTGCGCTTGACGGAACTGAGATGAGTGATGCTGAAGGTTAACCCCGTTTTTAATGGGAACTTCAAGCGTTACGGCTCATGTGGGGAGGTATGATGATGTCTGCTGAAAGTCATGAGGCGGTACTCCGCCAATCCGAACCTGCGATCCGGCTGCTGCTGATCGAGGACGATGATAGCATCGCGGCGGAAGTTGTCGCGGAATTGGAGGCGCGTGGTTACGGCGTAACGCGTGCGAGCACTGGGTTAGAGGGCGTGGATGAAGCGATCTCTCGCCGTTATGATCTGATGGTAGTGGATCGTATGCTGCCAGAGCTGGACGGTTTGAGCGTGATTGAGCGCCTACGCCGTGAGCAGATTATGACGCCTGTCTTGGTTCTGTCCGCGCTGTCTGCTGTAGATGACCGTGTCAATGGCTTGAAGGCGGGTGGTGATGATTACCTGACGAAGCCTTTCGCCATGGAAGAGTTGGCCGCACGCCTTGAAGCACTGCTGCGCCGTCCGACGGATAGCCGTGAAACGGTTTTGCGGGTTGGCCCGATTGAGATGGACCTGATTGAACGCAAGGTCTTTCGTGAAGGGCGTGAAGTGGACCTGCTGCCGCGAGAGTTCCGTTTGTTGGAATATATGATGCGCCGCCCCGGAGCTGTTTTGACGCGGACCATGCTCTTGGAAGATGTGTGGAACTATCGCTTTGTACCGCAGACCAATCTGGTGGATGTGCATATCGGTAAGCTGCGTCGCAAGATTGATGTGCCGGGTGAGGCGCCGTTGATTCAAAGTATCCGTGGCGCTGGGTTCAGTTTGCGTGTTCCAAACTGATATTTTTCGGACGGCGACGTTCCGGCTGACGCTGGCCTTTGTCGTCGCCATTATCGCGGGCGTTTTGCTCCAGTTTATGCTCGTTTACGGGCAAATGACGAATTATGAGCGCGCCCGCTCTACAGATTTTTTAAAGCGTGAAGCGGCTCTTCTGGTGCAAGAAACACCAGAAGAGCTAGAAGATGCTGTTCGTGACCGTACGAAGACGGATCTTCGCGTTATTTTGAACGGTGCTGCGCTGTTTGATCTGATGCATCAGCCTATTGTGGGTGATATTCATACATGGCCGGAGGGCTTGGAGGTTTCACCTGAAGCGCAGCGTCTCTGGGTTGTGCCACGTAAGGATCGTCCGTTTGAGATGCGCTTTATGGCGGTGCGTGTGCCAGATCGGGACGGACATTCGGATGGGCGTGTTCTAGTATTAGCCCGCTCAATGCATATGGCGGATGAGCTACGCTATATCACCAAGCGATCGGCGCTTATGTCGGTTATCCCGATTGTTTTATTTGCATTATTGGCGGGTATTTTCTTGAGCCATCGTGCTTTGGCGCGTGTGAAGGAAATGCGCGAAGCGATTGTGCGGATTATGGGCGGGGATTTGCAAGAGCGCCTTCCGGTAGGGCGGGAGCGGGATGATATTGAGCGTCTCGCCAGTGCTGTAAACCGGATGTTGGATCGTTTGGAGCACCTTCTGGATGAGATCCGAGATGTCGGGAATGACATTGCACATGATTTGCGGACGCCTTTAGCCCGCGTTAGGGCGTCCTTAGAGCGCGTGACAGGATCGGAGGATGTGGAGCATTTAAATGCGGTGATTCAGCGTGCAACGCAGGATCTCGATCAATGTTTTTCGATTATTACCGCTCTTTTGCGTATCGGGGAGCTTGAGAATGGCCGGCGGCGCGCGGGCTTTGCGATGACGGACTTAACGGAGGTCGTTGCAGGTATTGTGGACTTATATGAGCCCATTGCGGAGACACAGGGCATTGCGTTGCATCAGGACGGCCTGACATCAAAAGCTCTTCTCTATGGGGACGCGGACCTTTTGAGTGAGGTTTTGGCAAATTTGGTGGATAATGCCATTAAATTCACCCCAGAAGGCGGCGAGGTTGGGCTGCGCGTTGAGCGACAAGCGGATCATAAAATATCGGTACAAGTTTTTGATACGGGTATTGGTATTCCTGAGCAGGAACGCGGCGCAGTCTTGGGGCGCTTTTACCGTTCTGACAAGAGCCGGCATATTCCGGGGAGCGGTCTGGGGTTAAGTCTTGTTTCCGCTATTTTGGATCTTCACGGTGCGACTCTGACAATTGAGGCTTATCAGGAAGGTCATCATTATCCGGGGTCCGTCTTTACTCTGGTCTTTGAGGCTGCTGCTGCGGAGAATGGCATGGAGAATGGCACATAAGTGACGTGATATTTTCGTGAAATTAGGGGTTTGGCAAAGAACTAAATTCAATTTTGCTTGTCGCATCGTGTTCTTACGATATGTCTGAGGGGCTTGTGTAAGGAGAGCCCGTTGAGACGGATCATGAATGACGAGATGTTCGCCTTAGGCCAATCTAAAGGGATCTGCTCCCAGTTTGGTCTATGGAAGGTTAAAGCCGTATGAACGCGATTGTTGTTACCGCGCTAAAGCGGCCCTATACCTTTGTCGTCTTGTCGATCATGATTTTGATCTTCGGCGTCAAGGCTATTATTGCAACGCCGACAGACGTTTTCCCTTCGATTAAAATCCCAATTGTTGCTATTGTATGGGCGTATACGGGTTTGATGCCCGAAGATATGTCCGGCCGTATGGTCTATTATTATGAGCGTTCGCTCACGGCGACCGTGAGTAACATTGAGCATATTGAAAGCTCCTCATATTACGGTCGTGGTATTGTTCGTGTCTTTTTCCAGCCGGGAACAGATACAGCCGTTGCGCAGACGCAAATTACTTCCGTTTCGCAGACGGTTATTAAGCAAATGCCGACAGGTGCAACGCCCCCGCTTATTCTGGCGTTGGATGCCTCTTCAGTCCCGGTTTTGACGCTACAAGTGAATAATCCGAGCATGTCAGGCTCGGAAATTTACAACATGGCGTCCAACTTGATCCGGCCTGAACTTGTGTCTGTACCCGGTGCCGCCATTCCAAACCCGTATGGTGGTTTGGCGCCAGATATCATGGTCGATATTGATCCGGTAAAGCTGTTGGCTCACCGTTTATCGCCTGAAGATGTGGCGAATGCGCTGAACCGTCAAAACATCGTCTTACCTGCTGGTGACCAGAAGGTCGGCGGTTTTGACTGGATGGTGAAAACCAACTCAGCGCCGATTGATCTGTCCAGCTTTAACCGTATGCCGATTAAGCAGGTCGGGAATTCGGTGATCTATTTGCGTGATGTGGCGTGGGTGCACCGGGGTGGACCGCCACAGATTAATGCAGTGCTGGTGAAGGGGCATCAGTCGGTTTTGATCGTCATTCTCAAAAGTGGTGATGCGTCGACCCTGTCTGTCGTAAGTGGTGTGAAAAAGCTTTTGCCACAGGTTCTGTCTACCCTACCCGCAGGGACGAGCATGAACATTTTGACGGATGCTTCCGGCTTCGTGAAGGATTCCGTTTTTGACGTTCTGCGTGAGATGGTTACGGCTGCTATCTTAACCAGCTTGACGGTGCTTCTGTTCTTGGGGTCATGGCGCTCCACGGTGATTGTGGCCACGTCAATTCCCTTGGCCATGTTATGCTCGATTATTGGGTTGAGCATCGCGGGGCAGTCGATCAATGTGATGACGCTGGGTGGTTTGGCTTTGGCTGTCGGTATCCTTGTGGATGATGCGACGGTGATGATCGAAAACATCGACGCGCATTTGGATACCGGAAAAGAGCTGGAAGACGCGATTATTGACGCGGCTAATCAGATTGTCATTCCAACCTTCGTTTCGACGACTTGTATTTGTATCGTGTGGTTGCCGTTGTTTGAGCTGACCGGCATTTCTGGCTGGCTGTTCATGCCGATGGCTGAAGCGATCATCTTTGCGATGATAGCCTCGTTTATTTTGTCACGAACTCTTGTGCCAACGATGGCGAATTGGCTTTTGCCTGCACAAGTAGCTGCTCATCGTGATCCTGAGCATGCGCACCGTAAGCCGGGTTTTTTTGGACGTTTCCAGCGTGGATTTGAACGACGCTTCATGGCGTTCCGAGAGGCGTATCAAGGGCTTTTGGCTGGCTTGATCCAAATTCGTGGTCGTTTTGTCGCGCTGTTTCTTTTTGCGGCCTTGGCGTCGCTTGGTCTGCTCTTCTTTGTTGGGCAGGATTTCTTCCCAGAAATTAAGTCTGGAACGATTCAGATGCATATGCGTGCCCCGATTGGTACGCGTATTGAAGAAACCGGCAAAATCGCAGGCTTGGTTGAGCAGCGTATGCACCGTCTCTTGCCAGGGCAGATTGTTAACGTTGTGAATAATTGTGGTTTGCCCTTTAGTCAGTTGAACCAAGCGATGGTACCATCCCCAACAACCGGGGCGCAGGATTGTGATATCACACTGCAATTGCGGAATGATGAAAGTCCGATTTCCGAATATAGGCAGACCTTGCGTCGTGGTTTGAGTGATGCGTTCCCGGGAACGATCTTTACGTTCCAACCGGGTGATTTGACGGCGAAGATCCTGAACTTCGGGTTGCCATCACCGATTGATGTGCAGATTGTCGGGCGTGATTTGCAAAAAAACTTCACGTTCGCAACGCAGGTGGCGCAGAAGTTAAGGCATGTTCCGGGTATTACGGATGTGTCGGTTCAAGAGCCAATGACGCAGCCGACGCTCTTGGTTAATAACCGCCGTAGTTTTGCTTTGGGGACAGGGATTACGCAGCGCGATGTTGCGCTGAATGCCTTGGTCACGCTCTCGGGCAGTGCGCAGGTTGGGCAGACATACTATCTGAACTCACAGGGTACGTCACAGCTCATTGATGTCCAAACACCTGCGAATTATCTGCAGACCTTGAATGAACTGGAGATTGTGCCGATTGATAAAGGGGATGGTAATCCATTGAACCAAACCCCGCAGCTTTTGGGGGCTTTGTCGGATATTGTACAATCGGGCACGCCTGCTGAAGTTGCGCATTATAACATCATGCCGGTGGTTGATATTTATGCAGCGCCTGAAGGTGTGGATTTGGGTAGTCTGTCACGCGGGGTTGATCGTGTTGTGGCAGAAGAGCGTAAGTATTTGCCGCATGGAGCGACCATGGTTGTACGTGGCCAAGCGGTGACAATGAATGATGCGTATGTGCAGTTGCTGACAGGTTTGGCGCTCTCTATTGCATTGGTTTATCTGATTATTGTTGTAAACTTTCAGTCATGGCTTGACCCGTTTGTTATTATCACGGCCTTGCCGGGGGCGTTGGGGGGAATTGCTTGGTCGCTCTTCTTAACGCATACGGCAATGTCCGTTCCGGCTTTGACGGGTGCGATTATGTGCATGGGGACCGCGACGGCGAACGCCATCTTGGTCGTGTCCTTTGCGCGTGAGCAGTTGGATAAGCATGGTGATCCGCTTAAGGCAGCTTTGGAAGCTGGGTATGAGCGTATTCGCCCTGTGATGATGACGGCTCTTGCTATGATGATCGGGATGATCCCGATGTCGATTAGTAACTCTGATAATGCTCCGTTGGGTAAAGCCGTGATTGGTGGTCTGTTGGTCGCGACTATCGCCACCTTGCTGTTTGTCCCCTGTGTTTTTGCTCTACTACATTACAAACGGCCGACCGCGCCGGAAGGAGATCACGCGTGAACCAGTCTACGCAACAAGGCTCAGGCGTGTTCGGGCCACGAGGAAAGCTCATTTTTGTCATTGTCGTCTTGATCGCTCTGGTCATCGCGATTTGGGGTATTCTTGGGCGCATGGCCGATCACGCGAATGTGGCGCGTGAGACGGAGGAAGTCTCAGCTCCGCCGGTATCGTTGATTATGCCGCAAGCCGGGCCGAAAACCCGTGAGGTTGATCTCCCAGCAAACTTGGCAGCTTGGTATGAAGCGCCGATTTATGCTCAGGTCTCTGGCTATGTGAAAATGTGGTACAAAGATTATGGCGCACATGTGAAGCAGGGGGACTTGCTGGCTGAGATCAATACTCCGAGTATTGATGCGCAATATGCGGCTGCGAAAGCGCATTATAATGTGGTCTTGGCCCGTTATAAACTAGCCGTTATTACGACCAATCGTTGGACCGCACTGAAAAATACGCAGGCTGTCTCACGCCAGGAAGTGGACGTTCAGGCCGCCAATGCTGCCGCGCAGAAAGCGGAATTGGAAGCCGCAGAGCATGACGTGGATCGTTTCCAAGCACTGGAAGACTTTAAGCGGATTGTTGCGCCGTTTGATGGGATCGTAACATCACGCTTGGTCAATGTGGGGGACTACGTGAATGCTGGCGGTGGTAATGTGAACTCACGCGGTGCAGCGTCCGAACTATTCTCGGTGGCGGATACGCACCGTATGCGTGTGTTCGTGTCCGTGCCGCAGGATTTTGCGAGTGTTATCTCGCCCAAAATTACGGCGCAGCTGACCGTACCGCAATATCCTGGCCGTCATTTCTTAGCGACGTATCTTGCATCAGCGAATGCGTTTAATGCCGCAACGCGTACGGTGACGACGGAACTCAGCATTGGCAATGATGAGAATTTACTGTGGCCGAATTCCTACGCAACGGCGCATATTACAGCACCAGGTGACCCCAATATCTTGATTGTGCCAGAAAGTGCTTTGCTATTTCGGGCGCAGGGTATGCAAGTGGCGAAAGTGGTCGATGGGCATATTCATCTGATGTCTGTAACGGTAGGTACGAATTTCGGTACGACGGTACAGGTGTTGAGCGGTATTTCAGCGCATGACCAGATCGTGGCGAACCCAACCGCGGATATGCTTGAGGGCGATCAGGTCCGCGTTGTGAACTCTACGCCGGGTTATAACGCGCCGACAAAGGCGCAAATTGAAGAAGACCACCGGGCAGAGCGTGAGCATGATGCGAACCCAGCAGAGGCGAGTAGCCGGTGATGCGCAAGGTAAAAGAGGCGCGCTTTTGGCGTGATAAGTATGGGGCACGCGGTATTTCATTGGCTGCGGCTCTGACCTTGGGGTTAAGTGCGTGTGACTTGGCTCCGCAATACCAACCGCAAACTTTTCTGTACCCAGATGGGTGGCATGGCAAAGGCATTATGGTGGATGCACGGCCAGCCGATTCAACATTGCCCGGAAATTGGTGGTCAGTTTTCCATGATCCCATTTTGAATGGCCTTGAAGAACGGATGCTGAACGTTAACCCGGACCTGCAAGCCGCAGCTGAGTCATTTACGCAAGCACGTGATATGGCGCGTGAGGCGGAAAGTCAGCTTTATCCGCAACTTGTGGGTAGTGGGCATATGAGTGATAACAAGGGGTCTCTGGGCCGCTTGTTTAATAACCGGGAGAGTTCCTCATTCGCTTATGAATCGAATGAGGCTTATAGCGGTGCTGCTACGTGGGAGCCGGATTTTTGGAGTAAGATCCGTAACTCAACGCGGATGGAAAAGAACCTCGCACAGGCGACAGCAGCTGATTACGCGCAGGCCAAGCTCAGCCTAGAGGCAGAGCTCGCCAGTGATTACGTGACTTTACGCGGTCTCGATGCGCAGAATGAAGTGTATAGTGACTCCATTCGGTATTTCCAGACGGCAGTAGAAATTACACGCTTGCGTCAAGAAGGCGCTATTGGCGCGGGGCTCGATGTCTCTCGTGCTGAAAACCAGCTTTATTCTGCGATGTCGTCTCAGTCGCGGATTGTGGCGCAACGGCAAGTGATTGAGAATGCAATGGCGGTGTTGTTGAACACAGCGCCTGCAGCGTTTCATATTGCGCCGGTGAATGATGTACGGCTGCATTTTGGTGTTGTGCCGATTAATGCGGGTGTGCCTTCAACATTGCTTCAGAGGCGGCCAGATATTGCTGCGGCTGAACGCCGGATGGCCGCTGCCTCACGGGCTATTGGTGTGTCCCGGGCTGCTTTTTATCCGGATATCTCTATTAGTGCGAGCGGTGGTTTTGAGAATGCCGGGTTCGACCTTGGTGGTATCTCAAATGCGTTTTGGCGCATTGCGGTGCAGGCTGTTGAACCAGCCTTTACGGGTGGTTTACGTCGGGCTGCGTTGCAGCGGGCATGGTCTCAGTATCGCCAGAGTGTAGATGAATATCGTTCTACGGTGTTGTCTGCATTTGGGGATGTGGAGAATGGTCTGACCCAGACGGTGCAATATCGTACGGCGCAAGAGCAAGAAGGAAAGGCTGTTGATGCGGCGTTACGCACTCAACATATGACCATGTCACTCTATACGGGTGGTTTGTCGAACTATCTTGATGCCTTGGTCGCTCAGCAAGATGCTTTGCAGGCGCGTTTGTCACTAGTCCGTGTGCAGACGGCTCAGGTTCAGGCGAGTGTTCGTTTGATGCGGGCGCTTGGTGGTGGTTGGCAGGCAGATTCTTTGCCAAAGATGGGACAAATTAACCCATTTGGTGTGCTGCAATATAACAACTTGCGGACACCTAAAGCTGTTGGTGGTGTGGAAAATCATGATACACCTCAACAGAATGATCTAAGGGGGTTGACCCACTAGGGTAATATAGTCTAGGGGACCCCCTCAATTCGAACGCGGGAGGAGTTGCGTTAAGCGACTCCGTACCACCGCGGTTCGGGAACGCAATATTAGGGGAGTCCCGGATATGGCCAAAAAAGTTGTTGGCTACATCAAGCTGCAGATCCCGGCGGGTAAAGCTAATCCGTCACCACCAGTCGGTCCAGCACTGGGTCAACGCGGTCTGAACATCATGCAGTTCTGCAAAGAGTTCAACGCGAAGACGCAAGGTCTTGAGCCAGGTATGCCAATCCCGGTGGTTATCACCGCGTATGCAGACCGTACGTTCAGCTTCATCACGAAGACGCCGCCAAACACCTACTTCCTTTTGAAAGCTGCAAAGATTTCTAAGGGTAGCCAGACGGTTGGTAAGGCTGCTTCAGTTGGTTCCGTAACGACGGCTCAATTGCGTGAAATCGCTGAGACGAAGTTCAAGGACATGAACGCTAACGACATTGATGGTGCAGTTCGCATGCTTGCGGGTTCTGCTAAGTCAATCGGTCTCGATGTGGTGGAGGGCTGATATCATGGCGAAGAACAAGCGTCTGACGGCTGCTCAAGCTACTGTTGAGCGTAACAAGCCTTATGCACTTTCTGAAGCGGTTGCTTTGGTTAAGGGTAATGCAAAGGCAAAGTTCGACGAAACGATCGAAGTTTCTTTGAACCTTGGTATTGACCCGCGTCACGCGGACCAAATGGTTCGCGGTCTGATCTCCTTGCCGCATGGCACGGGTAAGACACTGCGCGTTGGTGTGTTTGCGCGTGGTGCTAAGGCTGAAGAAGCTTTGGCTGCTGGCGCAGAAGTTGTTGGTGCAGAAGATCTGGCTGAAAAGATTCAAGCTGGTGAAATTGCATTCGATCGCTGCATTGCGACGCCTGACATGATGGCTCTGGTTGGTCGTCTTGGTAAGATCCTTGGTCCACGTGGCCTGATGCCGAACCCACGTCTCGGTACGGTAACGATGGATGTTAAGGGTGCTATCACGGCTGCTAAGTCCGGTCAGGTTGAATACCGCGCTGAAAAAGCTGGTATTATCCATGCTGGTGTTGGTAAGGCTTCTTTCGACGAAGCAAAGCTGGTTGAGAACATCAACGCTCTGGTTGACGCTGTTCAAAAGGCACGTCCAACTGGTGCGAAGGGTACCTACCTGAAGAAGGCTGCTCTGTCTTCTACGATGGGTCCGGGCGTCCGTGTGGACGTTTCCAGCTTCCAGGCGTAATTTTCGCTTGAGTTTGCCGAGGGGGTTTTTCTCCCTCGGTTTAGAATGACGCCGCACTTCGGTGTGGTGGCGTAGGGGGCGATGCTTTCGGGTGTTGCTTCCCAACCTGTCCAAGATCGCGCGTGATACTTTGCTTAAGCGAGGTGTCCTAAAGGGCTTGAAGCCGCGAGCGTCAGATGGGGCGTCAGTGTCTTATGTAGTTTAGGCTGCAATGCACTTGGAACGCTCTTGGCTGGACAGGCGAGCGGAGTAGTTTTGCTTTTAAGTGGGGCTACTCCATGGGTAACCGGGTCTGATTTCGATCAGACTGACGAGGAGACTGGTTTTGGACCGCACGGAAAAACGGGCCTTTGTCTCGTTCCTCGCCGAGGTGTTCGCAAGCACGTCAATGGTAGTCGTCACCCAGAATAAGGGTTTGACGGTTGCTGATGTGACGGAATTGCGTCGCCAGATTCGGGCTGTAGGGGCGACATATAAGGTTGCGAAGAACCGGCTGGCCAGCCGCGCTCTGGATGGGACCCAATTCGACGGTATCGTACCTCTGCTGAAGGGTCCGACTGCGCTTGCGTGGTCTGAAGATCCAGTAGCAGTGGCTAAGGTTATCGTCGAGTTCGCCAAGAAGAACGAAAAGTTGGTAGTGCTCGGTGGCGCTCTCGGCTCCCAGACGCTGGACGTCAATGGGGTCAAGGCTCTTGCCGAACTGCCGTCGCTTGATGAGCTGCGTGCAAAGCTGGTTGGTATGATCCAAACGCCAGCTACGCGTATCGCAGGTATCACTCAAGCGCCGGCTGGCCAGCTTGCTCGCGTTCTTGGCGCCTATGCCGAGACCGGCGACACGGAAGCCGCCTAAGAGTTGGATTTACGCTGCGGCGTAGGTCCTTTACCACGACACTAGTGCATTACACAGGAAGAAAACCATGGCCGACCTGGCAAAGATTGTTGAAGAGCTGTCAGCTCTGACCGTTCTCGAAGCTGCTGAACTGTCCAAGCTTCTCGAAGAGAAGTGGGGCGTTTCTGCTGCTGCTCCAGTTGCTGCTGCTGCTGCTCCGGCTGCTGCTGCTGCTGCTGTTGAAGAAAAGACCGAATTTGACGTTATCTTGGCATCTGCTGGTGACAAGAAGATCAACGTCATTAAGGAAATCCGTGGCATCACGGGTCTGGGTCTGAAGGAAGCTAAGGACCTGGTTGAAGGCGCACCGAAGACCGTTAAGGAAGGCGCGTCTAAGGACGAAGCTGAAAAGATCAAGGCCGCTCTTGAAGCAGCTGGTGCAAAGGTCGAAGTTAAGTAATTAACTCGACTGGATCGCTCTCCTCTTGGGGGAGCGATTTCTGCGAAAGCAGACGGACGGGGCGGGAATCGTATACGGTTCCCGCCCGATTTGCCGTTGGCGAAAATTTCGCGTATAGTGCGCGACTCGCCACGTTAATGATAACCAGTTTGGTCCGGTCGTTCCGGTCGCCCGTCAGGGAAGTGGGTTTTCCTGACTTCTATCCGGGCGCCCCGAAGGTCTGGTGCAGAGGGCAATAATAGATGAACGCGATCGCCAAATCGTTCACGGGACGCAAGAGGATCCGCAAAAGTTTCGGGCGTATCCCCGAAATCGCGCCGATGCCCAATCTGATCGATGTGCAGCGCGCTTCGTATGAAGCGTTCCTGCAGATGAACGTGAGTCCTGACGCGCGGCAAGAAGCCGGGCTTCAAGAAGTGTTCCGTTCGGTCTTCCCGATCAACGATTTTGCGGGCCGTGGACGTCTGGATTTCGTTTCCTACGAATTCGAAGAGCCGAAATACGACGTCGAAGAATGTATTCAACGTGGCCTGACATTTGCAGCTCCGTTGAAGGTGATCCTGCGTCTGACGACGTGGGATATCGATGAAGATACAGGGTCACGCTCCATTCATGATTTGAAGGAGCAGCCGGTTTACATGGGCGATATGCCGCTCATGACCGATAATGGTACCTTCATCATCAATGGCACAGAGCGTGTCATTGTGTCTCAAATGCATCGTAGCCCGGGCGTGTTCTTTGATCACGACAAGGGTAAGACGCATTCTTCTGGTAAATATCTTTTCGCAGCACGTGTGATCCCTTACCGTGGTTCATGGCTCGACTTTGAGTTCGATGCTAAGGACCTGATTTACGTTCGTATTGATCGTAAGCGTAAGCTGCCTGTCACCACGTTGCTTTATGCGCTGGCAGGTGAGAATTATATCGCACAGCGCGCAGCAAAAGAAGCTGAAGGCGGTGATGTTGATTCGCTCGACATCGCGGGTATGGATCAGGATGAAATCCTGAACTACTTCTACGGAATGGTGCCGTTCACCCGTCAGGGTGATTCTTGGGCGCGTCCGTTCGAGCCAGAAGCATTCCGTGGCTTGAAGTTGCTGAGCCCGTTGGTGGATGCCGATACGGGTGAAGTCGTCGCTGAAGCTGATGCGAAGCTGACGGGCCGTATGGTGCGTAAGATCGCTGAGAAAACCCGCGTTGTGCAGGTTGGTCGTTTGGATGTGCTCGGCCGCTTCCTTGCGTATGACTTAGTGAATGAGAATACGGGTGAAATCTACGGCGAAGCCGGCGATGAGCTGACGGAAGACCGTCTGGCAGCGCTGGAAGAGCAGGGGATCACGGAACTGCCGACGCTGGCTGTTGACGGTTCGCATGGTCCATGGATCCGGAACACACTGGCTGCTGATAAGAACACGAGCCGTGATGAAGCGCTGATTGATATCTACCGCGTCATGCGTCCGGGTGAGCCGCCGACCAAGGAAACGGCAGAAGCCATGTTCCATGGCCTGTTCTTTGCTAATGACCGCTATGACCTGTCATCAGTTGGTCGTGTGAAGATGAACATGCGTCTGGATGTTGAAACGCCGGACACGCTGCGTGTTCTGCGTAAAGAAGACATCCTGCGCACGATTAAGATCATGTGCGACCTGAAGGATGGTCGTGGTCAGATCGACGATATTGATAACTTGGGTAACCGTCGTGTTCGTTCAGTGGGCGAATTGATGGAAAACCAGTATCGCGTTGGTCTGCTCCGTATGGAGCGCGCTATCCGTGAGCGTATGGGCTCTGTCGACATTGATACGGTCATGCCGCATGACTTGATCAATGCTAAGCCTGCTGCTGCTGCCGTGCGTGAGTTCTTCGGTTCGTCACAGCTTAGCCAGTTCATGGATCAAACCAACCCACTCTCTGAAGTGACGCATAAGCGTCGTCTTTCAGCGCTTGGTCCGGGTGGTTTGACACGTGAACGCGCAGGCTTTGAAGTTCGTGACGTTCATCCAACGCATTATGGTCGTATCTGCCCAATCGAAACGCCTGAAGGCCCGAACATTGGTCTGATTAACTCACTTTCGACCTACGCGAAGGTGAATAAATACGGCTTCATCGAAACACCTTACCGTCTGGTTAAGGACGGTGTTCTGCAGGACGGCTGGAAGTATCTTTCTGCGATGCAGGAAGAGAAGCTGGTCGTTGCTCAGGCTGATGCAAAGCAGGATGCTGATGGTCAACTGACGGATGAACTGGTTTCCGTTCGTAAGTCTGGTGACTTCCGTGTGGTTCCGCCGGAGCAAGTGACCGCTTGTGACGTTTCGCCGAAGCAGTTGGTGTCTGTCGCTGCTGCGCTGATTCCGTTCCTTGAGAACGATGACGCGAACCGTGCACTGATGGGCGCGAACATGCAACGTCAAGCTGTGCCGCTGGTACGTGCAGATGCACCGCTGGTTGGTACGGGCATGGAATCCGCTGTGGCGCGCGATTCCGGTGCGACGATCGTTGCGAAGCGTAAGGGTGTCATTGATCAAATCGATGGTGCGCGTATCGTTGTTCGCGTGACGGATGATGCAGGTTCAACGCAGGGCGTTGATATCTATCGTCTGCGTAAGTACATGCGCTCTAACCAGTCCACCTGCATTAACCAACGTCCATTGGTGAAGGTTGGTGACACGGTTCATGCTGGCGATATTATCGCTGATGGTCCGTCTACTGATCTGGGTGATCTGGCACTTGGCCGTAACGTGCTCGTCGCGTTTATGCCATGGAACGGTTACAACTTTGAGGATTCCATCCTCATTTCCGAGCGCATCGCGCGTGATGACGTCTTTACCTCGATCCATATCGAGGAATTTGAGGTCATGGCTCGTGATACCAAGCTTGGCCAAGAAGAAATCACGCGTGACATTCCGAATGTCGGTGAAGAAGCTCTGCGTAACCTCGACGAGGCGGGTATCGTCTATGTCGGGGCAGAAGTTAATCCGGGTGATATTCTGGTCGGTAAGGTAACGCCGAAGGGTGAAAGCCCGATGACGCCAGAAGAGAAGCTTCTGCGCGCTATCTTCGGTGAAAAGGCTTCGGATGTTCGTGATACGTCTCTGAAGTTGCCGCCTGGAACGAGTGGTACCATTGTTGACGTGCGCGTCTTCTCGCGTCGTGGCGTGGATAAAGACGAACGTGCGATGGCAATCGAACGCTCTGAAATTGAGCGTTTGACGAAGGACCGTGACGACGAACGCGGCATTCAGGAGCGTAGCTTCTATAACCGTCTGCGTGAGCGTCTGGTCGGTCAAACGGCAGGTTCTGGCTTCAAGGGTATCCGTACGGGTACGCCGATTACGGCTGAACTGCTTGACGAACACCAGAAGGTGACGTGGCGTAACATCGTTGTATCTTCTGACGAAGTTACGGCGGAGTTGGAAACGCTGCGCGCTGAGTTCGATGAAGCGGTTCGTCGTATCAATGCACGCTTCGACAACAAGGTTGAGAAGCTGCAGCGTGGTGATGAGCTGCCACCGGGCGTAATGAAGATGGTTAAGGTCTTCGTTGCTGTGAAGCGTAAGCTTCAGCCAGGTGATAAGATGGCGGGTCGTCACGGGAATAAGGGTGTTGTATCCCGCGTTGTTCCTGTGGAAGACATGCCATTCTTGGAGAACGGTCAGGCGGTCGATATCGTTCTGAACCCGCTCGGCGTGCCGTCACGAATGAATATCGGGCAGATCCTTGAAACCCATCTGGGTTGGGCTTGTGCGAATATCGGCGCCAGCATCGGCGAAATGGTCGATGAATATCAGCGTACGGGTGAGCGTAAGCAAGATCTGTTGGATCGTCTGCGTGAAGTTTATGGCGATGCTGTTTTCGAGCAGGATGTCGCTACGCTTCCGAATGAGCAGTTGGTTGAACTCGCGAATAACCTTCGCAAGGGCTTGCCAATCGCAACGCCAGTCTTCGACGGTGCGTCCATTCCGGATATTGAAGACATGCTGGCAAAAGCTGGTGTGGATACATCCGGTCAGTCTCAGCTGATTGATGGTCGTACAGGTGAGCCGTTCGAGCGTAAGACGACGGTTGGCTACATCTATATGTTGAAGCTGCATCACCTTGTGGACGATAAAATCCACGCACGTTCGATCGGTCCATACTCGCTTGTTACGCAGCAGCCGCTGGGTGGTAAGGCGCAGTTCGGTGGGCAGCGTTTTGGTGAGATGGAGGTCTGGGCACTGGAAGCATACGGTGCGGCTTACACCTTGCAAGAAATGCTAACGGTGAAGTCGGATGACGTTTCTGGTCGTACCAAGGTTTATGAAGCTATCGTGCGTGAGCAAGATGACTTCGAAGCGGGTATCCCGGAGAGCTTCAACGTTCTGATCAAGGAACTGAAGTCGCTCGGCTTGAATGTCGAGCTGGAGCAGGGGGAATCCTGATCCGTGCTTCGTAGCTTCACTTCACGATACAATTTTGACCTGTCCGCGGGAAACCGCGGCGCAGATTGGGGTTTCGGCGCATGAACGAACTCATGAAGATTCTCGGTCAGACCGGCCAGTCCTTGACCTTTGATCACATCAAGATCCAGCTCGCTTCGAGCGAGCAGATCCGCTCTTGGTCTTTTGGTGAGATTAAAAAGCCAGAGACGATCAACTACCGTACATTTAAGCCAGAGCGGGATGGTCTGTTCTGTGCGCGTATTTTTGGTCCTATTAAGGACTACGAATGCTTGTGCGGTAAGTATAAGCGGATGAAGTTCCGCGGCATCGTCTGTGAGAAGTGCGGTGTTGAGGTTACGCTGGCGAAGGTTCGTCGTGAGCGTATGGGCCATATTGAGTTGGCCTCACCTGTTGCGCATATCTGGTTCCTGAAGTCCTTGCCGAGCCGCATTGCTACAATGCTGGATCTGCCGCTGAAGGACGTTGAGCCCGTTCTGTATTTCGAGCGCTTTTTGGTGCTGGATAAGGGCGTCTGTGATTCTGATCAGATCGAGTCCTATAAGCACGGTAAGAAGCGTGACCAGTATCTTCTGGACGAAATTCGCTGTGAAGATCTGCTCGACGAATACCCAGATGCGGGTATTGAAGTTGGGATCGGTGCGGAAGCCATCAAGAAGGCTCTTTCCAGCTATGACTGGGGTATCCCGAATGATGAAGAGCGCGCACTAAGCCTCGCAGCTCAGGAGCAGGGTCGTCCGGATCCGTTCGACTATGACGCAGAAGTCATGGAAGGCGACTCCGAAAAGACGATGATGCGTAAGAAGTTGCGTAAGGCAACGTCTGAAGCTGCTCGTAAGAAGCTGGTTAAGCGTCTGAAGCTGGTTGAATCCTTCGTTGAGAGTGGTTCACGCCCGGATTGGATGATCATGGACATCGTTCCAGTGATCCCGCCGGAACTGCGTCCGCTAGTACCGCTGGATGGTGGTCGTTTTGCAACGTCTGATCTGAACGATCTGTACCGCCGCGTTATCAACCGTAATAACCGTTTGAAGCGTCTGATCGAACTTCGTGCACCGGATATTATTGTCCGTAACGAAAAGCGTATGTTGCAGGAAGCTGTTGATGCGCTGTTCGATAACGGTCGTCGTGGTCGTGCGATTACGGGTGCGAATAAACGCCCTCTGAAGTCTCTTTCAGATATGCTGAAGGGTAAGCAGGGCCGTTTCCGTCAAAACCTTCTCGGTAAGCGTGTTGACTATTCTGGCCGTTCGGTCATCGTGGTGGGCCCAGAGCTGAAGCTGCATCAGTGCGGTCTTCCGAAGAAGATGGCGCTGGAGCTCTTCAAGCCGTTCATCTACTCCAAGCTTGAGAAGTATGGTCACGCGACAACCATTAAAGCTGCAAAGCGTATGGTTGAGAAAGAGCGTCCGGAAGTCTGGGATATCCTTGAAGAGGTTATCCGCGAACATCCCGTGATGCTGAACCGTGCACCGACGCTTCACCGTTTGGGCATCCAGGCGTTCGAGCCGACGTTGATCGAAGGTAAGGCGATTCAGCTGCATCCGTTGGTCTGTACAGCGTTTAACGCTGACTTCGACGGTGACCAAATGGCTGTTCACGTGCCGCTGTCGCTGGAAGCTCAGCTTGAAGCACGCGTGTTGATGATGTCCACCAACAACATCCTCAGCCCGGCTAACGGTAAGCCGATTATCGTGCCGTCTCAGGATATTGTCTTGGGTCTGTACTATCTGAGCCTTGAAGTGCCTGAATACCGTGCGACGCCGGATGAACCGGTGATCGAAGGGGATAAGGTTGTTAAGGCAGGGCCACCGGCTTATTCAGATGTGTCTGAAATTGAGAGCGCCATGCTGGCGGGCTCGTTGCAGTTGCACGATAAGATTCGTCTGCGTCTGAATACGGTTGATGCTGATGGTAATAAGATCCGTGAAACGATCTTGACGACGCCGGGTCGTGCTTTGATTGCACAGATTCTGCCACGCCATCCGCTGGTCCCATTCAGCTTGATCAATAAGCAATTGACGAAGAAGAACGTGTCTGACGTGATTGACACGGTTTATCGTCATTGTGGTCAGAAAGAAGCGGTGATCTTCTGTGACCGTTTGATGGCGCTTGGTTTCCGTCACGCTGCGCGTGCTGGTATTTCCTTCGGTAAGGATGACATGATCATCCCAGCTGAGAAGGCGACGCTGGTTTCGCATACGGCTGACGAAGTCAAGGAATTCGAACAGCAGTATCAGGATGGTCTGATTACAGCTGGCGAGCGCTACAATAAGGTGGTTGATGCTTGGTCGCGTTGCACGGATGAAGTGCAAGCTGCGATGCTGAAAGAAATTTCCAAGCAAGTCATCGGTAAGCCGACGAACTCTGTGTGGATGATGAGCCACTCCGGTGCTCGTGGGTCGCCAGCGCAGATGAAGCAGCTTGCGGGTATGCGTGGTTTGATGGTGAAGCCATCAGGTGAGATTATTGAGCAACCGATTATCGCAAACTTTAAAGAAGGTTTGTCGGTTCTCGATTACTTCACCTCAAGCCATGGTGCGCGTAAGGGCCTTGCTGACACTGCTCTGAAGACAGCTAACTCTGGTTATCTGACGCGTCGTCTGGTGGACGTTGCTCAAGACTGCATCATTGTTGAAAATGATTGTGGTACGGAGCGTGGCCTCACGGTTCGTGCGGTTATGGATAGCGGTGAAGTTGTTGCTTCGTTGTCTGAGCGTATTCTGGGCCGTACGATCTCCAAGGATGTTCTGCACCCTGTAACGCAGGAAGTCGTAGCGCCACGCAATGCGCTGGTAGATGAAGCTATGGCCGAAGCTATCGAGAAGGCAGGCGTTGAAAGCATCGAGATTCGTTCGGTTCTGACATGTGATAGCCGCGTTGGTATTTGTGGTCATTGCTATGGCCGCGATCTGGCGCGTGGTACTCCGGTCAACATTGGTGAAGCTGTAGGTGTTATTGCCGCGCAGTCCATCGGTGAGCCGGGCACGCAGCTGACCATGCGTACCTTCCATATTGGTGGTGCGGCGACGCGTGGTGCTGAGCAGTCCATGGTGGAAGCATCTCGTGATGGCGTGATTACGATTAAGAATCGTAACGTTGTCGAGAACTCACAAAAAGTTCCGGTCGTTATGTCCCGTAACTGTGAGCTTCTACTGAAGGACGAGAACGGTGTTGAGCGTGCTCGCTACCGTGTGCCTTACGGTGCGCGTTTGATGGTGGGTGAAGGTGAGACGGTTGCACGTGGCCAGAAGATGGCTGAGTGGGATCCGTACACCCTCCCAATTATCACGGAGCGTGCGGGTACGGTTGAGTATCTGGACCTGATCGATTCAATTACGCTTGTTGAGCGTATGGATGAAGTGACGGGCCTGAGCTCGAAGGTTGTCGTTGACTATAAGCAAGCAGCGAAGGGTGTAGATTTGCGCCCACGTCTGCAGCTTAAGGACGAGGCAGGTAACGTTGTTAAGCTGGTAAACGGCAATGACGCGCGTTACTTCCTGTCACCAGACTCGATTCTTTCGGTTGAGAATGGCGCTGTTGTTCATGCGGGTGACGTGTTGGCGCGTATTCCGCGTGAAGGTTCGAAGACGCGTGACATTACCGGTGGTCTGCCGCGCGTGGCTGAACTCTTTGAAGCACGTAAGCCGAAGGACCATGCGATCATTGCTGAAGGTGATGGGCGTATTGAATTTGGTAAGGACTACAAGTCTAAGCGCTGTGTCATTGTGAAAAACGATGAGACGGATGAAGAGACGCAGTACCTGATTCCAAAGGGCAAGCATGTTTCCGTTCAGGAAGGTGACTTTGTCCAGAAGGGTGACCCACTGGTCGATGGTCCTCGTGTGCCGCATGACATTCTAAAGGTTATGGGTATTGAGGCGCTGTCGGATTACTTGGTGAACGAAATTCAGGACGTTTATCGACTGCAAGGTGTGAAGATCAACGATAAGCACATTGAGGTGATTGTTCGCCAAATGCTGCAGAAGGTTGAGATTCTGGAGCCTGGTGATTCGACGTACCTGATTGGTGAGACGGTGGATCGTATTGAGTACGAGATTGAGAACCAACGTCTGATCGAAAATGGTGATACTCCTGCGAACGCTATGCCGGTCCTGCAGGGTATTACAAAGGCGTCGCTGCAAACGCAGTCCTTCATCTCGGCAGCATCCTTCCAGGAGACCACACGTGTCCTGACGGATGCTGCAACCTCCGGTAAGATCGATACATTGAACGGTCTGAAAGAAAACGTGATTGTGGGGCGCCTGATCCCTGCAGGAACGGGTAGCGTTATGAACCGTCTCCGTGGTATTGCAGCGAGCGAAGACCGTCGTCGAGTCGCACGACCGGCGACTGCAGTTGAAGATGCGGCAGAATAATCTGCTGCATTGCTTGTCCGTTCTTTAGAGAATGGGGGGTGTGGATTCGGATCTGATTTATTAGCGATTACGCTAGAATCGGTCCAATCTTCGCCGAAACACTTGACTTAGTGCGGAACCTTTTGTAGGTTCCGCGCCCTCGGCTACCCCCGCCTCTCGAGGCGAATTAAGCCGTCGAAGATAAAAGAATCGCTTGCGGTGCCGCTAATCTCCTTCGGGAGATGATTGCTAAGGCCGTAGGCACTTTTTAAGCCGTGAAAGTCGCATCAAGTGACTTTCGTGGCTTGATAAGCAGTAGGCAGGCGGGTAGCCCGCGTGTCGGTGAGAAATAGGTGAAGACAGGGAGTTTTGGCTCTCTGTCTGGAGCAAGACAAGGATTGGGAAGGGCGCATGCCGACCATCAACCAGTTGATCGCGAACGGCCGTGAGCCGGCCGCAAAGCGGAACAAGGTTCCTGCCCTGCAGGGCTGTCCCCAGAAGCGTGGCGTTTGCACGCGCGTCTACACGGTTACTCCGAAAAAGCCGAACTCCGCTCTGCGTAAGGTCGCCAAGGTGCGTCTGACCAACGGGTATGAGGTCGTGAGCTATATTCCGGGTGAAGGGCACAACCTGCAGGAGCATAGCGTTGTTCTTATCCGTGGTGGTCGTGTAAAGGACCTTCCCGGTGTGCGTTATCACATCCTGCGCGGCGTGCTTGACACGCAGGGTATCGCTAAGCGTCGTCAGCGTCGTTCGCTGTATGGCGCGAAGCGTCCGAAGTAAGAGGTATTTGGCATGAGTCGCCGTCACCGCGCTGTAAAGCGTGAAATCCTTCCTGATCCAAAATTCGGTGACGTTGTCATCACGCGCTTCATGAATGCGCTGATGTATGACGGCAAGAAGTCCACGGCAGAGGGCATCGTTTACGGTGCGCTTGAAGTTCTGCGCGGCCGTGGTGGATCTTCTGCTGATCCGGTTGCGATGTTCCATTCCGCGCTTGATAATGTGAAGCCGGCTGTTGAAGTCCGCTCACGTCGCGTCGGTGGTGCAACCTACCAGGTTCCTGTCGAAGTTCGTGCAGAACGTCGTCAGGCGCTGGCGATCCGCTGGCTTATCGATGCTTCTCGTAAGCGTGGCGAAAACACAATGTGTGATCGTCTGTCTAACGAACTGATGGATGCGATTAATAATCGTGGTTCAGCAGTAAAGAAGCGTGAAGACACCCATCGTATGGCTGAAGCGAATAAAGCGTTCAGCCACTATCGCTGGTAAACAGAACCCGCTAAAGGGCTTCCGGCAGTGTCTTGGTTTTCTGAGGCACTCACTGGGAAGAACTTTTCAGTCTTACCCCCGCCTTATGGAAAGGTGGGGTTTTGGAGAGAGACGATGGCAAAGGCTAAATTCGAGCGGAATAAGCCGCATCTGAACATCGGCACCATTGGTCACGTTGACCATGGTAAGACGTCGCTGACGGCTGCGATCACCAAGACGCTGGCAAAAGCTGGTGGTGCTGAATTCCGCGCGTACGACATGATCGACGCGGCTCCGGAAGAGCGTGCTCGTGGTATCACCATTTCAACGGCTCACGTTGAGTATGAGACGGCTAACCGTCACTATGCTCACGTTGACTGTCCTGGTCACGCCGACTACGTGAAGAACATGATCACGGGTGCGGCGCAGATGGATGGCGCGATCCTGGTGGTGTCTGCTGCTGACGGCCCAATGCCGCAAACGCGTGAGCACATCCTGCTTGCACGTCAAGTTGGCGTTCCGGCACTGGTAGTCTTCCTGAATAAGGTTGACCAAGTTGATGACGAAGAGCTTCTTGAGCTTGTCGAAATGGAAGTTCGTGAACTTCTGTCATCTTACCAGTTCCCTGGCGACGATATCCCCATCATCAAGGGTTCCGCTCTGGTAACTCTCGAAGACGGTGACGTTGCAATCGGTGAAGACCGCGTTAAAGAGCTGATGGATGCCGTTGATGCGTACATCCCGCAGCCAGAGCGTCCGGTTGACCGTCCGTTCCTGATGCCGATCGAAGACGTGTTCTCGATCTCAGGCCGTGGTACGGTGGTAACGGGTCGTGTTGAGCGTGGCGTGATCAACGTTGGTGACGAAGTTGAAATCGTTGGTCTTAAGGACACGACGAAGACGACCGTTACGGGTGTTGAAATGTTCCGTAAGCTGCTCGATCGTGGTGAAGCTGGTGATAACATCGGCGCACTGGTTCGTGGCACGAAGCGTGAGGACGTTGAGCGTGGTCAAGTTCTGGCAAAGCCAGGCTCCATTACGCCTCATAAGACCTTCAAGGCTGAAGCTTACATCCTGACGAAGGAAGAAGGTGGCCGTCATACGCCATTCTTCACGAATTACCGTCCTCAGTTCTACTTCCGTACGACTGACGTGACGGGCGTTGTTCAGCTTCCGGAAGGCACCGAAATGGTCATGCCGGGCGACAACGTTGCTATGGACGTGGAGCTGATCGCTCCTATCGCCATGGATGAAGGCCTGCGCTTCGCAATTCGCGAAGGTGGCCGTACCGTGGGTGCAGGCGTGGTTTCTTCCATTAGCGCCTAATCTCCTGCGTCTCGCCGTTGGCGGAAGGGCCCCGGTCGGATTATCCGGCCGGGGTTCCTTTCAAAAATGGCGGTAGTAGGACGACACCCGAATTTTTGAGTTGGACGAATTAAGACTATGGACAACCAGAACATCCGCATTCGCCTCAAGGCGTACGATCATCGCGTACTGGACAACAGTACGAAAGAAATCGTAAACACGGCGAAGCGTACGGGTGCGCGGGTTCGGGGTCCGATCCCGCTACCGACGCACATCGAACGGTTCACGGTGAACCGTTCTCCACACGTGGATAAGAAAAGCCGCGAACAGTTCGAAATTCGGACTCACCGCCGGCTGCTCGACATTGTTGAGCCAACCCCGCAGACCGTGGACGCCCTCATGAAGCTCGACCTCGCCGCTGGCGTTGATGTCGAGATCAAACTCTAAGGTCCAGACGATGCGTACCGGATTGATTGCAAAGAAGCTGGGTATGACCCGGCTGTTTAAGGATGATGGCACTCATGTGCCTGTAACGGTCCTTCATCTCGACAACGTTGAGGTGGTGGACGCTCGCACAAACGAGCGCGACGGCTATACAGCTGTTCAGCTTGGCTTGAGCAACGCAAAGGTGAAGAACGTCACCAAGGCCAACCGTGGTCATTTTGCGCGCGCTAAAGTTGAGCCGAAAAAGCATCTTGTGGAGTTCCGCGTAGCGGAAGACGCAGTGCTTGAAGCTGGTACCAAGCTGTCAGCGGCTCACTTTGTTGTTGGGCAGAAAGTTGACGTTACGGGCCAGAGCAAAGGTAAAGGCTTTGCGGGCGTTATGAAACGTCACAACTTCGCAGGTCTTGAAGCCACGCACGGCGTGTCCATCAGTCACCGTTCTCACGGTTCTACAGGCCAACGCCAGGATCCTGGTAAGGTCTTTAAGGGCAAGAAGATGGCTGGTCATATGGGTGATGAGCGCGTTACGACGCTTAACCTTGAGATCGCGGCTGTCGACGAAGAACGCAACCTGTTGATGGTCAAGGGTGCGGTTCCAGGTGCGAAAGACAGCGTTGTGCTGATTCGCGATGCAATCAAGAAGGCTCGCCATGCCGATGCGCCGTACCCGGCAGCATCCGTGGCAGCCGCCGGTTGAGGACGAGGGGTATGCAGTACGATATCAAGACCCTCGATAACGGTAGCGCAGGTTCAATCACGCTTCCGGAAGAGATTTTCGCTGTAGCACCACGTGCCGATATTATGGCTCGTGTTGTTCACTGGCAGTTGGCAAAGCGCCGTGCAGGCACGCATCGTACCAAGGGTATGGGCGAAATTTCCGGCACGACGAAGAAGCCTTACCGCCAAAAAGGTACGGGTTCTGCACGTCAGGGCTCATTGCGTGCGCCGCAATTCCGTACGGGTGGTGTTGTTCATGGTCCGGTTGTCCGTGATCATGGCTATGACCTGCCTAAAAAGGTTCGTCGTCTTGGCCTGATCTCTGCGCTGTCGCAGAAGGCTGCTGATGGCAAGCTGATCGTGCTGGAAACAGCAAACGGCGTAAGCAAGACGCGTGAAGCTGCAGCAAAGCTGCAAGCTCTTGGCCTGACCTCTGCGCTGTTCGTGGATGGTACGGTTGATGAGCTGTTCGCTCGTGCAATTGCGAACCTGCCAAAGATTGACGTCATCCCGACGCTCGGGGCGAACGTCTATGACATTCTCAACCATGACGTGCTGGTTATCACGCGCGCTGGTCTTGAGGGGCTGAAGGAGCGCTTGGCATGACTTTACCTATCGTCATGAATGCTCGCAAAGCTGCTGAGAATCTCTCGCAGGAAGCGCTGTACGACGTATTGCGTGCACCGTTGATCACGGAAAAGGCTACGCTTCTTTCAGAACGTAACCAGGTTGTGTTCAAGGTCGCGCTGACGGCGACGAAGCCACAGATCAAGGCCGCGGTTGAAAAGCTCTTCAACGTAAAGGTTTCTGGCGTAAGCACGCTGGTCCAGAAGGGCAAGATCAAGCGCGTCAAGGGGCGTCCCGGTCGTCGTTCCGACATCAAGAAGGCTTATGTTCAGCTCGCAGAAGGTCAATCTATTGACCTGACCGCAAAGCTGGGCTGAGGCGGGGTACACTACCATGGCATTGAAGCACTTTAATCCCACGACGCCGAGCACACGCGGCACCGTGCTGATTGACCGTAGCGAGCTCTGGAAGGGCAAGCCGGTCAAGCAGCTGACGGAAGGTAAGACCAAGTCTGGCGGCCGTAACAACCACGGTCGTACGACAGTTCGTTTCCGTGGCGGCGGGCACAAGCAGTCCTACCGTTATGTCGATTTCAAGCGTCGTAAGTTCGACGTTGCGGCAACGGTTGAACGTCTTGAGTACGATCCAAACCGTACGGCCTTTATCGCACTCATCAAGTATGATGATGGTGAACTGGCTTACATCCTGGCACCACAGCGTATTAAGGCTGGTGATCGTGTTGTTGCGGGTCACCGCACAGACGTAAAGCCGGGCAACGCTATGCCAATGGGCTCTATGCCGGTTGGTACGATCGTGCATAACATCGAGCTGAAGCAGGGCGCTGGCGGTAAGCTGGCACGTTCAGCTGGTACGTATGCTCAGTTGGTCGGTAAGGATAATGGTTACGCCCAGATCAAGCTGCAGTCCGGTGAACTGCGTCTTGTTCGTGGTGAGTGCATGGCAACTGTCGGTGCGGTTTCTAACCCCGACAACATGAACCAGCACATGGGTAAAGCCGGTCGTTCACGTTGGTTGGGCCGTCGTCCACACAACCGTGGCGTTGTCATGAACCCAGTTGATCACCCACATGGTGGTGGTGAAGGCCGCTCTTCCGGTGGTCGTCATCCGGTTACACCTTGGGGTGTACCGACAAAGGGTTACAAGACGCGTGTTAACAAGAAGACGGACAGCCTGATTATCCGTCGCCGCAACCGCGGTAAGTAAGAGGGGGCACATAGAGATGGCACGTTCCGTCTGGAAGGGCCCGTTCGTTGACGGGTATCTGTTCGGCAAAGCTGAAGCATCACGTGCTTCAGGTCGTAATGAAGTGATTAAGATTTGGTCACGTCGTTCTACGATTCTGCCGCAGTTCGTCGGGCTGACGTTCGGCGTTTATAATGGTCACAAGTTCCTGCCAGTGCAGGTAACGGAGAACATGGTTGGTCACAAGTTCGGTGAATTCTCACCGACACGGACATATACCGGTCATGGCTCCGACAAGAAGTCGAAGCGGGGCTGAACATGAGCAAGCCGAAGCATATCCGCACGCTTGCGGACACGGAAGCGCAGGCAATTACGCGCAACATCCGCGTCAGCCCGCGTAAGCTTAACCTGGTTGCGGCAATGATCCGCAACCAGCCTGCTGACAAGGCAATTGCAGCACTGACGTTCTCACGTCGTCGCATTGCTCAGCAGGTTAAGAAGACGCTGGAAAGCGCCGTTGCTAACGCTGAGAACAACCATCAGCTGGACGTTGACCGTCTGGTGGTGAAGACAGCTGAAGTTGGCAAGTCCATTGTCATGAAGCGTTTTCATGCGCGTGGTCGTGGTCGTTCTGCACGAGTCGAAAAGTTCTTCAGCCATCTGAAGATCATTGTGGCTGAACGTGCGGAAGCACCGGAAACCGACAAAGAGCAGAAGGCAGCCTGATCAATGGGACATAAGGTCAATCCGATCGGGCTTCGGCTCGGCGTCAATCGTACTTGGGACAGCCGTTGGTATGCAGATGGCGACTATGCTCGTCTGCTCCATGAAGATCTGAAGCTGCGTACGCATCTGCGTCGTAAGCTTTCAGGTGCAGGTGTGTCTCGCGTGGTTATCGAGCGTCCGGCTAAGAAGCCGCGCGTTACGATCTATGCTGCTCGTCCGGGCGTTGTGATCGGCAAGAAGGGTCAGGACATCGATGCGCTCCGCAAGGAGCTCAGCCGTATGGCCAAGACCGACGTGGCGTTGAACATCGTTGAAATCCGTAAGCCGGAAATCGACGCAACGCTGGTTGCTGAAAACATTGCTCAGCAGCTCGAACGTCGTGTTGCTTTCCGTCGTGCGATGAAGCGTGCGATTCAGTCTGCTATGCGTCTTGGTGCGCAGGGTATTCGAATCACATGTTCTGGCCGTCTTGGCGGTGCAGAAATCGCTCGTGATGAAAAGTATCGTGAAGGTCGCGTGCCGCTGCACACTCTGCGTGCAGACATCGATTACGGTGTAGCTTCGGCTATGACGACTTACGGAACCTGCGGCGTGAAAGTGTGGATCTTCAAGGGTGAGATCCTGGCGCATGACCCAATGGCACAGGATCGTCGTGCCGCGGAGCAGGCTCCGCAACGTTGAGGTACGGGCGCAAGCCCGTAACTCCTTGCAGGTGCATTGAGGATTTAACAACATGCTTTCCCCAAAGCGGACAAAGTTTCGTAAGGCGCATAAGGGTCGCATCCACGGCCTCGCGAAAGGCGGAACAACACTGAACTTCGGAGCTTATGGTCTGAAGGCGCTGGAACCAGAACGGATCACGGCGCGTCAGATTGAGGCTTCACGTCGAGCCATTACTCGTGCAATGAAGCGTGCGGGTCGTGTGTGGATTCGCATTTTTCCGGATCTTCCAGTCTCGACAAAGCCGGCAGAAGTGCGTATGGGCTCCGGTAAGGGCTCACCAGAGTACTGGGCAGCACGCGTCAAGCCGGGTCGTATCCTGTTCGAGATCGAGGGTGTACCCCCCGAGGTTGCACGTCTGGCTCTGAGCCTGGGCGCTGCAAAGCTCCCGATCAAGACCAAGTTCGTTCAGCGTATCGGAGACGCGTGAGATGGCCGACACATATAAGCCTGCTGATCTGCGGGCGAAGAGTGAAGATGAGCTGAAAGCTCTTCTGATCGATCTCAAGCGCGAGCAGATCAACCAACGTTTCTCGGCTGCCACGGGGCAGTCGGAAAACACCAGCCGCGTTAAGGTCGTGCGTCGTGCGATTGCACGTATCAAGACGTTGGCTACACAGTCGAAGAACCGTGCGGGCGCAAAAACGTCCGCCGCAGAGTCCTGAGAGGAGACGGACGATGCCAAGGCGCGTCCTGACAGGTCGGGTCACGAGCGACAAGATGGACAAGACGGTTACCGTTCTTGTTGATCGTCGTGTGATGCACCCGCTCTATAAGAAGTTCATCCGCCGCTCTAAAAAGTATGCGGCTCATGATGAAGCCAATGTCTGCCAAATCGGCGATGTTGTTCGCATTGAAGAATGCGCACCCATCTCCAAGCGCAAGACATGGTCTGTCGTCGGTCGTAACGGAGAGGACCTGGTTCAGGCCTCTACCGTTAGCGCATAAGGGGGTAGGCACATGATTCATCCCGAGACCAACCTTGACGTAGCCGATAACTCCGGCGCACGTCGGGTGCAGTGCATCAAGGTACTGGGCGGCTCCAAGCGGAAGACTGCCTCGGTCGGCGACATCATTGTCGTATCCGTCAAGGAAGCAATTCCTCGCGGTAAGGTGAAGAAGGGTGACGTGCATCAAGCCGTCATCGTTCGCACCTCTTACCCAGTGCGCCGTGCTGATGGTTCTGCTATTCGCTTTGATAAGAACGCTGCTGTTCTGATCAATAAGCAGCAAGAGCCAATCGGTACGCGTATCTTTGGCCCGGTGGTTCGTGAACTGCGTGCGCGCAAGTTCATGAAGATCATCTCGCTGGCTCCGGAGGTGCTATAATGGCTGCTCGTATTAAAAAGGGTGACCAGGTTCTGGTACTCTCTGGCAAGTCACGTGGCGTTCGCGGTGAAGTGCTTTCTGTTCTGCCGAAAGCTGAAAAAGCTGTCGTGCGGGGCGTAGCGGTTGCTAAGCGTCACACGAAGCCTAACCGCATGGGGAGCGAAGGCGGCATTATCGAACGTGAAATGCCGATCCACCTGTCCAACCTCAAGCTGGTTGATCCGAAAAGCGGCAAGCCGACTCGCGTTGGTTTCCGCGTTCTGGAAGACGGTCGCAAGGTTCGTGTTGCTAAGGCAACCGGCGAAGTGATCGAGGGCTGAGGAGCGCAAGATGACAGACAACACGTCCGTGCTGCCGCGTCTGCAGCAGCACTACGAAACGGTTCTGAAGAAAGAACTGCTTGAGCAGTTCAACTACGCGAACCCGATGCAGGTGCCTAAGCTCGAGAAAATCGTGCTGAACATGGGTGTTGGTGAAGCAGCTGGTGACCAGAAAAAACTGGATGCTGCTGTTGCTGAAATGACAGCAATTTCTGGGCAAAAGCCTGTGAAGACGCTGGCACGTAAAGCAATCGCTGGCTTTAAGATCCGTGAGGGTCTGCCCATTGGTTGTAAGGTGACCCTGCGTCGCGCACGTATGTACGAATTCCTCGATCGTCTGGTGACGATCGCGATGCCGCGCATCCGTGACTTCCGTGGTCTTCCGGCAAACAAGGGCTTTGATGGTCGTGGCAACTTCGCCATGGGTATCAAGGAACAGATCGTTTTTCCGGAAATCGAATACGACAAGATTGATGCCGTACGTGGTATGGACATCATTTTTGTGACCACGGCGAAGACTGATGCGGAAGCTAAAGCGTTGCTGAAGGCTTTCAAACTGCCTTTCCAAGGCTGATCGCATCATTTTTTCAGACCGATCGTGCCAAAAAATAGAGAATCGGCCTTCCATTGGGAGGCCGGTTTCCTATATAGAGGCGTCGATTGGAAAACCGTCGGGATTGGCCTGACAGGTTCCGGGAGAAAATTCGAGATGGCGAAGATCTCAGCGGTAAACCGCAACAACCGTCGTGCTGCTATGGCAAAGCGCGATAAGGCGAAGCGGACCGCGTTGAAAAATATTATCAAGGATCGCTCCTTGTCGGTCGAAGACCGCTTTGAAGCGACGCTGAAGCTGGCACAGTTGCCGCGTAACGGTGCGGAAACCCGCGTTCGTCTGCGCTGCAAATTGACGGGTCGCCCCCGTGCGAACTATCGCAAGTTCGAACTTTGCCGTGTTGCTCTGCGTGATCTGGCTTCTACAGGTCAGATTCCTGGCATGGTTAAGTCGAGCTGGTAAGGGAGCGAATAAATGTCTCTGTCTGATCCGTTGGGTGATATGCTCACCCGGATCCGCAACGCGCAGCGTGCGCGTCATGCGGCCTGTGTTGCTCCTGCGTCAAAGCTGCGTGCAAGCGTCCTGGAAGCTCTGAAGCGTGAAGGCTACATCCGTGGCTTCTCTTCAGAAGAAGTCCGTAAGGGTGTTTCTCAGCTTCGCATTGAGCTGAAATACGTTGAAGGTCAGCCGGTTATTAAAGAGATCCACCGTGTCTCTAAGCCGGGCCGTCGCGTTTATTCGAAGATCAAGGAACTGCCGCGCGTTTACGCCGGTCTTGGTGTGTCGATCCTGTCCACTCCGCGTGGCGTCCTGTCGGACGTCGAGGCCCGCGCTACCAATGTTGGTGGCGAGGTCCTGTGCCGCGTCTTCTAAGGAGGATCGCATGTCTCGCGTAGGTAAGTATCCGGTAGAGGTTCCGTCAGGCGTTCAGGTTTCTCTGGCGAATGGCGTTATCACTGTGAAGGGTAAGCTCGGCGAACAGTCGATGCCAATTTCCCGTCACGTCGACGTAAAAGTCGTCGAGAACTCTGTTGAAGTCGCCCCAGTTGGTCGCCGTTCGCGCGAAAACTGGACGATGTGGGGCACAACGCGCGCGTTGATTGCCAACATGATCAAGGGCGTTTCAACGGGCTTCTCCAAGGCTCTTGAAATTCAGGGTACGGGTTTCCGTGCTGCTGTTCAGGGCTCTAACTTGGTGATGAACCTCGGCTTTTCGCACGACGTTGTGTATCCGATTCCTGCTGGAATTAAGATCACGACGCCGCGTCCGACGGCTATCGTCGTCGAAGGCAATGACAAGCAGCGCGTTGGTCAGGTAGCTCTGGATATCCGTAGCTTCCGTCGTCCAGAGCCTTACAAGGGCAAGGGCGTTCGTTACGAGACCGAAGTTCTGCGTCGTAAGGAAGGTAAGAAGAAATAATGGCATCGCAGCAAGGATTGCAGGAACGCCGCCGTCAGCGGCTGCGCTTCCAGCTTCGTCGCAAGAGCGGCGGCCGGCCGCGTTTGTCGGTCTTCCGTTCCAGCAAGCACATTCACGCGCAGATCATCGACGATGCGCAGGGTCGTACGCTCGCCAGCGCTTCCACGCTGGAGAAGGACATCCGCTCAGCTGGCAAGACTGGTGCAGACGTTGGTGCGGCTTCCATCATCGGCAAGCTGATCGCAGAACGTGGTGTGGCAGCAGGCGTCAGCACTGTCGTGTTCGATCGCGGCTCTTATATGTATCATGGTCGGGTCAAGGCCCTGGCCGAGGCTGCCCGCGAGGGCGGGCTCTCGTTCTAAGGAGGATCACACATGGCACGTGAGCCAAGAGAAGGCGGCCGTGGTGGTCGTGAGCGTGAGCAGGGCGACGATCTGGTCGACAAGCTCGTAACGATCAACCGTGTTGCAAAGGTAGTAAAGGGCGGTCGTCGCTTTGCTTTTGCTGCACTGGTCGTTGTGGGGGACCAGAAGGGCCGTGTCGGTTACGGCGCTGGTAAGGCACGTGAAGTTCCGGAAGCTATTCGTAAGGCTACGGAACGTGCAAAGCGCACGATGATCCGCGTTCCTATGAAGGAAGGCCGCACGCTGCATCACGATCTGTTCGGTCACTACGGTGCTGGCAAGGTTGTGGTTCGTACGGCTGAAGCAGGTACCGGTATCATCGCTGGTGGTCCGATGCGTGCAGTCTTCGAAAGCTTGGGCATTAACGACGTTGTCGCTAAGAGCCTGGGTACGCGGAACCCGCACAACATGATCAAGGCAACATTTGCAGCGCTTGAAAAAGCCAGCAGCCCACGTCTCGTCGCATCGCGTCGTGGCAAGAAGGCAGCTGAGCTTTTCGGTAAGCGCGAGCAAGTCCAGACCGAGGAGGGTGCAAATGTCTGAGCAAGGCAAAACTCTTCAGGTCACGCAGATTGCTTCAGTAATCGGGCGTAAGCCCGGTCAAGCTGAAACGATCGTTGGGCTTGGTCTGCGCGGCATTGGTTCAACCCGTACACTGGAAGATACTCCAGCTGTACGTGGTATGATCCGCAAGGTTGCTCACCTTATCAAGGTGGAGGGCTGACATGAACCTGAATGAACTGCGTGACAACGAAGGTTCACGCTACCGCAAGAAGCGTCTTGGGCGTGGCATCGGCTCTGGTAAGGGCAAGACCTCTGGTCGTGGTGTCAAGGGTCAGAAGGCGCGTGAAGGCGTCTCGCTGAACGGCTTTGAAGGTGGTCAGCTCCCGCTGTACCGTCGTATGCCGAAGCGCGGCTTCGTGAATATCTTCCGTAAAGAATATGCTCCAGTGAACCTGGGCGCACTTTCTAAGGCGATTGAAGCTGGTAAGCTTGATGCCGCTGCGGTTGTGAACGAAGCAACGCTGCGTGCGGCTGGCCTCGTCAGTGGTAAGGTAGACGGTGTACGTCTGCTTGCTAAGGGCGAACTGAGCCAAAGCCTGACGATTGAAGTTGCTGGTGCTTCTGCAGCTGCTGTTGCAGCTGTTGAGAAGGCCGGTGGCAGCGTCAAGGTTGCAACGCCGAAAGCGGACGCTTCGGCTGAAGGCTAAGTTCACTAAACCTTCATCATCGTTTTGTTTATGAAATATGGGCAAAACGGTGGTCTTGGTGGTGACAGGATAAGCAGCGTCCCGTACTTATGTGCGGCGACGCTGTTTTCGTGAAAGGACAGGTGGATGGCTTCCGCAGCAGAGCAGCTTGCCGCCAATCTCAATATGGGTTCCTTCGCTAAGGCGACTGAACTTAAGAAGCGCATCTGGTTCACCTTGATTGCGCTCGTTGTTTATCGTCTGGGAACGTATATCCCCGTTCCTGGTGTCGATGCGACGGTGATGGGACAGCTATTGGCCCAGCATCAGGGCGGTATTTTGGGCATGTTTGATATGTTCACGGGGGGCGCCTTGGGGCGTATGACCGTGTTCGCACTGAATATCATGCCTTACATCAGCGCCTCGATTATTATTCAGTTGCTTTCGACGGCTGTTCCGTCAATGGATGCGCTGAAGAAAGAAGGGGAGGCGGGGCGTAAAAAGCTTAATGCTTATACGCGTTACCTGACCGTCTTGATCGCGCTTTTCCAAGCTTATGGGATCGCTGTTGGCCTTGAGAATATGAGTTCTCATGGTGCCAGTGCAGTGGTGTCACCGGGCCTGTTCTTCATCATATCCTGTGTTGTAACGCTGGTTGGCGGTACAATGTTCCTGATGTGGATCGGGGAGCAAATTACCTCACGTGGTGTTGGTAATGGCATTTCGCTGATTATCTTCTCTGGCATTGTTGCGAACCTGCCGCACGCTCTTGCGAGCTTGTTTGAGCTGGGGCGCACGGGCGCGTTATCTCCTGTATTCGTGGTGATTTTCCTCGTGTTGGCCATCTTGGTCATCGCGTTCATCGTGTTTATGGAGCAGGCGCAACGCCGTGTGGTGATCCAGTACCCTAAGCGTCAGATGGGTAATCGTATGTTCGGCGGTGAGTCGACACATATGCCGCTGAAGGTGAATACGGCTGGTGTTATTCCACCAATCTTTGCCTCTTCGGTTTTGCTAATTCCGGTTACGATTTCTGGTTTTGTGAGCAATCACAATATGCCGGGTTGGTTGGCGACTTTGGGGCAGCAATTGGGGCAGGGGCAGCCTTTATACATGGCATTTTATGCTGCCATGATTCTGTTTTTCTCCTATTTCTATGCAGCCGTTACGTTTAACCCAGAAGAGACTGCAGAAAATCTGCGTAAGCAGGGTGGTTTCATTCCGGGTGTGCGGCCAGGGGCAAGTACGTCACGCTACTTTGACCGCATTCTTTCGCGTTTGACGACGATTGGTGCGCTGTATCTTGTTGTCGTGTGTTTGTTGCCGCAGATTTTGATTAGCCGTTATAATGTGCCGTTTTATTTCGGTGGGACGAGTTTGATCATTATCGTTTCGGTGACGATTGATACGGTCACGCAGGTTCAGTCACATCTGGTCGCGCATCAATATCAAGGTTTGATCCGTAAGCAGCGTGGGCGTGGTCCTCGCTCTGGTATGGCGGGAGGAATTCGTCGTCGATGAACATTATTCTTCTTGGCCCTCCGGGGGCTGGTAAAGGGACGCAAGCAAAGCGTTTGGAACAGAAATTCGGTCTGAAGCAAATCTCAACAGGGGATATGCTTCGGGCGGAAGTGGCTGCGGAAACGACGATTGGTCGTGAAGCCAAGGCCATTATGGAAAAAGGCCAATTTGTGCCGGATCCGATCATTGTTGAGATGATTCAGAACCGGATTGGTCAGCCGGATTGTGCACAAGGTTTTATTCTGGATGGTTTCCCGCGTACGGAAAGCCAGGCTGAAGCTCTGGATGCGATGTTGGCTACGCGTAAGCTGACGATTGATGCGGTTGTTCTTCTGGATGTTTCAGAAGAGCAATTGGTTGAGCGTATTGCCGCGCGCACGACGGAAGATGGCACACGTCGTAAGGATGATGAGCCAGAAGTCGTACGTTCACGTTTGCAAGTTTACCGTGATCAGACGGCGCCGATTTTGCCGTACTATGAACGTGAAGGCCGTTTGCGCCGGATCGATGGTATGCAGTCGGTCGAAGCTGTTGGGGCGGCCTTGGAGACGCTTTTGGCTGAAGTGTCCCGTTAATTTAGGGGTATATAGGCGTTAAAAGTGGAGAAAATGCCGATTATCACGAAGATGTGATCATTGGCATTTGACACTTAGGGGGTGGGCAGTATATTGCGCGCCCTCGACATCACTGCGGTTATGCCTTGTGATTCTCCGTTAGAATCGGTGAATCGACAGGTTTGGCGTATAAGTATGGTCCGGTTTCGATCGGTTTTTTATAGGTGGACGTGGCTGCGGTCGCGTCGATGGGAGAAGTAACGTGGCACGTATTGCCGGCGTAAATATTCCGACCAACAAGCGGGTGGTCATCAGCCTGCGTTATGTTTACGGCATTGGTCCGTCAACGGCGCAGTCAATCTGCACGAAGCTCGGTATCCCCGAAGCTAAGCGCGTCAACGAACTGTCAGACGACGAAATCGTAAAGATTCGTGAACTGATCGACAACGAATTGCGTGTTGAAGGTGATCTGCGCCGTGAAACGGCAATGAACATCAAGCGCCTGATGGATCTGGGTAGCTACCGTGGCCTGCGCCACCGTCGTAGCCTGCCAGTTCGTGGTCAGCGTACGCATACCAACGCACGTACCCGTAAGGGTAAGGCAGTGGCTATTGCTGGTAAGAAGAAGGCTACACGCTAATAGCGTTGGTCTTTTGACCCTTTTTTGAAACTTACAGGACGACCTCTCACATGGCTAAGGCCGCTGCACCACGTATTCGTAAGAAAGAGCGTAAAAACATCATCTCTGGTGTTGCTCACGTGCTTTCAACGTTCAACAACACCATGATCACGATCTCTGACGCGCAAGGCAATGCAATTGCATGGTCTTCTTCAGGCGCTCAGGGCTTCAAGGGCTCGCGTAAGTCTACGCCGTATGCTGCTCAGGTTGCTGCAGAAGATGCAGGCCGTAAAGCACGTGAACACGGCATGGAAACGCTTGAGATCGAAGTTTCGGGTCCAGGTTCGGGGCGTGAAAGTGCGCTGCGTGCATTGCAGGCTGTTGGCTTCACCATTACGTCTATTCGCGATATGACGCCGGTTCCCCATAACGGCTGTCGTCCGCGTAAGCGCCGCCGCGTTTAAGTGATGTCAGGCTGTCGATCCGGTGTGGTCGGCAGCCTTCGCAGTGATCGCATCTTCTTCCGCACAACCCGTGCGGGCCAGGTGCCGCCAATGATCGTTGGCGGGCTTCGTTGTTTGAAAGGCCACGACCTTGGTTCTCCAGAAAAACTGGCAGTCCCTCATCAAGCCCGAGAAGCTTGAAGTCGAACCCGGCCCGGTTGCTTCGCGCATTGCCACCGTTGTGGCTGAGCCGTTGGAACGCGGTTTTGGTATGACGTTGGGTAATGCCCTGCGTCGTATCCTCCTGTCTTCATTGCAGGGTGCAGCCGTGACGGCATTGCAGATCGATGGCGTTCTGCATGAGTTCTCGGCTGTTCCCGGTGTACGTGAAGACGTTACGGATATTGTGCTTAATGTTAAGCAACTTGCCCTGCGTATGCATGGTGAGGGGCCAAAGCGCATGATCCTGACCGCAACCGGTCCGGGCGAAGTAACGGCAGGCCAGATTCAGGCCGGTCATGACATTGAAGTCATGAACCCTGATTTGGTGATCTGCACCCTTGATGATGGTGTGAAGCTCGGAATGGAGTTCACCGTTAACATGGGTAAGGGTTATGTTGCTGCTGCGGCTAACCGTCCTGAGGAAGCACCGATTGGGATGATCCCCATTGATGCTATCTACTCGCCGGTACGTCGCGTGTCGTATAAAGTTGAGCAAACGCGTGTTGGTCAGGTCACTGACTATGACAAGCTGCTGCTGACACTTGAAACAAATGGGGCTGTTACGCCTGAAGATGCGCTGGCTGTTGCTGCGCGTATTCTGCAGGATCAGGTCCAGTTGTTCATCAACTTCGATGAGCCGCGCCCTGTTCAGCATGAAGAGCCGGAAGACGATCTTCCGTTCAACCGGAACTTGCTGCGTAAGGTTGACGAACTCGAGTTGTCGGTCCGCAGTGCAAACTGCCTCAAGAACGACAACATTGTGTATATCGGTGATCTGGTTCAGAAATCCGAGCAGGAAATGCTCCGGACGCCGAATTTCGGGCGCAAGTCGCTCAACGAGATCAAAGAAGTTCTCACCGGTATGGGGCTGTCGCTCGGCATGAGCGTTCCAGCCTGGCCGCCCGAGAACATCGAGGATCTGGCCAAGCGTCTCGACGAGACGTTCTGAGAACTTCTAAGGTAAGGAAAACTAGCAATGCGTCATGGAGTGAGCGGGCGTAAGCTCAACGTCACCTCGTCTCATCGCGCTGCCATGTTCCGTAACATGGCGGTAGCGCTCATCAAGCATGAGCAGATCACCACAACTCTGCCAAAGGCGAAGGAACTTCGTCCGGTTGCAGAAAAGTTGATTACGCTTGGTAAGCGTGGTGACCTGCATGCTCGTCGTCAAGCTTTTGCTCAATTGCGTGATGACGCAGTTGTCAGCAAGCTCTTTAGTGCAGTGGCAGAACGCTACAAGGCACGTGCAGGTGGTTACACCCGCGTTCTGAAGGCTGGCATGCGTTATGGTGATAACGCTGACATGGCTGTGATCGAGCTGGTCGATCGTGATGTTGATGCAAAGGGCAAGGACAGTGGTCCGAAGCCAGAAGTTGAGCAGGTTGACGCTGCTTAATCTTTGCAGATAGCACAAGAGAGAAAGCCGGGGCATTTAGGTGCCCCGGTTTTTTTTGCTTCACTTTCACGGTAAAATTTTGTATCTTTACAGCAACAGGTGCAGAAAATGTTCTCATTTTAGAGAACTTAAACGTTTTTTTCGTTGTGAAGCCTTACTTTAAGGTCGGTTTGAGAGACCCTTCGGGTTTCCGCTTTTTCTGTATCATTATCCTGAATAGGCTCGAGCACTCTCGTAGAGCCTGCAACGACGCGTCGCTTTCAATTCTTTTTCGGCAATGAGGTCGAAGGTAGAATCATGACGCGCCTTTTGTCTGGAGAGCATTAATGTCCGAATCTACCGCGAAAAGACGAGGTCTTGCGGAGATCCTAGGAATTCCACCGGCACTGTTCTGGGCTTTTGTCGGTCAGCTTTTGTTCATGGTCGGCGATGGTGTCGAGGCTGGTTACCTTGACACGTTCATGCTGCATAATGGGCACTCTCAAAGTTTTGTGAATGAATTGTTCACCTTCTATGGTGTCACCGTGATGATTGCAGCGTGGTTCTCTGGGCCACTCTCTGATCTGATGGGGCCGAAAAAGGTGATGTGGATTGGTCTGGTCCTGTGGTCTGTTCTGGAGGTTGCGTTTTTGACCTTCGGTCTTGGCCCTAATAATGGTCCGATGATCCTGTTATTTTATACATTGCGTGGCTTTGCGTATCCGCTATTTGCTTATGGTTTCTTGGTGTGGATTGCAGCAGCAACGCCTGCACCTATGCTGGGCTCAGCTGCGGGTTGGTTCTGGTTCTCATTCTCGGCAGGTTTGCCGACATTGGGTTCTCAGTTTGCGCGTTACACTATTCCTGCGATTGGTGAGCTGAACACGTTCTGGTGCTCTTTGGGGCTGGTGATTCTTGGTGGTTTGATTGCGTTGTTGTTTACGCATGAGCCGACGGGTAAGAAGCGTTTGCTGCCTGAGCATGTCTCAACCAAAGAAATTTTCTTTGGCTCGTTGAGCATTATGTGGCGTGAGCCGAAGACGTTGATCGCGGGTATCGTCCGTGTGATCGATACGTCTTCTGAGTATGCGTTCTTGGCTGTTATGCCGTCCTTCTTTGTGGATCATCTGCACTTCTCACTGGGGCAGTGGCTGGACATTTTGTCCATCATCTTCCTGAGCAATATCCTCTTTAACCTTGTTTCAGGGATGCTTGCGGACCGTTTGGGCCATCGCTTCATGGTTGCTGTGTTCGGCGGTGTTGGTGGCTTTGTCTCTATTCCGCTGTTCTACTATACGCCGATCTGGTTCCCGGGTAATTTCTGGGCAGTGGCTGCGGCTGGTGTTCTGTACGGTGCTGCGGTTGCGGCTTTCGTACCACTTTCTGGTTTGATGCCGCAGATTTGTCCGCGTGAGAAAGCGGCTGCTTTGTCCATCTTGGGTTTGGGTGCTGGTGCATCCACCTGGGTTGGTCCGGCGATTGTTTCTCTGTGTGGTGCTGTGTTCGGTCCCGGCATGAGCTATGTGATTTGGACGTTCGCTGGTATTTATCTGCTGTCCGCAGTGGGTACGATGGCACTGACGATTTCTCCGGAAGCACGTCGCTACACGGAAGAGATGGAAGCACGTGGTGAAAAAACGACGGTGGTCGGTCACTAACGTTTTCCATCGCTTTTGATGGTATAAGGAAGGCGGTCCTGCGGGGCCGCCTTTTTTTGTTTGTACTCTCGGTTCAGTCACTAGAGGAGCAGGTGGGTTATGGCGTTAGAGACATGTGTTTCAGGGCAGGAGAAGCAGCCTGTATGCCGTTCGTGCTGTCGTGGGATTCACGCTGCACGGGATTTGCTGGAGGATTTAGTGATTGACCAGCCATGGCTTTGGATATTGCTTGCGGCTGGTTTAGGCGCTTTGATTGGTCGCTTTGTGTTTAAGCGCGGTAAAACTTCTGAATGAACCTAGCGTTCTGCCTCTACTAAACTTTTCCTGAAGGGGCATGTGTCATGATCAAATGGGCGATCATCTTTTTCTTGATCTCTGTTGTTGCGGGTGTCTTTGGCTTTACGGGCATTTCGGAAGCAGCAGCAGGTATCGCGAAATTTCTGTTCGTTGTGTTTATTGTCCTGACTATTTTGGTCATTGTGCTGGGCTTGGCTGGGGTCAGTATGCTCTGATTGCGCCAACATAAATCAATAAAAAAGGCGACCTAACGAGGTCGCCTTTTTTATGTGATGTGCCGTGCAGGTTAGGGAGTGGGCTGTGCACCATTTGTGTCTTTTTGAATGAAAGACGGCAGAAGGGGGTTATCAGTTTGGAGGCCATCTTTACTTGGTACGCTCGTCGAGTTCCAGCCGCCACCGAGGTCTGTCAGGAGTTTGATTTCAGCGAGGAATTGCTGTTGGCGAATACTGAGTTGTGTTTGTTGGTACTGTAGCGCCGTTTGCTCTGAGGTGATGACGGTGGTGTAGATTTGGGTGCCAGCCAGATATTCATTGGTGGCGACGCGCACGGCGCTTTGTGCGGTGGCTGTGGCTTGATTTTGCATCGTGAGTTGTTGGTCGAGGTAGTGCAGATTCGATAGTTGGTCTTCGGTGTCTTGCATGGCGGCAAGGACGGTTTGACGATAGGTGGCTACCGCATTGTCGTAGTCTGCTTCGGCACCACGAACCGCAGCAGAACGAGCGCCACCGTTAAAGATGGTTTCAGAGGCCGCAGCGCCGAGGCCCCATGTGCGTGTTGCCGTTTGAATGAGTTGTTGGATCGGGTTGCCGCTATAGCCGTAGCTTGCGGAAAGCGAAATCTCTGGATAATACGCGCCGATTTCGTAACCAATCTCAGCGTTATAGGCTTCCATGTTACGCTCGGCTTGAGCGACGTCAGGGCGGCGTTCAAGCAAGGTGGATGGCACTGCAATGGGGGCTGGAGGTAGCGTATTGGGCAGTGGTGCGGCTGGGATGGTCACTTCGGCAGGTGTGCGCCCTGTTAGGACGGCAATGGCGTGCTCGTATTGGGCGCGCGCAACATGCGCGTTAGCCAAGCTCGCCTGTGTGGATTGGAGTTGGTAGCGCGCTTGTAGGGCGGCGGTTGGGTCTGAAACGCCAGCATCGAGTTGATTTTGCACAATCTGTAGGTTGCGGGTGTAGAGTGCGACGTTGCGGGTGTAGAGATCAATCAGGCTGTCTTGATAGCGCAGGTCAAAATAATCCTGTGCGAGTTGAAGCTGGTAGGACAGACGCATTGAGGCAACGAGTGCGGCATCTGCTTGTGTGGCAGCGACTTGCTGCTCCACTTGGCGGCGGATGCGTCCCCAGACGTCAATCGTCCAGCTTGCGGAAGGGCCTGTGCTCCATGTGTTGGAGGTGGCTGAACTGGCGCCGTTACGGTTGAATTTGAAGGAGCCGCTCAGGGTGGGGTAAAGTTGTGCGCGTACGGAATCAATCGTACTGGCGGCTTTACGGTATTGGGCTTCGTATTCCTTTAGGCTTTGATTGGATGTGGCAACGCGGTTTTCGAGTTCGTTCAAAGTGGCGTCATTGAAAATGGTCCACCAATCGCCTTTGGGAAGTTTGGCGAGGTCAGGCTGTGTTTTGCCCCAGCCTGCAGGTGGCGGGCTTTCTTTAAATTGGGAAGAGATAATCGCTTTGGGGCGTTTGTAATCAGGGCCAACCATGCAGCCACTGAGAGCGGGAACCGCCAAAGTGCCGAGTAAGAGGGCGCGTAGAGAGGAGAGGCGGAACGTTGTCATGGGGTTTTATGCTCCCGGTGTGAAGCGAAAGGCAGAAGAGAGAGGATGCGCTGTGGTAGGGTTTTTACCCATTGCCCGAAGCGCTCCAGAATGAGGAAAATAATGGGGGTTGTGTACAGGGTGAGCAATTGGCTCACCATGAGCCCCCCAAGAATGGCGATGCCGAGTGGGTGGCGGAGCTCGCTGCCATAGCCATTACCGAGGATAAGTGGCAGTGCTCCGAGGGCGGCTGCGAGAGATGTCATGAGGATAGGGCGGAAGCGTAGGAGGCTGGCCTCATGAATGGCTTCCAGGGCGGTTTCGCCTTTGCGTTGTGCTGCTAAGGCGAAATCAATCAGCATGATGGCATTTTTCTTCACGATACCGATCAGAAGGATTACGCCGATCATGGCCATGAGAGAGAAATCTTCTCCGGCGATGCGCAGGGCTAGGAGCGCGCCTACACCCGCTGAAGGCAGGGTGGAGAGAATGGTGAGGGGATGGATGAGGCTCTCATACAGAACGCCGAGCACAATATAGACAGCCGCTAAGGCAGCAAGGATGAGCAGAGGTTCATCGCTGGTGGATTTTTGAAAAGCGGCGGCATTTCCGGCGAAGCCACCTTGGATGGTGGGTGGCACGTGGAGTTTGGTCATAGCGGTTTGTATCGCGCTGACGGTTGGGCCGAGTGCTGCGCCGGGGGCGAGGTTGAAGGAAATGGTGACGGCAACGGACTGGCCGTCATGGTTGATGGTAAGAGCAGTATTGGTCAGGCGCTGGCGCGCAACGTCTGACAGGGGGACCATCGTTTCCGCATTCGTGGTTACGGCAGCGCCTGAAGATGCGCTGCGCCCGCCAGCGAGGGCATTTGCTTGTGAGTTGAGGTAAGAGCGCTCACTTTGGGACAGGGTGGTGGAAGCGCCGTATCGGACGCGGATATTGTTGGATGATACGCCGCCAGCAGCGGTGCCGCCTGAGATGCTGACCCACATTTGGTTCAGCATGGTGGGGGAGGTGGTGTATTCTGGAGCCACACCCATGATGACGCGGTATTGATTGAGGTTTTTATACATGATGGATGCCGCCCGTTGGCCGAATGCATCATACAGGGCGTTGGAAATAAGCTGTGGGGTGATGCCGTAACGGGATTCTGTATCACGGGCGAGGGAGAGGGCAATGGCCTGCCCCCCTTGTTCGGCATCAGACGAGACATCCATGATGGATGGGATGTGCGACAGGGCTTCGGTGATGCGTGGCGTCCAAGCAAAAAGCTCTTCGGCATCAGAAGATTTGAGCGTGTATTGATAGGCTCCATCGCCGCTGCGAGCACCGACGCGGACGCCACCTGCGGACATCAGGCGGAGTTGAGCACCTGCGTGGTGGCCGAAATGTCGTGTGATACGTGCGGTCATTTCAGCGATAGAATCTGAGCGCTCTTCTTTAGGTTTGAGGCCTATGAAGACGTTCGCTGAGTTTGATGAACGGCCACCGACACCGCCGATAACTCCTGCAACGTCTGGGTCCGCAGCGATGCTGTGCATGGCGCGGGCAGTGGTGGCCTGTAAGGCATGAAACGAGATGGATTGATCTGCAACGACACGGCCCATGACTTGACCGGTATCTTCCGCAGGAAAGAAACCTTTGGGCATGCGGATGAATAAGGCGCAGGCGAGGAGAATGGTTGCAGGGAGTGATAGTGCAACGATGCGGCGGTGTTGTAAGCACCACCCCAAAGAGGTGGCATAGCCTGCGGTGATCGCGTTGAGGGTTGTTTCTAAAGCGCGGTCTATAGCGGCAAGCGGGCCGGATTTTTGCTCATGCGTATGTTGTTTGAGAACAAGCGCGCTGAGCATGGGTGTCAGGGTGAGGGAGAGGATCAGTGAGATAGCCAGTGTGACCACCATGGTCATGGCAAACTCATGAAAGAGGCGGCCTGCAATGCCTTCCATTAAGAAAATGGGCGCAAAGACAACAATCAGAGATACTGTGATGGACAGGACCGTGAAGGCAACCTCACTGGCACCTAATATGGCAGCTTTGGTGCGTGAGTGGCCCATCTCAATATAACGCGCGATATTCTCTAGAACGACGATGGCATCGTCCACGACAAAGCCAGTGGCGATAGTCAGGGCCATCAGCGACATATTATCGAGTTGGTAGTGCAGGAGCAGCATAGCGCCGAAAGTGCCGATAATAGAGACTGGCACGACAATGGCAGGGATGAGAATGGCGGATGCGCTACGAAGAAAGAGCAGGACGACGCCAATCACGAGAATGACAGCGATGATGAGCGTTTGCTGTGTTTCGTTCAGGGATGCGCGGATCGTTTTGGAGCGGTCAATGACGGGGTGGAGTTCTGTGTCACCGGGGAGGGTGGCGCGGATGGTAGCCAAGCGCTGGTTAATACTATCTACGGTGTGAATGACGTTTGCGCCGCCTTGAGAAAAGACGGTGCAGATAATAGCGCGTTGGCCGTTAAAAAAGCCTGCTTGTCGGATGTCTTCAACGCTGTCTGTCACGGTTGAGACATCGGACAGGCGTACGGGTAAGGCATTGCGGTAGGCGACGATTAGGTTTTGGTATTCAGCCGCTTTTGTTGCTTGGTCATTGGTCGCGAGGGTGAGGCGCTGCCCGTGTGCGTCAATGAATCCTTTGGGTGTATGGGCGTTGGCGGAGGCGAGGGCTGCCCGAATATCTTCGAAGCCAATACCGTAGTGAAAAAGTTGAAACGGGCTGAGGTCCACACGAACGGCAGGGAGTGCGCTGCCGCGGATATCGACTTCTCCGACGCCATCCACTTGGCTCAGTTGTTGGACCAGCACGTTACTGGCGTAATCGTATAAGGCTTCGGGGGTATGTGTCGTGGAGGTCAGGGCAAAGGCCATGACGGGTGGGCCGTTGGAGTTGGCTTTATTGTAAGAGGGGTTGCTGCGTAGTGTTGTGGGGAGGTCTTGGCGCGCACCTTGCAAGGCAGATGCGACATCACGTGCCGCGCCGTTAATATCCCGCGAGAGATCAAATTGGAGGGTGACGCGGGTTTGGTTCACCATGGATTGAGACGTCATTTCGGTAACGCCAGAAATGGCGCCGAGGTGACGTTCTAGTGGCGCGGCCACGGTACTGGCAATCTCTGAGGGAGAACCGCCGGGCTGAGAGGCGGTTACCACAATGACGGGGAAATCCACATTCGGGAGGTCGGCAACCGGGAGGTTGAGATACCCCAATACCCCCCCGATCAGGATGGCGAGTGCCAGCAATGTGGTGCCGATTGGCCTAGAGACGAAGAGGTGGATAAAGCGCACGATTATGCCTGATGCGGTGCCGATGGGCGGTCATGGTGTTGTTCTTTGGTGAAGGCTGCGTTGACGCGGTGGCCGATCTTATCCATGAACAGGTAAATGACGGGTGTTGTGAACAGCGTCAGGAGTTGTGAGAGCATTAGGCCGCACACAATGGTGACGCCAAGCGGCTGGCGCAGTTCAGAACCGACACCACTGCCGAACATGAGGGGCAAGGCTCCAAAGAGTGCGGCCAATGTGGTCATGAGGATGGGGCGGAAGCGCAAGAGGGCAGCGCGGCGGATGGCCTCAAGGGGGGAGTTCCCGTCGGTGCGTTCGGCTTCGAGGGCGAAGTCGATCATCATGATGGCGTTTTTCTTCACGATACCGATGAGCAGGACGATGCCGATAATACCCATGACGTCGAGTGGCATGCCGAAGAGTTCCAGCCCGACCAACGCGCCGATTGCTGCGGATGGCAGGGTGGAGAGAATGGTGATTGGGTGGATGAAGCTCTCATAGAGAATACCCAACACGATATAGACAGCGACTAATGCCGCCAGAACGAGCCAGACTTCATTGCCTAGAGAGTTTTGGAACGCTGCGGCTGTTCCTTGGAAGGCCGTTTGGAAGGCTGGGGGCAGGTTGAGGTTAGCGCGTACGCGGTCAATAGCCGTGGTTGCTTCGCCCAAGGAGTGTCCTGCGGCCACGTTGAATGAGACGGTTGTGGAGGGGAACTGTCCATAATGGCTGATGAGCAACGGCATGAACTTATGTGTGACCGTCACCACTTGATTGAGGGGCACCAAACCTGCGGTTGGTGCGCGTGTTGGGCCTGAGGTACTGCCGCCCGCTTCTGAGGAAATACCGGGGAGGTAGAGGCGGTTGAGGGAGTTGATATCGGTTTGGAGGGCAGGGTCTGCCTCTAGGATCACGCGATATTGGTTTGATTGTGTGTAGATCGTGCTGATTTGGCGTTGGCCGTAGCTGTCATAGAGCAGGTTATCCACCGTTTGTGGTGTGATGGAGTAACGTGCGCCTGTTGTACGGTCGAGCGTGACTTCAGCCGTGAGGCCTTCGGCTTGCAGATCTGATGTGACGTCTGCAAGAGCGGGCTCTTTTTGGAGGGCCGCAATGAATTTTGGGACCCATATTTGGAACGTGTCGTAATCGGGGTTTTCCAGAATGAACTGGTACTGGGTTGCTGATACGGAGGTATCCAAAGACAGATCTTGAATGGGTTGTGTGTACAGTCGGGCACCCGCGACTTGGCGGCCTTTATCACTCAGGCGGTCAAGAATGGTTTGCAAGCTGGAACTGCGTTGTTCGCGTGGTTTGAGGTTGATGAGGAAACGCCCGACATTGAGCGTCATGTTCTGCCCATCGATACCAACGAATGATGAAATGCTGGCAACGTCTGGATCCGTGAGGATGACGCGGCCAAGCTCTGCCTGACGTTCTTTCATGCCGTCAAAGGAAATGGTCTGAGGCATGACGGAAATGCCTTGTACCACGCCTGTATCTTGTGTGGGGAAGAAGCCTTTGGGGATGTTGATGGCTAGAATAGCCGTTAGGATAATTGTGCCCAAGGTGGCTAGAAGGGTCAGCCCACGGAAGCGCAGGACGACATCCAGCCAGCGGCCATAACCGCGGATGAGTGCGTTGATCCCGCGTTCTGTGGTGTCAGACAGGCGGCCCCAGATCCCTTTGTTTTGTGAAGGGGCGTGTGTGTCTGTGAGAATACGGGCACACATCATCGGGACAAGGGTAATGGAGACGACGGCTGAGATAGCGATGGTGATGGACAAGGTCATGGCGAATTCGTGGAACAAACGCCCGACCACGTCTTGCATGAACAGCAGAGGGATCAGAACTGCAATGAGGGAGACGGTAAGGGAGATAATGGTAAAGCCAATTTCCCCCGCGCCTTTGATGGCGGCTGTGTAGCGGTCTTCGCCTTCTTCTACGTAACGTGCGATGTTTTCAATGACGACAATGGCGTCATCCACGACGAAGCCTGTCGCGATGGTGAGCGACATGAGTGAGAGGTTATCCAGCGAGAAGCCGAGCAGATACATGGCGGCTAAGGTGCCGACCAGTGACAACGGTACGGACAGGCTGGGGATAATGGTGGCGGGGATATTCCGTAAGAAAACAAAAATCACACCCACGACGAGCAGCATGGCGAGGCCAAGTTCCACTTCAACATCCGAGACAGACGCGCGGATGGTGGTGGTGCGGTTGGTGAGGGGGGTGATGTCGATCCCCGGTGGGAGATCACGTTTGAGCTGCGGCAGCACGCGCAGCACATTATCGACGACGGAGATAACGTTGGCGCCGGGCTGACGTTGAATGTTCAGAATGAGGGCTGGATTGCGGTTTGACCAGGCGGCGAGTTGAGTATTTTCAGCGCCTTCTACGACTTTGGCGACGTCCCGCAGGCGGATTGGGCCGTTATTTTGATAGGCGATGACTTGGTCCATAAGCTGTTGGACTGAAGAAATCTGACCATCAATACGGAGTGTTGTGGCTCGCTTGGGGCCGTCAAACGTGCCTGTTGGTGAGTTGATGTTAACGGTGCCGATAATGGTCCGGAGGGTATCAATAGCGATACCATAGGAGGTCAGTTTCGGGATGTTGACCTGAACACGATAGGCCTTGCGGTTGCCACCAGAAAGGCTCACGAGGCCGACGCCGGAGATCTGGCTGATTTTTTGCTCAAGGCGTGTGTTGACGTAGTCTTCTACCTCAGGGAGGGGCAGGACTTTGGATGTAATGCCTAAGGTGAGAACGGGTGTGTCTGCCGGGTTGACCTTCGCGTAGATTGGTGGGGCTGGCAGGTCAGATGGCAGAAGAGCCTGAGCATTATTGATGGCCGCTTGGACCTCTTGCTCAGCAACATCCATGGCCATATCTAGGCCGAAACGCAGCGTGACGACCGATGCCCCCCCGGAGGATTGGGAAGACATTTGTTGCAGCCCGGACATTTCGCCGAGCTGTGTTTCGAGCGGGGCGGTGACCGAGGTGGCCATCACGTCTGGGCCGGCGCCGGGATAGAAGGTCGAGACCGTAATCGTTGGGTACTCGACCTGCGGCAAGGCCGAGACCGGGAGGAAATGGAAACCGAGCAGGCCGCTCAGCAGAATGGCGAACATCAGGAGGCTAGTAGCCACCGGACGTTCGATGAACAGGCGGGACGGGTTCACGGTCGGTCTGTTCCCCGGAAAACGGTCATGGAAGGGCGATTAGTTGCGGTGCTGGGTGTGAGCGGGTGAGCCTGCCTCAGCCTGTGCGGGGGGAGTCTCTGATGGGATAGAGACTTTGGCCCCGGGGCGGAGATGGTTCACGCCGTCCGTCACGACGCGGTCACCTTCTTGTACGCCGCTGAGAATGACGGTTTGATTGATATCGGCCGCACCAATGTGAATGGGCGCTTCACGGACGGTCATATCGTGTTGGACGAGGTAAACGAACTGCCCGTTCGGGCCGGTTTGGATGGCATTGGCTGGGACCAGCAGGGCGTTATGCTGTGTGTCGATCAGCAGATGTGGGTTCACGAACTGGTTCGGGAAGAGGCGTTCATCGTCATTGTTGAAAATAGCACGCATACGGACGACGCCGGTTGCGGTGTCAATTTGGCTGTCCAGTGCTTTGACGGTTCCTGTGGCGATGTTGTGCAGATTGTCACTATCCCATGCTTCGACAGGAAGTTCGTGTACGGCATGCAGACGCTCAACCACTTGGCCTAGGGTTCGTTGTGGCACGGCAAGAATCACCGAAATGGGCTGCATTTGGGTGAGGATTGTCAAACCACCGCTTTGGCCGGCGGAGACGAAGTTGCCTTTATCGAGCACACGGATACCAACGCGTCCATCGACGGGCGCGGTGATGTGGCAGTACATGACGTTGAGTTCTGCTGTACGCACATTGGCTTGGTCGAGGGCGACGGTGCCTTCAAGCTGTTGGACGACGAATTCTTGGTCACGGGCTGTCATGGCAGAGGTAGAGTTCTGGCGGATCAGCTTTTGGTAACGTGCGTTATCGACGCGCGCTTTTTCTAGCTGGGCCGTATCGGCTGCGAGTGTACCACGGGCTTGGGCCAGAGTTGCCTCATACGGGCGAGGGTCGATCAATTCGAGGACATCACCCTTATGAACGTATTGGCCTTCTTGATAATAGACATCAAGGATATGCCCGGTGACGCGCGGGGTGATGGTGACGTTGGTGATAGGGACCACAGTGCCGGTTGTTTGCAGGACGATCGGCATGTCACCGCGATGGACGGTTGCGACGGCTACGGGGATGACGTTGGTATTGGCAGCACTGTCGGTGCTGTTGGGGGTATGGCCAGCAGGAGTGTGATGTGCGCCGCCGTGATGATTGGGGCGCAGAACAGCGAAAAGAATCAGAAGAACGATGAGTACAATGACGAGGCGTATGAGCCATCGTAGTGGTCCCTTCTTCTTCGGAGATGGAGGAAGGGGCCCGGAACCTGAGTGGCTTTGGGTAAGGCGGTCGTGCTGATCGGCCGTCTGCTCGTCCATGCTGTGGTATCTTTCCCGTATCACTAGGCCGCCAAGAGGGCAGCGTTTAAAATTCGTTCTGTATGCTTAACCTTATACTGCACGTTATTGTGACGTGCCATGACAAGACCTTAAATCCTGTTCAGGTTTTTAGAACTGTGTTAAGATGACACATTGCGTAATAATTCGTTGCAAAAAAAGCCCCTCTTGTTCCAAGCTCAAAAGAGACACATATGTTTTTGCAACCTATGGTTTGGTAGCCCGTTTTGGAGCTAATCGAATCATAGTTTCATTCAGTAGGAGTGCATAGCATGACGGATACAACGGCAACGAAGGCTGAAGGTCTGCTTGACGAAGCTAAGGGCAAAGTTAAGGACGCTGTTGGCGGCCTGACGGGCGATGCTAAAACGCAAGCTGAAGGTAAGTTTGAGCAGGTTTCCGGCCTGGCGCAGCAGGAATTCGCTGATCTGTATGATGAAGGTGAGACGAAGCTTGAAGCTGCGACGGCATTTGTGCAGGACCGCCCATTGGTGTCCGTTGTGATTGCGGCTTTTGTCGGTATTTTGATTGGCGCATTGGCTTTTGGACGTAAGGGCTAATCGGCTCCCTGCTTTTGCGCAGAATATGGTAAAAGCCTCTTGGAGTGATCCGGGAGGCTTTTTTTGTGAAGTGGTATTACGCATTTGAGGGGCAGCAAGTTGGCCCGATAACAACAGAACAGCTTAAGTATCTGGCGGGTTCTGGTACGATTACGCCGCAGACGCTGGTATGGCGTCAAGGCTTTGGAGATCAATGGCGCCCTGCGGCTCAGGCGGGGATTATCTTCATGACGAGCCAAGCTGGGTCTGTTGAGCGGAAGCCGGTTCAGGAAACATGGGCATGGGTTTTTGTGCTGGTTCCTTGGCTGTTGAACCAATGTTTTCTTATTCTCTCGGCATGGCAGCATTGGACGCCCGTGCAAGAGGTGAAAGCGTCTCTGCCATTATTGATCATTGTGCTTGGTGTATCCGTATCCGCCTTCATGGCGGATAGGGCCGTGTTGCGTGATGGTGGGTATCGGCCGCCGAGTGGGTGGTGGTGGCTTTTGCCCCCCGGTTACTGTTGGGCACGCTTGCGTCTGGTAGGGCGTGGTAAGGCTTTGTTTTGGGTATGTATTTTGACGTTTCTCATCAGCTTTGGGGTTGGCCTTAACCGTGCCGCGCATAATCCTGCTTATATGAATGCGTCTCACTCTGCGGCGGTGCAGCATGGCGCAGATCATGGTGGTACGGCCGATGATGATGAGCAGGAAAACCTCTAAAGACGTGTGATTCAAAAGCCCTTGACTCATTAAAAAATCATCGAAAGCGAAATTTTCACTTTCCTTTCGATTCGGCATGATTCAAAACGATTCTCGATTCGCACGTATTTGATGAAGGGGCGCGACACGAGAATGCCGGATTATTTGCTAGAAGCTGCCCATGGAGGCGTCGTCGCTGGGGTTGACGAAGTCGGTCGTGGGCCTTTGGCGGGTCCGGTTGTTGCTGCGGCTGTTATTTTTCGGGGTGCGCCCCCTGAAGCGCTCTGCCAGCTCTTGGATGATTCAAAGAAGCTGACAGCGCGCCGCCGTGATGCGGCTTATGCCGCTCTGTGTTCTTCGCCTCAGGTGACGTACGGAGTTGGCGCGGCCTCGGTGACGGAAATCGAAAACATCAACATTTCGAATGCGTGCCATTTGGCGATGCGGCGTGCGGTGGAGCGTTTAGGGCGCATGCCGGATCTCGCATTGGTCGATGGTAAGTACGCGCCAGACATGCCTTGCCCTGTGAAAATGGTTGTGGGGGGGGATGGTATCAGCCTGTCGATTGCGGCGGCGTCCATTCTTGCGAAGGTGGTGCGGGACCGGTTGATGGTGCGTTTGGCGGATCGCTACAGCGTCTATGGCTGGGAGCGTAATGCCGGCTACGGCACTGTGGTCCATAAGGCAGGATTAAGAGAATACGGCGTGACACCGCACCATCGGCGGGGTTTTGCACCAATAAGGGCCATGATTGAGGCCTCACACATGATTTCAGGTAAAGCAGGGGAAGTCGCAGCATGAATAAGAGCCCAGAAGGACGTCCTGTGGATGAAATCATCCGTGGTGAGTGCGTTGAAACGATGCGCGGCTTGGCGGATGGCAGTGTTGACTGCATTTTTGCGGACCCGCCATATAATCTGCAACTGCGTGGTGAGCTGCGCCGCCCGGATGAAACCGTGGTGGATGGCGTGGATGATGCTTGGGACAAATTCTCAGATTATGGGGCTTATGATCAGTTCACGCGCGAATGGTTGAGTGAAGCTCGCCGGGTGATGCATAAGGATGGGACGATCTGGGTGATCGGCTCGTATCATAACATCTTTCGCCTGGGCGCTATTTTGCAGGATCTGGGCTTCTGGATTTTGAACGATATTGTGTGGCGTAAGTCCAACCCGATGCCGAATTTCCGGGGCCGCCGTTTTACAAATGCGCATGAGACGTTGATCTGGGCGGCGCGTAGTCCGCAGAGCCGCTATCGCTTTAATTATCAGGCGATGAAGGCGTTAAATGATGATTTGCAAATGCGTTCTGACTGGTATTTGCCGATTTGCACGGGGCATGAGCGCCTGAAGAATGAGCATGGTTTGAAGCTTCACCCTACGCAAAAGCCTGAGAGCTTGTTGCACCGTGTGCTCGTGGCATCCACGAATTCGGGCGATACGGTTCTAGACCCGTTTTGTGGTAGTGGGACGACGCCTGCTGTAGCCAAGCGTCTTGGGCGTCGTTACATCGGCATTGAGCGTCATCCTGATTATGTAAAAGCCGCGCGTGAGCGTGCGGAGCGTGAAGTGCCGTTGGCGTCTGAGCATTTGGCCGTGACGCCTGCCAAGCGCGATATGCCGCGTGTGCCGTTTGGTAGTTTTGTGGAAACAGGTGTGCTGCCTGCGGGAACGGTTCTGCATGATCGGCAGCAGCGTTTAACGGCAACGGTTGCACCAGATGGTACGCTGGTTTCGGGGAATCAGCGCGGCTCAATCCATAAATTGGGGGCTGCGTTAACGGGGGCGCCGTCCTGTAACGGTTGGACGTTCTGGTATTTTGAACGTGACGGCCAGTGGGAACAGTTGGATCTATTGCGCCAAGAAAGTGCGATGCTGCGCGCAGCGGCGGGGTAAATAATGTGCAGCCCGCTGTTATGCAGCAGGCGCACGGTATCATGCTGATGGGCTGCGCCGATGTGGGACCGCCCTGTTCTTAAAGGTTTTTTGGGCCGGACGTGACGGGGCGATGAGAGCTGTCGTTCCGATGCGGCATGATTTTTCTGGATGGTATAGCGATGCGACGGCATTGTTTGCATATGCGCTTATCGTATCTGTAAGCGCGTGCATTTTGCCTTGCGCTGTTGCGTCATTTTTGATGAGAAGCGCTGAAGCAGGGCATGTTTGATCTCCCTTAATGGGAGCAAACGGAGAAAATGCAGTGCCTGTACCCACCTCAAGAGAGCGTTGTAAGGTACAGGCTTATATTTTAGCGGTGGCCAAAGCCTAAGAAGCCTATGGATGTGTCAGGTGTGCCGCCACGCGTATCATAAGGTGATGCAGGTTGAGCTTTAGCCTTGGCGTTAGGACGGGTCATGGTGGCTGTGCCGCCAATCGTCATATGTGGTGTGCCTGAGCTATCATCTATGCCGCTATCGGACAGGTTCGTGCTGATGCGACCATCGGGGTTATAGGTGCGCATGGAGAGAAGCAGGAACATGATGTCGTTGCGGTTGAGGTCAATCGCCATATCGAGTGGTGTTTGATTAAGGACGTTATGGCCGCCCATATCGGCACCACGGTTCAGTGCTTCTTTGGCCGCATTGAGAGAGCCACGATTGATGGCGTCAAAGAGGGCTGTGGTTGGGTTCACATCCACACGGGCGTGGCCAGCATCTTCGTCAGCGCCATCAGCACCGGGAAGGGCGGAGGGGGGCGCTGCGCGTTTGGCAGCCTTACGGGCCTCCGCCTTTTTGGCAGAATCTTCCGCTTCTTGCTGTGCCTCAGCTTCATCAGCGTCCTGCGCGTGGGCAGAATGCAATGGCACGAGAAGAGCAGGTGTCGTGGCCAAGCAGGCGACGAGCAACAGACGGGAAAAACGGTTCAAAGCACGCATGCTGTGATTATAGGCTAGCTCACGGCTCTGTGCGAGTCTTCCTGTGTAGTAAAGCGTGTCTTTCATGTGTTCTTAACGTCCTTCACGCCACCAACCGAGTCCGAGGCATAGCAGGAAGAGCGGGAGAATGGCCCAGTCTGGGAAAAGTGCTTTGTGTTGGGCGGTTTCGGTATTTGCTTCCATGCGTTGCGGTAGGCGGATGGTGTTTGAATCCGAATCGTAATTATGCGTAGGGGTAAGGCTCAGCGTGGGAATGTTTTGTCCGAGCCAATGTGTTGTACCGCCGGTTATGCGGGAGAGTGGGCCAATTTTTTCGGCTGTGGTGCGTAAGTCTCGGAGTTCGAGGCTGTCATTTTGCGCAGGGCTGGCAAAAGCGGTGAGGCCATCTTGGTGAATGGTCCAGATGCCACTGCCGGTCATGGGGGTATGGCCGCGCCAGACATGGTCCGTCTCTGTCATGGGGAGTGGGAAGCTCTGGCCATTGGGGGGCGTGACCATGGCTTGTGAGGATACACTGGGTTGGCCGATGGAGCGGCGTTCAACAAAGAGGTCATGACCTTCAATATGTGCGGTCAGGCGATTCTCTTCGAGTTCTGGCTCTTTCATGAGCCAATGGGCAAGGCGGCGGAGGAGTTCGGCTTGTGGGCCGCCACCGCCTTCATTGCGGGACCAGAGCCAGAGTTGATCTGAGAGGAGCAGCGCTACGCGGCCTTGATCCACATGATCGAGCAGTAAGAGGGGCGTACCGTTTGGACCGTTCATCAGGTCTTCGCCATGGGTCTCGTCTGCGTGGAGGGCGCGATACCATGGGCCCCAATTGGGAGTGAGCCCTTCGGTTACGGGGTGGAGGTGCCCGAGGGGGGCTAAGCTGGCTTTGAATGCTCCCGTGAGTAGGCCGTTATCGGGGACATGGGCTGGGAGAATTTGGGAGAGGGGTGAATCTTGAAGTGTGCCCGTTTGTACAAATTCAGGGCCAGCAGTGATGAGGAGGCCACCGCCATGGCGAACGTAATTGGCAATGTTCGTGATGTAGCGCTCTGGCAGGATATGTGTGTTGGAGAAGCTGTCTAGAATGATCAGGTCAAAGCTGTTGATCTTGTCTTGGAACAATTCCTTGATGGGAAAGGGGATCAGAGCAAGGTCGGAGAGTGGGGTGTTATCATCACTCGTGGGAGAACGCAGGATGGTGAAGTGGACAAGGTCCACGGACGGGTCTGCTTTGAGTAAGCGCCGCCAGACACGCTCGCTTTGATTAGGTACGCCGGAGACAAGCAGCACGCGCAGCCGGTCTCGGACGCCACGGATGCGCACAACATCACTATTATTGGCTGTTGAGGCTTCACCATCGAGTGGTGGGGTGGAGAGGGCGATGAGTGTTTCACCAGCGCGCTGGATCGGGAAGGTGATGTCTTGTGGGGTGCCGGTTTGGATGGTTTGGGTTTTGGGAGGGGCGTCTCCCATATGGATGGTGAGTGAGGTGCTGGTGTTGTGCGTTGTGCCGAGGTCATCAACCTCAACGCGTATGGTGGCATTTTGCCCAATAATCGCAAAGGGAGGGGCGCTGAGAATACGCAGGCGACGGTCTGTTTCTTCGCCTTTACCTGTGAGGAGCACGTGAAGCGGTAGAGTGTGGCCAGAAGAATCTTTGAAGCGCTCAGGGAGTGTTGTGGGGACGTCGTGGTCCATACCATCCGTCACCATGAGAGCGCCGGCAAAGTGCGCGCTAGGAATGTCGGTTTGTTGAAGGGCTTGGAAGAGCCGCGTGCCGTTATGGCCATCGCCTGTGACGTCAATACGGTGCAGCGTCAGGTTCGGGAGTGTGGCTGCATCGTTTTGGAGATGTTGCGCGGCATTCTGCGCCAGAGTGTTTCGTTCCCCAATGGCCATGGAGGGGGAGTGGTCCACGATAAGAAGGGCGTCTTCTGCGGTGGGATGTGGTGTGAGGTGCTCAATTTGTGGCGTTGCACTCCATAAGAGAAGCACCAGAACAGCGAGGCCGCGCCAAAAAATACCGCGTAATCGGCCGATGATGCCCCAAAGCGTGATGCAGAATGTGCAGGCGGTGAGGGCTAGTAAAAGGCTGGTTGGCAGAAGGGGGGAGAAGCTGATGCTCATATCCATAGTCATGGGGTATCATCTCCGTCTGTATCGTCTGACGGATTATTGGGGGGGACGTTTGAGCCGAGGCGGTGCAGCATTTCGGGGTAATGAGCTTGATCGCTTTTGTAGCTGCCGGTGAGGGCATAGACGATCATGTTGAGGCCGAAGCGATAGGCGATAGTGCGTTGGTCATCGCCGCCGGGGATGGTGGCGTAGGGGTGGTTTCCGGTGTTGTCGATGGCCCATGCATAGGCCCAGCCAGCATTCCCGATGATGACTGGGGAGACGCCGTCATTCGCTTCATCGCCGGTCTGCGCAACGTAAACGGGCTGCCCTGCGATGCGCCCCGGATAGGTGCCGTGCATGAGGTAAAACGTATGGCTCAAGACGTGTTGGTCGTTCAGTTTGGCGAGGGGCGGAACCATCAGGCCGTCCGTGGCGCGTTTGAGTGCGGCACGGATGGCATTGCTGTGGCCGGGGTCAAGGTCTGTGCCTGCGCCGAGTTCATCCATGAGCAGGATTCCGCCATGCTCCATAAAGCTATTGAGTGCTTTGGTGCGGGTTGGGTCTGTTTGAAGATCCGTGGTGATGGGCCAGTAGAGCAAGGGATAAAAGGCGAGGTCATCGCGTCCGGGTTGGACACCAATGGGGGCGCCGAGTAAGGCCGAACTGCGGGTGCTGGTGTAATCTGATAATCCCTGAAGGCCCATGCGGGAGACATTATCAATCTCGGGGTTGCCCGTTTCGATATAAGCGAGGTGGGTTTGTAGCGCGCCTGCGGGGGCGTTGGAGCTTGCGGCCGCGTCATCGGCCTGTGCCGGGATAGCCGTTATTGAACAGAGCGTGAGGACCAATAAAGCGGTGCGGCGGCGGAGTAAGCCCCGGCGGTATAGTGAGAGCAGCATATCGATGATGAGCACACCAAGCCCGGCAAGGAGTGCGAAGGGGGTAAGGGATGTGTGGCGTTGGAGGCCATCGGGTGTGATGGGGGTGCCGAAGAGTGGTGCGGCGCTGAGTGGAGGCGCGTTATCTCCTAAATTGAGGGCATGTGTTCCGTGAATGGGACCATAGAGGCCGGCTGGGTGATGAATGGTCACGGAGGTGTTTGCAATGGTGGCCATGGTGAGAGGTTGTGCGGCGGGTGGCGGGGTGATGAGTGATCCTTGATCATCGAAGGCCCGCCATAAGGGGAGTGTGCCTGTCTCCGCCTGAGGGATGCCGGCGGAGCGGGCGATGAGGCGTTCAAGCATGGAGGGGAACAGTCCCGAGAGGGGGAGGTTGGACCAGTCTGGTGATGCGGTGATGTGAAACAGGATGATTTCGCCATTCCCATAATTATGGGCGGTAACGAGTGGTGTTCCGTCTTTGAGGGCGGCCCAGACATGGTTGTTGAGATCGTCTGTTGGTTGGGCGAGGACTTGTTTGGTTACAGTCACATCCGTGGGGATTGGCAGCCCATAAAAAGGGGATTTGGATGAAAATTCAGCCAGCTCTTGGGGTTTGCCCCATGACATAGGGCCGCCAAGTTGGCGGAGGCCATTCATGAGAGGAACGGCAATGAGTGGATCTGTTGTGTTGCCAGTCGTGTCGCCGTTGTTTTGGTCGGGGCTTTGAGCAGGGGGTTGTGCGGCAAGTCCGGGGCCAGCAAAGCGAATGAGTGTGCCGCCTTGCTTGACCCATGCCAAAACATGTTCACGCGTGCTGTCCCCGCTTAAGGCACCATCCGTGGCGATTAAGACGGATAATGGCGTGGTGGTGAGAGCCGTGCTGGGCACGCTATGGCGCTCGGCCACGCTATCCAAAGCTTGGTTGAGGAAAAAGGCAGAGCCGGTGAGGGGTGTCGCGTCTCCCGGTGTGGGGAGTACGCCAACGGGGCGGCGGTGACCGGTATCGCCCAAGTAATACTGGCCCGCTAAGCCATAATCGCCCTCAAGGGTGAAGTGATCTAATTGGCGGCGGAGTGCCGGGGCAATGGGCAGTGCGGTGTCTGTTTGGGAGGGGAGTGTGACGCTGGTGAGTGTGCCGCCTTGCTGGCTCACCGCGTGGAGCGTGAGTGTGTGCGGGGTACAGCTTTGGGGCTGAAGGATGGAGGCGTGGTGTGTGTGGTCTGCGGTGTTGTGGATTGTGAGAAGGGCGATGTCACATAAGGGCCATCGGAGGTCTGACTGTGTGGCATAGGATGGGATGCTGTGCAGAAGGGCGCGGTCATGTTCTGTGGCGATGCCGTCTGAAATGAATAAAAGGTTTTCGGTTGGGTGTGGCTGTGCGTTGAGGCGCGTGATCAGTGCGGCCCGGTCAATCGGCCAAGGTTGTGGTTGAAGGTGGTGGAGCATGTCGCTCCATTCTTGTGTGGTGTGTGGATGAAAAGGCTGAGGTAAAAAGCCGTCTTCTGTTGGGGCTGAGCGTAAAAATGTCACGCGGTGGTGGTGTAGGAGGGCTGTGCTGCCTGCGGCTTCTGCTGCGTTGATTCGGGCAGCCCAATGGGGCGCTGAAGTCCAGCCATCATCGAGAATAATGGTTAAGTCTTGTGTGTTTTTGAGTGGAGGATGGCCGGGAAGAATTGGGCGCGCTAGTCCGAAGATGATGAGTGCGACGGCGAAAAGACGCAGTAGAAAAAGCCATAATGGAGAGCGGGCGGCATCCTGATGGTTGGGGTGTAAGCGTTCCAAAATCATGAGTGATGGAAAGCGCTGTAGACGTGGTGCGGGTGGGGTGGCGCGGATGAGCCACCACAGCGCAGGGAGTGCGAGAAGGCCAAGGAAGAGCGCCGGGGCGAGGAAAATCATGGTCTGCCCTCAAGGGCTGAGTGGAGAGCAAGGAGCGCGGGGAGAGGGTTTTCATCTGTTTTATGCAGGATGAATGGTGCGCGTAGAGCGGTGGCGTGGTGTTGTAGCGTGGTAAGATGGGCGGTCATCATGTGGTGGTAAGTATGGCTGAGGCTTTCAAGCGCGGGCAAAGTAAGGGAGCCGCCTTCTAGGCTCTCAAAGCGGATGCGGCCTTGTTCTTGAAGGTGCTGTTCAGCCGGGTCCAGAATGCAGAGGAAAGCAAGGCGTCCTGCGGAGTGGGCGTGCTCGTCACACCAGTGTTTGAACTGTGTTTCGTCCCATAGGAAGTCACTTATAATGAGGAGTGCGGCACCATGTGGGGCTGTGTGTACGTCTGGCAATGTGCTTTGGGGTGTGGTGGTGAGGAGTGTGCTTGCAATATGTGGGAGAGCCGTATGGCTGGAGTAACTGCGGCCAGTTGCATGTCCCGTGAGGGGTGTAACGCGCTCTCCGCCTTTGAGGGCGGCACCTGCAAGGGCAAGGGCGCAAAGATGTGCGCGCTCGGCCTTGGTGGGGAGTGTTGGATGTGAGCGCCAAGCCATTGAGGCGGAAGGGTCACACCATAGGGCGAGATGATGGGGGGTATCCTGTTCACGCTCACGGACCCAAAAAGTATTATCCGTTGTGCTGCGGGCCGATTGCCGCCAGTCAATAGCGGATGCGGGTTCCCCTTGGTGGTAGGGACGGAACTGCCAGAAATTATCGCCTGCTCCGCTCCGCCTGCGGCCGTGCTGGCCAGCGTCTAAACTTTGGGCGAGGTTTAGCGCTGCCAGAAGCAAGGCTTCTAATGCTGTTTGTGCGCTGTCATCGGCGTGTGCGTGCTGGCCAGTCTGGGGCGTTGCGCGCGCTGTCTGAATATGAGGCGCGCGCATGATGCGACTGAACTGTTGGCGCAGAGCGGACAGGCTAAAGCGGGAGGGGGGCGGTTGCGTCACGATATGATCTGGCGTTGCGTTTTAGAGAACCGTTTCAACTTGGCGGCGGATGAGGGCGTTGACGTCTGTACCGCGTGCACGGGCACTGAAATCGAGGCCAATACGATGGGCTAAGATGGGCTCTGCCAAGGCTGCAATGTCATCGAGGCTGGGGGACAGGCGACCGGTCAGGAGGGCGCGTGCGCGGGTGGCAATCATGAGAGCTTGTGCTGCGCGTGGGCCGGGGCCGTATGCGATGGCGTTGCGGATATCTGTGTTGGCCGCGGCGTCTTCTGGGCGAAGGCTGCGTGTTAAGGCGAGAATAGCATCCACAATGCGTTCACCGACGGGGAGTTGGCGGACAAGTCTTTGGGCCGCGATGAGGTCAGCTTGTGAGAGAAGTGGCTGTGCTTCTTTCGGTGTGCTGCCCGTTGTCTGGAGCAGCATTTGGCGCTCAGCCTCGCGTGGGGGATAGTCCAGTGTGATGCGGAGCATGAAGCGGTCAAGCTGTGCTTCGGGCAGAGGGTATGTGCCTTCTTGTTCAATGGGGTTTTGTGTGGCGAGGACGTGGAACGGCTTGGGGAGCGGGTAATCTTTGCCCGCTTGTGTGACGCGGTGTTCTGCCATGGCTTGCAGCAGGGCAGATTGGGTACGGGGGCTGGCGCGGTTGATTTCATCCGCGAGGACTAATTGCCCGAAGATGGGGCCGGGGAGGAAGCGGAAGTTACGCCGTCCCTCTGCATCCTGTTCCAAAACCTCTGCCCCGGTAATGTCAGAAGGCATGAGATCGGGGGTGAATTGGATGCGGCTGGCGTCCAAGCTCAGGACGCGTGAGGTCGTATTGACCAAAAGGGTCTTGCCGAGGCCGGGCGCACCCATCAAAAGGGCGTGACCACCGGAGAGGATCGTGATGAGCACCTGCTCAATGACCGCCTCTTGACCGAGGACAATGTCACCAATCGCTGCTTGTGTTGCAGCAAGGCGTGGTGCCAATGCTTCAGCGTATTGGGAGATGTGGGCGGTATCCGGCGTAGTCGCCGTGTGAGAAGAGACGTTCATTGCAGAGGGGACATCGTTCTGTTCGCGCATCTCGCTAGTGTGACAGGTGTGGGGGTTTCATCAAGGCTCGATTGTACCCAAGTTGGGGTTAGAGAGAATTTTTTAAGGATGATCGGAGGAAAAATTGAACGGAAACGGCAGTTTTGAGCATCCGGTTGCTGCTGAGTTGGGGTGTATGACGTCAGAAAATGCTCCGCAGGGAGCGCATGTGCGGCGTTTACCGTTTTTGATCCGTCGGGATGGGGCGTGGCTTTACCGTGGTTCCCCCGTGACGCGTAAGGCGATGGTGTGTTTGTTCGCCTCAATGTTGGTACGGGATGCAGAGGGCCAGTACATACTGCGCAATCCGATGGAGGAAGGGGTGATTGAGGTGGAAGACGCTCCCTTCATCATCACGCAGCTTGATTTCAAAGGGTGTTGTGGGCGGCAACAGACATTATGCATGCGCACGAATATGGATGAAGTGATCTGTATTGGGCCAGAACACCCCATTACGTGTGATTGGGACCGGCCTACGGCGGAATGTGCGGCTGTGCCTTATGTCCATGTGCGTGATGGTGAAGGCGCGTATCCTTTGCAGGCGCGGATTAGCAGGTCTGTCTATTTTGAGTTGGCCGCTTTGGCAGTGCCGGGGCATGTGAATGGGCAGTCATGTCTTGGTGTTTGGAGCCGGGATCAATTTTTCCCATTATCGCGTTCCTGACCGGAACGTATAGAAGCGTGTGTATGAAGCACGTGAGTACAACACAGCGAGGTGGTGCGTGGTGACAACAAAGCGGGAAGCGGCGGGGTTATTATCGGCATTACCGCAGGATACGGGGCGGGATGGCTTGGCGCGGATTTGGTCCGTTCTGCCAGAGGCGCGTTTGGTTGGTGGGTGTGTCAGGGACTTATTGTGCGGGCGGGCGCTGCATGATTTTGACCTTGCTGCACCAGAAGCTCCTGATGTTGTCCTGCGGATTTTGAAGCAGGCAGGTATTCGTGTTGTACCAACAGGGCTTGAGCATGGAACTGTAACGGCAGTTGTGAGCCGTGTGCCGTATGAAATCACGACGTTGCGGCGCGATGCACAGACGGATGGGCGGCATGCTGTTGTCGAATGGACGTCTGATTGGGCGGAGGATGCCGCGCGGCGTGACTTTACGATCAATGCGATGTCGCTCGACCAACATGATTGTTTGCATGATTATTTTGGCGGACAGGAAGATCTAACCGCCGGGCGTGTGCGGTTTGTGGGGGATGCAGGGCAGCGTATTGAAGAGGATGCTTTGCGCGCCCTGCGGTTCTTTCGTTTTGAAGCCCGATATGGTGCGGGGGTGCCCGATCATGCGGCTCTGACGGCTATTACGGAACGAGCTTCTTTGGTTGCGTCTTTGTCCGTTGAGCGTGTTGCGTCTGAGTTGCTGCGTATTATGGCAGGGCCAGAGGTGGTGCGGATTATTCGTCTGATGCATGAGGCCGGGGTATGGGCACAGTGTGGCCCTGCGGAGGGTGCTGGCTTTGACGTGTTGACGGGCGTTACCTGTTTAGAGGGCTTGTTGAGGAGTGGTGCGCCAGCACAGGCGTTGTTGCGCTTGCGTGCTTTATGCGGGGAGTGGAGCGAAGTCTTGGCCCGACACCTCAAGCTCTCCAATGCGGAGAAAGAGCACCTCAAGCTCTTGGGCGAATCGTCACCTGATCTGCTGCCAACAATGGATGATGATGCTGTGCGTCGTGCGCGTTTTGTCCAAGATATGACAGTTTTGCTGGAGCGGAGTTGGCTGCTGCAAGCGCAGTGTCTGGGCTCAGTTTCGGCGGAGTGGGATGGGTTACGGAAGCGTTTGGCGGATATGCCTCAACCGGTTTTCCCACTTTCTGGGCGGGATGCGCGTGAGGCTGGGATTGAACCGGGGCCGAGTATGGGGGTGTGGCTACGTACTGGTCAGGCGTGGTGGCTGGAGCAGGGATGTCGTCCGGATCGGGATGCGTGTTTGGTTTATTTGCGCACGAAGGCGTGAAGCGATTTCACCCTTTGGCCAAGGCCTGCTAAATAGGCGCTTATGAATGCAAAATCAGCGCTTGATACGAATAGTCAGCTTTTAATTCGCCGCATTTGGCGGGATGAAATGCGGCACCATAAACGGCAGATCTGTGCGGTTTTGGTGTTGACGGTTTTGATGGCAGGGCTGACGGCCTTGTATCCGGTGGTCATTAAGCGTGCGGTGGATATGTTCGCGGCACATGACCCGCGCATCTTGTACCAAGTTCCCGCGCTGGTGGTGTTGGTCACAGGTCTGAAAGCGGCCTCCCAGTACGGGCAGACGGTGGCGGTACAGAGTTTAATTTTGACCGTTATTCGTGGCCTTCAGGCGCGGATGTTCGCGCATACTTTGCAGACGGATATTGCGCGTATTGAACGTGATGCTCCCGCACAATGGGCAACACGCTTTACGACGGATGCAATTTCTATTCGTGAAGCGATGGTGCGTGCCGTGAATGCGCTGGGTGATGGTGTGACCGTCGTGGGTTTGGTCGCGGCGATGATCTGGGCAGACTGGGAATTAAGCCTGATTGCGTTGGTTTTGTACCCTATTGCTGTGGTTCCGATTCAGAAGCTAGGTAAGCGCATCCGTCGGGCATCGGGCGGGATGCAAGAGCAAATCGGCGCGACGTCTGCCTTGCTGAATGAGAGCTTTGCTTTGGCGCGTCAGGTGCGGATTTACCGCATGGAAGAGCGTGAACAAGCGCGAGTGGATCAGTCTCTCTCCTTGTTACATATGGCGTTTTTGCAGATTGCTAAGGGCCGTGCACGTGTTGATCCAGTGTTGGAAGTGCTGGGTGATACGGCGGTTGCTGTGGTGCTTGGTTTTGCTGGGTGGCGCGCGGCGATGGGCGGAGCCACGCTGGGCGATTTTACAGCGTTTATTACGGCATTATTGACGGCGGCGCGGCCTATTCGTGCTTTAGGGTCGCTCAATACGGCTTTGCAGGAAGGGCTGGCAGGGTTGGCGCGGACCTTTGCGGTGATTGATGAGCCACCGGCTGTGTCTGAGCGTGTGAATGCGCTGTCTGTCCT
>NZ_BCZB01000009.1 GCF_001598495.1 Neokomagataea thailandica NBRC 106555
GGCGAAGTTCTGCAAATGGTGGTGCAGAATGACCTCTCTACGCCGATGGAGCGTTATCTTGAGGTTATCCACGGGAAAACGGCGGCGCTTTTTGCCAGAGCATAATTCGGATACAGGTTGGGCGTCCGCCAGCCATCTTGCTGCAAAATACCAACCGATGTGTCCGGGTAATTCCACTGCGTCAGACCCGACCAGTTAAAAAACGCAGACATACGGCTTTGCGTACCGATCGGCTGCACCAGCTTAGCATCAACCTGCTGCATAAACTGGTCTTTACCACCGCCCATCCACATACCTTCATCCGTACGCGCATAGGACGTGAAGAACTTAGTGCCGCTCGAGTTCAGCTTACCCGCATCCAACCGGACATAGGTGCGATACGAATCATAGCTCCCGAAAGACTGGCTAATCTTTCCACCGCGCCGATCACTCGGGTCACTCGATGTCACCTGAATCGTGCCACCCAGCGTATTCGTTGACGGCAACTCAACAGACCCTGCCCCCTGAGACATACGCAAAGACTGCATATCGTCTGGGATAATAGCCGAAGCGAGGCTCAATCCATTCACCGACTGATAGGTCTGATCGTTCAATGGAACGCCATCAACCGTCACACCCATTTGGTTCATGAAAAAGCCGCGCACATAAAGATTCGCACCAAAACTATCGATGCCGAATGGATCCGTGGAGGTGAAATTTACACCCGCATCACGGCTCAACATTCGGTATGGACTCGTCCCCGGCACAAATTGGCGCATCACAGCCTTAGAAACAGATTGCTCAGCATCCTGCCCTGTACGTGTCCGCCCGACGACTGAAACACTTTCTTCACTCGTTGCATTCAATGCATGCGCATGACGCACCACTGTATGTGCTTTTTCTGCCGTATTAACGGACTGAGGCGCATGAACAGGGGCGGCTTGATGACCCGTTTTATGAGCAGCATTCTGCTTCACCGCAGCAGAAGCCACACACGGCATCGTCAACAACGCAACGGAAGACAAAAGACACAGTTTCAATCGCACGTTTTTTCCGGGCTCCTGATCACATATTTCCAAGTAAAGTTGCCCTGCACTATCAAGGCTTCGAACCAAAAGAGGGTGGCCCCTTTTACGGTTCCTAATTTGAGGCGAAACCCGTCATTAAAACGAATGACATTTCAATGACATGCACTGATTGTTGTTTTAAAGTCTCACGTTGCCATTATAACACACACTATACAGCATATAAAACTTTCAGAATGAAAGATTTGCCTGTTATCCTAACGGGATAAGGTAACTGCATCGCTTCCTCAGCCTCTGCTCACTCCTCCTGATGCTACGAGACACATGACACCGGAACTCCTGATCGACGATCTCATCTTACGCCCGCTTTCATTACAGGATGCTCCGGCCGTACACCGCTTGATCAATGACTGGAGCGTGGTACGCATGCTCAGCCGCCTTCCTTTTCCTTATCCGCGTGACCTTGCAGATCAATGGATCGCCAGCGTCATTGCCGATAGTCAAAGTGGTACAGCTTATCATTTCGCCGTTACACGAGCAGGCACTCTTCTGGGCGTAGTCGGAGTAACCATCACGAAGCCTCAACACAGTGCAACGTTAGGCTACTGGATTGGTCCCACTTTATGGGGACAGGGTATCACCACACGCGCTACGCAGCGCGTCACCGAATGGGCTTTCACTGTCCTCAAACTCAAACGCATGACAGCCGATGTCAGCGTGGATAACCCGGCATCGGCTGCCGTTTTGCGTAAAAATGGCTTCCAAGAAGTTGGTCAATCCACACGTCGCTTCGTCTCACGCGGGCAAGAATGTCCCATCACCCTTTTTGAACGCACCGAAACCATTATGCCAATGCCAGAAGCACCTTTGCCCGCTGATACGGCACAGAGTGACGTCCCGGCCAGCCCAGTACCACCGGTGCCAACACCGCCTCCACCCGCCAAAACCCGCACCTTACTCGTCGTAGCCGCCGCCCTCATCAACCAAGATGAACAAATTTTGCTCGCACGCCGCCCCGAGGGCAAACCCCTCGCAGGTTTATGGGAGTTCCCCGGCGGGAAAGTAGAAACGGACGAATCGCCAGAACGCGCTCTCATTCGAGAAATGGAAGAAGAACTCGGCATAGACCTCAAAGGGGCCTGCCTCTCTCCCTTCACCTTTGTCAGCGCAGATGTTGGCGCCCGGCACTTACTCATGCCGCTCTATGTCGTACGACGCTGGCGTGGACAGCCCTGCGGCAAAGAAGGCCAAGAACTAGCATGGGTCGATGCAAAAGATCTGCACACCTACCCCATGCCAGACCCTGACGTCCCTTTAATCCCACTGCTGCGGGAATTATTGGGGTGATATACTCACCCCACTACACTTACAGAGCGAACTGACGCTGCGCCAAACCCGGCACATCCGTGCGGAACGCATAAATTGAACCCGCCTGCTCCTCACGCGCCAATGCATCTTCGGATAGGCCCTTGCGCGCTGTCGTCACGTACACAGTCCGCAGGTCATCACCACCAAACGTAATTTTCGTGACGTTCGAAACTGGCATAGCAATTGGCTTAAGCTGCGTACCATCTGGCCGGAAGCGTAGAATCTTGCTGCCGCCCCACACACCAGACCAAACGGTCCCTTCGCTATCCGTCACGATCCCGTCCGGATAACCCTCCGTCAACGTGGCAAAAACGCGCTCATTCGACAATTCACCGGCTTCATCCACATCGAAAGCATAAATACGCTGCTCAGGGCTATCACACACATACAAAACTTTACCGCATGGTGAGACGGTCGGACCGTTCGAGACCGTGTAACCCTCATCATGATGTGTCACTTCTAGGCCTTTCTCACCACGCAAAACGCGATAAATCGAACCCGTCGGATGCGTTTCACCGTTATCCATGGTGCCAAACCAAATGCGGCCCTTCGCATCCACACAGCCATCATTCAAACGATTACCCGGATGCTCTGGCTCCACCACGGTATCAACCGAAAATCCACCTGTTTTCGGGTCAAAACGGTGCAAACCATCACGCAAGCCCGCTAAGAACGTGCCACCTTCGACCGGCAACAAAAACCCAATCCGATCGGGCGCACTCCACACCGTACGCTCACCCGTAGCAGGCACAAAACGGTGTACTTTTTCTTCTACAATATCAACAAAATACAAAGCATTTTCAGCAGCGCTCCAAACAGGGCCTTCAGCCAGAGTCGCACGGATATCGTAAACACAAATTGGGTCGTGATGCTTCAACGTGGTCATGGCAATCCTGTCCAAAGAATGGAATAGAGTAGAAGAGTACACACTCTCAATGCACCCTAACAGGCATCAGACCATGCTTCAAAATATCCCGTCACCAAAAACAGCCTGCCTTCTGATTATCGGTAACGAAATTCTTTCTGGACGCACACAAGATGCCAATACACGCACGTTAGCACTTGCCCTTAACCAGCATGGTATTCGCCTATTAGAAGTGCGGATTATCCCTGATATCGAAGAGCATATTGTAACAACCGTCACAGCATGCCGGAAGAATTTTGATTTTATTTTCACCAGCGGCGGCATCGGGCCAACACATGATGATATTACAGCTTCCTGCATCGCAAAATCGTTTAACGTCTCACTCGTAAAGCACCAAGAAAGCTTCACGGCACTTGAAGAGTATTTCGGGACAGAACGTTTTAATGCCGCTCGCCAGCGTATGGCCTATCTTCCCGAAGGGGCCATTCCTATCGCTGATCCTGTCGCGATCGCTCCCGGCTTTATTATCGAAAACGTACACGTCCTCGCGGGCGTACCCAAGATTTTCACAGCTACAATTGCAGCGCTGATTCCTACCCTACCACAAGGCACAGCCCTCAGCATGACAGGATGGCACGCATACGGCCTACGCGAAGGCGACTTCGCTGCAAACCTCACCACAATTCAAGAAAATTTTCCGCAACTGGATATCGGCTCATATCCCTATGAACACCCTGAAAACGGGAAAGGCGTCGCACTTATCGTCAAAGGGTATCATGCAGAGCAGGTCCAAGACGCAGCAAGAATACTGCATGACCTAATCATCACGCAGGGACAAACCCCGCTCGCCGGCGAACCTTAACCGACCATAACAATCACTGCCAATCTGTAAGGCTGTTTCTTTTTTCACCACAATAAAAAGATGAAAGGCATTTTGTGCCCATCATAAAGCGCATACTGCGTACCAAAACACAGTAAGCAGCGGCACAGAGGCGGCTTCTATAAGGCCGCCTCCAACGCCACAAACCACGTAATTAATTCAACGCACCACGCGTCATCGCTAAGAACTTATCACGCCGCTTTTGAAGCAAAGCCGCACTGTTCAATGCTGTAAGCTCTTCCAGTTCTTCAGCAATCGCATCACCGACGGCCTGTACAGCATCTTCCGGCGCACGCTGCGCACCGCCTACTGGCTCCGTCACGATACGATCAATCAGACCCAGTTTTTTCAGATCCTGCGCGGTCAACTTCAACGCTTCCGCCGCGGCTGGGGCCAGCTTCGGGTCACGCCATAGAATCGACGCGGCTGCTTCCGGCGAAATTACAGAATAAATCGAATGTTCAAGCATCATAACGCGATCGCCCGCGCCAATAGCAATTGCACCACCAGAGCCACCTTCACCGATGACAACCGCAATCAACGGCACAGGCGCTTGCAAACACACATCAATAGAGCGGGCGATGGCTTGAGCCTGGCCGCGTTCTTCCGCATCAATACCGGGCCATGCCCCTGCCGTATCAATAAAGCTGAGAATCGGCAGGCCAAAACGCCCTGCCATCTCCACCAAACGTTGTGCTTTACGGTACCCTTCCGGACGAGCCATGCCGAAATTGTGCTTCAAGCGCGTTTCCGTATCGTGCCCACGCTCCGTACCAACCACAACCACTGGCTGACCACGAAAACGCGCAAGACCACCAATCATGGCCTCGTCATTTGCGAAAGCCCGGTCACCCGCAAGCGGCGTGAAATCTGTGGTCAACAAGCGAACATAGTCCAGCGTTTTCGGACGTTGCGCATGCCGAGCCACCTGCACTTTTTGCAGTGGCGTCAGCTTGCTATACGTCGTCCGAAGTTGCTTCTCTGCCTTGTCAGACAGACGAGCAATCTCGTCCGCAATGTCGATACCGCCAGCATTGCTGGCACCTGCATTCGGCTCTTCGCTGCCCATTTGACGAAGCTCGTCAATTTTGGTCTCCAGCTCGGCAACCGATTTCTCGAAATCTAGGAATTGGCGCATAGCTTGCCCGATAGCACGGAGACGCACCAGAAAACAGCCCCAAAGCGTCTTACGATGTTACAGCCGCTAACGGATGATGGGCCGAGACCAATTGACGCAAGCGTTCTGCCATCACTTGCGTGTAAATTTGAGTCGTCGCGATATCTGCATGCCCCAAAAGCATCTGTAACGCACGTAAATCCGCACCGCGTGCCAAAAGATGACTCGCAAAAGAGTGCCGCAAAACATGCGGACTGACCCGCTCTGGATCAATCTCTGCCTTCACGGCACAAGCGTACAAAATTTTATCAAAACCCTGCCGTGTCAAAGGCTTCACTGGATTCCGCCCCGGAAACAAATAAAGACTTCCCAAACCTCTATCATAATGCACCAGTGCATCCGCAGCATCACGCGCCGCTTGCGATAACGGTACGAGGCGCTCACGCCCCCCCTTACCACGCACCAACAACATCGGCCCTTTCGCCTGCACACAGGTGGCAGGCAACGCCAAAAGCTCCGAAATACGAAGCCCCGTCGTGTATAAAAGTTCTAAAGCCGCGCGCGAAACCAGATCACGACGTTCATCATCATGACCAACCGTACCGTGCTCTAAAAGCCGTCGAATCTCGTCTTCAGCCAATGGCCTTGGCAAAGTCGCTGACACTTTAGGAGCAATGTGCCGCGCCGTCGGGTCATCTTCCCGCACGGATTCAAGCATTAAGAAACGATAATACTGCCGCAGACACGATAACCGGCGCGCCGAAGTCCGGGCAGACAGCTTTTGCTTCGATAAAGACGCCAAATATGCTGCAATGTCTGACGCTGTCGCCTTCTCCAACCGCGTTGGAGCAACAAACCCTGCGGCATCGGCCAAATCCGCCGCATAGGCCACGCGCGTCAATTTTGCCGCACCACGCTCTGAGGCCAGCATTTCCAAAAACGCGTCTATGTACCGATCATCAGACACCGCAGCGCTGCATCACTTAATGGGCGACAGCACCTTGGCCCGGTAATGCTTTCGGCGCTGGCAAAGTCGGCAACGGTGTTGATGGCCCCATAGCAGGAGCAGCATTCACCGAATTCGCGCTCATAGGTGCAGGCACAGCAACCATAGGCACACCACTGACCGACGGAACAGGCGCCAAAGACGGCAAAGGCGTCCCCGATTCTTTCACTACAAATGCTGAAACTGGCAGAATTTTATGCACAGTGCTCTGTGCCGGTGCACTCTGATCAAACCCTAGGCGTAAGAAACCACCACCACCGATGATAACCACAGCCAAGAAAGCAATGCCCGCAATCAACGGCAGGCGGGACGAACGGTCAAAACCGGGCATATTTAGAGTACTCTCAGCAGTACAGAGGGGACGACTTGCCCTTCCTATGCTATGCAACGCACCATGTCATCATCGTCTTCTTACCTTCATCCCGCCTCATTGACGCTACCTGCTTCCACGATGCACCGCATTCCACAACGCACCATCGTTTTGATCGGCATGATGGGTGTTGGGAAAACGACCATTGGCCGCCGCCTCGCTCAGCTTCTCGGCCGTCGCTTTGTCGATGCTGATGCCGAGATTGAACGTGCCGCAGGCTGTAGCATCACAGAAATTTTTGAACGCCATGGCGAAGCTTTTTTTCGCAATGGCGAACGACGCGTCATTACACGCCTCCTTGATGGTGCACCCTGCGTTTTAGCCACAGGCGGCGGAGCATGGATGAACAAGGAAACGCGCAGCCGAATCCGCCAACGCGGTCTCTCCGTATGGTTACGCGCGCCTATCCCCGTTCTCTTGAAGCGCGTGCATGGCCGCCACGGTCGCCCACTTCTTGCAACGGGCAACCCACATGAAATTCTCAGCAATTTAGCTGAACAACGACATCCCGTTTATGCAGAAGCGGACCTTATTGTAGATTGTGGAGATGAAACGGTGGAACAAGGCGTCGAAAAACTGCATGCAGCTCTCACAACATGGCAGCCACCAGAGAAAGTACACGTCGCACTTCAAAACCACGCTTATGATGTGTTGATCGGCAAAGACTTAATCGAACGTGCAGGACGTTGGTTAGCACCGCTTCTGCCACAAAAGCGCGCTGTCATTATTACAGATGAGCATGTTGCAACACTGCACCTTTCACGACTCGAGGCTGCACTAGCCGAAACAGAGATTCGCTTTGACACACTCCGCGTTCCCCAAGGAGAAGGGAGCAAATCCCTCTCACATTATAGTGACCTCATAACCCGCGTACTCGCCCTCGGCATCGAACGTCACACCACCATCATTGCCTTTGGCGGCGGCGTCGTGGGCGATTTGGCCGGTTTTATTGCCGCGACAGCGCTCCGCGGCCTCCCTTTTGTACAAATCCCCACAACCCTTCTGTCACAAGTCGATAGTTCCGTAGGAGGGAAAACAGGTATCAACTCTCCTTCCGGCAAGAATCTTATCGGCGCATTTCATCAGCCTATTTCCGTTCTGGCCGATAGCTCTGTCCTCGCAACACTACCGCGCCGCGAACGCGTCGCAGGCTATGCGGAAATCCTCAAAGCTGGTCTCATCAGTGACCCAGAACTATTTGCGTGGTGTGAAACGCATGGCGCACGCGTTTTGGACGGTGACCCACACATTGTAGCCGAAGCAGTCAAACGCGCATGCGCTTTTAAAGCCAAGGTTGTCGCTCATGATGAACGTGAAGTCGCTCCCCAAAATGGGCGCGCATTGCTGAATTTAGGCCACACCTTTGGCCACGCTATCGAAGCAGAAATGGGCTATAATGGCCGACTTCTCCATGGTGAAGCTGTGTCCATCGGCCTGCACCTAGCCATGCGCCTTTCTGTACGACTCGGCTACGCCAAGGCAAGTGATCTCAATCGCCTCAATACCCATCTCCAGCAGCTTAATATGCCCATGAGCATTCGCGCATTGAGTAATAATTTTTCTGCCACGACGCTAATCAACAACATGCTACGCGACAAAAAAATGAAAAACGGCAAAATTGCGTTTATTTTGTTACGCGGAGTCGGCAAAGCATTTACACATTGTGATGTCTCTCTCGATCAGGTCAAAACACTCCTGCAAGAAGACGGCTGCGCACCATAATAAGCCTTTATTTTTGCGTAACGAGACAAGAAAAAGCATTGATTTTTCTGAGTATTTTGACCCGATTATAAAAAAATAAAACATGGCGCTCATTTACCCCTTCAGCTAAGGCGAAAAGTGCAGCGCGATTATATCGTGCCAGAGTCGGAATAAACTGTGACCAAAAACACACAGCCTCCGCTCCTATAGCGCCCAACCTACCCTAGATCACTTGGTGAAGGGGAACTTACGGCTCTATATGCACTTATGCATCGCGCTGGGTCAGTTAGTCCAAAACAGGAAACTGATGGACTGGCAGCTCGAACGTTAAGTCACGAAAGAGGACGAAAACATGCGTCTCCGCACGGCACTCCTTGCCATGACATCGATGGTGGCGGCACCGTCGCTCGCTATGGCAAGCACGATCACCGGCCCATACGTCGATCTCGGCGGCGGCTACAATCTGGTTCAGACACAGCACGGCTCGTTCTCACCAACGACGCAAGCTGATGGCTCTACCTACAATGGCAGCACCAATTCCGCTTTCCGTCACAAAGACGGTTTCACAGGCTTCGGCTCAGTAGGTTATGGCTTCGGTAACGGCCTGCGCGCCGAAATCGAGGGTGTATATAACTACTCTCAGCTGAACCACCGTAACGTTACGGCAGCTCCTGGCTCAACGTCCGGTTCTGACCAGTCTTACGGCGGTTTCGTCAATGTTCTGTATGACATTGACCTGTCTCAGTTCGGCCTGAACTCACCAGTAACGCCATATGTTGGTGTCGGTGCAGGTTACCTGTGGCAGCACCTGAACCCAACAACGACGTCCTACACGAACGGCGCAGTTAACCGCATCGGCGGCACAAACAGCAGCTTCGCGTACCAAGGTATCGTTGGCGCAGCTTACGACATCCCAAGCGTACCGGGCCTGGCTCTGACGACGGAATACCGTTTCATTGGTCAGCAGTTCGCAAATGGTTCCTTCAGCTCAACGTCGTACAACACGACGGGCCGCCACACAGGCAACCTGAACTTCGACCCACGCTTCTCGCACCAGTTCATCCTGGGCCTGCGTTATGCGTTCGATACGGCTCCTCCTCCTCCGCCACCAGCACCAGTTGTTGTACCGCCTGCGCCTCAGCCAGCTCGTACATACCTGGTATTCTTCGACTGGGATAAGGCTGACCTGACGGGCCGCGCTCGTGAGATCGTTGCTACGGCAGCTCAAGCTTCTACGCACGTTCAAACAACGCGCATCGAAGTTAACGGCTACACCGATAACTCTGCAGCTCGCCCAGGCGCAGCTGGCCAGAAGTACAACATGGGCCTGTCCCTGCGTCGTGCAAATGCTGTGAAGGCTGAGCTGGTACGTGACGGCGTTCCTGCTGCAGCTGTCGACATCCACGGCTTCGGTGAGCAGAACCCACTGGTTCCAACGGGTCCAAACACTCGTGAGCCTCAGAACCGTCGCGTAGAAATCATCCTGAAGTAATTCAGGGCGAAAGCCACGCGTATCGCGCCGGAACCTCGGTTCCGGTGTCGGTTCCACGTTAAGGCGTCCTTCGGGGCGCCTTTTCTGTTTCTAAGCACCGCACATATAAAACCTTTATGAATACCCTTCGAGGGTTTCCATAAACCTGCTTAAACAGCAGAGATTTTTCCTGCATGGGATTGCCTCGTGGCTCGGTTTTCCATTCGTATTCCGCTCTATTGTCAGCAATTTCTACGTTTCGGCGCTGTCGGGAGCCTTGGCCTTCTCGTTGATTGCGCCAGCGTCACGCTCCTACGCCCCATGCTCAAGCTCACGCTTGCTACGCTTTGCGCCTATTTTATTGCCGCAAGCGGAAACTGGCTACTCAACCGCCTTTGGACATTCCGAGAAACCTCCGCACAACAGTCGCTGATCGTACAATGGTTGCGTTTCCTCGCCGCAAACAGCATCGGGTTTTTATTTAATCGTGGCGCGGTATTTAGTCTGTACGCAGTATGGCCAATAACCCGACACCACCCCGCGATTGCCCTCGCAATCGGCGCGGCCTGCGGCATGATAGCGAACTTTAATCTCTCAAAACGCCTCGTTTTTCATAGCTCCACACCAAAAACTATCTCCCCCCAAATAGATCAAGACACACACCAACCTGCTCCCCCCTCCAAACTCTCTTAAACACTCCTTTACGGTACGCATTTCCAAGAGCGTCACAATCGTCTAGGAGAAACAGACATTTTCTTGCCGTTTTTTCGGAATTGCGCGCGCTCATGACCAGTACAAACGATATCCGCTCAGCTTTCCTTGAGTATTTTGCCTCCCATGGCCACCGCATCGTTCCTTCGGCCCCTCTCGTGCCGCAGAACGATCCAACGCTTCTGTTTACGAATGCGGGCATGGTGCCATTCAAGAACCTGTTCACAGGTCAGGAAACACGCTCTTACAAACGTGCAACCTCAGCACAAAAAGTCGTGCGCGCAGGCGGCAAGCATAATGACCTCGACAATGTCGGGTACACAGCACGTCACCACACTTTCTTTGAAATGATGGGCAATTTCAGCTTTGGTGACTACTTCAAGGCTGATGCCATTGAGTTTGCGTGGAATCTGCTCACCAAGGGCTTTAACCTGCCCAAAGAAAAACTGCTGGCCACTGTCTACGCTGACGATGAAGAAGCAGCAGGCCTATGGCGTAAAATCGCAGGCCTGAGCGACGATAAAATCATCCGTATCGGCACAGCGGATAATTTCTGGCGTATGGGTGACACAGGCCCTTGCGGTCCATGTTCCGAAATTTTCTTTGACCATGGGGATAGCGTCTTCGGTGGCCCTCCAGGTAGCCCGGACGAAGATGGTGATCGCTTCGTCGAAATCTGGAACCTCGTGTTCATGCAGTTCTTTGAAGAACCTGCTGGCGTTCGTAATCCACTCCCACGCCCTTCTATCGATACGGGTATGGGCCTGGAACGCTTTGCCGCGATTCTCCAAGGAAAGCGCGACAACTACGATACAGATACAATGCGCGCACTCATTGAGGCTTCGGCTGATGCGCTACACCAAGATCCTGATGGCCCCTTCAAGTCCAGCCACCGCGTCGTCGCTGATCACCTGCGTTCAACAGCCTTCCTGATTGCTGACGGCGTTCTGCCCTCCAAAGATGGCCGTGGCTATGTTCTGCGCCGTATCATGCGCCGTGCCATGCGCCACCTACACATGATGGGCGCGAAAGAGCCAGTTTTCTACCGCCTCCTCCCCGCTCTCATTCGTCAAATGGGCGCCGCCTACCCTGAACTTGTTCAGCATCAAGCTCTCATCGCTGAAACTATGAAAGGCGAAGAGGAGCGCTTCACCGCCCTTCTGGAACGCGGCCTGACGCTTCTCTCCGATGAAGTATCTCGCCTTGGTGAGAAAGAAGCTCTTCCGGGTAACGTCGCCTTCCGCTTGTACGACACATTCGGCTTCCCACTGGATCTGACTCAAGACGCATTGCGTGAGCAAAATCGTACTGTTGACGAGCATGGCTTTGAGGCCGCCATGTCCGAGCAACGCGCACGTGCACGCGCCGCGTGGACAGGCTCAGGCGATGCCGCCGCAGAAACCATTTGGTTTGACGCACGCGATAAGCACGGCGCGAGCGAATTCCTCGGCTACACATCCGAAAAAGCTGATGCCGAAATCCAAGCCATTTACAAAGGCTCCGATGAACTCGCGGAGGCACCTGCGTCCGATGAAACTGTTGCATTCCTCCTCAACCAAACACCGTTTTATGGTGAAAGCGGCGGTCAAGTTGGGGATCACGGCACACTCACCGCATCGGGTCTCACCATCGAAATCACCGATACGCAAAAACGTAATGGAGATCTTCTCGTCCATTACGGCCGCGTCGTTGAAGGCACCGCAAAACCGGGCATGGCGGTCCATGCAGAACTCGACCATACGCGCCGTACGGCCATTCGTGGCCATCACTCTGCAACACATTTGCTGCATGAAGCCCTACGCCGTCAGGTCGGCAATCACGTCACACAAAAAGGCAGCTTAAACGCGCCTGAACGACTGCGTTTTGACATCAGCCAGCCACGCCCGCTCACACAAGACGAACTGATTGCTGTTGAGGCTGAGGTCAACGAGCGCATTCGTGAAAATGCACCCGTTGAAACCCGCCTTATGACGCAAGAACAGGCCGTCGCCGAAGGTGCCATGGCGCTCTTCGGTGAAAAATACGGTGATGAAGTCCGCGTTGTCTCTATGGGCAAAGGCGATGATGCCCGTCATGCTTATTCTATCGAACTGTGTGGCGGCACACATGTTCAGCGCCTTGGTGAAATCGGTACGTTCCGTATCATCTCAGAAACAGGCGTTTCAGCCGGTGTGCGTCGTATTGAAGCAGTATGTGGCCTCGCCGCAGAGAAGCTCGCTCTCGAAACAGAAACACGCCTGAAAGATATCGCTGACCTTCTCAAAGTACCCGTTAGCGATGCCGCTTCACGCGTTGCCGCGTTGTTGGAAGAACGTAAAGCTCTGAATAACCAAATCTCAGACTTACAGCGACGCTTAGCCACAGGTGGCGCAGCCGAATCTAACGAAACCATCAATGGCATCACTCTCAGCGCACGCAATCTTGGCGATGTCAGCCCCAAAGAGCTGAAGAGCTTAGCTGAAGACATCACCAAACAAATCGGCTCTGGCATTGTGGCCCTGATGTCTGCGGCAGATGGACGCGGCAGCATCGTTATTGCCGTAACCAAGGACCTGTCCGAGCGCTTTAACGCCGTCACATTAGTGCGTGCGGCTTCTGCTCTTATGGGCGGAAAAGGCGGCGGCGGCCGACCAGATATGGCGCAGGCTGGTGGCCCGAATGCTGATTCGGATGCTGTGTTTGCTATGCTGAGAAAAACCCTCGAAGGGTAAAGATCATAATACGGGGCATTGCAACAAAGAGTAAGTTCCTTCGGAAACCGCTTGTGCCGTTCCGGAGGAATAAATAAATTTTCTTTTATAGAACCTGACCCCCTTCAGGTTCGCTCTTTGTCCATCCTCTCATTAGGTGGAGACACACCATGGATTGCGGTCGCGATACACTCTCTAAGCTGCTTGAAGGCGTTAAAACCTTCCAGAACGATGTTTACCCAGAAAGTGCAGAACTGTTTGAAAGCCTCGCAAACAGCCAAGCACCTTCTACGCTGTTCATCACCTGCGCAGATAGCCGAATCAGCCCCAGCCTGATCACCCAAACCCAGCCGGGTGAGCTGTTCATCGTCCGTAACGTTGGTAACCTCGTACCAGCCTACGGTGAAATGCTTGGCGGTGTTTCTTCAGCCATCGAATATGCTGTGGCTGTTCTCAAGGTCAAAAACATCATTATCTGCGGACACTCCAACTGTGGTGCCATGGGTGCGTTGATGAACCTGAATGACCCCAAGCTCGATGGCCTTCCCACCGTCCGCAGTTGGATGCGCAATGGTGAAGCCGCGCGCGCAACCCTTGGGGATCTCAAAGCAGAAGATGCAGGCCCCGCGCAAGTCCGTGAACTGACGGAAAATAACGTACTATTGCAACTAGCACATCTGCGTACTCACCCTGCTGTGGCACGCGCACTCGCCCAAAAAGAGATAACCTTACAAGGCTGGTACTACGATATTCCCAAAGGACAAATCGCCGTTTTGGATGAACAAACCCGGACCGCACGCTCCGTAGCGGATGTTCTTTCTGACCTTGGCGCCTAAGCTCTCCACCCGGTTTTGGACAAAGTGCTGCCTCACGGCAGCACTTTTTTTCTCTGCCCCGACTGCAAACGCACACCGTTTAAAACTCAGCACATGGAATCTAGACTGGCTTACTCTCAGGCCGAGCGGAGACGCGGCTCTTCCACCAGACGTTCCAAGCCGCACACAGAATGATTTCCTACGGCTTCATGCCTATGCTGATCACCTCAATGCAGACATTATTGCTTTCCAAGAAGTCGAAAACGTAGAAGCAGCCTCACGTGTTTTCGACCCGCAAAAATACCAATTCATCTTTAGCCAAGACAACATCATTCAAAAAACAGGGCTCGCCATCCGTAAGTCGCTCTCTGTTTCCGTCAACCCACCTTTGCAAGAGCTCGACAATACCCCGCCAACAGCGATTCATCATCTTCGCAGCGGGCTTGATGTCACACTTTCTGCCGGATCTCAAACACTGCGCTTATTGGTCGTACATCTCAAAACAGGCTGCTGGGACCAGCCCCTCAGCCAAAAGCAACATTCCTGCCCGACTCTATATCAACAATTCACCATTCTAGAAAACTGGATTGCCGAGCGGCAAGATGAAGGCATGCCCTATGCTGTTTTGGGAGACTTCAATCGTAGGTTAACCACCAGCGATCCACTCATGCAGCACATAAATACGATTGCCCCCCTCAGCCTCACCACAGCCGGTTTCGCTAGCCCCTGCTGGCAGGGTGAATCCTTTATTGATCATATTCTGCTTGGTAACACTGCGCGCCAATGGCTTGTCCCTCAAAGCCTACGAGTCTTAACCTACCAGCATGACACGAGCCCCACAGGCCTTTCAGACCATTGCCCGGTTTCTATTACTCTAGACGTACCTGACGCGCCTTCTACGCAATAAAAAAGGGCTGGCAAAGCCAACCCTTTTTATCAAAGACACCGTAAGAAGAACGCTTCAGACGGTTCTTCCAATTTTACTTGGAAGCAGCCTTCTTGTGGCCCTTATGGTGCTTGTGCTTATGGTGATGCTTAGCAGCACCCTTATCGTCAGCAGCAGGTGCCGCTGCGTCAGCTGCTGCAGGCGCAGCGTCTGTTGCAGCAGGAGCTGCTGGTGCTGCAGGAGCAGCAGCCGGTGCCGGAGCTGTCGTTGCTGGGTCAGCAGCGAATGCAGGAGCAGCAGCCGTCAGGGCCAGAGCAGAAGCAGCAGCGATCAGAGAAACATTGAACAGACGCATGGGAACCAAGCTCCATATAGAAATAATCACTGGATCAACAAAAAAGAAATCGAAGAAATCGACCCCTTAAATCTCGACCTTGATTGAAGCCTATCACTCCATTTCCAGATAGTCGCGCATTAACTTTTAGAAATTTCAAGTCAATTAGGCAGGTATTCGTGAATACGCCACAATTATGACACATTCTGTTACCGTTAAAAAACACCATAAAAAAACAAAAAAGCCGGCTGAGTAACATCAGCCGGCTCTTCAAAACGCTTAGCGAAACGCTCTTACGCTTCCTTAGAACGCGATGCGCGCTTACGCTCATGCGGATCAAGGTAACGCTTACGAATACGAACCGCAGACGGTGTCACTTCAACCAGTTCATCGTCCTCGATGTATGCAATTGCTTGCTCAAGGCTCATCTTACGTGGCGGCGTCAGAAGCAGCGCTTCATCCTTGCCGGATGCACGCATGTTGGTCAGCTTCTTTTCGCGAACTGCGTTAATATCAAGGTCGTTCTCACGTGAGTGCTCACCCAAGATCATACCCTGATAAATCTTCTCACCCGCATCAACAAACAGCGTACCGCGGTCTTGCAAAGAGAACAGTGCGTATTGCGTCGTGGTGCCGTCTTCAGCAGAGATCAAGGAACCGTTACGACGGCCTTCAATCGTGCCAACATAAGGATGGTAACCATCGAACAGACGGTTCATCAGACCCGTGCCACGCGTATCCGTTAGGAACTCGCCATGATAGCCAATCAGACCACGTGACGGGATCAGGAACGTCAGACGGACCTTACCACCACCAGACGGACGCATATCCTGCATCACGCCCTTACGCAGGGACATCTTCTCAACGACAACGCCAGAATATGGCTCGTCAACGTCAACCAGAACTTCTTCAAACGGCTCTTCACGTTCACCCGTTTCTGGGTTTTCACGGAACAGCACGCGCGGACGGCCAATCGTCAGTTCGAAGCCTTCACGACGCATCGTTTCAATCAGAACGCCAAGCTGAAGTTCGCCACGGCCAGCAACTTCAAATGCTTCACTTTCTGGGCTGTCCGTCACCTTAATAGCGACGTTACCTTCGGTTTCCTTGAAGAGACGGTCACGAATCTGGCGAGACGTTACCTTCTTACCTTCACGGCCACCCAACGGACCATCGTTAATACGGAACGTCATAGACAGGGTTGGCGGATCAACAGGCGTTGACGGCAGCGGTGCTTCAACCGTTGGGTCAGCAATCGTGTCTGGGATGGTTGCTTCAGACAGACCAGCCACAGCAACAATGTCACCAGCTTCTGCTTCTTCAACCGGCACGCGGTCCAGACCGCGGAAGGACAGGAGCTTGGTCAAGCGGCCCGTTTCCACAATCGTGCCATCACGGCGCAGAACGCGAACAGGCATGTTCACCTTCGCACGGCCCTGCTCGATACGGCCCGTCAGGATACGACCAAGGAAGTTGTCGCTTTCCAGAATGGTGGACACCATGCCGAACGGCGCATCCTTGTCCAGACCCGGCGTCGGAACATGACGCAGAACGAGGTCAAACAAAGGAGACAGATCTTTGCGTGGGCCTTCGATTTCTTCATCAGCCCAACCCTGACGGCCAGATGCATACAGCATCGGGAAGTCGAGTTGCTTTTCATCCGCGCCAAGAGCTGCGAACAGATCAAAGATCTCTTCGTGCACTTCATCCGGACGAGCATCACCACGGTCAATCTTGTTCACAACAACGATTGGGCGCATGCCGCGTGCCAAGGCTTTACCCAGAACGAACTTCGTCTGTGGCAATGCACCTTCAGCAGCATCAACGAGGATGATCGCGCCATCCACCATGCTCAAAATACGCTCTACTTCACCACCGAAGTCGGCGTGGCCCGGCGTATCAATGATGTTGATACGCGTGTCGTTCCAAACAACAGACGTACACTTCGCGAGAATGGTAATACCACGCTCACGTTCCAAGTCGTTGCTGTCCATCGCACGATCAGCGACATGCTGATTGTCACGGAACGAGCCGGATTGCTTGAGGAGCTGGTCGACCAGCGTGGTCTTGCCATGATCAACGTGTGCGATAATGGCGATATTACGGAGTTCCATACGGTCTTCCAGAAAGAGGCTTGCAAAGATCTAATTTCGCGATCTTCTGCACCGAATCCCAATAATTTGCAAATGCTGTCGTCGTCTTTTCATATCTGACAACGCTTGAGCCAAACCAAAAGCTGCTTCACATACGCAGAAAATCAGCTTTTATGCAGTTTACACTCGAAGGAAAAATCTATGTCTCACCCCGGCCCATCTGCCCCCGGCACCGATGCTCTTAGTCAGCTCGGGCAACATGTTGTTCCTGCGTCTTCTCCTGAAGAAGCCGTGCTCGAGCGTGTTCCCGCACCGCATAAAGGACGCCAATACGTCATTCGGTTTACCGCACCTGAGTTTACGTCCCTTTGCCCCGTCACGGGCCAGCCAGATTTCGCGCATATTGTCATTGACTATATCCCGCGTAACTGGATCGTCGAAAGCAAATCTCTCAAGCTTTATCTCACCAGCTTCCGCAATCATGGTGCCTTCCATGAAGATTGCTCCGTCAGCATTGCCGAGCGCCTTGTAGAACTGCTTGATCCCGAATGGCTCAGAATCGGCGCATATTGGTACCCACGCGGCGGCATCCCCATTGATGTTTTCTGGCAAACAGGCACGGCCCCTGAAGGCGTATGGATACCCGCACAAGATGTCCCCGGCTATCGTGGCCGTGGCTAAATTTTTCCTATGACAGAAAGTACAGCAATAGCGCGTTCAACCCATGGCCCCGTTACAACGGAGCGGCTCGTGGAGGACCTACGAGCCTTAGGGGTAAGGCCCGGTATGACGATAATGGTTCATACTGGGCTGAGCCGTATCGGCTGGGTCTGTGGCGGAGCGCACAGCGTCATTAGCGCCCTGATCACCGCCATTGGCCCAGAGGGCACATTGATGATGCCTGCGCAATCCCCCAGCTTGAGTGACCCTCAACATTGGGAGAATCCTCCCGTCCCTCAAAGCTGGTGGCCCACTATTCGAGCATCTCAACCGCCTTATGACCCTGCACTGACACCTACATATCAGTGTGGCATCGTTGCTGAAACTTTCCGGCATTGGCCCGAGACACAGCGTAGCACACACCCCCTTTTATCGCTCTGCGCACGTGGGGCCAACGCACAAGAACTGCTGAAAGATCAACCCTTAGATGATCCACTCGGCAACCAATCACCCCTCGCGGCTTTGGAGAACAAAGGGGGGTTCATTCTCATGATCGGGTCCGGCTGGGAAACATGCACAGCGTTACATTTGGCTGAACGCCGCGCCGAACCGAACGGCCCAACCATTCAAGAGGGTGCGCCAATGCTCATCAATGGACAACGCCAATGGGTGCCCATAACACTTCCCCTGATGGACAGCGCGCGTTTCGTCACCATTGGGGCACAGCTAGACGGAACACCGTTCATGACACATGGTCATATTGGCCATGCTTTTAGCCGTTTCTTCCCACTGCGTCCTGCAAGCCACATCACCGAAACGGCCTTACGGGTCACCTCTAGACCCCCGACTTAAAAGCAGGGCTTAGACCCGTATTGGCTCACATCAGTCCCCGGCAAAGATGAAGCCGGCAATGCCCCTTAGCCGCCAAAAGCCCGCACACCACCACTCTTACAGCATCAGGTTGTCGGGGCTTGCATCAACCGTGCTACCCCACGCCCACAGGACGCCGTGATAAGCCACACAGACAACCCTAAAGCCAGCAGATCCAAACAAACCGCAAATGTCTCCACGCCGCCTTGCTGCCAATGTCGCCAACTATCCACCAATGGTAACAACAGCGTAATACCAGCAACAAGGCGCATTAACCACGGCGCCGCACGTATTCCTCCCATGCTACTCGCCAGCAGCAAACACCCAAAAAATACCGCGTAAAATACCCTTTCGCACACAGCATAATACTCAGCATGTGGCACCAATAACATCGCGATTAAAACAGCCGAAACACCCGCCATACAACCAAACATCACCCCCGTACTGAGAGCAGATAATAACCGCGTTCCCACTCTGTCTTCATGATAACCCGCCGCCCGCTCTCTGCGCCTCCGCGAGGCCAGCCACAGCGCGTTACCCGAATAAAACAAAAAACTCCCTACTGCGCTCATAAGCGCCATACCCACATGGCCAGCCCAGCCTCCAAAGCGCCCAAAATGAAAACCACCAATAGCCGTCGCAGCAAGAAACTGTGCGCTTTGTCGGTATGGCACATCTTTCACACTGATTAGCCTTCCGTCATACGGGTCCAAGAGCGCTACCCCCCCTTGTGCCGTGCGGGTAACCGTCGTTGCATCCGGTCCCACCGCCTTTACACGAAAGCCACCATCTTTCTTGAAATAATCAAATTCTTTTGGCGTAAAGCTCGGCGCCTCACGCTTCATATCATCCACCAGCACCGCAGGCTCCAACAAACCTGTCTCTGGCTTCGCTCTCACATCATGTTCAGACAACACATGCTTTTCAGCACTCGACACGCTCTTAGCAACCGGTACAAACAGCATACGCTCCGCCATGCCAAGCGGCTCAACAAGAGCAAAACCCAATGCCGTTACAGCAATCATAATGTGGAATGGCAGTGAGAACACACCCAACACAGTATGAAGATCAAACCATGCTCGGCGCGCTCCTTGCCCTAGACGCATATTAAACATGGCACGAACAACCGATGGCAGCATCACCACCACGCCGGACACCAGTGCCATCGCATATAAAAATGCAACAATCCCCATCACAGGGCGGCCCCAAGCACGGTTGAGAGGCAAGCCAATGCGTTGATGCAACATATTCAAAAAACGCGCACCCTGCGGCGGCACGCGCTGCGCCAGCACAACATGTCCTTGCGCATCCAAACCCGCATACACCGTCAGTCCCGGCCCACGGTCACGGTCCTGCTGCAAAACCCAACTCATACTGGAAGGGTGAGCCCCCTCTGGAGACAAATAGAGCGTGAATCCTGCGCGCGCCTTCGGATTTTCTGAGAGAGCTTTATCCCGTAGCTCACCCAAGCGACTGAGCGGCACCGGCGCGGGTAGCCCTTTCGATGAAGCTGCCCAGTTTTGCAGAGGTTCTTCAAACTGCGTCAATGTTCCCGCATAAAAGCCAATGAACAAAAACAAACTTACCAGAATACCAACCCAACTATGTACCCGCCGATACAGCGCCACAACTTCTGGCTTACTCACCATGATGCTGCCCACCCCGCAACATAAAGCATATATAAGAGGCCATACACGCCCCAAACGAGCATATTACCGACCAACATACACCCTAAGGCACGCAGGCCAGAGCGGCTCGTAAGTGCCACACACACACACCCAACCCACACCACACCCGGCACCCAGCGCAGCAATAAAGCATCCGCTTGGTCCAACTGCGCTGAAACCCGTAATAACAGCCCCAAATCTCCTAAAACACCAAAGCTCAGAGGTGCACCCAGTACCAGCCCTGCTACACCTTTACTGAACCACTGCTGCAACAACGCATCAGGGCTTTTCCCGCCCCGTTGGGGCCGATGAACATCACGCATTACGCTGAGATGATTGGGAGACATGACGCCTCTTCAAAGCCGACCACAGACCACCCACAAACGCCAAAAACATACAACACAGCATCACCATCAGCACAGCGAGGCTTAACGCAGCAGGGCATGAAAAAACCCGCCACAGCACAACACAGCACACACCCCACATGATAGAGGCACCTCCCCAGCCAATTTTACGCGGCAAAGGGCCACGCAACACGGTTTGAGCTGGAGCCGAGAGATATAAAAATAAAGCTGATGACAGTGCAAAAGCACTACTCAGACACACCCCAAATACTACAAGAGACATCTTTCAGCCCCCTCGCGTACGCGGACTAACATCCCTCTTCATATCGTTTCTCATCACGTTTTCAAAAACCTTATCGACCGAGACGCGGTATGGAATATCTCGGCAGATATCACAAATAATAATTAATCTCAATTGAAAGACAAAAAACACCCGAACCCTAGGCAAGTCCAAGTGTTTGTATCATAAAAATTTTAGCGATTACGCTGTTCTGCACGATATTCCGTCAGTGCATAAACAGACCAAATGGCCGCAGGAACCCACCCAATGACTGTTATCTGCAACACCAAGCAGATCAGGCCACTAATGGGACGTCCGATTGTAAAGAACTGCAACCATGGCAACAAAAGAGCCAATAAAAAACGCATAATCTGTCCTCTCATTCAGATAATTGTTCACGGCTTACACCCACCATGATGCCCAACACGATAACGCCGTATTTATGCTAAACGCCACAGCCTCACTTATCAGATGGAAACCGTTTGCATGCTTGCCAACACACAACCTCAATACCCCGTTAAAAGTTCCGCCATACGCTTGCTGGCCGTGTCGGTTCCCCTGCTTTTAGCGGCCTGTTCTCCAGCACCCAAAACCCAAGACAAAAGCGCCACCCTAGCGATGGCTAATCCTGCATCCGTCTATTGCGTGCACATTGGCGGACGGTCAGAGATTCGTACCGAATCCCAAGGGGAGGTTGGATACTGTCACCTCCCAGACGGCTCCGTTCATGAAGAATGGGCACTGTTCCGTGCAGCCCATACGCCACAGTAAATTACTGTGCGTTTAACCAACCGCCGGTAAAACCGGCACGCACCAAACCATCGCGGATGTGGCTATTATGGCGCATCACCTGCCAGACAAAGCCACTCCGCCAGTTCTCCAGCATGAGCAAGATCGGCCCCTGATCAATACCCAATTGCTGCCCATCTACCCAGAAATGACCTTGGTCATTAAAGGTCAGGTTAAAGGAATCCTTAAAGCCATATTGATCATAAATGCGGTCCCCATACCGCTCATACATTGCGTGCAATGTCGGCAAAACAATCTCAGGCGCGAAAGCAACCGAGCCACCTGCTGCGGTTGGTGCAATCGTCCCGTCATCCAGAATATAATCCGCACCAGCACCGCGCGCACTATACGCCAAATAATGACGGTCCTGCCCCTGACTATCCTGTCGCGCCTCCCCCGGACCATCGCACGCCGTCAAACCCCATAAATCTGCGCCATAGCCAACCCATTTCCCCGGGTTTCGCACGGCATAATCACGCTGCGCATAGGTCGCGGCACGGCTATTTTGGAAATAATCTGTCTGATGCGCCCGGGAAAATGCATCCTGAATACCGCGAAAATCCACCCACGATTCGCTGTATTGATGCCCAAAAAGAGGGGCAAAATTGAGGAAATCCTTACCCTCAAAGCTCGTCCATTGCCCCCCAAAGCTTTGCGTCCATTGATCCCATAACGTCGGTGGCAGAGGAGATGTCGGAGAGGCTAAAGACAGAAGATACAGAATCATTCCCTCATTATACCCTTTCCACGGCGTCACAATAAACGTACCCGGCGGATACCACCCCATCCGTACCCACTGCCCACCATCTCGCATCCACGCCCAATCCACACGACGGTACAATGCTTCTGCCAAAGAACGAATGTCACGCTCATCAGGGGTATCACGGTTGTAATAAGACTGAGCAAATAACACGCCCGACATCAACAAAGCCGTATCAATGCTGGATAATTCTGACCAATCCGCCACCCGCAAGCCCGTATTTGGATCTAGGAAATGGTAGAAAAAGCCATGATACCCAGCACTACCAAAGGCATCACCATTCTGCGGCAAAGAACTCATAAATCGTAACGTTAACAACGTACGCGCCACAGCCGCATCCCGGGTAATATACCCCCGTTCAGCTCCGATACCGTATGCTGTCAAACCAAAACCAACACCCGCAACGCTTGCCGCACCATTAGGGAGCGGGGCCCGATCCGGTACCAAGCCATTTTTCGGGTTCGCATTATCCCAAAACCAGTGAAACGTCCGATACTCTAAGTCCTGTGCAAAAGCGACGTCCTGAGCCGTCACGGCGGGCTTTATATCCTCCGCAACAGCAACAGAGGGCTGCCATAATGCCGCAACCACTCCCCCCGCTAATGCCGTCATATTCCGCACCCAGCGCGCTGTGGATTTCACCGAAGCAGTTAAACGGACGTCAAGCATGAACACCTCTGAACAGAAACGCAGAGTAATGAAGAACGCTCCCTTCATCCGTGCAAGCCTCAACTTGTAACAATCACGCGGAGAGCGCACTCTACCGTCGTTCACAATTAAGATAGCACAACTCACACAGGGTAGTGACACGCCACATCCCGCCCCCCCTCAACCGGTCGTAACACTGGACGCTCGTGAGCGCAGCGAGACTGCACAGACGGACAACGGGTATGAAAAGGGCATCCCTGCGGTACATCTACCGGGCTTGGCACATCACCTTGCAAAGCATCCGGGAGCGGATGGTGCAAACGTGGAATCGATTCTAACAATGCCCGCGTATAAGGATGTGCCGGATGCTTCATAAGCGACAGCGTCTCGCCGAGTTCAACAATCCTGCCCAAATACATCACCGCCACACGATCTGCCATTTGCCGCACAACAGATAAATCATGGGAAATAAACACGCAGGACAACCCCAACTCCGCCCGCAAGTCATGAAAGACATTAATGATCTGCGCTTGCAACGAAACATCCAGTGCGGAAACCGGCTCATCTGCCACCAACAACTCAGGCTGCAACACCAACGCACGGGCGATATTCAAACGCTGCCTTTGCCCACCCGAGAATGTTTTTGGAAAACGCCCCACAATATCGGGCGGCAACCCAACCTGCACCAGTAATCGCTCAAGAGTACTGCTATCATAAGAGCGACCATGAATTTTTAAGGGCTCTAATAAAGCATCCCCCACACGCCGCCTTGGGTTGAAGCTCGATAATGAATCCTGAAACACCATTTGCATACGTGGCCGCACCGCACGCAACGAACGATCTGAGCGGCCACTAATGACCTGCCCATCAAACCGAACCTCCCCTTCATCCGGACGATCCAACGCAATTAACAAGCGCCCCAAAGTGGATTTTCCACACCCCGATTCACCGACCAGAGCCAGCGCCTCACCGCGCCGCACAGTAAAAGACACCCCCGACACTGCATGCAAAACACGGCCCTTGCCCACAGGATAACGACGATGAAGGTTTGTAACCTCTAAAAGAGGCGCTGATGACGCCTTACCCTGCATCACTCCAGCGCCTCCGCACCATCATACAGCACACACGCCACCTTCCGCCCCGTAATCCCCATATTCAAAACAGGGCGCGTTTGGCAGGCATCACTCACATACAAACAACGCGGCGCAAACACACACCCAACCGGCCTTTCAGCCGGTATCGGTGGCGTTCCAGACAGACTCTGTAAACGCTGTGGTCTTTCCCCCTCCAAAGGCGGAACGGCAGCGATGAGAGCTTGGGTATAAGGGTGCAACGGCTTACTTAAAACCGCCTCTGTCGGCCCTTCTTCCACGACAACACCCGCATACATTACGGCCACACGCGTGCATATTTGCGCGACAACCCCCATATCATGCGTAATCATCATCAGGCCCGCCCCGCGCGCGCGGATATCTTGAAACAACCGTAAAATCTGAGCTTGAACCGTCACGTCTAGAGCCGTTGTCGGCTCATCAGCAATTAACAAATCCGGCGTACAAGACAGCGCCATGGCAATCATCGCACGTTGCCTCAAGCCACCCGATAATTGATGCGGATAGCGCCGTGCTACACCTTCCGCATCCGGCACACCCATGCGCGCTAAAAGTGCAACAGCTTCTTCCCACGCCGCCCGGAACCGTATGGTGCGATGTAAACGCATTTGCTCTACAATTTGTTGCCCAACAGAACGCACCGGGAAAAATGCTGTCATAGGATCTTGAAACACCATCGCCGCCTTGCGCCCGCGCACACGCCGCAAAGCACGCTCAGACAGTGCTGTAAGCTCCACACCATTCAGGCGTAAGCGTCCTTCCATCATCACGTCCGGCACAAGGCGCAGAATACTCAAAGCGGTCAAACTCTTGCCCGATCCAGATTCCCCAACAACGCCCAGCGCTTCACCGCGCCGCACAGACAAGGACACACCGTCCAGTAACCTGACGCCATTACGGAGCGATAGGCACAGATTATCCACATGCAAAAGTGCTTCATCACCCATGGCGTGAACCCCGCAACCTCGGGTCCAGCAATACGTAAACCCCATCCACCACAGCATTCGTCAGCACAACAAAAAATGCTGCATACATCACAGTCGCCATAATCAATGGTAAATCTAACGTCGCTAAAGCTTGATACGTCAAACGCCCGACACCCGGCAATGCAAACACCACCTCAACTAAAAGCGCTCCACCACCAAGTAATTGTGCGAAATCAAGACCGAATAAAGACACTAACCCCGTCCACGACAGCTGCAGCCCATAGCGTAACCATAGCGCAACTGGCCCTACACCTTTCGCACGTGCCGTCCTCACAGAGTCATCACGCATGGCCATCAAGAGGTCATTTCTAAGAACGCGAGCATAAAACCCAATAAACGAGACCGCCAAGGTCAATGACGGCAGCAATAAAGCACGCGCCCACCCCCATGGACTGTCATGAAACGGCGTGTACCCCAATGGCGGCACCCAACGAAAAAAAAGACTGTCATGCCACCGGCTTTGCGTCAGAAGATTAACCGTCTCTCCCAACCAAAAAACCGGCATTGATAACCCGACCAATCCTAACGTCATCACCACTCGGTCAGGCCAACGTCCCGCGCAGGTTGCAGCAATCAATCCAAAGACTAAAGCGCCCCCCACCCAAAAAAATGCACCGAATAACACCAGTGAACCTGTCACCGGCGCAGCCTGCAACACTTCAGGCACAACACGCTGCCCGTGATTCACATACGATGTAAGATCTCGGGTCACGAAGAGCTTTTTCATCATCATGGCGTACTGAACTGGCAAAGAGCGATCAAACCCATATTCCGCCCGTACCCGCGCCACAACATCTGGGCTAGCCCCCCGCCCAGCAATCCGTGCTGTTGGGTCCGCACCGGGCGTAGCAAAGAAAATCGCAAATACCAGAACAGAGATTCCAAAGAGAACGAAAACCATCTGCCCTAAACGAGAGAGTACGGCCCGCATCATCATGCTCCGTCACGCTCCGATGCATCCAATGCTGATTGCACAACTTCCCCCAGCACATTCAACGAAAGGACCGTCACAGCAATCAAAAGACCCGGAGCAATCGCAACGAGCGGGCGTGTGTATAAAAGCCCCTCACCATCCAATATAATCGTACCCCATGAGGCAGCCGGCGCCTGAACCCCGAGAGACAAAAAGGACAATGCCGATTCTGCCATCAAGCACAGCGCCATAACCAAAGGGGCCAACACTAAAAATGAAGGCCATAAATTCGGAAGAATTTCACGCACAATAATCCGCAGATCCGAAGCTCCCGCACTGCGCGCAGCCAAAACAAATTCCGCACATGCTAAGCGCTTCACCTGCGCCCGCAAGGAGCGCGCCGCATACGGTACATACACCATTGCGATAATCATGATGGGTATAAGAAAACTATCTGCCTCCACATGGACAGGACCAAGCTTCAACCCATGCCCAAGCGTGACAACCGATAACGAAATGGCCAGCAAATAAACAGGAATAGCCCATAAAATATCCATGCACCGTGAGAGGATAATATCGCTCCACCCACCTTTATAGCCAGCCCATAGCGCCACACTACCTGCAATCAATAAGCACATCATCGCGGATGCACCAGAAATCAATAAAGAGCTACGCCCCCCATACAATAAGCGCGCCGCAACATCCCGCCCCTGCGTATCCGCCCCCAGCATATACGCCCCTAACCGCCAATCAGGCCCCAAGGGCGATAAACCTAGATGCAGAGGATTCGCGTTAGGCTGCATGACATCAACACTGCGCCCCGCACGCCATGCCGTTCCCGCAACGTTAGAGTTAAATGGGTCAACCCCGCAAAAATGGGCGTAAAGCGGCGCCAAAAGCGACGATACGACAACAAAAACCAATGCCACAACTGCGCACCATGCATTCAAGCGCATCGCATGGCCTACGCCTTGCGGGTATGGTTTTCCCTGCACAGCACTTACCTTCTCATCACATTAAACAATGACCTCTAACACCCTAACGCCATGAGAAGGAACGAGGAAACACCTCTTTACTAAGACAAACACAACTCTTTATCTTTGGTTAAATAAGCTTCTGCACCATCAGATGCATAACCTTCACTCTCCAGCTTGAAATGTGAAATACGCTTTTTCAACCGCATAGCCTCCTGGTCCAACGACGCTATAGACGTTGTCGTTTCTTCCAGCATCGCCGCATTTTGTTGAACTGTTTGTGTCATTTCACCAACAGCCACATTAATCTCTTCTACCGCAGCCGATTGCCCCGAAGATGCATGCGCAATTTCAGCAACATGCTGATTAATCTCACCGACTTGCCGCAAAATGTTTGCAAGAGCCACGCCCGCATCATTCACCTGCACCACACCATCCTGAACAAAACGTCCCGAATTCGATACAAGCTCCTTAACCTGCCGCGCACTCTCCGCAGACCGCAGCGCCAGCGTCCTTACCTCACGCGCCACCACCGCAAAACCACTTCCCGCATCACCCGCACGCGCAGCTTCGATCCCTGCATTCAACGCCAAAAGATTAGTTTGGAACGCAATGTCATCAATCAGTCCAATAACCTGACTAATTTCTTTAAAACCGCCCTCAATACGTCCCATCGCATCCACAGCACCTTGCATTTTTTGCGCAGAATGCTCCACCGTTTCACGTGCTTTATCGGTGACCTCCGCCACTTTCTGAGCGCTTTCTGCGGAATCACGCAACATTCCTGAAACACGCCCCAAGGCCACTGATGATTGCTCAATACTCTGGGCCTGACGGTCAATACGCCGAGAAATATCACTAGACGCTGACGCAACCTCACTCGCCCCAGAATTAATAAAGACAATACCAGACTGAACAGCATTTAAAGTCTGCCGCAGCTTTACAAATGAGCTATTAAAATCATCACGCATAATTAAAAGCCGATCTGGAAAATCTGCATCGACATGATAGGTAAGGTTGCCCTCTGCGGCTTCTGATAGGCCTCGGCGTATTGCATCGATCGCTTGTTTTTCAAATGCCGCATCACGCGCAGCACGCTCAGCCGCAAGCTCACGCTCCCGAGCGGCATTCTCTTCTAAAAGTCTTTGTTCGTCTTCTAAACGCCGCGCCTGAACCAAAGCATTTTGCATAATATGCAACGCTTTTGCCATTGCCCCCACCTCATCACCACGCTCTTTATGCACAATCTCTTCATTCAAAACACCCCGCGCCAATGCCAACATATGGTTACGAACAGAGAGAAGAGGAGAAACAATACCTTTATTGGATACATAGTAAGATATAATAGAAAAAATTATTATCGATAAAAAAACAATAGACATGCAAGCATATATAGAAAATGATGCAGATTTCATTATGTTATTTGCTTTGGCATTAACATCAATAATTCTTTTATTTGCAACCTCTCCAATATCAAGTGCAAAATTCACACCTTCACGATCAAGTTCATTCAAATCATCTAAAACTTGCTCTACATCACCCTGCTCCGTTGCCGCAGAAGCCTGTCGAAACAATCGTCTCAAATCAACCCAGCGCTTATTAAAAGGCGCCAACGTTTGCGCCATTTGCGGATCTTTACGGCGCGCCTCATTCAAAACCGCATCCATACCTGCAATATCACGCTCAAACCGTTTGCGTGTTTCAACAACAGTCGGAGTATGGACCTGCTCCAACATGCGGTGCGTTGCATAAAGTAACGCATTTATTTTGTCGGTGGCCCTTGTTAGCTCCAGTGTCCCCGGGTCATCTACTTGCACTAACTTTCTATAACTTTCTTCTGTCTTCATTTCATTATAAGAAAGAAAAGCATTACCCAGCAGTGCAACAACCGCCAAAGAGAAGGAAACAAGAGCTATTTTTGTTTTTATCAATGTATTTTTCAGCATATTACCTAATCCATAAATATATAATTTTTTATATACAAAATAATTTAATTAATTATTAAAAATCAATATTTATTTCTATAATCTCGTGTGAACTTTTTTATTATTTACCTATATGCTCTTGCAAAAAAACATACAGGTAAATTTTATACAAAACATTACATGGCCGTCGGGCGGTCCATGGTTTTACGCAAAGGGCATAAACGAATATCGTTAATCGTTGCTCCAGCATTCGTCGCTTCAAGGCTCAATGTTTCCAAAGGATTAGCCGGATAAATCAACGCAGTACCAACGGATAAGCCATCATTTGCATAAATTTCTAGCGCACAAGCATCAACAATAATCTGCAATGAAAAACGTCGGCTATTTGCAACTAATGGTGTAGAAAACCGCTCAGTAAAGAAGGGCTGAGAAAAACCATGCAAATTGCCACGATCCAGCCATAACTGCCCCGAAAAAGCGTCAAAGCCAACCGACAAAGATTCGCCCTGACTGTTCGATAACACAATCATAAAGCGCCCTGCACGCCCATGGTCACCATCGGGCTGAGCATTTAAGCGCTCATCCACCGTCACCGTCAAAGACAACTCAAAAGCCTGCGCGACAGGCAAAGACGTCTGCACACCGCTCTGAGCTTGGATACGCGTTGGCTTAAAAGGCAAATCTGGCTGACGCAACGCTTCAACCCCATAAGGCTTCTGCACCAACCGTAACCAATTCATATCATCACGACGCAAGCTTAAAGTACGCGGCAAACTCATTAGACCGCGCCAACTCCGGTTCGGGACTTCTTCACAGTATTGCCAATTACCGACCCATGCGAAGTAAATGGCCTGGTTCTCCGGCATGTCAACATAGACCTGCATAGCATAACTATCTTTGGCGAAATCCGTAAGACCAATCACCGTATTCTCTGGAATGAAGCGTTCTCCATCAAAATCACCGATAAAATACTGCGTAACTGACCCCCCTTGAGGTCCACCGGGATTAACAGAAACAAACAAAACCCAGCGTCGCGCAGCGCCCGGCTCTTCAACATCCACTTCAATCAAATTTGGACATTCATAATCAATACCAAATAGGCCCGCCGGTCCGAAATCACTCAAATGCATCCAATGCTTCAAGTCTATAGAGCCAAAAAATGCAATTTTATGCTCGCGTGATTTCGCCACAACCATGACCCATTTTTGACTTCCCTTATGCCAAAATACTTTTGGGTCACGAAACGACGTCATACCTAAATCCAAGACAGGATTCTGGTCATAATCAATAAAGTGATTTCCCCCATCCGGACTCCACGCAATGTACTGAGATTGCTTTTGCGGTGTCGCGCGCGTGTACAGCGCCACCAGACCACCAGCCATAGGGGGTAACTTTGGCTGTACCGGGGCCGCCGGCGCAGTTCCCGCCGGTTCTGGTGCGTATAACGTTCCAAAGGGCTGGTTTGCACTTGGCTTTAACGCTGGCATCGCTTCGGGCGCATACGGCACATCCGTTGCATCCTTCCCCAACTTCTGAGACAGAGCCGCTATGGCTTCCTGCGTAGCCGTGGGCACGGGTGCCGCAGCACCAATAGTATTCTCGGGCGCTACATCTGGTTTCTTCGGTGGAAACAAACCCGATACATTATCGCGGTCCATCACCACGCAGCCCGTATACGCTTCCCCAGCAGCCGTCTCGTTAATAGCAATCGGTTCGTCTTGCCATGTGTACAGATCCGTACTGGTCGCATGCCCCCAGTGCACACGCCCCGCATACGGTGCAAACGGATCATATTGGTAGTAGAGATGGTAACGCTCACCATCAAAAATCAAACCATTCGGATCATTCATAAAGCCGTTTAAAGGCGTATAATGAATCGTGGGACGATAAAAATAATCAGCCTGCGTCTTAATAACGGGCTGACTAGCCCCTCCCGGACGGTTCGCAGGCTCCGCATGGGAGTTATTCGGTTGGTCACGCTGCGGTGACATCGCCCCAGCAGGCGGCTTCACCACATCTGCAGCACACGCACGACCAGCTCCCAACACGGCACCGGCTGCCAGCAAAGAGGTTAGAGCCTGCCGCCGCCCAGATACAAGGCCTTCAACGTTGGGCGCAGCTGGTACTCCACCGTTCTTCGCACGCATCTCGTCGCTCATGACCACTCCCACTCGCCCCGATTTAAAGTAAGCTATGAGTGTCCGCCCAAATGCTCAAAGGCACAACCTTTTTCTGCTTTTATCAAAGCGAAAACAGTCATTTGCATCTTAGAACAAACTGCGCCCATATAGAGATCATGAAACGTCTCGACCCTTTCCTCATGGCTCTCATCGGCGCTGTCATGCTGGCATCGTTCTTGCCATGTCATGGCACTGTCAGCCTATGGCTTTCAAACGCCGTCACAGTCCTGATTGCACTTATGTTTTTCTTCCAAGGTGCCAAACTGGAACGAAAAGCCATTGTCGAGAGTGTCCGGGACTGGCGTCTTCAGGGTGGTGTGCTGCTCTGCACCTTTGTTCTCTTTCCCTTACTGGGAATCGCGCTCCATCACCTCTTTAAAACACTCTCTCCAGATGGGTTGATCGGGGATGGCCTATGGAGTGGTATTCTCTTCGTGTGTTGCCTGCCCTCCACCGTGCAATCCTCCATTGCGCTCACATCCATTGCACGCGGCAATATCCCTGCTTCCATTTGTGCAGCCACCATGTCGAACATTGCCGGAATTATTCTTACACCCGTGCTCGCTGGCTTACTTTTGGGCAGCGCCCATAATAGCGGCTCTTCCCCTCTCCATGCCATTCTCGATGTGAGCAAAGAATTATTGCTGCCCTTCCTCCTAGGACAAATTGCTCAAAAATGGCTTGGCCCCATCGTAAAAAAGCACAAATTCCTCATCTCCATGACCGATCGCGGCTCCATTGTTCTAGTCGTCTACACCGCCTTTAGCGCGGCCGTCACAGAAGGAATATGGCACCGTGTGTCCAGCATGCGCCTCATTGAAATCGCCGCAATTAACTTTATCCTGCTTATGCTCATCCTTATGATTTCGCGCCTGTTAGGGCGTAAAATGTCCATCGAAAATTCGATCTCTCTACAACTCTGCGGCTCAAAAAAATCGCTCGCATCCGGCGTACCCATGGCGAGTGTGATCTTCCCGGCCTCCACGGTCGGCATCATCGTTTTACCACTCATGCTTTACCACCAAATTCAGCTTTTTACCTGCACATTGCTCGCCCGGAAGTACGGCAAACGGTAAGCGGCAATTATGTTTCATTTTGTTTCTATTTTTTACGACCTCACATGCTTTTCATCGCTATCCTTCAAGGCACCAACACTTAACAATCAGCATTAATACAGAAATGGCATCTAGCATTTTATCATGAACACAAACGCCACCTTAACACTCCGAGAGACTAGCCCCCCTCTTTCCACCTCTCTGCCATGCCCCCCAACAGATGACTGGGCCCGTCGCGCCTTAGGATCTCTGTTCCGTGTGCAGCAATTTAACGACATCCATGAGCGCGCGGCCGATCTCAACCTTCCCCTTCCTTGTGGACGCAAACGCACACACCGCCTGAATACCATTCTAAAATCTGGCGTTCTCTTTATTCATGTTCCCAAAAATGGTGGCACATCTGTATGTGACCAACTCTATGGTGGCCTCATGATGCATGAGAGCATCCGCTACTATCAGCATGTGGCACCAGACATGGCGCAGATCCTGCCCAGTTTTGCCATTTGGCGTGATCCGGTCGAACGCTTTATATCAGCATGGTCTTTCGCGCGCCGTGGCGGCACCCAGCGCGTCCGCATACACCCATCAGTCAATGCACATTACCGCACATTACACACGTTAGATGACGCGATTTCCCTCGTTGAAAACGCATCCAGCCCTTACGAAGTCGATCATATTTTTCGTCCCCAACACTGGTATCTGTGCAACCGCCAAGGACAACTCGCCGTTTCAAAACTCTTCTCTATGGCGCAAATCAATGATCTGCCTCAGTATATCCCCCAGTTAAAAAAACGCTCTATTCCTCATCTCAATAAAAACGCTCACGCCGTGCATGTGACAGAAACTCAAAGGCGCCGAATCCAAGCGCTTTACGCGAAAGATGAAGCGTTAAAGGCGCACCTTACCTAAAAATACACACCAAAAATTTCATCCCCCATGTCACTATACTGTCATAAAACTCCCTAATTCTGCGGAAAAGCCTGCCCTCACTACAGCAAACGTTGCAGATATATCACGAATAAAATATGTCATTTCTTATCAACGCAAGAAATGTTGCTCCACCTTAAAAAGCGTGGTTTCGGACATCTCGACCTTCCTATCGGAAACGAGAAAGATCACGCTGCTCATGCGCCTGACACGCCTTCTATCGACCTCCGCCCTCATCGCACTGGGAACGTTGCCCGCTTTCGCTGCTCCTACATCCAGCACGGATGCTAAGAAGCCAGCAGCAAAAGCTGAAACTCAGATCATGGCACCGTCCATGATGGGCAATACATCTCCAACGGATTACCATGAAGAACACGTAACTGTGCATGCACAGCACCGTTACTTCGATGGTGTCACACGCAATGCTGTTGGCGGCGGCCTGATGACAAAGCAAGACAGCGCAAAGTCTGTCTCTGCTGTGTCCCGTGACTTCATCAGCAAGCAAGTCCCAGGCAGTGACCCAATGCAGCTTATTTCGCTGCTCCCAGGTGCCAATGTCACGGCAACAGACGCCATGGGCCTCACCGGCAGCTCCATGAGCTTGCGCGGCATGGACCAGACGCAAGTCGGCTTTACGCTTGAAGGCTTCCCGATCAACGATATCGGCAACTACGCTGTATACTCACAAGAAATCGCAGACCCTGAAAACCTGCGCACCGTGAGCATGGCCCAAGGTTCAGCCGATTTGGACAGCCCACATCTCAGCTCTACCGGCGGTGTGGTTGATATGTACATGGTCGACCCCGCCATGAAGAAGGGCGGATCTTTCGACGTTTCCTACGGTTCTTACAACGCGACACGCGGCTTCCTGCGCCTCGATACGGGTAAGATCGGCAACACGAACCTGCGCGGTTACTTCTCCGGCTCCTACGCGTCCGAAGACCGCTTCAATACCGATTACACAAACCGTAAGCTGCACGCAGAAACGAAGTTTGTGAACGACTGGGGTAACGGCAACCGTATCTCCCTCGCGATCATCGGTAACCGTTTGTACAATTACCTAACCCGTAACGTTTCGATGGCCAGTTGGAACCAGTACGGTCTCGGTGTTAAAAATGCTTCCGACCCGAAAGGTCTGCCCAACACTCAGTGGGATTCAAACTTCAACCCCTCAGCAAGTGATGGCGGCGCATCTTACTACAAGCTGCACCAAAACCCGTTCACCAATATCTATACTAGCGCGCCATCAACCTTTCATCTCTCGGACCACCTGACCCTGACCGAAACGCCCTACTTCTGGTACGGTGAAGGCAATGGCGGCTCTGCCTATAATACAAACCTTTCCAAGATGCAGTGGGGCAAACAAAGCCTAACCGCTTCTTTGAACGGTAAAAGCTCATCCGGCTTACTGTACAACCCTTCAACATCCACCACCTATCGCCCGGGTAACGTCGCGAAGTTGACACTAACAACAGGCGCAAACCGCCTGATGGTCGGTTACTGGTTCGAATACTCCAAACAGCTTCAAACCTCCCCATACACAGGGATTGGTGCTGATGGTAACCCGTGGAATGTCTGGGCTGCTGGACCTAACGCCGTGCTGTCTAATGGTCAAACATACCAATACCGCAGCACATTGACCCAAACCCGCGTCCATACAATGTTCATTGGTGACACATTATCACTGCTGAACAATAAGCTGACCATTGATGCAGGCTTCAAATATGCCATCGTCATGCGCAGCGGCCATAACTTCTTGCCGGACACATCCACCGGGCCATATATCAACAAATCTTGGCAGCAGCCTCTGCCAACTGCCGCGATCCGTTACCAGCTCGATGCAGAAAACCAATTCTTCATCTCAGCGGCTACAAACTTCCGTATGCCTACAAATGCTGCACTGTACGACGCAGGCAACTACAACACGACAACAAACAGCTACTCCACACGCGCTAACGTCAACCAGAATACTGAGATCTCTATTTCAGAAGAAGCTGGCTACCGTTACACGGGCCACACCATCATGGGTTCCGTCACATACTTCCATTATAACTTCACCAACCGCCTTTTTAACCAAACACAGTGCCTCGATGCACAGTGCAATAACTTTTACACCACAAGCTTGAACGGTGGCGGTCAAACCACCAACGGTGTAGACGCAGAAATCGGCACGCGCCCCATTTTCTACCACCTGCGCCCCTATGCTTCGTTCGAATACTTGGACTCACGCTTAGGCAGCAACCTCGCCGGTACATCTACAAAAGGCGGTTTCGATTACCTACCAACCAAGGGCAAAGTGGCTCCTGAAGCACCACACTACCAAGCTGCCTTCAACCTTGATTATGATGATGGCCACCTGTTCGGCGGATATAACGTCAAATACGTATCCAAGCAGTACTCCACTTTCATGAACGACCAGTCCATCCGGGGCTACGTCCTCATGAATGCTAATATCGGCTACCGCTTCGCCGATGTCGGCTTCCTCAAAGCACCAAATGTACGGGTGAACTTCAGCAACCTGACCGACCACGCCTATCTCGGCTTTGTAAAAGGCATCCAAGGTAACGCCAATACCACCACCGGCATCAATGGCCGTACCATCAAAGGAAGCACTCCAACCTACTCTATTGCGGCTCCATTCTCCGCAATCGCATCGGTTAGCGCAGGCTTCTAAAACACTGTCTCTCCGCACAGCATAGTGCGGGGAGACACGCACCAAAAAAAGGCCCGGGCCAAAGCACCCGGGTCTTTTTTTATGTCTAACGCATCACCCTGAATCATTCTGATGTAAGCGTTCTTTTTTCCTATTCGTGAGAGCTCAGATCCCCCTGACAACACTCACCACCAGAACAGTCAAAAGTCTTTTTGCTTCCTTTTTCTTCAGAAAAAGAAGCCCCCTACAGGCCTCAATCCGTAGAAAGCGGTACAGGAACCCAACGCAACCCATCATCATCCTGCACTAAAAGCAGAGCCTCGTTCTTCTTTTGCTCTTTCACACGGCTCAACTCCGCCGCCAAAGCATCTGGCGTATTCACCTGAACTTGCCCCACCTGAAGGATCACATTCCCCACGGCAATGCCACGCAGCGCCGCCGTGCCTGATGAATCCACATGATCCACCATAACCCCACGCTGATCATCAGAGAGCGCATATTGCGTCCGTAATTCCGCATTAATGGCACTCACTTCCAGCCCCAACATCCCAACAGCCTCTTTGGCATGCTCCGGCGGATGCGTATCAGAAGGCGGCATATCCGGAGGTGTCGGTGATTTACCCAACGTAATGCCGAGCGCCTGCACATTCCCTTTGCGCCATACTGTCAGCGCCAATTTTGCCCCCGGTGAATAAGACGCCACAATGCGCGGCATCGTCTGCCCCGTCACATCGCGCTCCCCCACGCGCATAATCACATCACCGATCTGTAAACCCGCCACAGATGCCGGGCCGTGCGCATCAACCTGTGAGACAATAGCCCCATGCCCTACTTTGCCATCCGCACCATGAAAATCGAGGTCCTGCGCCATATCAAACGTCACATCTTGGAAGCGCAGCCCCAACCACCCACGGGACACATGCCCATCCCGCCGCAACTGCTCAATAATGCCGCGCGCATCATCCGACGGTATCGCAAAACCAAGACCTATGGAGCCACCACCTGATCCACCATAAATTAACGTGTTAATCCCGATGACTTCCCCTGCCATATTAAACAAAGGACCACCGGAATTTCCGCGATTAATCGCAGCATCCGTCTGGATGTAATCATCATACAAACCGCGCTCAACATTACGACCACGTGACGAAATAATCCCCGCCGTCACGGTCCCATTCAACCCAAAAGGGTTACCAATGGCCAACGCCCAGTCACCAATCCGGGCCGCGTCACTATGCCCCAAAGGCACAGCAGGCAACGGATGATCCGGCTTTACGGATAACACAGCCAAATCCACCTGACTGTCACGCCCAACAATCTTTGCCGGCATTTCCGTCCCGTCATGCAGCGTCACAACAACCTGATCCGCCCCTTCAATCACGTGATTATTGGTCACAATAATACCAGACGGATCAATGATGAACCCAGACCCAAGGCCCTGCACCCGGCGTGGAGGGCGGTTCGGCGCAGGCTTGCGCTTCGTATAATCATGCAAAAATTTATCAAGCGGAGAGCCCGGTGCACCTTTCGGCACTTGCGGCCCCGAAGGTGGACTCGCATCCGAGCCTTTCTCATCATCTTGATCCGGCTTCAATACCGCAGCAATCGAGACATTCACCACAGAGGGCAAAAGCCTGTTCGCCAAATCAGCAAAACTAACGGGGGTGCGCGGCGCCATAATAGCCGCCTCCACCCGAGCATCCGCACAAGCAGGCGTAACGGACGCGCCTAAAGCCAGTGCAGTAAGACCAAATAAGGAGGATCGGAAGCAAGTTCGGGTCATATCAACACGCTAACGCATAAGGCCAAATGCCGCTACACCTCTTCAAGATGCGGACCTACTCTCTCTATGCTAGGCTACCCCCAAACGAAAAGCGCATATTGAGATTAGCGGCCATGACGGACGAAACCCTCCCCCCTTCACCACCCCCCTCTAACCCAGACCCCCTAACCGAAAAACACATCATCGATATTTTGAAACGCCCAAACGGCCAAACCTCTAACGTGCTCGCCTTCGCACGATTAGAAGGCGTTTCTATCCAAGAAGGCCACGCCCATGTTGCGCTCTCCACCTCACGCGAAGATGCGGCACGCCTAACACCTCTTCGCCAAAATATTGAGGCCGATATTGCGCGCCTACCGGGCCTCTCCGGCGCAACCCTTTCGCTCACATCACACCGAAAAACGACCAGCCCTCCACCCTCAACACCGCCGCAAAGTGCCGGCCATCGTCCCTTTAATCTGGGCAAAGGCAAACCAACCCACGCCATCCTCCCGGGCGTCAAAGCCGTTATCGCCGTTGCATCAGGCAAAGGGGGCGTCGGAAAATCAACAACAGCCGTCAACCTCGCCGTCAGCCTTGCACAATCCGGCCTCAAAACCGGCCTTCTTGATGCCGATATTTACGGCCCCTCACTCCCCCGCATGCTCGGTCACTCCACCCGCCCCGAAGTCCGAGACAGCCGCATTATCCCACTTGAAGCATGGGGCATTAAAAGCATGTCCATCGGTTATCTGGTGGACGAAAAACAAGCCATGATCTGGCGCGGCCCCATGGTCATGGGCGCACTAACCCAATTCCTCGGTGAAGTCGAATGGGGCGAACTTGATGTCCTCGTCATTGACATGCCCCCCGGCACCGGAGACGCACAACTGACCCTTGCCCAAAAACTCGGCCCCAAACTGGCCAAGGGCGGCGCTGTTATTGTGTCCACCCCCCAAGATATTGCCTTGCTCGATGCCCGCCGTGGCATCGCCATGTTCGAACGCATGGAAACGCCCATTCTCGGCATTATCGAAAATATGTCATATTTCTGCTGCCCCAACTGCAACCACCGCACTGAACTCTTCGGTCATGGTGGTGCACGCGCAGAAGCCGAGAGCGCTGGCGTGCCTTTCCTAGGGGAGATACCCCTCCTCGCCGCCATTCGCAGCAGCGGCGATGACGGAACCCCTATCACCCTCTCCGCACCAGAGAGTGAAGCTGCCCAAGCTTATACCGCCTTAGCGCAGGTCATTGCCAAAGGCCTCGAAGATAAGGCCTAAATTCTTCTCAAAATCGTAAATTTCATCTTGACCCTGAGGCCGACACATGGAAAAACGGCCCCAAGGTCGCCGGGTTAGCACAGTGGTAGTGCAGCGGTTTTGTAAACCGAAGGTCGGGGGTTCAAATCCCTCACCCGGCACCAGTAGCCTTGTCCCGTATGGGGCCGTAAGTGTTTGTATATACACATTTTAAGGCTGTTATCTGTCGTTTCTGATATTAGAACAACAGGTACAAAACACCTGACGAAATCAACAACCATTTAACGATGATATCACATTAACTCATGCATGTTAGCTAACGGGCATGAACAGGTTCCCAATGAGTTACAAACGGCATCGTTTTCCGCGTGAATTGATAGCCCATGCAGTGTGGCTGTATTTCCGTTGAGCTTTCGCTTGATTGAAGAAATACTGCTCGAACGTGGGATTGTGATATCGCATGAGACGATCCGTCGCTGGAGCCTGAAGTTTGGTGCTGCGTATGCCCGCAGTTTGCGCCGCAAACGTGCCAAACGGGGCGATCTAGGCATTTTGACGAAGTCAGGATTGTCATTGGCGGCCAGATACATTGGCTGTGACGCGCTGTCGATCAAGACGGTTATATTCTTGATGAAATTCTTCAAAAACGGCGTAATACCAAGACTGCCAAGCGTATCCTGACCAGCCTTTTGCGCAAGCAAGGCGTGCGTCCCCGGCGGATGATCACGGATAAGCTGAAATCGTATGGGGCCGCGAAGCGTAAACTTCGTCTTTCTGTTCAGCATCTTTCCCACAAGGGACTGAACCATCGAGCCGAAAACAGCCATTTGCCGCTTCGAAAACAGGAACGGACCATGCAAAGATTCCGTTCTCCCGGCGGATGTCAGGGGTTCTTAACCGTCTTCTCGGCCCCCCGTAATCTCTTCGTTCCACCTGCCGCTAACGCCAACGCACTCACACGACATATTCATCGTCTCCAAGCCTTCGCTCAGTGGAAAACCACGACTGCTCTCGCAGCCTGTGAATGCGCTCAAAATCAGACGCCTTCAGCTCAAAAAAAAACTTAATGTGACATCATCGATCAGACTACATAGCCCTAGCTGATCGCCCGATTGACGCCAGCATCTTTTGTCTTATCAATCCGCTGACCGGGCGTATCAGGTACCAGTAAGGCGTAAATTTTCGTGTTGCCTCGATGTCGAGGCAATAGACGCGGGTTTCAGTAGCAAGGCGTGTCCGGTTGTTACCAAGCCGTTCGACAGAAAAGTTTAGGGCCAGTTTAGCTGCCCCATGGTCGTTGAAACGCACGAAGTCTTCACTATCTTGCAAAGGAATCTGCCCATAGTCTGCCCGCCAGAAACGGCCAGCGAGGCCAAACACCACTTCATTGTCCTCCGAATGCTCTAGAAGCGTAAAGTTTCTCAGGCTGAATGGTCGTTTGGCTGAAAGTGGGCTTCCTTTGATTCGATCAATGATCTTATTAGGCAATTCCCGAATGACAATAGCCGCACGAATGATTGGGTCATTATCTGGTTGATAGTTTATGGCGACCCGCAGCACATTAGAATAATGTGCATTTATTTCCAGTGTATGACGTTCGTGAAACTGAAAAATAGGAACATATTTGTCTATAAGCATTATTTCGAAAATCTCTTTTTTACATAACGCATACTATAATCGGTTCCTATTCTTGCTTTCATCCATTGAAAAGACACCTCATTATCGACATGCCGCCCTATCACATGCCTCATTCTACGGTTTTACCGTCATGAACAAGCATGTTTTCCCACTTCCCAACAACAGCCGTCGCCAAAGAATTCCCGATCACATTGGTGGCCGAACGCCCCATATCAAGAAATGTATCCACACCCAGGATTAACAAGATACCTTCAGTCGGGATATTAAACTGACCCAGCGTCGCTACAATCACAACAGATGATGCACGCGGAATCCCCGCCATGCCCTTACTGGTCAACATAAGCGTCAACAGCATTACAATTTGCGTGCTCCACGGCAGGACAATATCATAAGCCTGCGCAATAAAGATGCTCGCAAAAGTGCAGTACATCATCGTGCCATCGAGATTAAACGAATATCCCAGCGGCAGCACAAAAGACGAAATCTTACGCGAAACCGGGAATTGCGTAATCCGCTCCAAAATCAACGGATAGGCAGCTTCAGAACTCGCCGTTGAAAATGCCAGCAAGAACGGCTCACGCATCAGACGCACCAACCGCAGTGCAGACTTGCCCAAACACAAGAACGCCACCCCGATCAAGCACACCCACAGCAAGAACATGGCGAAGTAGAACTCACCCATGAACTTTCCATAGGTCAACAAAATCGCAAGACCATTGGTGCTGATCGTCGCAGCCACAGCACAAAAAACAGCGAACGGAGCCAACAGCATCACATAATTCGTCACTTTTAAAATGATGTGTGCGAGGCTCTCCGTCCATTCTAAGAAAGAGCGTCCCTTTTCTGGCTGAGACGCACACGCAATGCCTACGAAAACAGCAAAAACAACAACCTGAAGAATTTCATTATCGGCCATCGCCTTAAAGCCAGAATCCGGCACGAGATGATGGATAAAACTATCCAGCGTCATACCGCCCGCACTCAGATGCGTAGCCTGCATAGCATTGACTTGGTGCAGACCAACGCCCGGATGCATCACATTGACCAGCACCATACCCAATGTCAGCGAGAACAAAGACGCCCCGACAAACCAGAGCATCGCTTTCCCACCAATGCGACCAACCGTCTTCGCATCCGTCATACGGCCAATACCGGCAACCAGCGTGGAAAAGACCAATGGCGCGATAATCATTTTGATCAGACGCAGAAAAACAGTCGATCCAATGGAGATATCTGCGGCGAAACTCTGCCGCATAGCAGCATCGACCACGACATTATGGATCACCCCACCCGTGATGATGCCAAGCACTAAGGCAATCAGAATGAACAAAGTCATCCGGTTTTTCTGCAATGTTTGCGTCCTTTGAAAGATCCGTGTCTCAGCGTCTTTTAACGCTCTTGATACGTTTTTTCCAAATAGAAGCTGAAAACAGCATAATTCTGTAACGTATCCAAGGATCACGCTACCAAAGCAGAGTATATTTTTCAGAGGAAAGAGTGGTGAACCGGCTGGGACTCGAACCCAGGACCATTCGATTAAAAGTCGAATGCTCTACCAACTGAGCTACCGGTTCATCTGGCGCGGTGTTTACGAAGGATCAGCCTTCGGGTCAACACCAAAGAGGAAAAAAATTAAAAAACCTTCGATTTTCAGCGTAATAGCGAGGCCTTGCTCCACAGAAGCCTTAAATGTTATGATATATCATAACTTATTTTCTGTGACTGCCATGACAAAACCTGACCTCAACGACCGCACCTTCCGCGACCAAATTTGGCAACGTTTCGACGGTGATGCATGGGAAGCCTTCGACCAACTTCCCCCTTCCATACGCCAAAGACTAGCAGAGCATGTCTATGACGCATGGTCGGTGAATGCACTCATGCTCTGGAAACACTACAAACGCATATATGGCCGCACGCAACGAGCAGAACGCGCCTTGATGCGCTACCTTGATTATTGTGAGCGTCTGGAACGACAAGATTTCGCCACCCGCTATGCAGCACAATACGGCATCCCCTACCCGCATGATGCGGCAAAAGTGAGCGTCCTACGCGCATAGACATTCATTCTCGCCTTCATGATATGCGGCAACCAACAAGCTGCCCTTGTATAACTCCAAACATAAAAAAAACCGGCAGGATCACTCCCGCCGGCTTCAAAAACCTCATCAAAGCCCTGAAAAATCAGGCTTCAACATAAGCTTTCACAATAGAATCTGGGTCTTTAACCATACCTGATGCACCCGCACCACGCTTGATTTGATCAACCAGTTCCATACCTTCCACAACCTGACCCGCAATCGTGTACTGGCCATTCAGTGACGGTACGTTCTCAAACATAATGAAGAACTGGCTGTTCGCTGTGTGCGGCGCCATGGTGCGCGCCATACCCAACGTACCACGCTCAAACTTCGCCTGATCCGTGAACTCAGCCTTAAGGTCTGGGTATTCACTACCACCCGTACCCGTTCCGGTCGGGTCACCACCCTGCGCCATGAAACCTTCGATCACGCGGTGGAACTTCACGCCATCGTAAAAGCCTTCACTCGCCAGAAGCTTCAAGCGCTCCACAGCCAGAGGCGCTAGGTCAGGGCGCAGTTCAATGACAACCTTACCCGTCTTAAGTTCAAAAACCAGCTTGTTACCTGCTGGGATCGTCGCGTTCTCAGACATTCATGAAATCCTTCTGAATCCGGTTAGGCCCTCTATGTCGCCTCTCTACAGCTTTTCGACAAGACAACCCGCGCCACTTCCTCACTCACAAAGGAAGAAATATCACCGCCAAAACTGGCAATGTCCTTCACAATATGACTAGCCGTTGCGCGATGCTCATCAGCAGAGAGCAACAGAACCATTTCTATCTCCGGAGCAAGGCGACGCATCACTCCCGAGATTTGACACTCAAAATCAAAATCACCCGCAGAACGTAGCCCACGCACAACCGCTCCTGCGCCCACGGCACGCACAGCATCCACAAGCAGAGTATCAAACTCCACCACCGTAATCCGCGCTGCCTCCGGTAATTTTGAGACCTCCTGACGCAGCAAGGCTAAACGCTCCGCACGCGTCAAAAGAGGTTGTTTTCCACCATTCACCCCTACCCCCACGACCAGCTTGTCAAACAAGCGGGCCGCACGAGCAATAATATCCATATGGCCATACGTCACAGGGTCGAACGTCCCCGGATAAAACGCCATACGTGGGTTAAGGGCCATATTATTCACCTACGCTAGATGAATCCCCTGCCTCGTGTGTCGGTGCAGCTTGCGTCTCTGGAGCAGCATTAACGTCTGCGCCATCTACAACAGCCTCATCACCTGTTTCCCCGTCATCCTCGACAACTGGGAACACACAAATCACCGTCTCATGATCATTCAGGCGGAACAACGTCACACCAGCCGCTTGGCGCGCCATAATACGAACCTGCGACACCGGCAGACGAATCAAACGCCCTGTATCCGTCACCAACATTACATCGGTACCCGGCAACGTTGGCAACGTTCCAACCACTTCTGTCCCACGACGCGTCGCCGAGAACGTCATGTTCGTGATACCCAAACCACCACGACCAGAAACACGGTAATCATACGCTGAGGAACGACGGCCAAAACCACCATCGGTCACGGTAAGAAGCACTTCTTCCTGCGCTTCCAATTCTTCAAAGCGCTCTGGCGTCAGATCACCCGTAACTTCAACAGCTTCATCATCAGCAGATGCAACGTCTTCTTCTGCGCCCTCTGCCAAAGCAGCATTTTCTGCACGGCGCTTTGCATTCGCCATACGCAGATAGGCCGCACGCTCTTCAACGCTCGCATCCACATGGTTAAGCACACAGAGCGAAATAACCTCATCGCCCTCTGCAAGCTTAATACCACGCACACCAGAGCTGCCGCGTCCTGCAAAGACACGCAAAATATCATCGGTGATTTGGAAGCGAACACAACGCGCCTTACGCGTCGCCAGGAAGACATCCTGCCCCTCACGGCATGTCGCCACACCGATCAAAGAATCTCCTTCATCCAGCTTCATCGCAATCAAGCCAGACGCACGGATATTACGGAAATCACTCAGACGGTTACGACGGACATTCCCACTCGCCGTTGCAAAGACGAGGTGCAGATCATCCCACAACTCCTCATCCTGCGGCAAAGGCAGAACAGCCGTAATGGCATCGCTGCCCAACTCCGGCAGCAAATTCACCAGCGCACGCCCCTTAGAGGTCGGGGACGCCTCCGGCAAATGCCAAACCTTCATGCGGTAGGCTTTACCACCAGAGGAGAAGAACAAGACCCATTGATGCGTATGCGCGTTAAAGCTGCGGACAATCACATCATCACCACGACGGCCCGCCGCCGTACGACCACGCCCGCCACGGTTTTGTGAGCGGAACATCTCCAATGGCGTACGCTTGATAAAGCCGTCACGGGTAATGGTCACAACCATCTGCCCCGGCTCAATCAGGCTTTCATCCGACTGATCACCCAACGCATCCGAAATCTCACTCATACGCGGCGTCGCAATTTCAGCACGCGCGGCCATGAGTTCATTGCGCATGACATCCATACGACGAGGATGGCTACCGATAATATCAAGAAGATCTTCGATTTTTACGGCAACTTCGCCCAACTCACCTTGAATTTTATCGCGTTCAAGGCCTGTCAAACGCTGCAAGCGCAGTTCCAAAATACCACGCGCTTGCGCTTCCGTCAGACGCACCTTGCCGTCAATAACGACATTGCCCTCATCATGGATAAGCTCAAGCAACGGAACAACTTCGCCCGCATCCCATTCACGCGCCATCAAAGAGGCACGCGCCGTCGCTGCATCTGGCGCACTCCGAATGAGCGCAATAACCTCATCAATATTGGCAACAGCCAACACAAGACCGACGAGCAAATGCCCACGGTCACGCACCTTATCAAGATCAAAACGCGCACGGCGCAGAATGACGTCCTCACGGAAGCGAATAAACGCCTCCAGAACATCCTTCAGCCCCATCGTACGTGGCTTGCCTTCATCCAACGCCAGCATATTCACGCTGAAAGATGTCTGAAGCTGCGTGAAACGATAAAGCTGATTCAACACCACATCCGGCGTCGCATCGCGCTTCAGTTCGATCACAACACGCATACCGGAGCGATCGGATTCATCACGAATATCCGAAATGCCCTCGATTTCTTTCGCGCGTACGAGATCCGCAATCTTTTCCTGAAGCGTTGCCTTGTTCACCTGATACGGAATCTCGGTGATAACAATCGCCTGACGGTCCTTACGGATTTCTTCAATTTCCGCACGTGCGCGCACCGGTACCGAACCACGGCCCGTTTCAAACGCCTTACGAATACCGCTACGGCCCATGATAATCCCACCCGTTGGGAAATCAGGACCCGGAATAACCTGCATCAGCTCATCCAGCTCAATGGCCGGATTAGCGATGACTGCTAGCGTGGCATCAATAACTTCCGCCGGGTTATGCGTCGGGATGTTCGTCGCCATACCGACGGCGATACCAGACGCACCATTGACCAGAAGATTAGGGAACGTCGCCGGTAAAACGCCCGGCTCATATTCGCTTTCGTCATAGTTCGGCTGGAAATCAACCGTTCCACGATCAATATCATCAAGCAGGAAGGACGAGGCTTTAGCCAAACGCGCTTCCGTATAACGCATCGCAGCCGGGCTATCACCATCGACCGAACCGAAGTTACCCTGACCATCAATCAACTTGACGCGCATGGACCATGACTGCGCCATACGCACCATGGCATCATAAATCGAGCTATCACCGTGCGGATGGTATTTACCCATCACGTCACCAACAGCACGCGCTGACTTACGGTACGGCTTATCCGCCGTAAATCCGCTCTCGCGCATCGCGTATAAAATACGACGATGAACAGGCTTTAAACCATCACGAACATCCGGCAACGCACGCGAGACGATGACCGACATCGCATAGGCCAGATAGGAGGAGCGCATCTCCTCCTCAATCGTCACGGGAAGACGGCCGGAAGGCACAAGATCAGTCGGCTCATTCAACTCGGTCAAGACAGGTCCACCACACTAGAAAACAGAAGATCAATATACTCCAACCGACGCCAAGACGCTACTCTCCCCCGGTCATTAAGACATTGCGCATAAAAAAAAGCCCGACACCACAATGATGCCGAGCTTTTCGCAACGTAATATATCAGGCCCCAAATCAGAACGGGATTTCATCATCCAGATCGTTATCACGTGATGAATCCCAGCCGCCCGGGCTCGAAGCGCCACCGTGAGACGGCGCGGAGCCACCGCGAGAGCCGCCACCCTGCTGATTACCCGCAGGCGCACCACCGCCATAGTTGTTACCGCCACCGTAACCACCGCCTTGGCCACCATAACCACCACCAGCATCACCGCCCGATGAACGGCTATCCAGAAGCGTCAGATCACCCCGGAAACGATCAATCGTCACTTCCGTCGTATAGCGCTCTTGGCCGGACTGGTCCGTCCATTTACGCGTACGCAGTTCACCTTCCACATAAACCTTGCTGCCCTTCTTCACGAAGCGCTCAGCAACACCCGCCAAATGCTCGTTAAAGATGACCACACGGTGCCATTCCGTCCGCTCTTTACGCTCACCAGACTGACGGTCATTCCACGTGTCAGACGTCGCAATCGTCATGTTCACAATTTTAGAACCCGATTGCGTATGGCGAATTTCAGGGTCACGCCCCAAATTCCCCACCAAAATCACCTTATTGACGCTACCAGCCATGACGTTCCACTCTATTTTCGCGAATTGTTCTTTTCAAACCTTCCCAAACACCTAACATAGTAAGACGGTTGACCACACCCCCTTTGCGCGTGGTTTCCACATCCAATGCCATCCTCTTTATCGGTGTGCCAAAACGTGACTTTTCCTGAGAACAACGCCATTCGCGTCCGGGGCGCCCGCGCCCATAACCTCAAGAATGTTGATGCCACCATCCCACGGGATTCTTTGACCATCATCACCGGCCTCTCCGGCTCCGGCAAATCATCCCTCGCTTTCGATACGATCTATGCCGAGGGCCAGCGCCGCTACGTTGAGAGCCTCTCCGCCTATGCACGCCAGTTTTTGGAGCTCATGGGCAAGCCAGATGTCGACTCCATTGAAGGCCTTTCACCCGCCATTTCGATTGAGCAAAAAACCACATCGAAAAACCCGCGCTCAACCGTCGGTACCATCACAGAAATCCACGATTATATGCGCCTGCTCTGGGCACGCTCAGGCACACCTTACTCCCCCACAACAGGCCTACCGATTGAAGCGCAAACCGTCAGCCAAATGGTTGACCGTGTCATGGCCATGCCAGAGGGCACGCGCCTGATGCTCCTCGCCCCCGTCATGAAAGACCGTAAAGGAGACGGCAAACGCGAACTCGCCGAACTCGCCCGCAAAGGCTTCGCCCGTGTGACCATAGACGGCACACTCTACGATATTGCTGACGCCCCCGAATTAAACCGCAAAACACGTCACACGATTGAAGCCGTGATTGACCGTGTCGTCGTCAAAGAGGGCCTCGAAACACGTCTGGCCGATAGCTTCGAAACCGCTCTCGAACTCGGCGATGGCGTCGCCTTCACCCAAGATGTCAAACGCGCTGGAGAAGACGGGGAAGCCACCCGAACCATTTTCTCCGCACGCTTCGCCTGCCCTGTTTCCGGCTTCACCATTGCAGAAATTGAGCCACGCCTCTTCTCGTTCAATGCCCCCATGGGTGCCTGTCCCTCTTGCGACGGCATCGGCACTGAAACGCATTTTGACGCCAACCTCATCGTACCTGACGACAGCCTAAGCTTAGAGGATGGTGCCGTCGCCCCATGGCAAGGCAATGGCGCCGAGTGGTACGCCCAAACCCTCGCCGCACTCGCTCGCCATACGGGCGATACCATGCAAACCGCATGGCGTGACCTCAAACCCGAAACGCAAGACCTCGTTCTCTACGGCACCAAAGAACCCATCGCCATTCCTTACCGCGATGGCAGCACGGTCCACACCGTCACCAAACCCTTTGAAGGTGTCCTCAAAACACTCCAGCGCCGCATGGCCCAAACAGACAGTATCCATGTCCGTGATGCTCTCACCCGTTACCAATCTGAAAAACCCTGCCGCACCTGCCAAGGCGCGCGCCTCAAGCCTGAAGCCCTATGCGTCAAAGTCAGTGACCTCAACATCGCCCAAGCATCAGACATGCCCATCCGGCAAGCGCTACACTGGTTTTCCCACGTTGAAGGCACCCTCACACCACAAAAGGCCGAAATTGCACGCCGCATCCTGCGCGAAATCACAGACCGCCTGCACTTTTTGGATGATGTCGGCCTCGATTACCTCACCCTCTCGCGCGGCTCCGCCACATTATCCGGCGGTGAGAGCCAACGCATCCGCCTCGCCTCACAAATCGGGTCTGGCCTCACCGGCGTTCTCTATGTGTTGGACGAACCCTCCATCGGCCTACACCAACGGGATAATGAACGCCTCCTCGGCACATTGGAGCGGCTAAAGCGCCTCGGAAACACCGTCATCGTCGTCGAACATGATGAAGACGCCATCCGCGCTGCCGATTACCTTATCGATATGGGGCCAGGGGCTGGCACACGCGGCGGCAATGTCATCGCCTATGGTACGCCCGCTGAAGTCGCTCAACACCCAGATAGCATCACCGGCGCTTACCTCTCAGGCCGCAAAGCCATCCCAATCCCCGCCATACGCCGCACAGCCCGCGAAACACTCACCCTGCATGGCGCACGCGGCAACAACCTCAAAGACATCACAGTCGATATCCCACTCGGTACCTTCATCGCCGTCACAGGCGTCTCCGGCGGCGGAAAGTCCACCCTCGTCATTGATACACTCTACAAAGCGCTCTCACGCAGCCTCATGAAATCCAGCGTATCTCCCCTGCCTTATGACCGCCTCACCGGCGTGGAGCATCTGGATAAAATTATCGAAATTGACCAATCTCCCATTGGCCGCACACCGCGCTCTAACCCCGCCACCTATACAGACCTCTTCACACCCATCCGTGATTGGTTCGCTGAACTGCCCGAAGCAAAAGCACGCGGCTACAAACCCGGGCGCTTTTCCTTCAACGTCAAAGGCGGACGGTGCGAGGCCTGCCAAGGCGATGGCGTTTTAAAGATCGAAATGCACTTCCTTCCGGATGTTTTCGTCACCTGCGACACCTGCAAAGGTGCCCGCTATAACCGGGAAACCTTAGAAGTTAAATTCCGTGGAAAATCCATCGCCGATGTCCTCGCCATGACGGTGGATGACGCACTCCCCTTCTTCCAAGCCGTACCCCGTATCCGCGACAGGCTGGCCATTCTCCAACAAGTCGGGCTCGGTTACGTCGCCCTTGGCCAGCAAGCAACCACCCTGTCTGGCGGTGAGGCACAACGCGTCAAACTGTCCAAAGAATTGGCCAAACGCGCCACAGGCCGCACCCTCTATATTCTCGATGAGCCCACCACCGGCCTGCACACAGAAGATGTTCGCAAACTGCTCGACGTGCTGCATGCCTTGGTCGAACAAGGCAATACCATTTTGGTCATCGAGCATAATCTAGAAGTCATCAAAACAGCCGATTGGCTGATCGATATCGGCCCTGAAGGCGGAGATGGCGGCGGCCAAATCGTTGCCCAAGGCACACCGGAAGAAATTGCCGCCTGCTCAGCCAGCCATACTGGGCGCTTCCTTGCCCCTCTTTTGAAGGATAGTCCTCACAATAACCGCCCCAAAGGCAGCAAAAAGAAGCCTAAAAAGTAATCTCTTCAGGCTGCACGACCGATACTGAAGCTTCTATATTTTCTGTCAGCGTCGTCCTGTTGACAGGTAAAACATGGCCAGCATAGCGGGGGTAAAGAAAAATAGGCTGGCCAAACACATTAGAGCGGACAGAAGGCCATAATTTCCTATAATTCCCACGATTGAGAAAAATGGAATTGTTGTTCCCAGGACAGTACCTCCAATTACTCCGCCGAAATAGAAATCAGAAAAATACATATGAACAACAGGTAGAATATTCCGAACGTACCAATGTACAAGCCAGAATGCAAAACCAGTGGCACTAAGGAAAATAAACCAGCTTGGTATGCCCAATCCTTCGGCAATAAGCGCCATATCGCCATGCGAACTCAGCGCACGAAGGGGAGCGTAACTCCAGACGTTGAAGACGTTAAACGCCATCAGCCATGTAAAAAACCACATGCATGTGCGCCTCCAAAATGTCTGTAGAGGTTGCTTCCCTAAAATGCACAAAATGTAACCACAGATTATACTGCCTCCACCATTAGCAATTAGAGGGCCAGCAGCAGCGATTAATGCTCCTTGTATTCCACTATGTGATGCAAAGATTGCTGCATAATGAACATTTTCGTCGATCTGCTGCTGCATAAGAATATTATCAATGGTCGGTTGGCCATAGTTCAGTGCAAAAGGATTATCTTTCCAACCCATTGCCCATGCTGTGAATGAATGAGCGAACTCATGCAGGAAAAAATCGATGGCATGAGAAAATATCACAGAAATAAAGACTATAATTCCATAGGTATATGGAAGAGCCATTTTCTTCATTAAATTCCTAATACCCGTCACAATCAATATCCTACCCCAAATAATATCATAATAATCTTGTATCGACTTTCTTATTACAACACACAAACAATACTAGTGATGCAGCATCCCGGAAAGAGAAGAGAAAAACCTCTCCTCTCAACGCCCCATCACCATACTGATCAAGAGCGCCCCCAACCCGGCGGTGGCGCATGAGGGGGCACACCACCTTGAGGACCAACCCCAAACCCACCTTGCCCCGGCAAAACAGGCGGAACCCGATGCACCCGCCCAGGCATCGTCAACGCCATATACAGCGCAATAAACCAGCCAAAAAACGTCCACCCCACCAATAAATTCGTAATACACACAAGACCGACATAGTCAGAGCGGCGGTTCAGCGCGATAATCGACGGTAAAAAAAATAAAACCCTAAACCAAATATCGGCAAAATGACAAAAAATAAGACTAAAATCGAAACACCATCATGATTTACATGGTAATAATAATGACAATCCATAAGTCATCCCCACATTATACAGCGTGAATTCGGCCATATTTTCCCGTTCTGCGTCAATCAAAACTTACAAGGCCGGAAGCTTCATGAACGCCTTATGCCCATGCTCCCCCACAGCCAGTGGTGTTGCCCCCTCCAAAACATCCACCGCACTACGCCCCATCACACGTCCCGTTAAGATCATCTGGCTCGTACCATTATACACATGCACCATATCCCCCTTACCTCCCGCGTCTAACACCGTGCCAGACACCGTAAGATTGATGTTAGGACCATGATACGTCACCACCACAGGAGTGCCGCGCTGTACGATTTGTGGCCGCAATAATTGGGAACTCCCCAGCACCGCGCCCGCGCGCTCAGCATTGCGCACTACCAGCCCTACAGCATCACCTTCTGCAACCAGTGCATCATCTGGCACCCCACCTAACGGCACCAAACCTGTCGTCACATCTTCCGCTAAAACAGTCTCTCCGGCATGGACCGAACGCCGCAAAATCACCCCTCGTACACTCGCCTGCACCGCCCCCGACACTGTCAGCATTGTACCACCCTGCGCCCCAGCATGACGAGGCACACGAAAATACGCCGTAAAATGCTCCCCGCGCCCCGGATGCTCCAACCGCACTAAAACAAGCGGGCCTTGATCTTCAACGGGCACCGCAAACGATGTAAAACTCTCGAGCGACACTTCAATTTCCGCATGTTCTGGCACGATCAAAGCTTGCCTAATCATCGGCAATATATCATCCGCAGTCACCCACCGCGCATCACGCGTTAATGTCACCGAAGCCGAAGGAGACGCCTCCTGCCAGTCTACCCCAAATTGTGCTGCAATGGCCGTGAGCTGATCTCCTCCCACCGTATAATGCTGCCCTAAAGCGGGCGCATCGCCAATTTCTACATCTTGCCCCGGCGTTAAACCCGAAAAGAGATCTGAAAGCTGAATACGGTCATGCCCAATATGAGCCGAAGGCCGTAACGTCGCCGCCTGAACTTGCCCCATGAAAAGCAGCAGCAGCACCAACCACATCACATGAAGCTGACGCCGCCGCATCATTAGCGGCCACCCAAATTATTCAACGTCTGCATCATGTCATCAGAAGACGTAATCACTTTACTATTCATCTCATACGCACGCTGCGCCGTAATCAAATCCGTGATCTCAGACACAACATTCACATTTGATTTTTCAACATAACCCTGCATCACGCCCCCATAACCCGTCGTATTAGGCGTACCGACTTGTGCATCACCAGATGCCGCGGTCTGAGTTAGTAAGTTTTGGCCCATCGCAGCCAAACCATTTTCATTCGCAAATGTCGCAAGCTGTAACTGTCCAACAACCGTTGCCGTATTCTGCCCCGCCACCGTGACACTCACCTGACCAGACTGATCAATACTCACGCTCTGCGCGTTTGATGGAATCGTAATCCCCGGATTAACCGCATAACCATCTGCCGTGACCAACGCGCCGTTACTATCCATGGAGAGCGTACCATCACGCGTATAGGCCATTTGCCCAGATGGAAGCTGCACTTGAAAGTAACCACGCCCCTGAATCGCCAGATCCAGCGAATTACTCGTCTGCTCCAAACTACCCTGATCATTAATCCGGTAAATCGCCGCCGTCTTCACCCCCAACCCCACCTGCGCGCCGGAGGGAACGGTGGTGCCTGTATCAGAAGACGTCGTGCCGACACGCCGCAAATCTTGATACATCAAGTCCTGAAATTCAGCGCGCGCACGCTTATAGCCCGTCGTACTCATATTCGCGATATTGTTGGAAATCGTTTCAACATTGGTCTGCTGGGCCTGCATCCCGGTGCCGGCAATATCAAGAGAACGCATCAGGTCTCAATCCTTCATTTAAACATGAAAATCAGGCTGAAACCTGAACAATTTTATCGATGGCATTTTGCTGGCGTGTCGCTTCCGCATTCACAAATTGCGCCATAAACTGAAAATTCCGCTGTATATCCAACATCTTGGTCACTTCGCTCATCATCTGAACGTTGCTCCCCTCAAGCATCCCTTGCGCCATATGCGGTTGCTGAACCGCTTGCGTCGGCTGATCTGTCATAAACAGATGACCACCCTGTGCTTTCAACGCATTTTCATCCGTTACCGACACAACGGCGATATGCGCTTGGTCACCACTTTCTGTTGATAAAATACCATCGCTCGAAATGCTGATTTTCTGGTCACCTTGTGGGATTTTTATCGGTTGCCCGGCGGTATCCAAAAGCGCATTACCGCTCTCATCCACAATGGTACCATCTGCCTGCTGCTCAAAACGACCCGCACGCGTCAAACGCACGCCATCCGGCGTACGCAGTTGAAAATAACCCTGCCCACCCAGCGCTACATCGAGCGGATTTCCCGTTTGCTGTAAATCACCCTGCTGCACATCACGATACGTCGCACGATCTTGCGTGTAGGCCTGCGTTTCCGCACCATTGGGCTGCCCGGCATGTTGATGTGAGAGATAATCACTAAACAAAATGTCTTCGCGCTTAAAGCCAACGGTCGACGCATTCGCCATATTCGTTGCAATGACAGACATCGCACGCTGCTGCGCGTCCATCTTCGATAACGCGATATAAGTCGTATTTTCCAAGACCCAAGACTCCGCCACGCTCTAAGCACGCCAAGAATAGGATCAAGATACTTGCTAAATCGTTAAAAATTGGAGGGTAGAACCCCGCAGCGCTCTACCCCTCTTCGTCAAAATCAATCGACTTCGAACAAAGCTTCTACCTCAACGGGTGCATTCAGCGGCAGGCTTGGCACACCAATAGTGGAGCGCGCATGACGGCCCGCATCACCAAAGACCTCAACCGCCAGATCAGACGCACCATTCATCACAACAGCATGCGTCACAAAGTCCGGCGTGCATGCAATGAACCCACCCAAGCGCACAACTTTACGCACACGGGACAAATCACCGCCCAAAGCAGCCTTCACTTGTGCAATCACATTGATCAAACACGCCTTTGCACATGCCACACCTGTTTCAGCGTCAACATCACCACCGAGCTTACCGGTAGCAAGGAGCTTACCGTCCACCAATGGCAACTGGCCGGACACAACCAGCGTATTCCCCGTACGGGTCACAGCCAAATAATTAGCAACAGGCGCAGCTGCTTCCGGCAGCGTAATCCCTAAAGCAGCGAGACGGTCTTCGTAGTTCACATCAGCCATGTCGATCATATCCTTTGAAAAAAAGTACCAACCCTAGTTTGGAACGTTCCCGCAACACTGCCAAGAGCCTTACGTCGGGAAAGACTCTTCTCCTGCCAAGGACCGCCGACTGCGCTCCAACTCCTCCGCATAACGCCGTAAGGCATGCTGTTCCGTCAGCAACCCAACCACCTTGCGTGAAACAACATCATCTACCACAACCAGCGCATCAGCCTCAGCCTGGGTAAAACGCTCAATCGCCTCGCGCACATTCATCAGAGGCGTCAAAACATCCCCCCCATGCTGCGCCAGAGCCTCTACCGTTTGTCCACGCGCCCCGTCTGCCAAATGCAAATCTGCAATACCCAGAACACCAGCATAACGCCCATCGTCATCCAGCAAAATAACCCGCTGCCCGGACCCCGGAGCGAGTACTTTCTGCGCCCGTGTTACCGATGTACGTAACGGTAAACTCCGTGGAATAGGCCGCATCATACGCCGCACATCCAAAGAGCGTATCCACCCCACATCAACGGCCGAACGGATCGATTCACCACGCAAATGAAAACGCCACGTCGCAAAGCTATATCCAAACAGCCGCCGTACCGTCAGAAGCGATATAATCGCCGCCACAAAGGTAGCGCCGCTGAAAACCGCACTCCCCGTCATTTCCAACGCCAAACACACCATGGTCATCGGGCTTCCAATCACCGCAACAGCCATGGCGCTCATCCCGACCAAAGCTGCAAGGACCATACTGCCCGGTGCCACGCCCAGCGGGGTCAAAAATACCGTGTAAACCGTTCCCGCTAACGTCCCCAAATACAGAGAGGCAAAGAACAACCCACCTCGAAAGCCCGAACCAATACTCAAGGCCGATGCCACAGCTTTTAAGAGCAACAACCCCGCCGCCATACGCGGCGTAAAATCACCAGATAAAACACGACGCATCGCTTCATGCCCGGACGACAGAACCGATGGATGAATCACAGCCAAGCCACTCACCGCCAAGCCACCCAATGCAGGGCGCCCCCAGCCCGGCACAGGCAAACGCCGAAACACCTTCTCCACCTGCGTAACACCGAACATCACCGCAATCGCCGTCAGCGCAGACAGAACACTAATCAACACCACGCCAATACCCGCATTCCAATCCAACGGCCCGATCGACAAAGGCGGCAAGGCCATCGGGTTGTGATGCAAAACATGCGCCACCCCCACACCTGCCAAAGCCGCGGCCGCAACCGGCGGCAGGCTCGCCAATGTGTACGAGCCTATAACCAGTTCGAAGGCATAGAACGCACCGGTCACCGGCGCATTAAACGCAGCACCAATAGCCGCACCCGCACCCGCGCCGACTAAAACGCGCAAATCATCCCGCCGCACACGAAAAGCACGCCCTGCCCAAGACGCACAGGCAGAGCCAATCTGCGTAAACCCGGCCTCCAACCCAATGGATGCACCCGAGCCATTTGATAAAATCGTCTGCCCCACCACCACAAGACTATCCCGCAGTGACATCCGGCCACCGTGCAGCGCATTCGCCTCAATCGGGTCAACAGGCTGCCGTGGCACAAAAACGGCCGCCACAACACCAAATACACCAACCGCCAATCCGCCCAGCGTCAGCGCCAATACCGTCCGCAGAACAGAAAGGTGATCTAACCCCGAAAGATGACCCGTGGGAGCATAAGCCACACCATAAAGCCAGCGATGCAGCATCAGCGTGACCGTTGAAATACCAATCACCCACAAAGCCGCCACACCACCCAAAAGGGCCGATAGCAGCGTGAGCCATATTTCATCAGCCCGCACCCATGAACGCAGCCAAACAGGCGCCAAAAAAGAGCGCGGCTCACGCATAATCGACCCCCAACAGCACTGCTTCCGATCCCCTTCGTACCAAATGGCTTTAGAATACTAGACAAGCACGCCCCTCATGGGCAGGAGTAGTGCTACTGTTTGACGGTTCCCTCGCCATCAATCAACACTTCTCTCAGGTAAGCCGCATCTATGAAACTGCACATCATCGAACGAACCGAAGGTGACACACCCGCAGAAAAACGCCCAGTCATCGTCTTTCTGCACGGCTTGTTCGGACGTGCCCGTAATCTCGGCTTTCTCCAACGCGCCACCGCCAGCAATTTTCGTACCATCGCGCCAGATCTGCGCAATCACGGTGACAGCCCTCATGGCCCCGCATCCTACAGCGCCATGGCCGAAGATGTGCTCGAAACACTCAGCGCGCACCACATTAACCGCTTTGCACTTGTCGGGCACTCCATGGGCGGCAAAGTCGCCATGCATCTCGCACTAAAACACCCAGACCGTGTTAGCCGCCTCCTCGTGGCGGATATGGCTCCTGCCCCCACACGCCACGGTCAAAGCGCTATGATCGAACGCCTCAAAACCCTCACCTTCCCCCCAACGCTAGACCGTAAAGAGGCACTCGCTCTTCTAGACCCCATCACCGGAAGCCGCGCCGTTTCCGAACTCATGGGACAAAATCTTCGCCTAGGCGATCAACCCGGCTGGGCGATTGGATTTGATGAGCTCGCAGATGCCATTACCCATATTGAAGGCTGGGAAGCTCCACAAACCCTCCCTTATGAGGGCCCCACCCTCTTCTTACGCGGCGAACTCTCCCCCTACGTCCAAGAATCCCACCACCCCACGATCCACGCTCTTTTCCCCCAAGCACAGATTGAAACCCTGCCCAATGCCGGACATTGGCTCCATGTAGACCAACCTAAAGGCTTTCTCGCGCAGATGACTCCTTTTCTTTCGGCTCAATAGGCACCAACAAACACACAACAAAACAGGTTTCGGGCTTTCTTGATTCCCCAAGACCTGTCTATGATACCGTGTGATCCGACGTGAATTTTCCGCACGGCCTTCCCAAGGCCGCACAGCAAACCTGACCGTACCAGCACACGTTCAGCCTCTCCCACAACGGGAGAGGCTGGCATCTGGCCGGACGCAACACACACGCCGCAAACCTGCATGATCCGCCGCACCCCACACGCTTCCCAACGCGATGAGCACCAAGAACCCCAGTTCTTTACGGCCCCACGTCTAAGCACGGCCACACCACGCCGTGCAGTCCCAACAACAGGGACACGGGAACGCCTGCGCGATTATGCCGCCCGTAGCACCCCCGTCCGCTCAGTCCTGACTCCGATGGAACGGCGACAAACTTTTGTCGAAGCTGGCCCCCTCGGCCCATTTTGCTTTTCAGCCTTATTGCATGGCGCGCTCTTAACGCTCCTTTTATGGCCGCACCAACAACTCTCCGGCGGCGCAACGGGTGCAGAACCGCAGGTCGAAATGGTTTTTGACCAACCCCCTACCAAACACAGCATGCAAGGCCCACGCTCGCAGGATCAAGGCGGCGGGCAGCCGGCTCAAAACACGCAACCCCCCTCACCACAGCCACCTTCTGAAGCCAATTCAGACAGTGCTGAATCTGCACCATCCACAGTCGTACCCACCCCAGATCAGCCCTCAGCACCACCATTAGAGCAAGATCACTCCGCAGAACTCACCCAAACACCACCAACCACTGCCCCCGTCACACCGGGGCATTCCCCCAGCGCTCAAGCACACACACAGCGCGGCCACCAACATCACCGCCAGACAACATCCAGCAGCACGACCAGTAACCCCTTCGCGCACCCCATGGATCTCAGCTTCAACGAGCAACCCTCACCCCGCCCACGCCATCGCGGCCGCCCCGCAGGCTCCGGCGGCCCGATCGATATGTCCCTTGGGCCACTCAGTATGAACGGGCAAATCAATGCGCCCTTCAAAACCAGAACCTCCATCCGTGGCGTCAGCGAAGACTATGCCGGCGAAATTGACCGCTGGATCAAAGCGCATATTTATTATCCAGAAGAAGCTGCCCGTAACGGCGAAGACGGCGCCACCTCCGTCCATGTCGTCCTAGACCGCTATGGACGCGTCAAAACCGTGCGCCTCATCGGGTCATCAGGCTCATACTCTTTGGATGCGGGCCTCACCAGTACCTTCCAAGGCTCCCATTTGCCGCCTCCACCGCCCGATATGAAGGGCGATCATTTTGAGTTCGACATGACCCTGAATTACATCCTCATCCGTCAATGATCGTACGCACCGCTGACCATTCTCTCTGTCACTACAACCTCTTATCTTGGCCCTATTGCAAAGTTAGGCTCAGGACGCAGATATCCCAGTTGATTAATGTTTCAGATGTTTTAAATGCCGAAATGTCTTTCCATTAAACGCACGTTTCCCATGATGCTCTCCGGGAACTGGAAGAAGTAAGCCTGTGCTTCTTTCATAGCCCGCATGATCTCGAATCCCTGGATAGTCGCATAGGTGCTTTTCAGTATTCTGAAACCATGTACTGGCCAAATCCGTTACTTAATCGTACCGTCATCAGCCTCGATCACGGTGTTCAGATATGTCACCTGCCAGTGCTGCACTGTGCCAGAAAGCTTGCCTTCACATTTTAACTCTTTACATCGCTCTGCCATAGGGCGTGTCGTCAGTTATGGTTTTTACTGACGGTTGTGTTTTTGTTTGCCCGATGCTGTTTGTGCTCTTTTTTGAAAGAGAGGCATTATGGCGCGCCGCTATGGTTTACGCGACCCGCAATGGGAGCGGATCAAAGAGATGCTTCCCGGCCGAGAAGGTCATGTTGGCGGTACGGCTGCGGACAATCGCTTGTTTGTGGAAGCTGTCTTATATCGTTATCGCGCCGGTATTCCGTGGCGTGACCTTCCTGCGCGTTTTGGAGACTGGAAAAACGTGCATCGGCGTCTACGTCGTTGGTGTGAAACTGGCGTGATTGAGCGGATTTTTCATCATCTCTCCACTGATCATGATAATGAATATATGATGATCGACAGCGCGAGTGCCTTAAAAAAAGGGGGCTGATCAGGCCATTGGGCGATCATGCGGTGGATTAACCACAAAGATCCATGCTGTTTGTGATGCTCTCGGCAACCCGGTGGAACTCGAGATCACACAGGGTCAGGACGCTGATATCACGCAAGCAGAACCGTTTTTAGAAAAGATCGACCCCGACGCCTTTATAGCCGACAAGGCTTATGATGCGGATGAGTTGATCAACAGGCTCACAGAGCGCGAGATTACCCCTGTCATTCCGTCTAAAAGCAACCGGAAGGAACTGCGAGACACAGATTTCGCTCTCTATCGAGAACGAAATCTTGTCGAACGTTTCTTCAATAAACTCAAACAGTTCCGAGCCATAGCAACATGCTATGATAAGATGAAATCAACATTCCTCGCAGCCGTGCAGTTCGCATCAATCATCATAATGCTTAACTGACGACACGCCCTAATTGAACGGTCATAGGTCGGTGCCTTGTCTGTATTGATTATCTTGGGTGCATAGCGTTGAATGAGCAACGCTCCGCCGTGGGTTCATAAGAGGCCGAGGCGTCCCAAAATAAAGGCAAGAGCGAAGACCATGCCGATGGGAACGTTTTGCTTGAAAAGCGCTAAGCAGGCCGGAGCATTATGGGGGTTAATGAGCAGAACTTGCCGCATGAGGATGACGGCACTGATGCTGAATAACGCCCAGAAGCCAGCAGAGAGTCCGGCATGCGCTGCGGCGAGGCCGAAGGCAATTAGGGTTATGGTGTAGCAAATGCCAATAAAAAGGCGCGGCCATGCAGCCATGAGACGTGAGGTGGAGCGAACGCCAATGCGTGCATCGTCCTCCATATCTTGGAAGCCGTAAATGGTATCGAAGCCGAGTTGCCAGATGATAACACCTGCGTAGAGCAGGATACCGCTGAGGTCTAAACGCCCACCTGCGGCGGCATAGCCCATCGGGGCACCAAAGCCGAAGGTAAAGCCCATGATGAGTTGTGGCCACCATGTGACGCGTTTGGCGGCGGGGTAAAGAGCCACCAAAACCAGTGCGAGGGGGGCAAGCTCCCAGCATAAAATTGGCAGGCAGAGGAGGATGAGCAACCCGCCAAGGAGCAAGAGGGCGAGCAGAAGCAAGCCTTGTTTGAGAGAGAGGGCACCACTGGCAAGGGGGCGGCCTGCCGTGCGGGCGACTTTGGCGTCAATATCACGGTCCCAGATATCGTTCACGACGCACCCGGCAGAGCGCATGATAAGGGAGCCAATGGCGAAGAGCGCGGTATAGATCAGGCGCGTTGAGAGCGGGGTTGGGCTATTGGCCAAGAAGATACCGAAGACGCCGGGTAAAAAGAGCAGCCAAGTTCCTACTGGGCGGTCAAGTCGTGCCAAGAGGGCATAAGAACGCCATGGATCTGAGAGGCGTCCGATCCAGCCAGAGAGGCGGATATCAGTATGAGGCGTGGCGGTTGTCATATTTTTCTGATGCGCTGGCGGGGGCAGGAGGTCAAGGGGGAGTGATGGTGTTTGCGATAGGGGCGTGAGCGCGCTATCCAGCATATATGAGCCGTGATGCACCCCGTTTATATTGCGCCCCGAATGACGCTCCTTTTGTCGAAGGGGGGAGTGTGACTCTTTTGCCTGGTCAGGCCCATTATTTGGGGTCTGTGATGCGGCAGAGTATTGGGGCGGTTATCCGTCTCTTTAATGCTGTAGATGGAGAATGGGAGGCGGAACTCTCAGCTCTGCGTAAAGATAAAGGGGCCGTGGTTTTCCGGCAGCAGGTGCGTGTCCCGCAGGAGACGAAGGGCGCAATTTTGCTCTTTGCGCCTTTGAAGCGTGACGCAACGGAATTGGTCATTCGTATGGGAACAGAACTCGGCGTCACGCGGTTTTTGCCGGTGATCACGGAGCGAACCAACATGCCGCGCCTTAATTTAGAGCGTTTGTCGTTGATTGCGACGGAAGCCGCAGAGCAATGTGAGCGTTTGGATGTTCCGGAGATTGAAGCGCCGAAGCCTCTTTTGCAGCGTTTGGCCGAGTGGCCGGTAACGGATGCGCTCTATGCGGCGCTGGAGCGCCAGCCGGGAGCCGCTGTGGCGGATGATGTGACGGGGGCTGTCGGGTTGCTCATAGGGCCGGAAGGTGGTTTTTCTCCGGCAGAAATGCAGCGTTTGCAAGCGCATAATGCCGTGCGGGCATTGTCATTAGGGGCCTTGGTATTACGGGCTGATACGGCTGTGTGTGCGGGGTTGTCGCGCTTGGCGGTAAAGGCGCATAAAACGTATATAGAATGACAAAGGGTGACAGCCTCGCCGGACCTGCTACAACAGCGACTGAAAGCAGTTCTGTCATCATCGAACAATCGATCTAGACTATAAGGCCTGAAAGCAATGTCCAACCCCGGCACAACCAATAGCGCACCGATCGAAAACCGTGCGCAGCTCGTCGAGGTTCTGATGCGTGGTAATAAGCCGCAACGTCAGTGGCGCATTGGAACCGAGCATGAAAAATTTGGTTTTGTCCGCCCGGATATGGCGGAGGGCCGCACCCCGTATGCGCCGCCTCCTTATGCGCCACGTGGTATTGGTGCGCTTTTAGAAGCTCTTTCTGGCCCGGATTGGGAGCCTATCCATGATGGAGAGGCTGTTATTGGTCTTAAAGGGGCGAATACCCATAAAGGTTGTTCTATCTCGCTAGAGCCAGCGGGACAGTTTGAGCTTTCAGGCGCACCTTTAGAGACATTACACGAAACGGATCAGGAAATGCGGGCGCATTTTGATCTGATTCGTGGGCCGGTCAAGGAGTTGGGGCTGGGCTTTATTCCGGTTGGCTTCCAACCTTTATGGGGCCGTGGTGATATGCCCTGGGTGCCTAAGAGTCGCTACGCCATTATGCGGCGTTATATGCCGACAGTTGGTGCGTTGGGGCTGGATATGATGACCCGCTCCTCAACGGTGCAGGTTAATCTGGATTTTTCGGATGAAGCGGACATGGCGCGGAAGATGCGCGTGTCTTTGGCGCTTCAGCCTTTGGTCAGTGCACTGATGGCCAATTCGCCTTTCGTGGAAGGGAAGGCGAATGGGTATTTATCCAATCGTTGTCGTATTTGGACGGATACAGATAATGCGCGTGCGGGACAGCCTCCTTTGTTCTTCGCGGATGATTTTTCGTTTGAGCGTTATGTCGACTGGGTTCTTGATGTTCCCATGTATTTCGTCGTGCGGGATGGCAAGAATGTTGATGTTGCAGGGGCATCTTTCCGCCGTTGGTTAGAGAACGGGGAGGTACCGGAAGGTTTGAAAGCCTATGCGGGCCAAACGCCAACGATCGGGGATTTTGAAGATCATTTGACGACGGCATTCCCGGATGTCCGTTTGAAGCAGTTCTTGGAAATGCGCGGTGCGGATGCGGGTTCACCGCAAATGATGGTTGCGCATTCAGCATTGTGGGTTGGCCTATTGTATGACCCCGCGACGTTGGAAGCCGCTGAGTGTTTGGTGCGTGAGTTAGACTGGGGCGTGTATCAGCAATTGCGCGCGGATGTGCCTAAGCTTGCGATGGATGCACCTTTCCCCGGTGGTTTGCGTGCTTTGGCGCGTCGTGTTCTCGCTTTGGCAGAACAGGGTTTACGGGCGCGGGCGCGTGATGAAGCACAGTTCTTGGCCCCATTGCAGGCTATTGCGGATGGTGGGCCCACACAGGCAGAGCATTGGTTGGCGCTTTATAAGGGCGCATGGGGTGGTGATGTGCGCCCAATTTTCCAACACGCGGAGATCTAACGATGCCTCGTCTTTCGGATCTGTCTGAAGCAGAGATCTTGGCACTTGCTATCGCCAGTGAAGAGGAAGACGGGCATATTTACGCAGATTTCGCGGAGATGCTGCGGGAGAATTATCCGGATAGTGCCGCGATTTTTGATGAGATGGCGGCCGAAGAAAGCCAGCATCGTCATGCGTTGATTGATCTTTTTGTACAGCGCTTTGGGCAGCATATTCCTTTGGTGCGCCGTCAGGATGTCCAAGGTTTTCCCGTGCGGAAAACGGCTTGGGCGATGAAAAACCGGGGCATTGAGGCTATTCGCTCACTCGCGGCGGATATGGAACGGCAAAGTGCGTGTTTCTATCGGGAAGCTGCTGCGCGCACGAGTGATGCTGAAATCCGGCGTTTGTTGGGAGATTTGGCCGAGGAAGAAGACCGGCATCAGCGGCATGCACGGTTTTTGGAAGCTGAGCATTTGGATGCTTCCGGGCGGCAACGGGAAGAAGATCATAGCCGCCGGGAGTTTGTACTGCGCGTGGTGCAGCCGGGTCTTGTTGGGCTCATGGATGGTTCTGTATCGACATTAGCGCCAGTGTTTGCGGCAGCATTTGCAACAAAAAATCCGCATGATGCTGTGCTGGTAGGCTTAGCGGCCTCACTCGGGGCTGGGATTTCGATGGGGCTGGCGGAAGGGCTGGCCGATGATGGAAAACTGTCGGGGCGTGGAGCGCCGCTGATACGCGGTTTGATTTGTGGAGCCATGACCTTTGCTGGCGGCATTGGTCATACTTTGCCCTTCCTTGTGCCAGATTTTCACCTTGCTTTTGCTGTAGCGATAGGGGCTGTGCTTATTGAGTTGCTGCTGATTTCGTGGATCCGTTGGCGGTATCAGGATACGCCTTTTGGGTCTGCGTTGGTGCAGGTTTTGCTTGGTGGTGCGCTTGTTTTTGCAACCGGTGTTGTGATCGGTAGTTCGTAATGATGATGTCTCGTTTTATGCGTTTTGCTTATGTGTCTCTGGCGGCTCTGTGCTGTGTTGCTCCTATGGGGGTGGCTCTGGCGCAGGGAGTGCCTGCGGTTTTGCGTCCAGCGGATCGTGGCTGGATTGACCGTATTCAGGATACGTTGAGCGGTTTGAGCACGTTGCAGGCACGTTTTGCCCAGACGGCGCCCGATGGTGCCGTGACACATGGCACGGCGTCTTTGGCGCGGAGTGCTGGGCAGCCGGGGCGCATGCGTTTTGATTATGATGCGCCAAGCCCACTTTTGTTGGTGGGGAATGACGGTAAGCTCGTGTTCCAAGATCGGAGTATTGATCAGGTCACGACCATGCCGTTGGAGCGCACGCCTCTTGGTTTGTTGTTACGTCCGAACCCGAAGCTTTCTGGAGACGTGACGGTTACGCATTTTGTACATGAGCACGGGCAGGTGGATGTAGCCTTGGTCCGCACGGCGGAGCCAAGTGGAGGAACGCTGACCTTGCATTTTAGTGACCAGCCTTTGGCGCTACAGGGTTGGACCGTTGTGGATGCACAGGGGCGTGAGACGAAGATTGCACTTTCGGATGTGAAGCTCGGTTTATCGCTTGCACCGTCGTTATTTGTGCTGCCACGTTCTTCAGATTAATACAAAATAAAATCGTTCTTTATGTAAAAAACAAAAAATACTAGTTTATCCCTTCATAAAGCGCGCCTCACGCAGGAAACCATGAGGTCCGGCTTCATGGGGAGATATTTTTATGTGTTCGCAAACAGCGCCATCGCAGAGTGGTGGGCAGTCCGTCCGCTTTGATGGAACGGATATTGGCTGGACGATTATAAGCATTGGCATGGCAATCGGTGCTGGCATTGTGTTCTTGCCAGTGCAGGTTGGGCTCGTGGGCATTTGGGTGTTTTTACTGTCTTCGGCCATTGGTTATCCGGGGATGTATTTATTCCAGAGGCTTTTCATCAACACGCTTGCTTCTGCGCGTGAGAGCCAGACCTACCCGGATATGATTGCCAGTTATTTGGGCCGTGGGTGGGGGCGTGCGCTCGGTGTTTTATATTTTGTGATGATTACGATTTGGCTGTTGGTGTATGCGACGGCCATTACTAATGACAGTGCGTCTTACCTACGTAGTTTTGGCATTACGCATGAATTGCTGTCGCATTATGCGTGGTATCCGTTGGTTTTGATGTTTGCTCTGGTGGGTATTGCCTCACGGGGAGAGAAAACCTTGTTTAAGGTATCTACTCTGCTTGTGTGCACGAAGCTCTGCATTATCGCCGTTTTGGGTTTCTTGATGATTTCCCGATGGAATTTGGGTAATATAGGGGCTGTACCACCGGTTGGGACTTTGATTGGGCAAAGTGTGATTACATTGCCTTTTACGCTGACCTCGATTTTGTTTTTGCAGACGTTAAGCCCAATGGTGGTATTTTACCGGGCGCAGGAACAATCACCAGAAGTGGCGCGGTATAAAGCCTTACGGGTGATGAATATCGCATTTGCTATTTTGTTTGTTGTTGTCTTTTTCTATGCGGTATCGTTTTCATTAGCGATGAGCCATGCAGATGCTGTGGCGGCTTATAAGCAAAATATCTCGGCATTGGCGATTAGCGCACAGGTTTTTGGTGGAAGCTGGGCGACGTATATCGGCGTTGTGCTGAATATATTTGCCGTCATGACGGCATTTTTTGGCGTATATTTAGGCTTTAAAGAAGCATGCCAAGGACTTTTTACGTCTATTGCCTCGAAGTGGCTGACTGAGCAGCGTATTCAGCCGAATGTTTTAGCCACGGGGATTGCATTACTTGCTGTTGCTTTGGCCTATGGAGCTATTGTTGCGAACTTGCCTGTCTTGTCTTTTACGGCGGTATGTAGCCCGATTTTTGGTTTGATTGGCTGTTTAATTCCCGCATGGCTGGTGGTGAAAACGCCTTCCTTGGTGCGCTATCGTGGGGTCAGCCTGTACTTTATTGTGGGTGTTGGTGTCCTGCTGGTTGTGTCTCCGTTCTTGTCGCTTCTGTGAGGTGATGTTTGGTGTTCTTTTGGTCAGAAAGAACCGAGAAGCGTGTGAGTGTTTGGCGGCTGCGATTTTGATGGTGCATTGTTCTCATACAAATGCTCCATTAAAATTTTACGGCCATGTCTCGAATGAATGTGCGGCATGACCGTTTGAAGGGACAATTTTTCGCGTAAGTGACTGGTTTTTCGATCATAGCCGCCCATTTTGGGCAATGGCTTGCTGAGTGGGGAAGGGTGCCAAATCCTTGCCGGGGACCTAGCGGCCCTCGTTAATAGTACTCTTTGCACATATTTGCGGTAATGATCGAAGCAAAAGAGGGGCGTGTTGGCTTTACCCCTCGCGGGAGAGTTCTAGGGCGCGGCTATAGACGGTGCGTTTTGGGAGTTTGACCATGCCTGCGACTAAAGAGGCGGCGTCTTTGACCGAGTGCTGTTGAAGAGCTTCACGTAGCAAAGTGTCGAGGTCAGCAGCGCCGGTATCGGTCTCAGGGGCGGGGCCAATCAGGAGGGTGATTTCACCGCGTGGTGCATGTTGTAAGAAATGCTCATGCACGGATTGTAGGGTGCCGCGCACCATTTCTTCAAAGCGTTTCGTCAGTTCGCGGCCGACGGCGGCTTCACGTTCTGGTCCGAAGACGCTGATAAGGTCGGCCAAAGAGGCGATAAGGCGGTGTGGGGCCTCATACCAAATCAGGGTGGAGCGTAGCCCGGCCTGTTCTGCGGCGCGTAGGGCGGAGAAGGTGCCGGTTCGTGCTTCACTCTTAGGGGGAGGAAAGCCAAGGAAGGTGAAGGGATGCGGGGGGAGGCCTGACAAGGTCAGTGCGGTGATAACGGCATTGGGGCCGGGTGTGGTGCTGACAGGAATCTGGGCATCAATGGCGGCACGGACGAGGCGGAATCCGGGATCGGAGACGAGAGGGGTTCCGGCATCAGAAACCACAGCGAAGCGAGCGCCTGCCTGGAGCTTTTCCAGAAGAAACGGAATCTTCTCTGCTTCGTTATGATCGTGCAGTGTATAGGTTGGTGTGGTGATGCCGTGTGCGGTGAGCAGTTTTGCCGTGACGCGTGTGTCTTCGCACAGTATGGCTTCAACACTGCGCAGGGCCTCAATCGCTCTGGCGCTGATATCGCCAAGGTTGCCGATTGGGGTTGCCACTAATATCAGGGAGCCTCCCCCAGCCGGGTTGGCCTCGGTGAGAGGGGTGTTCGATGATGATACGGCCACCTCGCCTAAGGGAGTTTCAGCAGACCATGATTGCTCGGACATCTGTATCCTCGACCAAGACGTGCAAAGTGTCTTTGCAGGAAAAAAAGCGTTCCTGCTTAGACCCTGTAGGGGCGGGTATGCCAAGGCATTTTCGTACAGTAGTGGCACTTAGTGCGGTTTTTGGCCTGGCGGCATGTGCGAATAATGGTGGGGAGGCCCCTATTCCCGGTGCTCAAACAACGCCCATAATAGGACAGCCCAAGGCGCCAAGTGTCGGGTTGGTTTTACCATTGAGTGGCCGTTTTGGCGCTGTCGGGCAACGTATGCGTGATGCTGCGAAGCTTGCGCTCTCATCCTCTGGGGCACCTGCTTTGGATGTGCAGGACAGTAATGGTGTGGGCGGAGCTGCTTTTGCTGCACAAACGGCGTTGTCTCATGGGGATGCATTGTTGCTGGGGCCTTTGACCTCGGCGGACACTGCGGCTGTGGCTCCTGTGGCTGCGCAAGCCGGCAAGCCCGTACTGGCCTTTACGAGTGATTCGACGCAAGCGCGACCGGGTGTCTGGGTGATGGGTTTGACGCCGGAGCAGCAGGTGCGTCGTATGGTTGATGCTGCCCGGGCGACAGGACGAAAACGTTTTGCGGCTTTTTTGCCCGATAATCCTCTGGGTCATGCGATGGCCGATGGTTTAAAAATGGCGTGCCATGACGCTTCCTTGAATGAGCCGCAGATTGTTTTTCATACGTCGGATGCGGCAAACATTCAGGAGGGCTTGAAAGGCTTGTCGGGTATTGCCGCACGGCAGCCAAGTGCGCCGGTTGTGCCTGTAGTGGATGGCCCATCAGCGATTGACCCGACGGCGGCTGGCGGGGCTTCTGTCTCCAGTCCCGTAGCGCCCGGTCCTGTAGCGCCGTCTGCTACACCGTCATTTGCTCCGCCGCCGTTTGATGCTCTTTTATTGGGAGATACAGGGTTAGAGCTGGCTCAAGTGATTTCCGCGCTACAAGATGATCATATTGATGCATCTCAGGTGCAGATTATGGGACCGGCTTTGTGGAAAGCATTTGATACGAAGTTGGGAGCGCTGCATGGGGCGTGGTTTGCTGCGCCGGATGCTCGTGACCGTAACGGGTATATTGCACGGTATAAAGCAGTGTACGGTCAGCCCCCATCGCCTGTGACCGATTTTGCGTATGATGCTGCTGCGTTGGCGAACGTTGTTGCGCGTACGGGTACGGTGGATAGTGCTGCTTTGATACGGGGAAATGGTTTTATGGGGGTGGATGGGTTGTTCCGCTTGCGCCCTGATGGCCATGTGAGCCGAAATCTGGCGGTGTTTCAGATCCGGCAGGTGGGTGGCTCATCAATTGTTGTCCCAGCATCACGGGACGTTGCATTGCGTCCTTCGTGAGAAGGACGTCTTGTTGCGCCGTCGTATGAGAGTGACGGCGCAGCAGGGTTTATGCTGCGTAAATGGTGGCTGTTGGCAGGACGGGGCGGATTGTATTGAGCGCGGCTTCAAAGCTGGCGTAGCTGCCCAATTTATGCTCACGGAGTTGGTCAATGAGAACCCAGCTCATTCCTTGTGGGCGAAGCATATAAGCGGGTTGTGGGTTTTCACGGACCCATACGAGGATGTGCTCAATGGCTGAATTGTCGTGGGTATCACCTTGATGCATTGTTGTCGTAATTTCAGCATCGAAAAGGCCCATGCGCAGTCCGGCCTCTAACCAGCGTGAAAGATATTCACGGTGGCGCGGTAGGACGCCTTGACGCAGAGGGACGATGTTGGAGCATCTGGCAACCTGCTGTGAGACGTGCTGGGAAGTTGCCTGTTGTGGCATCAGGGAAACCCTCCGCGATCTGGGAAAAAAGCCCGGTTAAAAACTGATATGTGCAAGCTAAGGGCCTAAAACGCCTTTTCACAACAGGAAACTTCATAAAAGTGCCTTATGGCGCAACAAACATTCATTGGTGTGGCAATTCTGCCATGCGTTAAATGCATGGCTCAGGGGGGTGTTGCAACCTGACGGTAGAGCGCTTTGTCCCAGCGACGGTGTAATAAGAGCCACGCGCCCGGTTTTGCGCGGATCCAGCTCTCAAGGCGGTCGTTTAAGGTTTGGGTGAGAGCCTGGACGTCATGTTGGCGGTTATCCGTTATCGTTGGGCTAAAAGGGCGATCTACGACGAGGACGAGTCGAGCGGGGCCATCACGGCGAACATGACCAGTGACAATGAGGGCGTTATGGCGCAGGGCAAAGACAGCCGCAGCAGAGGCTGTCATGGCGGGGCGGCCAAAGAGCTGAGCCTCAATCCCGTCATTCATTTTTTGGTCACCTAAGATCCCGAGATGTCCGCCTTGAGACAGGTGGCGCAGAGCACTGCGTGCGCCTTTGGCTCCTTTGGGGAACATTAGGGCTTCTTGTGTCATGGTGCTTTGGCGCAGATCACGGATGAGTTGATCAACCAAGGGGTTACTGGCGGCGCGGTAAAACGAGGCAAAGGGCAGGCCGTAATGTGCAACGGCGGGAGGCATGAGTTCCCAATTACCAATATGGCCGGAAAAGAAGATGACGGGTCGTCCGCTTTCGCGTGCGGTGATGAGGTGCTCTTCGCCCTCGACGGACCAAGCCGCACCATCGGGGGCTTTATGGGGGAGTTGGCCGATATGCGGGAGTTCAGCGATGGTGCGGCCGAGATTATCCCAGCATTCACGGATAATATGGCGGCGTTTCTTGGCGTTATATTCGGGGAAGGCAAGTTGTAAGTTGCGGTCTGCAATGCGTGAAACAGGAATAAGTGGGCCGAAGAGACGGGCTACGGCCCCGCCAAGCTGAGAGGCTGTGATGGGGGGAAGGTGGCGGAGTGCACAGAGAAGGCCCCGCAAAACGATAAATTCAGCGCGCTGTAGAAGCTGTTTCATGCAAAAAGTTGGTCCAAAATGTGGTCAGGGGCGGTTGGGTCTTCCCATAAGACATCGACGCTAATGATGACGGTGTGAGCGCGGAAGGTAGGCGGGAGTTTGACCGCATCTTTCGCCGTTGTGACGAGGGTGGTGTTTGCTTCTAGGCGCAGAGCATCTAAGCGTTGGATGTCTCGTGGTGTATAATTGTGGTGGTCTGGGAAGCTGAGGGTGCGGACGGGTTCTATGCCGGCCTCTCGGAGCATTGTGAAAAATTTTTCGGGGCGGCCAATGCCTGCAAAGGCGATGACGCGGACGCCTTGAAGGCGGCGGATTTCGGGGCCGGGAATGAAGCGCGCTTGTAAAATGGGAAGGGAGGTTAAGCGGTGGATGTGCCGTCGGTCATCGCCGATGAGGATGATGGCGTGGGCGCGTGCGAAGGCGTTTTCGAGTGATTCACGCAAGGGGCCAGAGGGCAGGACTCTTTGATTGCCGAACCCGCTCGCGCCATCGACGATTAAAAGGGAGAGGGTTTTATTCAATGTTGTGTTTTGGAAGCCATCATCCATGACGAGGCAATCTGCGCCCTCACTGACGGCAAGTTGTGCTGTGTTGCCACGATTGGCGCCAATCCATGTGGGGGCGCAGGCGGAAAGCAACATGGGCTCATCCCCCACGTCTCGCGCGGTGTAGCGGCTTGGGTTCACGGCGAGGGGGCCGTGTTGTTTGCCGCCATGACCTCGGCTCAGAATATGGGGGGTGTGGCCGCGTGCCTGTAAGCGGCGGACGAAATCTAGGGTGAGGGGGGTTTTCCCCGTACCGCCGGTGGTGGCGTTGCCGCAGCATAAGACGGGTACAGAGGCATGATAGCCGGGTTGGGTGCTGCGCTGTTGTGCAATACGGCTGACGACGGCACTCACGGGGGTGAGGGCGCGTGCGGCAAGGTGGGGTGTTTCAGACGTCCAGAAGCGGGGGGGGCGTAACCTCATCGCTCCAAACTCTCCAGAATTGTGGCAGTTAATGTGTTGACGATATGGGCTTCAGGAACGGGTGTTGTGGTCTTCGTGTTCGGCCGATTAAGCCACTGGGCTAAGCTGTCAGTATTTTCGACTGTCTGCAATGTTTCCGCAAGTTGTGTGACGGCTTCGCGCCAATTTGTCATATGAGGGCCCGTTGCGGTGGGGACACCAAGACGTAAGGGTTCAAAAGGATTATGTCCTCCGCCAGGGGCAATAAGAGAGTGCCCGAGGAAGCACGAATCTGCGAGGCGGTAAAAAAGTCCTAACTCTCCGAGCGTATCCGCGAGGAAGACGGGCATTGTGGCGTTCGGGTCTTGGCCGGATTGGCGGCTGGGCAGGTTGAAGCGGGCTTTGAGTTCTGGGCCTCGGTTCGGATGTCGGGGGACGAGAATAGTGAGCAGGGTAGGCTGTTTTTGGCGTGCTTTTTCTGCGGCTTGGAGGATGAGTTCTTCTTCCCCCGGATGGGTTGAGGCTGCGACGAAAACAGGGCGTTGGCCGATCAGGGTGCGGAGGCGTGTGAGTTCTGCGGGGTTATGAGGCAGTGGTGCAGCGTCTCGTTTGAGATCCCCATGATTATAGACGGTTTTTACGCCGAGGGAGCGGAAATGGGCAGCATCTTCTGCGCCGCGTGCGGCGACCCATGTAAGGCGTGAGAAGAGGCTATGAATGAAGGGGCGGAAGCGCTGCCATCGGCGCGCAGAGCGGTCTGACAGGCGGCCATTGACGACCATAATGGGAATGTGGCGGCGTGATAACTCTGTGATGATGCCGGGCCAGAGCTCACTCTCTACGAAGACTGCCCCTTGAGGGGACCAGCGCTTGAGAAAGCGTTTGATCCAGCGTGGGACATCATGGGGGATGAATTGGTGGGTTACGCGCGTGTTCATGGCGGGGTGTTGCGCCATAATGTGACTGCCGGTTACGGTTGCGGTTGTAAAGAGCACATGCAGTGTTGGGTCTTGGGCGAGTAAGGCGTCAAGCAAAGGGCGTGCGCAGAGGGTTTCACCGACGCTGGCGGCGTGGATCCATAAGGTACGCCGTGCGCGTGCGGTACGGCGTGTGAGGCCCATGCGTTCACGTAACCGGTCTGGAAGTTCTTTGCCTCGACGCAGGCGAAGGCGCGTCATGATCGTGATGGCGGGGGCGAGTGCCGTGCCGATACCGCCCCAGAGCTGTTCAATGATCGTGCGCCGGGTGTGTGCGCGTTGTGTCTCAGCCTGACTGTTTGCGTCAGTCAGGGCTGTTCGTAGGGTGGCAGCATCAGGGCGGAGGATGGGCGTTCTGGGTGCGATGACGCCGCGCCCAAAAGGCAGGGGAAGGCGGAGGCGGTCCCATGATGGGAGATGTATGCTTGTGCAATCCATGCCAACGGGAATCAGAGGGCGGCGTGCAATGCGGGAGAGGGCTTCTGCGCCGGGCTGGATGCTTTCGGCCGGGCCGCGTGGTCCATCTGGCGTGATGCCGATATGCCCACCTTCGTTGATGATGCGTAATGCGGTGCGCAGTGCGGTTGCGCCGCCTTTATCTTTGCCGCGTCGCGCCGTGGAGCCATGAATGGCGGTGATGTTCCACGGGCGGATAGCATCAGCGATGAGGCGGCCATCGGCATTGCGGGAGATGAAAGCGTAGAGGCGCAGACTTGGCTCACGGCGGCGTGCCCAGAACCATAAGGCGGGGGCGAGTGTGAGGTGGCGGTGCCAAAAGGCTACGACATAACCGGCCTGGGGCTGTGTGATGGCAGCACGGCCCGCAGGTGTGCCGGTGATCTGCCACCGTGTGGTGCGCAGACAGAACCCAAGCCAGAGATGAATGGCATGCGCTGCAAGTGTCATGCTGCCTCCGGTAGCACGGACGGAGCTGTGCGGCAAAAATGGAGAGAGGGCGGTGTGGAGTGTTTTTTTTAAGGAGGCTTAGGGAGGCGTGGTTAGGAGTATTGAGGTATAAAAAGTATTATGGTTTTTTGAAAAATAAAATAATCAGAGACATATTTTCGCTCCGCCCTCACATTGGGCGGATTTTTCATATAAGTGAGGGGCAACAAAGATCCTTATAGTGTTGTGGAGCCCAATAGCGTGCCGGACGCCAGCCCTTCTTCGTTGCAGTCTCGCGTCAATTTAACCGATGATTTGTCGCGTGTGAAAAGAGAACGACAACAGAGTTACTCGGCTCAAGCCGGGTCACGTTTGAGGCGCATTGTTCATCGTTTACGACATATGAAAGCTCGACACTCTTGGGGCAGTTTGCCTTTTTATATTGTCCGGCGGGTCATCCGTATGGCTGTGATGAGGGTGTTAGGAACGAGAAAAGCTTCTGGTGTTCTTGCTGATCTTCAGGGATTACAGGCGCAACGAGATATAAATGCACTGGCATTGGACGTATTAAAACAGATTAAATACGGCGGAATCGATAGTATTCATGTGTATTCTGTTTACATAACGGGTGGTCTAGGTGATGCGCTTATGTGCTCCCGTATGGTTAGGGACCTGCAAAAGCGTTTAGATAATAAGTTGTCTTTTGATATTTATTGTCAATCACCGCAAATAGCTGAAGAATTTTTCAAAAACATTCCAAACTTTCGGAAATGTATTAATTCAGATATTTTTCATGATATAAAAAATTATTATATTTTCGCAATTACAGCGAACCAATTCGCTACATTTATGACGGAAAATATAGAGTACCATACTCTTCTGACGTATTGTCCGGATGTTGTGAATATCTTTTGCACAGCTCAGAAGAACCGGCAGAAAATTGAAAAATATATTGTTCACCATCCCTTTTTAGATGGTGCTTTTGCAGATACTGCGGTGCGTTTGGGGCATAAGCGCTATAAATATCTGCATGACATGATGGGTTTAAAATATGGAGGCGATGAGCAGGCGATCGATGTAGATCCTGATCTCCCTCTCTCCTTTGGTTTGAAGCCTAAGGCCTATATCACCGTGCATGATGGGTGGGATGGGAACTTCAAGATTGCGGCGCAACGACCGACAAAGACGGTCCCGCTTGAGAAGTGGACGAAGATTATCTCCGGCTTGAAGCGTGCCCTGCCGCATATGACCATTGTCCAGATTGGTGGTGCGGTGGGTGAGAACTTGCAGGGTGTGGATGTTAATCTGAAGAAAAAGCTGTCTTTTGCACAATCGACCTCTATTTTGGCGCAGTCCGCACTGCATATTGATGCAGAGACAGGGTTGGTTCATTTGGCGGCGGCGCTTGGCGTGAAAAGTGTGGTTATGTTTGGGCCGACGAATGTTGATTGGTTCGGGTATCCGCAAAACGCGAACATTCGGCCACATGAATGTGGAAATTGCTGGTGGTCTAACGACGCATGGATGGATGCTTGTCCTCTGGATTTGCCTAATCCGGCATGTACGAATAACATCCGCCCTGATGAAGTGGTTGCGGCGGCTATGCGCCTGTTAGAGGCATCGTCTGTTGATGCCAAGCCGAGTGTTCTTGCCTAAGGGCGAGGTCTTTTTTCCTTTTTAGTGCATGAAGTCTTACATACCATGACAAAACGTATCATCGTCACAGGTGCCGCAGGATTTATCGGCAGTAATATTGTCCGTGGGCTGAACGCGCGTGGGTTCACAGATATTATCGCGGTCGATAATTTGACCCATGGTGATAAAGCGCTGAACATGGTCGATCTCTCGATCAGTGATTATCTGGATAAGAATGATTTCTATGACGACCTGCTGGCGGGGCGTTTTGGGCAAATTGAAGCCATTTTTCATGAAGGTGCTTGCTCTTCAACGACGGAGCAAGATGGCCGCTACATGATGGCGAATAATTTTGAAACCAGCAAAAAATTGCTGGCATATAGTCAGGAGACTGGGGCGCGCTTGCTCTATGCGTCTAGTGCTGCGACTTATGGTGCCTCTGAAACCTTTAAGGAAGAACCCGCTTACGAAAAACCCCTGAATGTTTATGGGTATTCTAAGCTTTTATTTGATCAGGTTGTGCGCCGCGCTCAACCTAGCCTTAAAACGCAGGTTGCGGGTTTCCGCTATTTTAACGTCTATGGATCGCGTGAGCAGCATAAGGGCGGCATGGCATCGGTTGCGTTCCATAATTTCAACCAGTTTATGGCCAACGGGTCTGTTAAATTGTTTGGAGAATACGGGGATTGCCAACCGGGCGAACAAAAGCGTGACTTCATTTTCATTGATGATCTGGTGAATGTGAAGCTCTGGTTCTTTGATCACCCGGAACATAGCGGTGTATTTAACTTGGGGACAGGTAAAGCCCAGCCGTTTAATGACATTGCTACGACAGTTGTGAATAGTGTCCGGGACCTTACGGGGCTTCCTGCTTTGTCTATTAACGATATGGTGAGCCAAGGTATTCTTGAATACATCCCTTTCCCGGATAAGCTGAGGGGTAAGTACCAGTGCTTTACGCAAGCGGATATGAGCCGCTTACGTGAGATTGGCTGTGATGTTGCGTTTCATGATGTTGCGCATGGTGTGTCAGCCTACGTCCGGGACTTGTATGCACGCCATCAGGGCTAAGATGCTTAGAGGTAACACGATAGAGAAGGCTGAAGGCCATCATGACTGAGACTACTGTAGCCTCTGGATATCCTGCGGCCTTTCTTGACCGGGATGGCGTCATTAATGTTGATGTTGGCTATCCGCACCTGATTGAGACGTTTCGTTTTATACCGGGGGCGCCGGAAGCCATCAAAGCGTTGAATGATGCGGGATATCGCGTGGTTGTCGTGAGTAATCAATCTGGCGTTGCGCGAGGGCTTTTTACGGAAGAGGCCGTGAGAGTTTTTAATCAGCATATTGCGCATAGTCTTGCGTCTTTTGGCGCTAAAATTGATGCTTTTTACTTCTGCCCTTATCACCCTGAAGCTGCGGTGGAGCGCTATCGTGTAGACCATCATGAGCGTAAACCTCGGCCCGGCATGATTGAACGCGCAGCATCTGAGATGACTCTTGATCTGACGCGCTCTTTCTTAATTGGCGATCGTGAGACGGATATTCTGGCAGCCTCCGCCGCAGGCATACCGGGGTACCTGTTTAAAGAGAATAATCTGTTTTCCTTTGTTGAGGGTCACGGCCTCTCCACTCCTCCACAGCATGTGTGATTTTTCATGATTGAAAATTTTGAATTTGGACGCCTTGTCGTTATCGGTGACCTCCTGTTGGACCAATATGTTTTTGGTTCCGTGGGGCGTATTTCGCCTGAGGCTCCCGTGCCGGTCCTGCTCAAAACACGCCAGAGTGTTGTGCCTGGGGGGGCAGCTAATGTTGCTGTGAATGTTGCGGCTCTTGGAGGGGCGGTTAGTCTCATTGGTGTTGTTGGTGATGATAAGCAGGCGAATATCCTGCGGCAGAGTTTGAGTGCGTGGCCCGGTATTGATGTGCAAGGGCTGATCGAGGAGCCCGGGTGGTCCACGATTTCTAAGACACGGGTGCTGAGCGGGCAGCAGCAGATCGTACGCATTGATGACGAAACAATTATCACGTTTTCACAAGAGACGAGTGATCGTCTGATTGCGGCCGCAAAAGCGGCGTTGGAAACAGCCGATGTGCTGATTTGTTCCGATTATGCTAAAGGCGTGCTGTCTGATACTGTTTTGCGTGCTGTGATTGACCATGCGTGCGCTAAGAATATCCCCGTCATTGTTGATCCTAAACGCAAGGATTTCTCCGCGTATCGTGGTGCGACCTTGATCACGCCCAATCGCTCGGAAATGGCACGGGCAACAGGCCTACCGTTGGGAAGTGATGCTGAGATTGAAAAAGCGGCTCAGCAGGCTTCAGAGCAGTTTGGGGGCGATGTTCTCGTCACGCGTTCAGAAGAGGGCATGACGCTGTGGCAGCGTAATGGTCATATTCGTCATGAAACGGCGCGTAAATCGGAAGTTTATGATGTCTCCGGTGCGGGGGATACGGTTCTCGCGACGGTTGCGGGGGTTTTGTCGGCGGGGCAGGATATTGATACGGCTGTTGTTATCGCGACGGTCGCAGCATCGCTTGCCGTGAGTAAGCTCGGTACGGCTGCTGTTTCACGCAGTGAGCTGAGTCATGAGCTGATGGAGGATATTACCGCCCCTGGTATGGTGGCTTCTGTCCCTCATGCGCAGCAGATGTTGCAAAAATGGCGGCAGCACGGGGCGTCCGTCGTTTTCACCAATGGTTGCTTTGATCTGGTCCATCCGGGGCATATTTCCCTGTTGCGTGCTGCTGCGCAGAAGGGGGATAAGCTCGTGGTCGGGATTAATAGCGATGCCTCCGTACGGCGTCTTAAAGGGCCAACCCGCCCCGTGCAGAATGAGCAAGCGCGTGCCATTGTGATCGGCGCTTTGCGTGAAGTGGATATGGTGGTGATTTTTGATGAAGATACGCCGCTAGAACTGATTACGGCCTTGAAGCCTGATGTGCTCGTCAAAGGGGCTGATTATACGGAAGATGCCGTGGTGGGCGGAGATTTGGTAAAAGCTGCTGGGGGGCGCGTAGAGCTGGTCACCTTAGTGGATGGCTGCTCTACTAGTAATCTCGTTAAAAAGATGGTTCAACCGCACCCCTCTTCTGGGAAGAGTAAGGCGGATGCAGGATGAATGATCACGTGGTAGAAAAACACAAGGCTTTATCGGGCATTGCGCAAGGTGATCAGTGGACAACGTGGACCGTACAAAAAGCGTTGCCACTTTGGGCTCGTGCTGGATATGACCGCAAAAGGCACCTGTACCACGAACGCTTGACGTTTGATGCGGCGCCTATTGAGATGCCGGATCTGCGAGTCATGGTGCAGGCGCGGCAGATTGCGACGTTTTGCCGTGCGGCTTTAGATGGTGTTTTTGATGCGTCACATGATGCTTTGGCTTGTTTGTCTGAAGTGCAAGGACGGTATTGGCGGAGCGATGATCAGCCGGGTTGGGTTTTTGCGTTGGGGCCGGATGGACGTCCCTCTAAGACGACGCGTGACTTATACGCGCATGCTTTTATTTTATTCGCTTATGCATGGGCCTATCGTCTGAGCGGGGATAGAAAGCTGATAGAGGTCGTGAACGAGACGATCTCGGAGATAGAAAATATTTTTCAGGCCCCCGGTGGCGGGTTCTGGGATGCCGTCCCTGCGCCGGATAACATTCGGCGTCAGAACCCTCATATGCACCTGTTGGAAGCCTATTTAGTGCTGTTTGAGGTGACGGAAGATCAGTTTTATATGGAGAAAGCACAGCAACTGATTACTTTGGCGCGGGAGAAATTTATTAGCTCCGGGTCGGGTATGTTGCTGGAGTTTTTTGATACCGATTGGACCCCTTGTAAGGCCTTGGGGCATAATTCTGTAGAGCCCGGTCATTTATTTGAATGGTCATGGCTTTTGGGTGAAGCTACTCGCCTTAATCCAGAAGAAAATGATCATGAGGGTATGTGTAGTACCGTAGAGCGTTTATTTGCCGCAGGTGTACAATACGGTATTCTAAACGGTCTCGTCTGCGATAGTATAACAGATCGTGGTACTATGGCACAGATGAGTACGCGTATCTGGCCTCAGACTGAGTTGATGCGGCTATTAATGTGTCGCAAGAAAATGTCTGTCAAAAATCCTTTAAATAGACAAGAAGACGACTTGTTGTTTTCTGTAACAAAGAAATTTTTTGCGGAGTATGCGCCGGAGACGTTACAGGGTGGTTGGATCGACCGTCGTGCGGCAGATGGTACAATAACGGTTGATCATATGCCTGCGAGTTCCCTGTATCATATTTATGGTTCTGCGCGTGAGTTCTTTCGTCCTACTGGCCGTCTATAGTCCTGTACTCACAAGAAAATCGGGATGTTGAATGATATTTCTATCAAGACTAAAGAGGGTCATTAAAAAAATCAGCGTATCTTATAGAGAGAATGATTCATTCTCTCTTACGCTTTCTTACGTCTTGAAAATTTTAAATAAAAAATTGTTTTTGTTGTGTCAGCACCTTTATGGCGCACGTCATACTTTCCGCCCTGCGTATAGAGCCGCAAAAAAACAGCGCCTTATAGAAGCACATAAACAAGGCCGTGCGGTTCTGGCGCTTTGTGTTGCGGGCGGGGTCGGTGATCTTTTGGTTATGGCCCGGTTCATCCGAGATATGCACAAAGAAGCGGGTGGTTTTTCATATGATATTTTCTGTGCGCATCCGGTTATTGCCCGGTGGATTTTTGCCAATGTGCTCGGTTTTGTGCATGCGGAGTATGATACGGCTTTGCGTCTAGGGAGGCTTAAGGTTTTTTATGATGCGGAGTTTCATTTAAATCAGGGTGTGAAAATTGTCAGGCAAAGTAAAAATTTGTCGAGGCTCTCCTCAGGGCAATTTTCGAAAATTCTTCAAAACATTGGCCGGTCCGCGAAGGACTTGCGGCTTTATATCGACAATCAGCCCTTTCTGGACAATGCGCTTGGGCGTGTTGCGGTGTATTCTAATGCCTCTCGTCGTGATTTTTTACATCATATAGCAGGGGTATCTTATGGAGGGGATCTACTACAGGTTCCCTGCACGGCTGATGTTTTAGAACGTTTTTCTTTGCATGGTCGACAGTGGATTACGGTCCATAATGGGTTTGATACAAATTTTATTGTTGGCGGTGAACGGGCAACGAAGTGTTATCCACATTTTGATCGTGTTTTAGAGCACATAAAGCGCCTTAGGCCCGATATTTTTATTATTCAAATCGGTACGTCGAGTAGTATTCGTTTGTTAAACGCTGATTTGGATCTGATTTCAAAGACGAATCTTGAGGAGGCTACTGCGTTATTACAAGGGAGTACGCTTCATCTTGATAATGAAAGTGGGCTTGTACATCTTGCATCATGTCTTGGAACACGCAGTGTGGTGGTTTTTGGCCCAACGCCATCAGACTATTTTGGCTATCCGACCAATATCAACATTAATCCTACATTTTGTGGGGGGTGTTGGTGGATTAATGAACTTTGGATGGATCGCTGCCCTCGGCAGTTTGAAGTGGCGGAATGTCTCCAGACGATTGATCCTGAACGTATAGCCGTTGCTTTTCTAGAGGCGTTTGGACGGTCAGAACCACTGACTGTTGTATAAGATCATTCCGGTAATGTGTGACGCGGCCTTCAGGGGGCGCTACTCTTTAAGGCTTGGATAATCGCTGGGATGTGTTGTGCGCTCCTTCACGTACATAAAGGGCGCGCGTCTATGTCTTGCGCCCGTGCCGATATTCGTAGATGGCACAGGCCTATCTTATCGTTTAGCGCTTATGGCGCCCGTGGATACGGGGCTGAATACTTAATCCCCCTGATAACGGGCAGGCAAACCACTCGCCTTCCAGCCCGTTCCTGGTCCGTGTTTATCTTCAAAACCATCTGCAATGTTTGTGACGTGCTCATACCCGGCCTGTTCCGCTAATGTGCTTGCATGATGTGAGCGCATGCCAGAGCGGCATAAGAATAAAACCGGCTGAGTACGGTCTGGCACGGCTTGCGTGAGCCCTGCTACGAAGGCTTCTTCTTGGTCAGGTGCCCATGTTAAACACACTAAGGAACAGGGTAATTGTTCAGCATCCGGTAAACCAATAAATTGCCATTCTTGCGGTGTACGTACGTCAATGAGAACGGGGGTTGGTTCTTCCGGTAAACGCGCCCAAGCTTGTTTTGCTGTCAGAATATGCATGCCTCTTCCTCATCTCTATAAAAAACGCTCTAATGAGATCAAGCATACCATTGGTTAGGCACACACACCATGTCAGTGGTTGGAAGCAACCCAATCAGGAGTGACAGTATGACCGACAAGGCTTCTCAGCATCATCGCCCACGCGGTTGGACACATGCGGCATCCGGCATGATTAACGCCATTGGCGGGACCCCACTCATCCGTCTGCGGCGCGCCTCTGAAGAAACGGGCTGTGACATTTACGGCAAGGCCGAGTTTATGAATCCCGGCGGTTCTGTTAAAGACCGCGCAGCCCTTGCGATCATACAGGATGCGTTTGCTAAAGGCTTGCTCACACCTGGCGGCACCATTGTGGAAGGTACGGCGGGTAATACCGGCATTGGCCTGACCCTTGTGGCACAAGCGCTTGGCTGTAAAGCCACCATCGTCGTGCCAGAAACGCAAAGCCGTGAAAAACTTGATTTTTTGCGCATGATTGGTGCTGACCTGCGCCTTGTTCCGGCCAAGCCTTACCGCGATCCGGGCAACTATGTGCATTTCTCCCGCCGGCTTGCGGAAGAGACGGGTGCCTTTTGGGCTAATCAGTTTGACAATACAGCAAACCGTGAAGGCCACCGTACCACAACTGCCGTTGAAATTTGGGAACAAACCCAAGGCAAGATTGACGCCTTCACGTGCGCTTGCGGCACGGGTGGCACGTTAGCGGGCATCGCCCTTGGCTTGCGGGACCAAGCTAAAGCCGCACAAAAAGCAGCACCGCGCATTGTCTTGGCTGACCCGGAAGGCTCTGGCCTTTATGGATGGGTCAAAGAAAATGATCTCTCCATTGCGGGCGGTTCCATCACAGAAGGCATCGGCCAATCGCGCGTGACGGCGAATCTCGACGGTAGTGCCCCTGATGATGCGGAACGTATTTCGGATGCCGAAGCTTTGGAGCATATTTTTGCCCTGACAGCAGAGGAAGGCCTCTCACTCGGTGGTTCTTCCGGCATTAATATTGCCTCTGCTATCCGTACAGCGCGGAAACTTGGTCCCGGACATACGATTGTTACAATTCTGTGCGACGGTGGTTCACGCTATCAATCGAAGCTCTTTAACCCCGAGTTCCTTCGTGCCAAAAACCTGCCCGTCCCACATTGGCTGGCCTAACGGTGAAACGGGGTGTGGTTTTCTGACCCGCCCCACGATGAAGGCCACTACGGCACAAGGAGCCCTTTAAGAGAGACTACCATGCCGACGGAAACACTGCCGCACCTGCTCGTTATTGATGATGACCGCGAAATCCGCGAACTCCTCACCAAATTTCTTGAGCGTAACCACTTCCGTGTCACGGCGGCGCGTGATGGCCGAGAAGCGCGCAAGGCATGGGCGGCTGGTCATTACCAGCTCATTGTGCTTGACCTCATGCTGCCCGGTGAAAGCGGCCTCGAACTTGCGCGTTGGCTGCGTACACAAGACAATGTGCCGATCATTATGCTTACGGCTATGAGTGATGAGACGGACCGCATCATCGGCCTAGAGTTCGGTGCGGATGATTACGTTCCCAAGCCGTTCAACCCGCGTGAACTTCTGGCGCGCATTCGTGCCGTCCTCCGCCGCACAACTGAAACCAGCGAACAACGTCAAGCGGCTGATACACGCAAGCTCTTCTTCGCCGGCTGGACACTGGACCCCGTACGCCGCCGTCTACTCAATCCACAAGGTGCTGAAGTTTCACTCACCGGCGGTGAATATGATCTGCTCATGGCATTGCTAGACCGGGCAAACCGCGTGCTCACGCGTGACATGTTGCTGGAACTGCTGCGCGGTCGTCAGGCTGGGCCATTTGACCGTGCGATTGACGTCGCTGTCAGCCGCTTGCGCCGTAAACTTGAAGATGATGGCCGCAATGCACAAGTCATCAAAACGGTCCGGGGCGGTGGCTATGTCCTCGCGGCTGAAGTTGAGCGCGCTTAAACATTATGCGTCTGCTCCCCACCTCTCTTGTGACCCGTACTAGCCTTTTACTGATTGTCGGGCTGGCCGTTGTGGAAATAACGAGCTTGTTCATCCATGCGATGGATCGGCTCGACACGACTGAGCGAGCGGAGCTGCATAATTACCAACTTCAAACATTTACGATCTATTGCACCTTCGCCGAAGCGGACCCTGAAGACCGGGCTGCACTGCTCAAAGACTTGAGCCTTCCCGATAATCTGACGGTTGCACTGCTCGACAAGCCTGATCCCGTCCTGCCAACTCACCCGATTCCACTACCAGGACGTAATTTCCCTACGCCTCCAAATCAATCATCACAATTCTCGGATCATCGCCCCTCGGTCGAAATGCCGCGTGACACGACACCCGCACATAACGGCCCCTTTACTCCGGGTAGCGCTCCCCAATTCGGCCCAATGCCCAGCTTTACACCCGCTCCCAATACCATGCCTGGTGGCATGATGGACCCCATGCTGCGGCCCGCCATGCCTGGTCCTGCCATGCAGGACCAGGAGCCTCCCCCACCCAACACTTTTCTCTCTCACGAAAACGGTGAGCCGAACCCACAAGATCATCTTCCCTTTCATGACAACATGGGAAGAATGATCCTGCCACCACAGCCTTTTTTGTCATCCACTCCTAACGAAGAAAACCGTAGTCCACGGCCTCTCATTCATGTGCCGCAGCATGAAATCCCACTCTTGCTACGTTGGGCATTGCTGCCACCATCACTGTATCCCCTTGAAGCACGTGCCGGCAGTATCCTCAGCACACGTTCAACGTCTTTGCTGTTACCAGATGGCAAAACATGGGTTGTTGTACGTCTAACCCTCGGCTTGCCAAACCCCTTTGGCACACCGGGAACCGTCCTTGCTTTTCTCATTACGTCCATCGTCGGCAGTGCACTCATCGTCTGGCTCATACGGCGTATGATTGCTCCTATTGAGACATTAGCCAGCGCCGCAGAAGCTCTCGGCCGAGACATGAACAGCAGTACCGCCTCCCTACCGGAGCGTGGCCCATCTGAGCTCCAACGTGCAGCCATTGCCTTCAACACCATGGCTCGCCGCATCCAACGCTTCGTGAGCGACCGCACGCTCATGCTAACCGCTATTGGGCATGATCTGCGCACCCCCATTACCCGCCTCAAACTCCGGGCTGAATTTATTGATGATGATGAGTTACGGAGCAAAGTCTTGGCTGACCTTGATGAGATGGAAGCGATGGTCGCCTCTACTTTAGCATTCGGGCGCGATAGTTCAGCCAATGAACCCCTCGTATCGCTGGACCTGCGTGCACTTCTTGAAACCATCATGGATGAAGCGAGTGAAAGCCATCCTCAGAAAGCGGATTTCTTACGCGTCGTCCTTCCCAAAGTCCCTGTCCAGATTCGGGCGCGCTCTGTCGCACTGAAACGTGCGCTTAACAATGTTATTCTCAATGCGCTGAAATATGGTGGTAGTGCTTATGTCACCCTCAGCTTGCCGCCGGCAGAGACGAAAGGCTCTCAGCACGTTAAAATTCTCATCGAAGATCATGGTCCCGGCTTGCACCCTGATGATCTTGAACGTGTTTTTGAGCCGTTTGTTCGGACCGATGACAGCCGCAACTGCGAGACAGGCGGCACGGGTCTTGGCTTATCTATAGCCCGCACGATTTTGCGTGGCCAAGGCGGGGATGTTTACCTACAAAACCGCCCCGAAGGTGGATTGCGGGCTATCGTGACGCTTGTCCTTTAAGAGGGAGGTGGTTCTCAGCGCTTTCTAGCTTCTACTCTTCCAAAGAAAAGGAGGATAGGATAATAGGATACACTGCAAGCCAATAGTTAAAATATCTGGAGAGCTTAATGTTAAAAAAAACGTCATTTTACATTGGCTCACAGGATGCTTTCCCAGCATTGCGCGAGTATTGGCTTCCATTTGTATTGGCTTGGCAGGATATTTCTGTACGTTATAAGCGATCAAAAATTGGTCAATTCTGGCTGACGATTAACACTTTTATTTACATTGCTAGCCTTGGCGTTATTTTTGGTACGTTATTTCGCCTCAATCTTCATGAATACTTACCAAATATATGTGCGGCCATTTTGACATGGAATTTTATAAATACATCAATATCGGACGGATGCTTGGCATTTATCAACTCTGATAGTGTAATATTGCAAATAAAAATGCCGTTTTTTACGCATATAATAAGAACGGTAACACGAAACTTAATAGTGTTTGCGCATAATATTGTTATATTTCCGATTATTGCTTTGTGCGTTGGTTATGGAATTAATTTTTATGCATTATTTGCAATTCCGGGTTTGCTTCTTATTTTGATCAATCTTCTATGGGTGTGCACTATTCTAGCCGTTGTATGTACGCGTTTCCGTGATTTGCATCAGGTGGTGATTAGTCTGTTACAGATTATCTTCTATGCGACCCCTGTTGTCTGGGATGTTAAGAGCCTTCCTAAAGATGTTTCGCCATTATTTGTAACATTAAACCCTTTTTATGATTTTATTGATCTCGTGAAACGACCTCTTATGGGGCAGCCTCCGGGTATGAATGAATGGCTATTATGCAGTGCGCTTGCTGTTATTGGCTGGTGTGTGGCACTTTGTGTACTTGGGAAGTTTAAACATCGTATAGCGTACTGGTTATAATATCATGGCTTTCATTCATCTAAAGAACGTCGGGGTAGAATTTCCCATTTTCAATGCGCAAAATCGCTCGTTGAAAAATAAGGTTTTCAACTTAGCGACCGGCGGAAAAATCGAAAGCCGTGAAGGTAAGCTTACCGTTGTTAAAAGCTTAGAAGATATTTCGCTTGATCTCGTTGATGGGGATCGTATTGGATTGATTGGGCATAACGGTGCGGGCAAGACAACGCTTCTGCGTGTCTTTTCAGGGATTTATGCTCCGACGAGTGGGGAATGTGCCATTCAAGGAAAATGCGTATCCTTGATCAACATTCAACTCGGTATCAATTATGAGGAAACGGGCCGCTCAAACATAAAGCTTCGCGCTGCTATGATGGGTATGCGGCCCAAACAAATTGAAGAAAAAATAGAAGAAATTGCAGAATTTTCTGGGCTAGGGCATTTTTTAGATATGCCTTTCCGGACGTATTCATCCGGTATGCAAATACGACTAGCGTTTGCGACATCGACATCTATCGACCCTGAAATACTGATCATGGATGAATGGCTTTCAGCCGGTGATGAGAATTTTAAAGAAAAAGCAAACCAACGGATGTCTCAACTGTTAGATAAAACCAAAATTCTGATACTCGCGAGTCATTCACGTGAGCTTCTGGAGAGAAATTGTACGAAAATACTGTGGCTTGAGCACGGAAAAGTAAAAATGCTGGGTGAATCATCGGAAGTATTGGATAAATACTTTTCGAGGTCATGAAATTGGGAGGGTTTTTTCGAACCCTCCAAGGTTATGGATTGATAGCGCGGCTGTATTACAGGCCGCTATCCGGCTCCTGATCCGCGTCATAATGGACTTCAAGTATGGCGCACCACGGGTAGCGGGCATCGTAGCTGCGTCCGGTTTGGTCCGCGATTTGTCCGGCAGCATCGCTGGGGACATGCGTTAGCGCGACCGTGTCATCTACATTGCCGCCGATAATGCTAAGTTCATGCCCGAACGGCTGTGTGTTTTGATGGGTTGCGGTGACGATGCCGCAATGTGCAGGAAAGCCGTAGCTGGTTGGGAGCATGGAGAATGTGACTGAGCGGCTATGCCCTCGGCCAACACAAATTAGATCCCCAATTTTAGGCGCGTAGCTACCCGGCGCATGTGCGCTGACGCCGTTAAATTGTCCACTTGCAGCGGCGTTGATGTAGGTGGAGTGGTTGGGTGAGTAGGGGAAGCGTTCATTCGCTCCTGCGACACGCATGACGTAAGAAATAAACGCTGCTGACCATGCGTAATGCGCGTCATTTTCGGGCGCAAAGCGTTGCCCTTCGGCATTGGTTTTCCCCGTCCAGCCTACTTCTGTTTCGGCAGGGTCTTGGCCGATCCACCAATACTCCCCGATACGCTGCCACAGCCCGGGGATACGTTCTGGTTTTAAGGCTGGGGAACTGGCGTCTGAGCGATTTTCTGGGTCATCATCGGCAACGGCGGAGCCGAACATCCGCCACTCTCGCATGGCGATTGCTGCGACGTCTTGGCGGTTAAATGGCTCAAAATTCCGGCTGGCGAAATCGGGCACATGGGGATCATAGCCGATAGGGCCGGTTGAGCCGTTGGCGTATTGGGCGGTTGGTGTTTGCGTTGGTGTCGCGTGTGGTGTGGTTTGTTCAGCACAAGCGCTCAACACACAAAGGCTGATGAGGCTAAGTGACGCTGCGCGTGTAGGCAGTCGCGTTAAGACATAACGGAATGTGGGTGACGATGTCACAGTGATCCTCCTGCGGCGTTGTGCACCCATACGCGACGGCGCGATGCGGTGGTGGGGTGAGCCATATTGTGAACGGCAACACCCCTATAGCGTCAAGATGGCCTGTTGGTTTCCCGTTCAGGCTGGGTTGTTCTCGGCTGGGAAAAGGCCGCGCAGCCCGGCTTCTGAGGCATCACAGCAGCCGCGCTCGGTGATGAGGCCAGTGACGAGGCGCGCGGGGGTGACGTCAAACGCCGGATTCGCACCGTTGCTTGCTGGCGGTGCTACGCGTACGCGGCCCGGTGTGCCGTCGGCCTCAAGGCCGGTGACGTACAGCACTTCGTCTGCGCTGCGTTCTTCAATTGGGATTTCTTTTACACCGTCCCGTACACGCCAATCGATGGTGGAAGAGGGTAGGGCCACCCAGAAAGGAACATTATTATCGTGTGCGGCGAGGGCTTTAAGGTAGGTGCCGATTTTGTTGGCAACGTCGCCCTGTGCGGTCACGCGGTCTGTCCCGACGATGACGAGGTCAACTTGGCCAGCCTGCATGTAGTGGCCGCCAGCGTTATCGGCGATGACGGTATGTGCAACGCCATGGCTGCCGAGTTCGAAGGCCGTTAGGAGGCTACCTTGGTTGCGTGGGCGGGTTTCATCCACCCATACATGCACGGGAATGCCTTCATCATGGGCCATATAGATCGGGGCGAGGGCAGTGCCCCAATCCACTGTGGCAATCCAGCCAGCATTGCAGTGGGTCAGGACATTGACGGTACCTTGCTTGCCTTTTGCTTCCCATGCCTTGCGGATGAGTTCTAAACCGTGGCGGCCAATGGCTTCATTGACGGCAACGTCTTCATCGCACAGTGCATCGGCTTCAGCGTAACCAGCTTCGACGCGTTGTGCGACGGGAACAGTGCGGAGATGTTTGACCATGCGCTCAATGGCCCAGCGTAGATTGATGGCGGTGGGGCGTGTTTCCACCAGGCGGTGCGCGGCGGCTTCTAAAGCAGCATCGGACGCATCGTTTTGCAGGGCAAAGATTAGTCCATAGGCAGCAACGGCCCCAATCAGGGGAGCACCGCGTACCTGCATGCTGCGAATGGCATGGGCGACGGCGTCTTCATCACGCAGGGCAAGGGTTTCGACTTCCCAAGGGAAGCGGGTTTGATCGAAAATACGAATGCTGTTTTGGTCATCGGTTGGGCGCCAGAGGCTGCGGTAAGCGGTGCCGTTAATTTTCATGGTGATGTACTGTCCTCAAAGGGTGGGCAGAGAGGGGAGACGCGGTCTCCAGAGAATGAATGTGTCAGATGTGGGGGAAATAGCCGTAGGACTCAAGGGGATTTACACCGCTACGATCCACGAAAAACGCTTACGGTCTGCTCTAGGTCAGTATAGGAAAGGGAGGCTGAAACCGCGCATGGGGTCTTGAAGGTATGTTTGGCAGTTTCCCGAGAGTTCTGACAATCCTGCCTCCGAAGGAGTGTTATGATGCGGGGGCTGCAGGGTCTATTGCCTTGTTGGTTAGTCGTTTGGCGGCCAAGGGGGATTGTATTCTTGGTCGTAAAATTGATGGAGAGCCATTACCGGGCGGGACGTTTATTAGCGTGCCAGAGTTGTTTCTGCCGTTTATGCCGCGCTGGCGTTATCTTTTGGGCTGTGTGCGTGCGGTCCGTACGGTGCAACCGGATGTTGTAGAGGTTCATAACCGTCCCGGCTTGGCTCGGATTTTGGCGCGCTTTGTGCCTGTACGTTTGATTTTACATAATGATCCGCAGACGATGCGTGGTTTGACGTCCGTAAAATTGCGTGAGCGTACGGTGCAGGCCATGCAAGTTTGTGGCGTTTCAGAGTGGGTTGCGCGTCGGTATAGTGAAGGGCTGGCGGCAGGTATTGGGGCTGTTGAGGTCCAGCATAATGTGATTGATGCGGCGACTTTGCCTGCGGAGGTCTCGAAGCGCCCATTAGTCGTTTTCGCCGGGCGTGTTGTTGCGGATAAGGGTGTAGATGCGTTTGTCCGTGCTTGGCAGGCGGTGAGATTCTCCTTTCCAGAGTGGGGCGCTGTGATTGTGGGGGCGGACCGCTTTGGCTCTAATACGCCAGAGACACCTTTTTTGGCCGCTCTGCGCCCGCAAGCGGCTGCTGCACAGGTGAGTATGTTGGGTTATAAGCCGCATGCTGAAGTCATGGCTTTAATGGCAGAGGCAAGTATCGTTGTTGTGCCGAGCCGCTGGGCGGAGCCGTTTGGCATGACCGCGCTAGAAGCTATGGCGTGTGGCTGCACAGTGATCGCGTCACGCAATGGGGCGTTGCCGGATGTTGTCGGGGATACGGGTCTTTATGCAGACCCAGATGCAGATGGTATGTTCGAAGATGTTTTGACAGCGGCTTTGCAAGATGCCGCATTACGTGCGGGGTTAGGCCGTGCGGCGAAGGCGCGTGCTGTTTCTTGCTTTGGGCTGGAAGGGGCACGGAAAGAGCGTGATGCACTACGCCATGCAGCGCATCACAATGCCCCTTATCAGGCCGTATGGTCAGCGCAAAAGCGCTGACGCGAGAATTCGAGCGGTGACTAGCTGCGCTCTGGTGGGGCCATATAGGTTGGGTCGATAGCTTCTGGCACGTGGCGTGCGAGAATAGCATCAACCTTTTGTTTTTCGTCTTCTGTCAGAGACCAACCAAAGACATCATTAACGCCATGTACTTGTTCAGGCTTACGTGCGCCCCATAGGCCGATGACGGGACCGCGATCAAGAACCCAGCGCACAGCAAACGCTAAGAGAGATTTGTTGCGTTGTGCGGCCATTTCTTTGAATTCATCAACGGCTGCCAGATAGGACAGGAAGCGTGGTTTGATGAATTTCGGGTCATTGGCGCGCAAATCATTCTCTGGAAATGCCGTCTCTGCGGACATTTTTCCGGAGAGTAGACCGCGGCAGAGCGGGCCGTAAGCAAGGACCACGGCATTATGCTCTTTTGCATAAGGCAGGATTGTCTTTTCCGTCGTGCGTTCGAAGAGGTTGAGCGGTGGTTGGATCGTGGCGATGGGCGCGACTTCGCGGAAGATGTCCATTTGCTCGGGGGAAAAATTGCTCACACCGAGCGCGCGGATTTTGCCTTCGTCACGGAGCTTTTGCAGTTCACGCGCGCTTTCATCGATGGGTGTTTTTGTGTCTGGCCAGTGAATTTGCTGGATGTCGATTGTGTCAACGCGCAGGCGGCGCAATGAGTCTTCGACTTCTTGGCGAATGCGTGCGGGGCGTGAGTCACGGAAGAGTTTGCGGTTCTCTTCTTCTGCCGTCCAGTTAATGCCGAGCTTTGTTGCAACGACGGCTTGGTGCGGCTTTTCAGCCAGTGCACGCCCAACGACTTCTTCCGAATGACCGAAGCCGTAAACGGGTGCGGTATCAATCAGGTTGATGCCGGCATCAAGTGCCGCATGGATGGTACGGACGGCGTTATCATCGTCCGGGCCACCCCACATCCAGCCGCCAATAGCCCAAGTGCCGAGTGCGACACGTGAGACAGGTTTTTCCAGGCCAGAGATCTGAAGGGTATCGGTTGCCATAATCTTGCTTCCTTCTACGCTTTGAAACGGAAGGTATCGTTTAACGCATATTCTTTCTAGGGCGGTTGCATGTTGATGAGAAAAAGGTCATCGAAATAGTGATGTTGAAAAGGTCTTTTTCTTTGAAGTCGTTTGCTGGCTGGCTGGCGGTGTTATTGCCGTTAACGCTGACACATTTTCGAGCACTTGCTGAGATTGATTTTGATATTTTGGCAGTTTTGTTCTTGATAGCCTCAGCCAAGCCTGGCGGGACGTTTGGGTGGGTCAAGAGGCCATGGTGTGTGATGGCTGGGGCTTGGTGGATCTGGCAGGTCTGCTGCACGGTTCCGTCTGTATTGCAGGGTGTGCATGTTGCAGGGGGTGCATTCGTGCAGGCGCTGGTAGCAATACGTTTTCCACTGGCGATTGCGGCTCTTGGAGAGTGGATTCTGCCGGATGCGGTATGGCGGCGGCGTGTGCTTTTAGTCACCTTTGGTTGTACACTTTATATTGCGGCTCAAATGGCCTTTCAGGCTGTTTTTGGGATGAATATCTTTGGTCAGCCGCGGTTTCGGGATGGCACTTTGACTGGGCCATATGCGCACCCGCGTGCTGCAGCCCCGCTCTCGCGTTTGATTTTGCCGTTTTTGATGGCTGTGTGTGCGTGCTGGGGACGCTGGCGTTTGCCGCAGCGCTTTATCCTGCAAGCGGGCAGCTTGTTGGCTGCGGTAGTTCTTTTGGTACTGGCGGGGCAGCGTATGCCGCTTGTATTGGCGGTGATGGGCTTAGGGGTTTGTGCGGTTTTGTATCGCCCGATGCGTTTGCTGGCTGTTTCAAGTGTGCTGGGGCTTCCCGGTCTGGTGATGATGGCGCGTTTGGTGTCACCGGCGAGCTTCCATCATTTGGTGACGCTGACGCAGAATCAGCTCGGGCATTTTGCGGCATCACCTTATGGGCAAATTTATAGCCGTGTGGTGGTCATGGTATTTCAGCGTCCATGGTTCGGATATGGCTATGATGGATACCGTCATGACTGTGCGGGGGCGGAGGGGTTAACGCCGCCTCATTGGCTGCATGTTGTGCCATCGGCTGATCCGAGCTTTCGGGTCTGTGTTCAGCATCCGCATAATTTATATGCACAAGCATTGATTAATGGTGGGCTGCTTGGGTTGTGTATTTTTACGGCGCTTATCGCGTGTGTTCTGTGGACGATATGGCCAGGAAAACAGGGTAGTGCAGTACAGATTGGTTTGTTTGCTGCGGTGTTTATTCAATACTGGCCGTTGACGTCGAGCTCGGATTTTCTCAACCTTCCCTTGGGCGGCTGGGGCTTTATGTTGGTTGGGCTGGCGTTGTCCTATAAGCGTTTTCCGTTCCGTGACGGGTTTTCTCACACTTCAGACGTGCCTATATCACAGCCAGCATATGGAGGATCTCATGTCTGAAGCGCAGGGCACATCACGCACCGGCTCGGTTCCTGTCACGGTCTTGACGGGTTTCCTGGGGGCGGGGAAAACGACTTTATTGAATCATATTCTGAGCGCCGAACATGGCCGGAAATATGCAGTTTTGGTCAATGAGTTTGGTGAACTCGGGGTTGATAATGACCTCGTGGTCGATGCGGATGAAGAAGTTTTTGAAACGAATAACGGTTGTATTTGCTGCACGGTGCGCGGTGATTTGATCCGTATTCTGGGTAGTTTACTGCGCCGACGTGGGCGGTTTGACGGCATTATTGTTGAGACGACTGGCTTGGCAGATCCGGCTCCCGTTGCGCAGACATTTTTTGTTGATGAAAACCTGCGTGATAAGGCGCATCTTGATGCGGTTGTCACCGTGGTTGATGCCTTTAATGTCATGCAGACTTTGGACGAAAGTCCGGAAGCGACGAACCAACTGGCGTTTGCGGATGTGATTATCTTGAATAAAACGGATTTGGCGGATGAGCCGCGCCGCCAAGAGATTGTGGCGCGTATTCGTAAAATTAATGCTGTGGCTGAGATCCACGAGGCTCAGCGTGGTAATGTGCAACTGACCGATGTGTTGGATCGTGGTGGTTTTGATTTGAAGCGTGCTCTGACGACCATGCCGGATTTTTTAGAGAATAATGAGCACAGTCATGAAGAAGGTATTGTGAGCATTTCCCTTTCTACAAAAGAGCGGCTGGACCAGCAGCGCTTTAACGCATGGATTGGTGCTATTTTGCAGGAGCAGGGAGCAGATATTCTGCGTTCAAAAGGTATCTTGCATTTTGAAGGCGCTGATGAGCGTTTTGCCTTTCAAGCCGTGCATATGATGGCGGATGGGGACTTTATTGGGCCCGTGCGTGAGGGTGAATCAACGGAATCACGCTTGGTCTTTATTGGGCGTAATTTGAACCGCCCACGTTTGCGTCGTGGTTTTGAGAGCTGCACAGTGGAAGGCACTCAGGCTGTATGACAACGACGGAACTCCTCGTAGAGCGCGGTGCTGAGCGCCGTTTTGAAAGTCCTATTGTGCAGGTTGCGGCCGCGCGGGATGGTGAGAGTTTTGCGGCTCTGACGGCGGATGGTGATTTAATTCTCATTCCGCGTGATGAATTGCGCAATGCAGATGCGTGGACAGTGGTGCAGCCCCATGATGGTGGGCTGTGTCTGACGGCCGATTGTGTGGCGAATGCGTATCTAACGGGCGGCGAAGACGGGCGTTTGGTACGGACATTACCGGACGGCACGATGGAGATTTTGCACGAAGGGCGGCGCTGGATTGAGTGTGTGGCTTCGACGCCGGCGCATTTGGCATTTTCGTCCGGTAAGGTGATGGAGCTGCGTAAGGCTGAAGGCACACAAACGCTCAAGACATTGGATCACCCCTCAACGGTGACTGGCATTGTCTTTGATGCGAAGGGCAAGCGCCTTGCGGCATCACACTATAACGGTGTGTCGATGTGGTTTGTGCAAGCTAAGGTCGATACGGTGCGTCCGTTGGAGTGGAAGGGGAGTCATATTGGGCTTGCCATTCATCCGGCTGCGGATGCGTTGGTGACGTCAATGCAGGAAAATGAGCTGCATGGCTGGCGTTTAGCCGATACGCATAACATGCGTATGAGCGGTTATCCGAGGCAGGTTCGTTCTATGAGCTTTACGCGCAATGGGCGTTGGCTTGCGACATCTGGTGCGGATGCAGTGGTGCTGTGGCCTTTCTTTGGCGGTGGCCCGATGGGGAAGGCTCCGACGGAAATCGCGCGTTTGCCGGGGCTCTTCGTGTCAGCGGTTGCGGCTAATCCGAAAGAAAATATTGTTGCTGCTGGCTATGAAGACGGCACGGTTGTTCTTGCTGAAGTGAGTGATAACGGTGCGGATGATGGCCGTGTTCTGCCACTATGTGCGGGGCAAGTTAAGGCACGTGGCGTTGTGAATGCTGTGGCCTTTACACCGCAGGGTGGTGCAGTCATTTTTGGCACCGAGGATGGTGTTGTCGGTGCGGTTGATTTATCGGCTGCGCCATAAAATATCAGCGGTCTGTGTGGCCAAGGTCGCGCTCCGGCGCGATCACGTCCCGCACGCGCTGTTTGAGTTCTTTGGGGCCGGGAAAGCCGCCATCGCGTTTCCGCTCCCAAATGAGCGTATCATTGACATGAATTTCAAAAACGCCTCCCGTATCTGGGATGAGCGCGACTTCGCCTAGGCTTTGGCCAAAGGTAGAGAGAAGTTCTTGCGCCATCCAGCCAGAGCGTAAAAGCCAGTTGCATTGTGTGCAGTAGCGCAGGGTGATGCGTGGTTTTGTGTTTTCCATAGTGCTTATCCTTGGAAGGTGATGGACGTGGCGTGCAGGGAAACGTAAACTTAGGCTCTTTGAATTTAAGGGTCTGATATTACCATGGATATGCGTTTTGCTGCGGTGCGTTGTTTATGCGCGCTTCTTTTGGCTGGTACGGCGGTCACAGGGGTAGCGATGGCTGCACCACAGCCACTGCCAGATAGTGCTGCTCCGGATGCGCGTATTGTTTTGCCCCCGCCGCCGGTGCCGGGTAGTGCTGCGCAGCAAGATGATGACCGTGTGTTCCATGCCACGCGTGCTTTGAAGGGGACGGCACGTTGGGAGTTGGCAACCCGTGATGCGGATTTGAATCCGGCGCATTTGGTGGCTGATTTCTCATGTGCAGTTGGGCATACGCTTGATTTGAGTAAGGCACCGCATTTGCAGGCTGTACTGGCGCGTTTGGCTCCGGCGACCATGCATCGTACGTCCGAAGTGAAGGATATGTGGCACCGGACGCGCCCATTTGTGGGCACAGGCCTGCCAATTTGCACATCTTCTGAAGGGTTGGGGCTGCATTCGTCTTATCCGTCAGGCCATACAACGGCTGGTTTCGGGATGGCGTTGTTGCTGGCGCGTTTGATGCCTGAACATGCGACGGCAATTCTACAGCGTGGCCGTGTTTTCGGTGAGAGCCGTGTGGTGTGTGGTGTGCATTGGAAATCTGATGTGCAGGCAGGTTATTTGAATGCATCCACGGAGATGGACACGCTGCTATCTAATCCGGCTTTGCAGGATGATCTTGCTGGGGCAAAGAATGAACTGGCTGCTCAGTTAGCAACCTCAAATGCAGCGCCAGATGCTGGTGAGTGTAAAGTTGAAGCCGATGCGGCGGCGCACTCGGTGCTGTCTGCGCAGTAAGTTTTGATGATGGTCTGTAGGGTATGGTTTGGGTGCCCTACAGACCATGTGCGCTATTCACATGGTTCGCCGTTGTGGTGGGGAGCTGAAATTAGGGCTCAGAGGATGCGTAATGCAGTGTTAAGGCACTGTTATAACGCATGAAGTCTACGTCAGGGTCGTTTGTGACGGGAGCTTCATAGGTGATTTGCAAGACATCCAACTGGTCAGCATGCAGTGTGGCATAGGTTCTGCCTTGATTGTCTGTTGGGGGCGTTATTTCAGAGAGAGTATTTAAGAAATTTTCATGAACGCAGACATTCGGCAAAGGATGTCCGTTGAGTAAAACTTGAATGGGTAAGTGGTCCCCGCGTTTATGCGCGAAGGGATCTTCCAAAGGTAGGATTTCAAGGGCAAGCCCGTGTGGGTGTACGTTAGCATCAGCGGAGGCTTGAAGGTTCACGCTTTCTTTTAGAGCATGCAACCCAATGGTGGCGCCGGAGAGTGTGGTTTTGCGTTGCCACGACCATGTTGGGTCGTGTGGGCGACGAGCATGAAAACCAAAATCAGCTTGTACAATAATTGCAGCGGTGTGGGCGGGGACATCAAGAGTGATGTGCCGTGTATCTGCATGCTGTGTGATGGTGGTCGGGTGACCTTGTGTATCATAGGCCCAGAGATGCTTTAGAAAAGCTGGATCATAGGCTTCATCTGAGGAGATTTCGGTCATGACCAATGTGGGTTGGCTGATGCGTTCCAGCACGATGAAGGCGCTACTGGCAAGGGCAGGTGTGGCGCATAGGGCTGAGAGGCAGATTATCCAAAAATAGGGGGCGGGTTTGAAGCATGTGTTGCGCATGATCATGATTATCCCAAAAATCCTGAGATTTACGGTGCTACTTTTTGTTGCCTAGCAGCGGTATTTTTTTGGTACGCGGTGCGTGGGGAGTACAACCGTCATGCATGCTGTAGAGGTCATCACTGTTGCCGCGAATATAGTGCATAAAAAAGGGCAGCGTTTTGATACGCTGCCCTTTGATGGAACTGTTAGAGTGAAGCAGAGCTTCGGCTCTAACGGCATGCTTTTTAGTGGCGGTATGTCAGCTCGAAAGTGACGGCGCGGCCCGCTGCAATGCGCGCATAGTTTGGATAAATGCGGTCATAGTAGCGCTTATTGGTCAGGTTCTGCAGGTTCCCTTGCAGATCAAGTGTACGGGTGATCTGATAGTCGGCAACCATGTCGAGGCGCACGTAAGATGGGACCCATGTTTGGTTATTCACGTTGGTGTAGCGCTTGCTCATATACGTGACGCCGCCACCGAACTTGAATTGCGGAAGGATACGGTAGGTGCTCCACAAGGCGATAGAGTTGCCCGGTGTGTAAGGGAAGCGCTTGCCGACATTGGCTTTCGTCGGCCCGCCATCCAGCACGGAGCTGTCGAGGTATGTCCAGCCGCCGAACATGTCCCAACGTTGGGTCAGGTGACCTGCTACGCTGATTTCTGCGCCACGAACGCGTTGCGTGCCAGCATTCATCATGCCGCCCATGCCGTTAGAAACCTGTGCATTGGTCATTTTGCCGTTGAACAGAGAGCCCGTTACGGAGAAGTGGCCGTGCAGGAGGTCTGCCTTCGCGCCAACTTCCGTGTTCTTACCGCGTTGCGGTGAAAGCTTGCTGTTGTTAGCGTTTAGAGCGACCTGTCCATCTGACCCGGCTTCAACACCAACAGGGTTTGAGGCTGTTGCATAAGAGAAATAGACGCTGACGGGTTTGATCGGCTTATAAACAGCGCCAGCTTGGTAGTTGACGAAGCTTTGGTTGTTGCTCAGGCCAAGATTGCCCTGCTTAGCGTAGGTCATGAAGCGATCAAAACGTACGCCGCCATTGATGTAGAGGCGGTCGTTGAACATGCTCATGGTGTCAAACGCGTAAGCTGAGCCACTTGTGGTGTTTGTGTTCAACTGTGGAACGCCGGGTTCACCGATGGAGTAAGAACCTGTCCATGGATTGTTGGGCGACCAGCTTGAGAGATTGAGAGCAGACACGCAGTTATATGCCACGTTGCATGGACCACCTGCGCGGATGTTGTTGCCCTTGGAATCCTGCACGTAATAGGAGCGACGTTGTGTACGTTCCCGTGAGAGTTCAATACCAGTGTTGATGGAGTGGTGAATAAAGCCGGTATCAAACTTGCCAGAGACCATCGCTTGTTCTTGGGCATTGTCTGTATGGTACAGGCCAGATTTCGCTTGGAGAGCAATATTGGGGTTGGAAACGGCTGAGCTGACCCATTGTGGGTTGGTCGCGAGGAAGTCGAGTTCAGTACTGGTCCATTGTGTAGTGTTGCGGAACGTGAAATTCTTGCCGAGGTCACGCTCAAAAATGATTTGGCCCATATTGGTTGTACCGCGTTCATAGTCACGGTCTTTGAGGCCGAGGAAGAGGTGACGGGGAATGTTCAGCGGCTCGTGTGTGACTTTGTCGTAGGGGGCTGAGTAGTCTGGCATGCCAAACGTATAGAGGTGGTAATAGCCCAAGGTCAGGCGTGTTGGCGTGCCGAGGCCAAAGGAAACAGAAGGGGCGACACCCCATTTATGTCCACCGGCGGGTGAGCGACCTGCTGTTTTGCCGTCATCGCCCATGGCGTTCAAGCGGATGGCGGTTGAGGAACCAATTTGGCGGTTCACGTCGATGGTGCCACGTTTATAGGACGCTGTACCGAAGCCAATCTGTCCGGAAGTAAGGTTGCCCAGTTGTGCTTTCTTGGTGGTGATGTTGATCTGTCCACCCAGACCGCCACGGCCACCATAGACGGATCCGGGGCCTTTTAGGACTTCAATTTCATCAACATCGAAGGTTTCGCGTTGTGAAACGCCACTGTCACGTAGGCCGTCAATATACATATTGCTGTAGGAGCCAAAGCCACGGATGACGGGGTAGTTCCCGCCCGGTACAGCATAAGCATCACCACCACGGAAGCTCACACCTGGTACGGTGCGCATGGCGCTTTCGAAGGATGTTGCGTTAACCAGCTTCATTTGCTCATGCGTGATCACCGAGATAGAGCGCGGTGTGTTGAGCAGTGATGCAGTGAATTTTGGGTTGGGTGATGTGCCCGTTAATTGTGGGTGTGAGTGTCCCCATGCCGTAAAGCGGTCTTCCTCACCGTGTGCTTCTACAGAGGCAACGGGAGTGGCGGGTGCCGGGGCTGCTGTGGCCGTCGGGGCGGCAGCAGGTGCTGTTGTAACGGGCGTTACATTTGCTTGCGGATTAGGAGATGGTTGGGAGGCAGTTGTCTGTGCTGCTTTTTTCGTTTTTGTTTTCGTTTTGTGGTGATGGTGCTGCACGCTGCTTTGCGTTGCGGCAGAAGCCGGTTGTGCAATGGCGAGGCCAGAAATGAGCAGTGAGGATGTGCCGAGCAGCCAGAGCCGACGTGGTGACATCACGTTAATTTCTCCAGAAGATATTAAAAACATTTTCATGATCAGTATTTTTTTTGTGCGTAAATGTAAATGAGAAACATTATCAAATACGTTTTGTTACAATCCTCCTGCGGCGTGTCGTGATTTCAGCATGAGTATGATGGGTGCGAATTGCGCGGCTGCGAGGAATGTTGATGTGCGTGTGTCGTATCGGGTTCTGATAGCTTGGAACTATTTGAGTTTATTGAAGAAACATTCGACGATATTTCGTTCTTTGTAGAGAGCGAAAGCTGTTTCCCCTCACGTCTTTCTGCTCGCTTTTAGGAAGAATGGCAGGGGGTAGTCTCGCGCTCTATGAGCGTGTTGATGACGTTATCCGCATCATAAGCTGTATCGGCCCGGACGGCGTCGGGGGCGATCTTTTTTAAAAGAGGTTGGGCCTGTGTAATATCAGCGTCCTGACCTTGCGTGATATTAAGTTCTATCGGGCTGTTTAAAGCGTTACAAACAGCCTCGCGATCGGCCAATGGTGCTGGTCAGCGCCCTGATAATTGTACTGTCGCTCATCATGTATTCATGATCATGATGAGCGGCTGGATCATGAAACTTCCGCTCAATCACGCTAATTTCACACCAATGACACGCCCGATGGGTGCTCAGAAAAGAAAATGCCCGGCAGGGGGCCGGGCATTGGAAAAAATTATGGAACGCGCTCGTCAGACGTTGCTGGGGGTTTGGGTTTTCGGCGTGTGGTACTGTGGTGCTTGCGGTCTACGGCTTCGAGGAAGCGGTCTGCCAGTGCACCGTAAAGAGGGCGGGGGCATACCATGCGTGAGACGCCAAAGGCTAGGAAGGATGTGGCAAGAAGGGCCAGTGTGACTTGTTGGTTATCACACATTTCCATGACGATGATGGTGGCTGTGAGGGGACATTGAGCTACGCCGCAGAAGTAAGCCACTGTCCCTAGTAGGACGACGGCTCCGGGGTTCGTGTGAGGTAAAAATTGTTCTACCCAACCGCCAATCCCTGCGCCAACCGCTAAGCATGGGGCGAACATTCCGCCCGGTACGCCTGAGCAATATGATACGATCATAGCAATGTATTTCAGCACGAAGAACGAGGCGGGGTAATGTTCTGTACCGGCAAAAATGGCGCGGGATTGAGCATAGCCCGTGCCGTATGTTTGGCCGTGAGACAGGATACCGATCACCGCCGTGATAAAGCCGCAAATGCCAGCAAAGAGAATGGGGTGTTTGGCGGCGAAAGGGCCAATGGGCTTGGGCAAGCCGCGTGAAATGCGGATGATGAGTGACGAGAAGCTACCGCCAGCGAGGCCACCAAGGATTCCACAGGTGAGAACTGCGATCCACGCTGTGCCAACGGGTACATCGACATCGGCATGGCCGAAATAGGTGTAATTTCCCAGAAGGGCGATGGCGGTGACACCCGAGAGCACAACAACCGTGAGGGTGCGGCCTGAGGTGCGTTGCTCGAAAGAATGTGACAATTCTTCAATTGCGAAGACGATGCCAGCGAGGGGGGTATTAAAAGCTGCGGCCATACCAGCCGCGCCGCCGGCAAGAATCATGCTGCGACGGGCGGAAATACTGGATTGCCCAAGGACGCGTGAGAAGCTGTGCATGATGAAGGCACCAACTTGCACGCTAGGGCCTTCACGCCCGATGGAGGCGCCGCAGATAATGCCGAGGCATGTCATAAGAATTTTGCCGAGGGCAATGCGGAAGGACAAAATCCGATCAACGATCTGGAAGTCATCAATGTGTAAAGTGGCAATGGTTTGCGGAATGCCGGAGCCTTGCGCCCCCTGAAACACGGTCCGGGTGATCCACATGATCAGGGCAAAGCCAATGGGGGAGAGAATGAGCATAACCCATGGGTGCCATGCGAGGATCTGCTCACGTAGGTCAGCGGCGCTGTCACCAAGTTTGGCGAAAAGAACAGCGACGATACCGATGAGAACCGCACCGGCCCAGTAAAGAGCTGTGCGTTTCCACTGTGTTTGTGTGTGGCGGGCAGAACGACGCAGGTGATGAATGCGGTCTTTGCGGCGCAAAGCATGCTTGGAGGAAACATGCCCCCCTGGCGTTGGTTTGGAGGAAGGGGCGGAGGCGTTGGGTGTATGATCGGCCAAGAGCACACTGTCCGGTTACAGGATTTTGCAGCAAAGGACGCACAGGGGTGAGATCCGCAATACGTCTCCCGCTCCTGCACCCTTTATAGGGATGGGGTCAAGGATACTGGAACGTGCAAGATGCCATTCTGTTGCGGAGTGATGTTATGATGCCGCAATTGTGTGCGTTTTTAGGAGAGAACGAGCACGCCAGAATGTTTTGCCTTGTCGCTTGGCTCGACATGGATGTGGATGGAAGCGCGGCCGAGTTCGTTGCGGATGGCGGCTTCAACGCGGTCACAAATGTCGTGCGCTTCGTCAACGGTCATGTCGTTTTGTACGACGAGGTGGAATTCAACGAA
>NZ_BCZB01000010.1 GCF_001598495.1 Neokomagataea thailandica NBRC 106555
GCAAGGATCGGGTCCACGTAATCCGCAGCAGATTTCTCACCGCCATACATCATACAGTAACCGCGCTCGAGGCCCCACACACCGCCGGACGTGCCAACATCAATGTAGGAAATCCCCTTCTCCGCCAGTGCTTTCGCACGGCGAAGGTCGTCCTTGTAGTACGAGTTGCCACCATCAATGATGATGTCACCCTCAGTCAAAAGACCACCAAGCTGCTCAATGCAGCTCTCCGTGATCGGGCCTGCCGGAAGCATAACCCAAACAACGCGGCGCTCATCACCCTTCAGCTTCGCCGTCAGGTCCTCAACGCTCGTAGCGCCAACCGCACGACCACCATCCGCACGCTCAACAATCTTCGACGTCGCTTCCGCTGAACGGTCAAACGCAACAACATCATGTGCATGACGCGTCAGGCGAACCGCTATGTTCCCGCCCATACGCCCAAGGCCAATAATCCCAATACGCATGTGATCTGTATCCCCTAAAATTATGACAGGTTCGTGGCAATTTGACGAACGACGCCGGGGAATTCAGAAAGATGCGCAATACGGATCACACCTTCAAATTTTGTACCTGGCTTTTCTGGATCACGCAGCAAAACACACGTCATGCCGGCACGCACCGCAGCTTCAACACCAGCATCCGAATCTTCAAGAACAATGCAGTTATCAGGCGAAACGCCCTCTTCTTTTGCCGCATGCAAATAAATATCAGGATTAGGCTTAGGAATATTCAAATCACGCGCTGAATGAATACGCCCTTCTTCCAAGTGTTCATCCAAACCTGTACGCTCAAATTTTGCCTTCATTTCCTGAGATGAGGAATTTGAACCCACTCGGATAGGCAAATTCATATCGATAATTTCGATGATCATATCTTCTGCACCATCAACGGTAACAGCTTTAATTTTCATCATCTCCGCGATACGACGTTCCATCATATCGGACCAGTCAGCCGGGAGCGTGGCACCACTCTTCTCTGCGATAAGTTCCCCAATTTTCTTCAATTCACCACCGGAGAAAATAGAGTCGCCCTCTTTATCAGTAATGCTCCACCCATATTTACGAGCTTCAGCCGACATCAAAGCAGTTGATAAGTGTTCGCCTGCGACAAGAACGCCATCACAGTCGAATATTACAAGCGAAATTTCCTTCTTTGGAAGGTTCTCAGCCATTTTCGTCTCCCGGTTTTTTGATGACTATCTATCCTTTAGAGATTAAACACGAAAATTTGCCTTTCAACCTTGAAAAAAATGTTTTTTCCTGTCACAAAGAAGTATCGTCAAAATTAGAAAAAACAATTTTCGCCTTCTCTCCTAACGGCACTAAACGCCCTAGAAAAACCAAAGTTTTTACTCCCGTCACGTACATGGCAAAAACAAACGCCGCCCAGACGTGTTGCGAAACACCCGCTCTCGACATGTCAAAATAACAATTTGTAATCGTTTCGATGCCTGCTCCAACATATCCAAAATCAAATCTAAACGTGCATCATCCGCATAGACCAACGGATCATCCAAAATCAGTGAAACGGGCTGCCCTTGCTGCTGCAAAATATCTGCAAAAGCTAAACGTACCATTAACGCCAACTGCTCCTGCGTTCCTTTGGACAAATCATCACTTCCTTCCTCATGCTGCCCACGCGTTAAACGTGATAATTTGAGCGTTTCATCAAAACCCGGATCACTGCCAGGAAGAATTTTTTCCACATAGGACTTCGCCCGTGAAGCAACAGGCCGGACAAACCGCTCCCCCATCTCCGAGCGGGCTTCATCCATCACATGTCGCAAAAGCTGAAGCATTTTCACATCCTCCGTCACGCGTGACAGTGCCTCATCCGCAGCATCCCGTTCATCTTCTGCTGCGCTCAAACGTTCTGCTATTCCTCGGCCACCCTCGGCTGAAATGGTTGCTTCTAAACGCGATTGCTCTTCTCGCAACTGCACGCGCGTTCGTTCTGTAGCGGCTCTATCCTGCTCCAATCTTTCAATTTTTCGGCGGATCACATCAGGGTTACTAACCACGACAAGGCGTTCCGCGTCCTGCACGTCCAAAGAGATGGCAGACAGACGCGCCTTCGCCCGCATCATGTTTGCAGACAAATCCGCCCAGTCCTCCTGCCCTTTTAACTGCTCCATATCACGCGCATTTCGGGAGAGAGATGCCGTTACTTGCGCAATTTTTAATAATACAGGATGAGAAATACCTTCCATTTCTTTCAATTGAGAATTCGAAATATCAAGGATAGTACGTAATTTAAGACAATTATTTTCTTGATGTTCAACGTTTTTGCGCATCTCTTGAAGATCTGGAAGTGCTTTCATATGTACTGAAACGCGCTTCTCTGCACCCTCTCTAGCAACCAAAACCTTCAAAGCATCCTCGCCCGCACTGAGACCCAGAGCCGCATCTGCCGGACATAAAGACACAATCCTCTCTCTTAAATGCTGAACACGAACCGTATTTTGACGTGCCTGCTCATTGCGCTGACGAGCCGTTTCAAGGTCCTTAACCCCAACCTCTTGTAACATCTCCACCAATGCACTCTGTGCAACTTCAAAATTATGGCGCGCCCGTTGCGTACCAAGTGAAGGTTCCAACTGCAAAATCGTTGCGCCGATCTGCACAGTCATCGGCTGGTCAATCGTAAAGCTACCAGCTTGCGCGACCACACCATTCACAATAACCGGCGCCATGTCGCCAGATAACGTCACACGCGCACCATCCATCCCCATCAATGCGCGCTTTTCCAGAACTTCCCGCTCAGCCTTATCCAATCGTGCCATCAACGCATCTGGAATGATAGTACGGCTCAAGCACTCCGCCTCAACCAAAGCCGCTTCACACGCGACTAACTGCGTATAACGCTCCCGTGCTGCGTCTAATGCTTGAGCTCTTGCATCCTCTGCATAACGTTGCTCAGCCTCACGCACGGCGTTCTTTTGCTGATTTAAGACTTCTCGCTGTTCCTCGAGTTCTCTTCCTAAAATCGTAATCTTCTCACGGATTTCAAGAGCCTGCCCTTCAGCCTCACGCCGCTCTTGCTCCAATATATTCAGAACATCTTGATCCGTTTTTTGCTCTAAAGCCAAATCCTCAGCACGCTGCTGCATAGCTTCCAGATGTACGACAACACCTCGCGCCGCATCACATTCTACACGGCGCAATTGCAAACGCTGCGCCGCCCCTTCTGCCGCTTTCAGCTCGTGCTGTAATGCGTCACGCTGACCGTGGTCTGCTTCATGATAAAGCTCACGCTCCACCAACTTTAAACGCGTACGAACCTGCTCTAACCGTGCAAAATGCGTCTCTAAAACATCATACAATTCTTTAGTCTGTCTATAATTGCTGTGCGCACGGTCACAACGCGTTTGCGCTTCTGGCAACAATCCTTGTGTTCGGCTCCGTGCTGTACCGTGGCGCGTCCTGAGATTCTCAATGCTCTCGTTAACACGATTAAACGCCCCACCACCCAGAATGGAGCCAACTTCATGCTCTAACGTCGTCCGAAGACGGTCCCTCACCAATTCATCCGGAGCCGTTAACTCAAGAGCCTCCGCCTGACGAACCCAAAGCAGCCCTAAAGCGCCTTCTGGCTCAGCCTTTTTCGTATTAGCACTCACAGATGCCCCCAACTGCTCACGCAGTTGATGCTCTGCATCTTCCCCCTCTGCACGCCCCATTGGGCTACTTAATGTTGTTTTCGCGCTTTGTATAAAACGCTTTTCAATACGCCATTCCTTCCCATGCAGCGCAAAATCAACCGCAACATAAGGCCCAACTTTATCACCATACGGCACATATGATTTTAACTGCTTGCTCTGCCCTTTTGTACGCACAAAAAAAGCCGCACGCACAGCTTCCAGTAAGGTCGATTTCCCTGCTTCATTCGGGGCAATCAAAACATTAAGCCCCTCTCCTAGGTTATCCAACAGAATAGGAGAACGAAAACGTCGGAAATTTTCAATTTGAATTTGACGAAGATAAAAGCTCATGAGTGTTCAACTCGCTTATATTCAACAATAAGACGTTCAAGCGCTTTTCGGGCTATACGCCCTTCTTCTCCGCCATACTCAATACGTGCTTTCAGCTTTTGTGCGGCAAGAGCCAGCATTCCTTCCCCGTCCAAAAGCGCCAAGTCCTCTTCGCCCGGACGTCCAAAAATATCATCCGTCTGCGCCTCCAAAAACATCAAACGATCAGCGATATCGTTTTCTAACGCCGAAAGGATAGCGACACGCTGGGACAAATCCATCATACCAGCCAGCTTCAAACGCAATAACGTCTCGGGCACATCAACCCCCGCTAAAAAGCGCTCTAACTGCGCGCAATAGGACGTCAGCCCATCCACCATCCATGATTGCTCTATCCAACGATATCGCCCCGTACTCAAAACCTGCACATCAGGCTCCTGCTCGGGCGAAAGCGTCACCAACAAGACCTCCCCAGGCCGGTCACGCCCTTCCGCCGGATGGAAGCGATCAACTTCAGGCGTACCCGAATACCATGTACGCGCATCAATTTTTAAACGACCGTGCCAATCACCTAGAGCCAGATAATCCAAAGCACTCAAATGCGCTCTATTCGGCGCAATCAAATTTTCTGCTGAAGCATCATGACCTTGTGTAAACTGCGTAATACCACCATGCGCCAAACCAATTCTTAAACGCGCCTGAGGCGTCTGCATCGTGTCAAAAACTGCTGTTGGGTCATCTTGCGTATGCCGCCCAAGAAGGGGCGCTGGCAATAACCATACACCATCTTCGATTTCATGAGGAACAGCCTCCGTCAATAGCTTGACTTCCCCCACCTGTCCGCGCCCCAACCGCGCACGAACACGGTCCCATAACCCATGATTGCGCGCAAAATCATGATTGCCCGGCAATAACCACCAGCAACACGGGTAACGCTCCATACGCGTTAAGGCCTGAGCAATCGTCCTGTCCTGCGGACCTTCTGTATCGAAGACATCACCAGCAACCAAAACATGGCGCACATCATGATTTTTTGCATGCTGACCGATACGATCAATCACATCAAAACGCGCTTGCGTCAGCGCAGAACGGCGTTCCTCATCGAAACGCCCAAAAGGTTTACCAAGCTGCCAGTCTGCCGTGTGAATAAACTTCATGCTGCGCCATATGTTTTGAAAGTACAAACTCCCTCAACACTAACGCGAGAACGAATAAAGAACCAGCCTTCTCGTCTTAACGGCCAGCACCACGCAGCCAGACACGCCCGCCCAGACATAAAGAAGCCAAATGCCGCCGACACAACAACTCATCAGGCATTCCGCTTTTCTTACACGCCAACTCTAAAGCCTGCGTACGTTCTGCCGCCAGCGCTAAAGCCCCTGCTGGCCAGCGCTCAGCCGCTTTTACAAAACTGGGCATACGCTTGAAAAATACAGGAGGGCGCAACGCCTTAATCGCCTCTGTACGCATCTGCCCTTCTTCTACAGCCAGCGCCACACGCCACAAACGGTTAATGACCCCCAAGACCACACGCGCCACCGCAACAGGTGCTGCTCCATCAGAAAACGCACGTTCTAACGCTTGATCCACAGCCTCCACCTCCCCTGCCATAGCCGCATATGCAGCATCATCAAGGGACGTCCCTCCAGCGTCACCAACGCAGTCTTGTACAGTCTCTATATCTAAGCGCCCATGAGGACCGGCCAATAAAATGAGTTTTTCTATTTCACCACGCACGCCGGCGCGATCCGACGATAATCGACCATGCAACCACGCCATAGCATCACGATCAATCGTAATATCGTCTTGCTTCAGCGCATCCGCCACAGTGTGCGCCAAAGCACGCCCCTCTTCAGGATAACACGCGATTGACGCAACATGCGGCTGTTTTTCGGCAAGGGCACGTAGCTTAGAACGCGACGCCAATCCCGGCGCCTCAAGCACAACCAGAGTATCCGTCGAAAGAGCCAAAAGCCGCATCAACGGGGCTACGAGCGCATCACTGCCTTCACGTACCCACACGACACGGCGGCCCCCTATCAGAGATAAAGCCGTTGCCTCTTCTTCCAATCGGTCATGTGTTTCACGGTCAAGCTGCGCCACACGAAAGGGGTCATCCAGCGTATCCGCCACAAGCTTGACTGCCTGCGCTGCACGCTCCCGAATAAGGCCGCTATCCTCTCCATATAAAAGAATAGCACGCCACTGCCCCGCATCGTTTAGAGCACGCCCAACCTGGCGCGCATCAATCTTCACTGTGGGTTTGAGGTCGATGTACTATGAGACAAACGCCCAGTTGCCGAAGCTGGGAAGCCATCCGCACCTGCACTCTGCGTTGGCGCACCATTATCCTCAGGCATCGCATCTGTATCGACATAACGCGGCAGATCATCAGCCTGCGCAGCCCCCGGCGCATGATGCGTACGGAACCACACCGCGAGCTGCTGCTTCATAGACTGAGCAAGAGTATCGGCCACACGCCCTTGAAACGTTTCTTCGTTCAAGGTCTGCGCAAAATACTGCTCATACAACGTATTATAGCCATCCATCGTCCGAACATTGCCTTCAGCAAGCAATTCCGGAACCGGCTTTACAGAGAACAAACGCCAATGCGCACTCGCATTTCCACGAATACGCCCAGACGTATTATCTTGGTGAATATCAACTGATTCTTCAGCCAATCCTGACGCGACTTGCAGCGTATAAAGCTGCGGCATCTCCGCTCCAGAACCTGTCAGGTCCTTTTGCAAAGCCAAACGCAGAAGCTGACCATAACGCCCACCAATATTGGCAACATAAATCTGCGCCAATTCTGGTGAAACGCCCTGCCCCTGCGCGCCCCCCCCATAAAGGGGGGTAAAGCCACACCCGGCTAAAGCACCTGTTAGTGCTATACCGGCACAGAACCGACTGAAAATGCTCATAATCAGCCTGCAATCACAAAGTTAACAATGCGGTTCGGCACGTGAATTTCCTTCACAAGACGCTTCCCTTCCAGAGCACGTGCAACATTGATCTCCGCCTTAGCTGCCGCCAAAACAACATCACGCGGCGCATCTGGCGGTACATCAATCGTACCACGCAGCTTTCCAAGAACCTGAACCGCGAGCGTTACCTGACGTGCGGTCAGAAGCGCAGGATCAGCCACCGGCCATGCCCGCTCAACAACCAATGCTTCACCCGGCTCAAGGATCGCCATCATATCTTCTGACAGATGGGGCATCATTGGCGCAGTCAAAAGACAGAGCACCACAGCCGCCTCACGACGTGCCGCAGGCAAGCCGTCACCCTTCTTGTTCAAAGCATCGGCCAGAGCGGATGTCAGCTCATGCAACCGCGCCACAGCCACATTCGGCGTGAAAGCATCTAATGCCTCCGTAACCGCCTGTACGGCACGATGCGTGACACGCCGCAGATCATCCGCGACAGAGCACAGCGCACCCTCGGGGAAGGCAGCATCACGCGCATCTTGTTCAGAAACACTTGAAATCAAACGATAGAGGCGCTGACCAAAACGAGCAGCAGCAGCAACGCCTGATGCCGTCCACTCCATATCACGCTCTGGCGGGCTATCAGACAGCACAAACCACCGTGCCGTATCCGCTCCATAACGCTCAATGATTTCTAACGGTGAAACGGTATTACGCTTTGACTTGGACATCTTTTCAGAACGCCCGACATTCACAGCCGTACCCGTATCCTTACGGACAGTTTGCTCACCGCGCCGCTCCACTTCTTCTGGATACAGCCATCCAGAATCGTCACGGTAGCTCTCATGCGTCACCATGCCTTGTGTAAACAAACCCGCGAAAGGTTCACTCACACCGACATGACCCGTCTTTTCCATGGCCCGGGTGAAGAAACGTGCATACAAAAGATGCAAAATTGCATGCTCAATGCCGCCAATATACTGGTCAACCGGCAACCACGCATTAGCCGCTTCTGGCAACGTCGGTGTCTCAGCATGTGGGCTCGTAAAGCGTGCAAAATACCACGAGCTATCAACGAACGTATCAAACGTGTCCGTCTCACGCGTCGCAGCGTGACCACAATGAGGACACGCCACATGCTTCCATGTAGGATGATGGTCCAGAGGATTGCCCGGCCGGTCAAACGTCACATCTTCAGGCAAAACAACGGGCAACTGCTCATCCGGCACCGGCACAGTGCCGCAATCTGGGCAATGAATGACCGGTATAGGACAACCCCAGTAACGCTGACGAGAAATACCCCAATCACGCAAGCGCCAGTTCACAACCTTACGCCCAACGCCCTGAGCCTCTAAGCGCTCCAACGCAGCGTGCTTAGCGTCCTCAACACTCAAACCATTCAAAAAGTCAGAGTTATACAAAGACGCATCACCGGAGACGGCTTTTGTGCCGACTACAAAACTAGCAGCCTCTTCTCCAGTTGGCAGCAGAACTTGCGGCACAGGAAGATTATACTTCCGTGCAAAATCCAGATCGCGCTGATCACCGCACGGACACGCGAAGACTGCGCCAGTACCATACCCCATCAACACAAAATTCGCGATCCAGACAGGTGCCTTTTGCGAAGGGTTCAGTGGATTTACGACTTCCAAGCCTGTATCAAAACCGACCTTTTCCGCAGCTTCAATCACCTCTTCAGACGTACCTGCACGCTGACATTCTTCAATAAATGCCTTCGCCTGCGGGTTCGTCTCAGCAATTTTAGCGGCGAGCGGATGATCCGGCGACAGACCTATAAAGCTCAACCCAAACAGCGTATCCGGACGCGTCGTAAACACATCCACGCCATCAAAATCAGCACCATAACCTTCTGGCGGGTTATGCAGCGCAAAACGGACACGCGCCCCTTCTGAACGGCCAATCCAGCGCTCTTGCATCACACGCACACGCTCAGGCCAACGATCCAGATCTCCCAAGGAATCCAGAAGAGGCTGAGCAAAATCTGTGATTTTCAAGAACCACTGTGACAGTGTTTTCTTGGTAATGAGCGCACCAGAACGCCAACCGCGCCCGTCAACAACCTGTTCATTGGCCAAGACTGTTTCATCAACAGGATCCCAATTAACCTGTGAATCACGGCGCTCAACCAAACCATCAGCCAACATATCCAAGAACAGCTTTTGCTGTTGGCCATAATACTCTGGCTGACATGTTGCGACCTCACGGTCCCAATCTAACGAGAACCCCAAACGCTGAAGGGTCTCGCGCATAGCTGCAATGTTATCCATAGTCCACTGACCCGGATGCACACCACGCTCACGCGCTGCATTCTCTGCGGGAAGGCCGAAAGCATCCCACCCCATCGGATGCAATACGGAAAAACCCTGTGCACGTTTATAACGTGCGACAACGTCCCCAAGGGTATAGTTCCGCACATGACCTACATGCAGTTGCCCCGATGGATATGGGAACATCTCCAACACATAGTATTTGGGGCGCCCATCTTCCGGAACATCCGGCACAGAAAATGCTTGGCGCTTATCCCATTCTGCCTGCCAGAAAGGTTCACGCGCGTGAAAATCAAAAGCGTTTGGTACGTCGTTCATGTTCGTTTCAGTTGTCCCGTTCACCATTCTCTGCACGCAACTGACGGGCACGTGTCAAAATACGCGTCGTGATGTCAGACGTTGTCGTGGCGGATACAGGCGTATCTTGCCATGCGCCATCTTGAAAAACCTGCCGGAATACGGCAACGCGCAGGGCATCCGAACGCAAACGCCGATCCAGCACGTAAGCCGCAATTTTAAAGCGCTCTCCATGGCTTGCAGCAGGCTGATACCAATCCGTCAAAATCACACCACCGACCGCATCGGCAGAAGACAGTGGCATAAAAGACAGAGTATCAATTGCACCGCGCCACAAATAGGCATTTACGCCGCCCTTTAAGTCATCAGCGCCACCTTCAGCACCGCGATCCACCCCTAACAGATGATTATGCGGCGTTGCCAAGCTACCCGGGTCACGACTGCTACCGCATGCAGCCAAAACACCAAAAGCAAACAAGCCTGCAAGTTTCCAAGGCGAAGCAACCTCACCACGAGCACGTCCGACCATTTTCACACAAATGTCAGCAGATGACAGTGCGCACCGAGCAATCATATTATTGCGAGACATTATCAAAAGTCCTGCAGGCCACGCCAAGGCCACTCATAGGCAAAAAGGCAAGGTGGCGAACCCTACCAAAAGCAATGCGAATATGCACTCTTATCGTGCCTATACGATTAGGCCAAGCATCTGAACTGTTAACAGCGTGATTTCACTGAAATTCTGCCTGCATCAAGCTTTCACGAATCATATCCAATCCCTGCTGAGGCAAATAAGCACAGCGCGTCACAACATCCTCTATCGTTAAATCCGGCAAGAGAGAGCGTAAATGCTGAACACTTCTGGCGTGCTCATCTTTCATCTGCCCCACCTGTGCCGAGGCAACCACCAAGGCAACCGCGCTCATTGGATGACGAGGATAAAGGCAAACCATACGATTAGCCTGCTCTAATGCCTTCTCCCCAGGTAGCCCCACAACCAACGTCATTAAAAAAAACATTTCATAATATGCTCTCAACGGAGATCCATGCATCGCATCCAGCATCTCCTGCGCACTTTCTGCTGCTACAGTGATATCTTGATCCAAAAGTGCCTCAAGCGCCGCGCACATAAAACGCTCTCGCACAGAAAGAGAGACGCCAGCCCCCCGAATGACGGAGCGTAAAGAGGTTTTATGCGAAACGGACGAGAGCAAAAGCCCCCCTTCCGCCATTGTCAATGCCCCCCACAATAAAGCAACGGCAGAGCGCTCTGGCTGCAAGGCTATTGCCTGACGTGCGCCCTCAACACCCCATTGAATAATATCTGCGGCCGAGGAATGAAAATCACCATTCAAACGCGATAGCGCCGTCATGGCCGTTACTAACGCCGTATGCGCTCCGTCCGAAGGCTTACCAATAAGATGCGTAATACGATCAAAAGATTCCACATTAAACCGCAAAGATAAGCTCAAGGCTCTCATAGATTGTCCAAATCTTGAAAGCTCCTCATCCCTCCGGTTTGACACACGCATCACATCAGAAAAAATGATCGACCAATGAATATCAGAAAAAATATCACCCAAAACTTTATATATATTGGTACTATTTAAGGCAGAGATGCTCTCATACCCTCCCCACACCACAATACCACCCGAACGAACATCTATTAAGCGGATAATAATTCTTGGAACATTATCCTGAAAACCAACACGCAAAACACTGCGAACCACATAATCGATCCCAGATTTTTTACATAATTCAATAAAATCTTCGCTTTCACTCTCTCCTTGAAAAGGGACGACCTGAAAAAGTTTAGCCCTCAAGAAAAACATTTCCAAACATTCATGAAGGTCCTCTGAGCTTGGGCAATCCTTCCATGTCTCAGGCTCCAAAATCATTGGCTCCTGAATATAGACCGAGATGCGCCGAACAGTATCAAATTGTCCATTTTGGGGATGAGAAGAGCTTACCAGCATGGGGTCGCGATCAATAAAAGACACCTCCCCAGCATCTGACACTAAACCAAAATGCGCACCAAACCCTTGTGCCTGTTTACGGTCCCGAAGAAAGTGCCCTTCCTGAGAGAGAGCAGCAACCGCCTCTGCTTCATGCGCAATACGCATCGGTTGTGCACTTTGATCATAGCGCAATACCTGCTCTAATAACTCCCGCGTCGTTTGATCGATATTTATCTCTACCGACTCTTCTGACAATAATCTCTTATAATGAACAACAAAAGAACGAGCCCGCGCCAAATCATTGACCCGGACAGATCCCTCAATACGCGCCCGCCAAGCTACCTCATTGAGTGAATCGATCGCCAATAACCGTGTAACGGCCTCTTCCATCCCAACGACATCCTGCACCTCCATGAGAGATGCTTCATATTGCGCGATCGAGTATTTACGTAAATTCAAACGCTGAAGATCCAGCCACTCATCCAAAGCAGGATCAATCCCATCTAAATCTGGAAGTAATTTTTCACCAGACTCCATAAAGATTGACGCAGCCTGCAGACCGCCCGATTTTAGACGCTCCACATCAACAGAAGTCAAAATAGGCTTTAACGTCAAAGAGCTACGCTGGACATCTATAACACTACCCCCCAACGGCCGCAGCGCCTCCTGCAAGCGATGAATTTCTTGCCTCAAGGACGCCCGGGCCATATCCTCTGGGCGCTTACTCCACAACAGCTCCGCCAAATGTGACCGCAAAACAGGCTTCCGGTTCGCCAAAGCCAAAACGGCCAACAACGCACGTGTTTTTCCGCCAATAGGTAAGAGGCTTGTTCCGTCTACTGCACACGCTTCCATATGACCGATTAATTTCAGTCTAAAGACAGAAGAATCCGCTTCACGGTCCGATAAAATTTTTAATAAAGACGTCATTTTTATACCTATTAATTATAATAAATTAAGAAAAAAGTTAGTGCCTCAAGAGATAAATAAAAAACAACAACTCACACCTTCAATACACTTAACCATATAAAAATAACCGCTCAAAATCTTTAAAAGAAATTTAACCAATATATTGACCATATATTAAATCGCCTCCATCAATAAAGATTATAAAAACATTATTCAAACACTTCCTTCAAAAAGCCAACAATACCCTGCCACGATCTCTGATCTGTCAATCTATTATACATCAACCCACGCTCAGGTGCATTTGCATGTGGGTTCGTAAATGCATGCCCCACATGCCCATAAGCGTGCAGTTGCCAATCCGCTTTTCTACGCGTCATTTCCTGCGTAAAGTCTAATACCTGCTCCGGCACCGCCAAAGGATCATCCCATCCATGATGAACCGATATTTTAGCGGTAATGTCCCCCCTCTCCAAGGCGGGGTCACTCCCTAGCAGGCCATGTAGACTTACAACACCACGTAAGCCTCCCTGCCCAGAGCGTACAACATCTAACACCGCCATGCCGCCAAAGCAGTACCCCAAAGCCGCCAGCCTATCTGGCTCAGCCCCAGACAAAGAGCGCGCAAATTCAACAGCCACCCCAACACGACGCGCTAGCCCAGCACGATCCTTCAGCCATGGCTCAATAAGATGCGTGTTATCTCCACCGGGAGAACCCACAACACCCTTACCGAATAAATCGATAGCAACACCAATATAGCCCAGATCAGCAACGCGCTCAGCGATGGTATGCTCAAGAACACCACGCCCCGCCCACTGATGAGCAATCAACACAACCGGAGCTTTATCGCGTGACGGCCGCGCAATAGCAGCCTCCAAAATAGCTTGACCATCATAATAGTCACTATATTCGAGACTCACACCACGCTCCTCACTCAGACGAACTGTTTGTATATAATTAATACATTCGAGCCTAAATTCAATGTGAAACAGGCCATAAGAAATGAATTAATAACGCAGCAGAAACCAAAATAACATCAATCACCAGAATAACCCATAAACCATAAAAACGCGGCTTAGGGGCTAGCTCCGGCTGCCCTCCCTCCCTTGCGGAAGAGAGGAGAGAATGCAGATCGCTCATGCGCCTTGCAACGCCGCATGCATTTCGGACCATTCACGCTTTGTAAGCCCAGAAGTCTCCTGAATAACGTTTTCACCAGCCAGCTGACGCTGCAACACGCGCAGCATACCGGCAGAAAATGTAAACGCCCCTAAACGATACTCCCGGAAAGCTGCTTCTGTCTGAGGAACCCATGCCCGCAGAATATCCAGCATCTTCTCAGCATAAACACGAATTTCATACTGGGCATGCGGATCTGCACGCAGTGCCAAGAAATGCATAAAGTTATGCAGATCAATCTTCCAGTACCACTGTGTATAGGTATTCAGCGTCAAGTTCATACGCGCCAATTCACGAGCAAGCCCATAACGCTCTTCGTCCAAGAGCTCCTCGTAATGATCATAGCAACGGCTAGCATCACTGCGCAGAAGATTTAACACCTCATGCGCCTTATCAGCGTCCAGCGCGTCGCTGCGCCCCTGCCGATTGGACGAGCTTTGTGAGGCCACTTGCTCTAAATTCGGCAAATAAAACTCACGATCCAGAATAGAATAACGCGCCGAATACTCATTCACACTCGCCATGCGGTGCCGAATCCACTGCCGTGCCACAAAAACAGGCAGCTTCACATGAAACTTGATCTCGCACATTTCAAAGGGCGTTGAATGACGATGACGCATCAGATAGCGGATAAGTCCCGCATCCTCTGATGTCTTGCGTGTGCCTCTACCATAGGAAACGCGCGCAGCCTGCACGACCGCGCTATCATCGCCCATGTAATCAACAACACGTAAAAAACCATGATCGAGCACCTCGATCGGCTTAGCAAGAAGCTCTTCCATCGCCGGGACAGTCGGCCGAGAGGTCAGCTTAGGTTCGAGGCGCAGAGATTCAATCTCAGCGCGTTGTTCAGATGTCAATGCCATGCCGATGGCATACCATCAAAAGCCACCATAAGTCACCCACGTTCATGATGAGACTTGCAGACGAAAATCAAAAAGACTATAACGATCTCGCTCAGGTTTTCCTGGCTATGGTGATAAACGGTAAGTGGAATAATTGTTGTGGACCCGGGGGCAGTGCCCGGCGTCTCCACCAAAACAACACACCCGCACTAAGCAGGTGTTTGTGGGGACGAAACAGGCTCGACACGCATGGTAAAGACTTACCTTTTGCCCGGCATTGTACCGCCGTTATCGGGCTAAACTTTTAAGTGCCAATGATAACTCACAGGTGCTCGCTGTTGCTGCATAAGCGATAAGCGCGGTTCGGGAGGGCACCGGGCAACAGAAGCCCTCCCACCTCTTTTTATATATAAAAAGACCTTGCCAAGTCTTTATCTCTGGCGCAGACCTTAAGAACCTTTATCAAAAAGTTTGACGGTTTTGCGACTATGAGTGACGACCATAACGACGACTTCGAAGCCAACCTACCGGAGAGCCTTCTCCCTTATGATGCGTGGATAGAAGACGCCTATCGTAGCGTTATGTGCCGCGCACTCTCACACGTTGCTCAAGAAGGCCTACCCGGTGAGCATCACTTCTACCTAACTTTCAAAACAAATGCTGCTGGTGTTAACATTCCAAGTCGCCTTTCTGCGCAATACCCGCAAGAGATGACCATTGTTTTACAGCACCAGTTTACTAATCTGAGCGTTGACGCCGAACACAAAGAAATTCGCGTCACCCTTTCTTTTGGTGGCGTTCCTAGCCCGCTCATTATCCCTGTCTCTGCGGTTGTAGCGTTCGCAGACCCACACATGCATATGGCCTTTCGCTTCTCAGAACCCACAGTTGCGGAAGACGTCGCCAGCGTTAAAAGCACTCCCGCCTCCCCACCAGAGACCGAAACCTCCAAAACCGATGAAACCACATCGGGCGAAGCTGAAGTTGTCAGCTTAGCGGCTTTCCGCAAGCGACCAACCCCCTAATCCCCTGCTACCTTCCAGTAGCGGGCTCCATTCCCACCATAACAACGAGCACATCATTCTATGCGCTTCACCGTTGACCGCCTTGATCATATCGTCCTGACCGTTCGCGATCGTGATGTTTCAGCCTCGTGGTATCAGCGTGTTTTGGGAATGGATATCGAAGAATACGGCCGCAATAATCGCGTTAGCCTCAATTTTGGCGGCCAAAAAATCAATCTTCGCCCCGAAGCCGCAGAAGGCTGGAAAACTGCCGAAGGTGCTCAACCAGGCACATCAGACCTGTGCTTTACGACGGCTATAGAAAGCACACATATTATTCAGCACTTAACATTGTGCGGCGTGCAGGTGGTCGAAGGACCGACGGCACGCATTGGTGCGCTCGGCCCTTTAACCTCTGTGTATTGCCACGACCCTGATGGCAACCTAGTCGAAATTGCATCCTATAAAGGATGAGAATTTTACCAGTTTTTAGAAATCATCCAAAACTCTTCCGATGTCAGCGTAATGGCATTACTGCCTTCAGTTTCCGAAGCCGCCAAGGCCAAAGCCGCAATCCGTTCAATCATCAACGTCTTGCGCTGATGAGCCTCGGATTGTTCTTGCGCGTGCGAAAGTGTTTTCAGTGCTGATTGCGCTGCTTTTACCACTCGCTTCGCATCAATGGCTGCATAAGACATATACTGTATCTCCACTCACAAAAGACATTCAACGCCCCCATGATAGCGCAGGCATAGCAACGCTGCAAAACATGTTCAGATATGCCTTCAGCCCGCATATGCCCCTGCCCGCCAAGACAAACGTCAGCATATTTTCTACAAATTACAGAACATCCGGAGAATACACCCTAGCCACTGTCGTAGGCACTCCTTACACTCCAGTGTCAAAAGACGTCATATTTTCTCAGTTTTGCCTCATTCATAGTCTACGAATGACAGAACTTCCGTCCATCTAGCCGCTAGGTCTCATGCCGCCCATGCCCAGCCCTACATGCCCCAGCTCCATCAAAAGCTCTCACATGAACTTAATGCGCTCTGGCATAGCACTGGGCGCCATCAGCCTTTTAGCCGCCTGTGCTAATCAAGCTGATATTACCCCCTCAGGTAACTCGCTTCCCGTTGCGCAAGAAGCTGAGCATTATCAAGCGCGCGCCAAATCGTATTACGCCCCCCCCGGCCCCGCCAATGACCCATGGGGCCCCTATATTCACGAAGCCTCAGACCGGTTCGACGTACCAGAGCGCTGGATCCGTGCCGTGATTGAGCGTGAATCCGGCGGACGACTATTTGATTCAAGCGGCCACTTTGTCACGTCTGTCCCGGGGGCAATGGGGCTTATGCAATTAATGCCCCCAACCTATGATGACCTACGTAACCAATATAACCTTAATGATGACCCATATGATCCGCATGACAACATCTTGGCAGGAACAGCCTATATCCGCCAAATGTACGACATTTATGGTAATCCGGGCTTTTTAGCCGCTTATAATGATGGCCCGGGCAGCTTGGATAGCTACTTACGGCGCGGTCGCGCCCTACCGCGTGAAACCCGGCGCTACGTCGCATCCATTGGCCCAAAAATCGCTGGTTATTGGCCCCATAACCGCTCTGCGGCGGATATTCTCGTCTCTCATCATGATCCCAACAGCCACATCGCGGCTGATGATGACAGCAGCCCCCCTCCAAGTGCAGCCAGTCAAAATGTAAGCTCAGCTTGGGCAAAGCGTGACCAACAAAACGAACAATCTGATACAGATGATACGCCCGACACCTCAACAGGAAGCGAAGGCGCGTCAACACCCAGTACACCGCCGACATCCACCACCCCAGAAAGCCCTTCTGATGTCAGCGCCTCTTGGGCCGCACGCGGCATACACTCAACACCAACTGCCCCCCCCCCAGCACCGCACCCTGCCCCCACGAATAAACTATCCGACGATACAATCAGCGATAACCGCATCACAGCTCAAATTCTACCCGTTGGACACCGACTACAAGCCCAGTCCATTGTCGCAGAGGTACCAGCATCCGGCCTTCATTATCGCTTAGCCCCCATGCCACACACTACGGCCGCAACGGCAGAAAACACGCCGGGGCATTGGGCTATTCAGGTCGGTGCATATGCTTCCTCTGCGCAGGCGCTTGCTGCTGCAAACAAAGCACATAAAACCCGAGGCGGCACGGTACAGGTCACCCCTATTCACACAGCACACGGTCTATTGTACCGCGCCCGCGTCACAAACCTCAATCACACCACCGCAGAAAATGCATGCCAACACCTGCAAGCTCACACAGCATGCGTTGTCGTGCCTCCCGAAACATTCTAGTCTCGCTTCTTTCATTCAACATCCACTCGATCTCATTTAAGAGAACTTTCAGGAATCACATTTATGCGTCGTTTTTTCGCACTATCACTCAAATATGCCATGGTATTCGGTAGCATTGCTCTTGGAGCTAGCGCCGTCCTGCCTCAAACAGCCCATGCGGCCCTTGAAACAAACTCTCTCGCACCAGACTTCTCAGCCACCGCAAGCATCGGCGGGCATGAAATTTCATTCCATCTCAAAGAAGCCCTCCAAAAAGGACCGGTCGTTCTCTATTTTTATCCTGCCGCCTTCACCAAAGGCTGCACGATTGAAGCGCATGACTTTGCAGATGCCGTCCCTGATTTTAAGGCCGCCGGCGCGTCTATTTTTGGTATTTCGATGGACCCTATCGCCAAGCTAGACAAATTCTCTGTCAGTGAATGCCGCTCTGCTTTCGGCGTCATTGCTGATCCTGATGGCAAGATCACAAATAGCTATAAAGCAAAAATGCCTCTTCTGCACATGGCTAGCCGTACGTCTTATGTCATCGCACAGAATGGGCGCGTTGTTTTAACATACGCTTCCATGTCTCCAGATGAACATGTTGAACGGACACTCGCAGCCGTAAAAGCCCTACAAAATACAAAGCCCCCTTCATCCCCTCAATGAAAGACCTCTTTGAAACGCAGCATAACGTCGGTCAGGCCAAGCCACTCAAACTGACCGATGATGTCACCAGCACTGCTGTTTATGGTGGCCCTCAAGACTGCTACCGCTACACATTACGGCGCGTGTGGCATAAAAATGCCCCCAAACTCATGTGGCTGATGATGAATCCTTCCGTTGCAACCGAATTTGGTGATGACCGTACAGTCGCCAAATGCCAACGTTATGCACGTAGTTGGGGGTATGGCAGCATCTTAGTTGGCAACAGCTTTGCTTATCGCTGCACCGACCAAAAGCGCCTTACGGAAGTTGATGACCCCGTCGGCCCAGAGAATGATACGCATCTGTTAGAGCTCGCAAAAGATGCGGACTTGGTTCTCTTGGCCTATGGCTCTCCACAAATCCGCGCTTTACGTCAACGCGGTACAGATGTTGCCCTCATGCTCGAACAGCAGGGCGTTCGTCTCCATACCTTACGCCTCAGCAAATCAGGGCGCCCTGAGCACCCCCTGTATCTTCCCGCCGATCTCAAACCAATTTCTGTCCAAGCATCACTGTTAAGCACATAAAAAAAACCGCCCCGAAGGGCGGTTTTTCTTTTAGAATGTAATGCCTGTTTCAAGATCAAGTAGGACAGGATTCTTATAACGGTTCGTGCCACCTGGGCTCCAGTAATACTGCGCACCTGGACGCACCAACAGCCATGGCATCGGACGCCAACCATAGTTAAACTCTACGGATTGCTCGCCTGATGGGCGTAAAATATCTGCACCATTTTTTTGCATTTGCCGCGCCCAGTTACCCAGCTTAGCATTCACCCAACCAGACTTCATGCCCAAGCTGACCGTATCATTTGGACGACTGGAGAATGTGCCCTTACGCACCACACCAAACGTCACATAATACGGGACAACAGCCGTACGTGGATCCCCCCAAGTGAACGACCCGAAAAGAGCCGTACTGCGCTGCGGATCATCAGAATCGCGCTCCAACATCCGGTCTGCCTGTAACCAACCACCAAAACGCCCACGAACCTTGGACACCGGGGCTGACGCTAAATACCGAGGGGCAATCTCAAAGCTCGAAAGTTGCGCATAAACATCTTTCGTTTCAGACGTATCCCAATACCCACCGATCTTGATATTCGTCTGAAGTGGCCCGGTGAAATCATTATCACCCCCACGATGCCACCCCAACTGGAACGGCAAAAATGTACCCGTTGCACCGTGGAGGTTCATCTTCCACGCATTATGTGTATTCGAGATCGTTGGATCAACGGAATAGGCACCGAAAGAAATCAAATACTCTTTATTGCCTGCCGGATAGAATTTAACCCATGCACCCGGATGGGAGGTTGGGTAGTAACCATAACCAGAGTTCATAGCAATTGATTGCGGCATACCGCAAATCGCGTTTGATTCGAACTGGCAGTACAAGTTTCCGCCCCAATAGATCGACGATTGTTCAAAATCGTTTTCACTATTAATTTCACCCATTTCTGTAGAAACGTAGCGGTTCCAAGGCATTTCCCAAGACAGACGCGTCAAACGCACGGTTTCACCAGAACCAAAAATTTCCTGCGGACTGTTCATAACCGGAATCTTCGACGTAAGCCCCAATCCCTGACGGGCCGTGACCGCGAAATGAATAAAGCCTGCACTATAGCCGGTCAGCTTTTTAATATCTGCATCAACCGTTGCGCCAAATTCATCTGCATAACGCACATTCTGAGAACGGCCGCCGCTCACATTCCCTGCTGAATCTTGCAGATAATGCCCGTTAATAATCAGGCCACGCTGCGCAAGACGCGTTCTCGCCCCTGCCCAATTCCCAGTCATTGTGCTTTGCGTCAACCAATCATGAAGACTAGCGGGAAGAAAATGATCTTCTGTCGTGTCCGATACACTTGGCATTGATGGCGCAGAGACGACGCGGCGCACAACAGGCGTAAAAACAGATTTCTCTTCCGTCTTATCCTTACTCACCCCATCAGGAGTTTGAGCATAAGCATACCCCCCAGATGACAGCGAACTTAAAACGCAAACCAAGCTTAAAATGCCAGTCTTTTTAATTTTATCGTGTTGCATTTCCAGCAACGTCCCCTTTGCTGAAGCGTTTAAATGACTTAAACGCCTTTTTAACGCCTCATTTAGACCTAAACCAGTCCAATATAGTGCACAAACTTGTGAAGTCTTATTTAATGTACAGGAGTTGTATATAGAATGAAAAAGGCCCATACTTAATCATCCCATATGGGATTCTTAAGTATGGGCCTCATATTCTTCCAATAATAGGAAGCGTCCTGGTGGAGAGAGTTGGATTCGAACCAACGTAGGCGTACGCCAGCGGATTTACAGTCCGCCCCCTTTAGCCACTCGGGCACCTCTCCGGGACGGGTGGATAGATAGGTCGGATCACTGGGTATGTCAAACGCTTTTTTTCGATTATATAAATTTTATGGCTAAACGTACTTCCCTCCCCTCCCCCAAGCGCATTTCCCTTCCTAAGGAACATGACGCTTCCGTTCCCTCACGCGCGGGACGCCCCACCCGCAATCAGCCCGGGTACTGGATCTACGGCCATCATGCCGTCGAAGCAGCCCTCGATAACCCAGATCGAGTTATCCACGAATTTTTAGCAACTCATGAAGCCTCGGCGCAGTTCGCACATGCTCGCGTATCGCCACAAGTCGTGGACCGTGAACGCCTTGATCGTCTCTGTGACCGTGATGCCGTACACCAAGGCGTATGCCTGCGCGTAGAGCCACTCACGCCACCACATTTTCTTGACGCACTATCACGACCCGGCCCTATCCTCGTCTTGGATCAAGTTACGGACCCGCGCAATATCGGCGCCATTCTAAGGTCTGCCGCAGCTTTCGGTGCATGTGCAGTGCTTGTACAAGATCGAAACACCCCTCAAGAGAGCGGTTCCATGGCCAAAGCCGCCTCAGGAGCCCTCGATATTGTACCCATCCTGCGTGAAGTAAATCTCTCCCGCGCACTCGCCTCTTTACAACGCGAAGGGCTTTGGATCGTTGGCCTCGATGCAGGCGGTACACGCCTCGATGGTGCCGCATTTTCTGGGCGCCGCATCGCACTCGTTCTCGGCGCAGAAGGCGCTGGCTTACGCCGACTTACACGAGAAACATGCGATGAAATTGTAAGTGTTTATATGCCAGGCAATATGGAAAGCCTTAACGTCTCCAATGCTGCCGCAGTCGCTTTATATGAAATCGCGCGTATAAAATAATATAAGATAAAAACCAATAACTCTAATTAATTATTATAGAAAAAATACTTTAAGATCATAAAAATACACCACATTGATGAATGTAATTATTTATTACTTACATTCATCAATGTTAATTTTATAAAAATAATAACTAAAAACTCCATTTATTAAATCTAACTCAAAAAAAATAACACCAACCTCAAAAATATGTTATGTTTCCTTGTTAAGTTTTTAAAATCCAAACACAGGAGTCGCCGCAATGGCTCAAGACATCACCGGCAAAGAATTCGGCATTCGCACAGGCGATGGAAATAACTCCACAACATCTCTGAATGCTGGCTCAGCGGGTGGATACCTGAATGTCACTGTTGCCCCCTCCCTGAACGCTGACACGACATCAGTACAAACAATCAATGTGACATCTGCAGATAACACCAATTTTCATATTGGCTTTACAACTGCCCTCTTAGGCGGCCTTTCGAATGGGCTAAACGTTAGTGTTACAAAAACCTACAATGGAACAACCACACAGGTAACACTTAACTTCAGCAAACAAGTTATCGGACAAACCGGGAGTTTTTTAGGCGCACCAACCTATGGACTTGTTACAAAAACAGCTACACCACTCGTCATTAACATCACCGGCAACCCCTTCGGGTTGAACGCGGGCTACAACTCCACCACCAACATTTCCAGCATCATTGGCGGCATTTTCGGTTCTCAGTATGATGTCTGCTTCCTTGCAGGTAGCCAGATCAAAACACCCGCAGGGTTAAGCAATATCGAAGATATCAATATCGGTGATCGTGTTGTTATCTCCACCAATGACACCCTCTCAGACGACACTGTAACGTGGGTTGGCAAAGCACATTGCACAATCAACAAAGACCTGCCCGATGATCAGGCTGGATATCCTGTCCGCATTCTAAAAGATGCCATTGCTGAAGGTACCCCCTTCGAGGACCTTTTAGTCACCCCTGAGCATTGCCTTTTCTTCGATGGCAAATTTATTCCCGCACGCATGCTCATTAATAACCGTTCTGTCTTTTATGACAAAAGCTACACGTCATACGACTACTACCACATTGAAACGGCACAACATTCCGTCATTACAGCCAATGGCGTTCTCACCGAGAGCTACTTGGATACGGGCAACCGCTCCTCTTTCCGCAATAAGAATGTGTTTTTTATCGGCTATCAGCCCAAAACTTGGGAGATGGATGCCGCCGCACCGCTATGCACCACCCCAGACATTGTAGAGCCCATTTTCCGCGCGATTGAACACCGCGCCCTCACAAACAATGTCGCGCCACAATCAAAAGCGCCACACATCACACAAGATGCCAATGTCTTTCTCTTAACAGATCAAGGCGTTGCATTACACAAAATGCGTGAAACGAATGGCCACATGGTCTTTATGCTCCCCAAAGACACTCAAGCCGTACGCATCATCTCTCGTGCTTCACGACCATGTGATATTGTAGGAGCATTCTGGGATGACCGTCGTTCCATCGGCGTTGGTATCGGTGAAGTGTCTGTCTTTGAATGGAACCAAAGAACCCCCATCACTGCACATAAAGAAATCGAAACCCTAGACGGATGGAATAATCTTGAAGATGCAGCTGATAAGCGCTGGACAACAGGCAACGCCTTCCTCCCCCTAAACCGTACCAACCCAGAGGATCACGCCCTCCTGAGCTTAGAAGTGGAAAGCGTTGATTACATCTTAGAAGATGATCGCAATGAAGATCGTTTTTATGCCTAATACTCAAATAAAATAACCTATAATCATTAAAATATGTCAGTGTCGATCTATTGTACAATGGATCGGTACTGACATATTTACAATAAAACACAAAAGATAAAAAAACTTTATTCGGCGTTAGGGTAATCTGTATAACCCTCTGCTCCAGGGCGATACCACGTTGCTATGTCCCCGTCAGAAAGTGGTAACCCCTTCTGCAAACGCCGCACCAAATCTGGGTTACTAATAAACTTACGACCAAATGAGATGGCATCTGCTGTACCGTCTTCAACCGCAGCGATTGCTTCTTCACGCGTATAATCTTGATTCAAAACCAGCGAACGCGTGAACACTTTACGTAAAACCGGGGAAAGCTTCGGCTGATCTGTACGACCGAAAGTGCCATTTGCACCAACTTCACGTAATTCCAGCCATGCAACCCCTAAGCGCTCTAACTCTTCAACAGCAGGCACAAAAACTGTTTCTGGGTTACTATCAATACAACCTTGCGTATCACCGTTAGGTGACAAGCGAACAGAAACACGATCCGCCCCAACAACTGCGATTACACGCTCAACAACTTCACGCAAAAAACGGACCCGATTTTCTGGCACACCGCCATACGCATCGTCTCGATGATTGGTGCTATCGCGCAGAAACTGATCAATCAGATACCCGTTCGCTGCATGTATCTGCACACCATCGAAACCAGCGGCCAGCGCATTACGTGCAGCACGTTCATAATCATTCAAAATACGCGCGATATCATCCGCATCGACCGAGCGCGCCACCTCATAAGGTTTTTTACCTTCATAAGTATGCGCTTCACCGGGAGCCGCTGTAGCAGACGGCGAAACAGGCTGCACTCCAGTTACCGAGGAATGTACCATCCGCCCCATATGCCACAACTGGCACACAATTTTACCGCCCTTTTGGTGGACCGCCTCCGTGACTAGCTTCCACGCCTCAACTTGCTCATCCGACCAAATGCCCGGAGCATTCGGCCACCCGAGTCCTTCACGTGAAATTCCCGTTGCTTCACTGATAATCACGCCCGCAGTAGCACGCTGGCCATAATATTCAGCCATCAGCGCCGTTGGTACAGCGTCCACCTGAGACCGCGCACGCGTCAAAGGGGCCATGATAACGCGATTTTTTGCCGTAAATCCGCCAAGATTAATGGCATCAAAAAGAGAAGGCATTTTGTAAACTCCTGCTCACGCATAAGCGTTAGTTCGATACATATCGAACCTTAAAAACATTGCCAAACAAAGGCAAGCAGGGATATTTGCCTCATGCCGTATCTTGATAACCCCGACCTCTCATCTATCGACCTACTCACAGTCCTGCGCGCTCTTGCTGATCCCATTCGCTTGGAAATCGTGCGTCAACTGCATGAACAAGGCGAGGCAACCTGCGCAGAACTCCTACGCAACCGCCCTAAATCCAGCATGTCTCACCATTTTCATGTCTTGAGAGAAAGCGGTATTCTACAAACCCGCGTTGAAGGGCTGCATCATTATAATTCTTTACGGCGTAAGGAGTTAGACCTGTATTTCCCCGGCCTAATGACATCCATCCTTACGCCACGCATCACATCTTAGGGCGCAGGAATAAAGACGGCTTCGGAGACAACACGTCCACTTTCTGGGGCCCAAACGAAAAGACGTTCGCCTGCATCACCCTGAACAGAAACAGCCAAGTCCCCGTCATTCATCGCGATAACACGCGTAATATGTTCACCGCGCAAAAGTGGAATCGTCACTTTCTCGGCATGATCAACGTTAGCTGGAACAGAAGTTTGTACGGCATGATGGCCATGCATAATCCGCGTCACCACCACACCAATCAACACCGCAACACCAATTACGATCAATACGCCCATCCCAATCACCAACGCCAATAACGCTTTTGATCCACCGGACTCGCCGCCATGCTCTTGTTTCGCTACATTCATATCCATGTCTGACCCTCTCACACCTTTCCTACTCACCGTCGATACCCCTTTAATTGGGCAAAGAGTCGACCGTGCACTTGCTGAAGCCATCGGCACGATTTCCCGCTCACGGGTCAAGAGCCTGATTGAAGGCGGCCATCTCAAAAAAAATGGCACACCCGCTGACAACCCCTCTGAAATTCTAAAGGAAGGGCAGTCTTTTCTTCTCTCCTTCCCACCACCGACCCCGGCACGGCCAGAGGCGGAGAACATACCGCTTACCATCTTATACGAAGACCGCGACCTAATCGTGATTGATAAGCAAGCCGGCCTCGTCACCCATCCAGCGCCCGGCAATGAGCGCGGTACACTGGTCAATGCCTTACTCGGCCATTGCGGCGAAGGATTCGAAGGAATCGGCGGGGAAAAGCGCCCGGGCATTGTCCATCGTTTGGATAAAGACACATCGGGCGTCATGGTCATCGCCAAAACATCTCTCGCCCATAATGCTCTTTCTGAAGCGTTTGCCGCCCGTGATATTGACCGCGCCTATAACGCCCTTGCTTGGGGCCTTTTACCACCACAAGGTGAGTTTGACGGATCTATCGGCCGAGATAAACGAGACCGTAAGCGCATGGCCGTCGTCACATCCGGCGGCAAAGTCGCTCTCACGCGCTTCAAACTGCTCAATTCTTATCATGCCAGTGTTTCATTGGTGGAATGCCGCCTCGCTACCGGGCGCACCCATCAAATTCGCGTCCACATGGCACATGCAGGCCATCCACTAGTTGGGGACCCCGTCTATCTGCGCCGCATTCCTGGCGCAGCACGCTCCCTCCCTCCTGAAGCTCGTGAGGCCGCACTCGATTTTCCGCGCCAAGCTCTACACGCGGCACGATTGGGCTTCGTGCACCCTAGAACTGGCAAAAGCCTCGAATTTGAAACTCCCCTTCCTGCCGATTTCCACGAATTGCAGCAGTCATTAATCGGGTAAACCTTTTTTAATATTTGACTTATTCGGTTTAACCTGTCATAAAACAGGCAATCTGGATGGAGTGACGCACCACTGGAGTGGATCGTACCGTCTGCAGAGGCCCAAAATGGGGGATGCAGGCGGGGACATCAAAAATCCCGACCGCGTCACCTGGTGAAGAAACCCAACGGCTCTTCGTTCGTACATCTATAAAACAGACAACGAACGTCCAGCCTCGAGGTTCTCCAGGCGAAAGGAGTGATCGTACATGGCATCTCCCGCCGTCATATCTGTTGGGCCAGAAAGCAACCTGACCCAGTACCTGCAAAAGATTCGCAAATTCCCACTGCTTACCCCGCAGGAAGAATTAGATCTGTCGCGCCTCTGGCAGTCCAAGCAAGACGTCAAAGCTGCGCATCGGCTCGTCACGTCCCATCTGCGCTTGGTTGCAAAAATCGCAATGGGCTATCGTGGCTACGGCTTGCCCGTGAATGAACTGATCAGCGAAGGCAATATCGGCATGATGCAAGCCGTGCGCCGGTTCGACCCAGATCGTGGCTTCCGCTTGGCGACCTATGCTATGTGGTGGATCCGCGCAGCAATGCAAGAGTACATTCTGCACAGTTGGTCCCTCGTTAAGATGGGCACAACAGCATCGCAGAAAAAACTTTTCTTCAATCTGCGCCGCCTGAAGGGGCAAATGCAAGCCATTGATGATGGTGATTTGCGCCCTGAGCAAGTGACGGATATCGCCACGACTCTGGGTGTACCAGAGCAAGACGTTCAATCTATGAACCAACGTCTTGCCGCGCCAGATCATAGCCTTAATGCTCCCCTGCGCTTAGACGGCGACGGCGAGTGGCAGGATTGGTTAGTCGACGAGCACGAAAACCAAGAAGAAAGTTTTGCAGACTCTGAAGAGTTCAGCGGCCGCAAAGCTCTTCTGGATCAGGCATTGATGACTCTGAATGAGCGTGAACGTCATATCTTATCTGAACGCCGCCTCAAAGAAGAACCTCAGACCCTCGAAACACTGTCACACCATTACGGTGTCTCTCGGGAGCGCATCCGCCAGATTGAAGCACGCGCCATGGAAAAACTACAAAAAGCCATGGCCTCTGAAGTTGAACGCCGCCGGAAGGAAAGCGGCCTGCAAGACTAAAACCTTGCTCTTCGGAGCAAGCGCAGACGCTTATTGGGACAGCGGTACCGTTAACGCAACACCGCCTGATAGATCACCATGCCCCCGGCGATTTTCATCGTCGTGGGCATTCGTCTGCATACCGTTCGCGTTTACAATACGCCGATGATAAAATTGCGGCCGCAAATATGGGTCCGTATTATCTTTCTGTACTGTTGGTGCCGACATGTCGTCATCCGGTAAGGGGGCAGGCACAAAACCATGCGGTACTCCCTCCCCTTTAACTGTCTGAACAGGCCTTGCCATTGTGCGCATCAGCCGCGCACCAATACGTGGATCTGCCGTCATTTCCATAATTTTTGTATTACGATACATCTTGTGAAAGGCACTGCTTTCCGACTTTTCAGCAGCACATAATGCCCCGCCTGCCCCGAACATAACCAAGCCAAAAAAAAACAGACACTACACGCAGTGCAAGGGTTGTAGGCATTGGAGGGAGTGTTCCAAGAAGGTTCGTGTTGATGCCTCTTAGTTTTGCGCCATAGCGACCGCGCTGTGCAACAATTGAAACACGATTATTTCGCTAAGATACAAAATGTTATTAACCAAAGTGAAACGCCGCGCGGAAGTGTCCCTCCGCACGGCGTTTTGTAGCTTTAACCGAGGCCAAGCTCATGACCACTTGCACGCAGAACCTCAATGCCCGGAAGAACTTTACCTTCCAACCACTCAAGGAATGCGCCACCAGCTGTTGAGACGTAGCTCATCTTATCTGCGGCACCTGCATGACGCAGTGCTGAAACCGTGTCACCACCACCGGCCACTGTACGCAACTGCCCCAGTTGCGTCAGGCGTGCAGCTTCCTGCGCCACAGCAACTGTTGCCTTATCAAAGGGCTCAATTTCGAACGCACCAAGCGGACCGTTCCAAACCAGCGTCTTCAAACCAGCCAAACGCTTCTTGATCAGTTCAACCGTTTCCGGCCCGGCATCAAGAATCATCGTATCCGCGGGAACTGCCTTTACAGAGCAAACTTCCGAAGCGGCTCCTGCCTTGAATTCACGCGAAACAACCGCGTCAACAGGCAAGACAATCTCACACCCGACTTCTTTGGCTCGTGCTGAAATTTCCCGTGCCGTAGCGTGCATATCTTGCTCTTGCAAAGATTTGCCGACAGACACACCTTCCGCTGCCAAGAACGTATTTGCCATAGCGCCGGTGATGAACAAAACATCAACCTTTGCAAGCACATTCCCAATCAGGTCGAGCTTCGTGGAAATCTTAGAACCCCCAATGACCGCACCGACGGGGCGCTCTGGGTTTTCTAAAGCCGCAGAGAGTGCTGATAGTTCAGCTTCCATCAAACGCCCAGCAAAAGCGGATAATGCATGCGCCACGCCTTCTGTAGAGGCATGTGCACGATGCGCTGCTGAGAAAGCGTCATTCACAAAGACATCACCGTTCGCGGCCAAAGCCTTTGCGAACTCAGCATCATTTGCTTCTTCACCAGCGTGGAAACGTGTGTTTTCCAAAACCAGAACGTCACCGTCCTTCAGTTCAGAAACCGCATTTGCCACAGTCGGCCCAACACAATCCGGTACGAATGATACCGATGTTCCCAGCACTTCACCCAGCTTCGCTGCGATTGGACGCAGTGACATAGCTGGAACAACCTTCCCTTTCGGGCGATCAAAATGGCTCAGAACAACAACCCGTGCGCCTTTTTCAGACAATTCACGGATTGTTGGTGCCACACGCTCTAAGCGCGTCGTGTCGGTGATGACTCCGTCATGCATCGGCACATTCAGGTCTGCCCGGAGAAGCACGCGTTTACCGCGTGCTTCCAAGCTATCCAACGTGCGGAAAGCCATGATTAGAGGCTCCCGAACAGAGCTGCCGTATCGGCCATACGGTTGGAGAAGCCCCACTCATTGTCATACCAAGCACAGATACGAACCAGCTCACCACCGTCAATCAATGCCGTTTGCGTTGCATCATAGGTTGATGACGCCTTGCAATGATTGAAGTCCGAGCTCACCAACGGTGCCGTGTTGTAGTTCAGAATGCCCTTAAGCTTACCTTCTGACGCTGCACGAACAACATCGTTCACTTCCTCAATGGAAGCAGGCTTCTTGGCTGGCACGAAGTCCAAAGAAACGAGCGATACATTCGGTGTAGGAACGCGGATAGCCGTACCGTCCAGCTTGCCTTTCAAGTGTGGCAGAACCAGACCCACCGCACGAGCAGCGCCCGTTGAGGTTGGGATCATGTTCAGTGCTGCGGCACGTGCACGGCGTGGGTCCTTATGCAGGGTATCCACGGTGCGTTGATCACCTGTGTAAGAATGGATCGTGACCATATAGCCACGCTCAATGCCAAACGCTTCATCCAGAACGCTGGCAACTGGAGCCAAACAGTTCGTCGTGCATGATGCGTTAGAGATGATCTTCATATCTGGCGTTAGGGCGTCATTATTCACACCGAACACGATTGTTGCGTCTGCATCGGAAGCCGGTGCGGAAACAACAACGCGCTTAGCGCCCGCTTCAAGAAGAGCCGCAGCCTTATCACGTGATGTGAATAGACCCGTGCACTCCATAGCGACGTCAACGCCTTGGAACGGAACTTTAGAAGGATCACGCTCAGCAGATACCGTGATCGGGCCATAGGTACGGCCATTTGCTTCAATAATCAGGCTGCTACCTTCAGCGCGTACTGTTCCTGGCAGTGCGCCATGCACACTATCATGCGCCAGAAGGTGGGCATTTGCCTCTACTGAGCCAAGATCGTTGATCGCAACGACTTCAACGTCTGTACGTCCGCTCTCGATAATGCCACGAAGGACAAGACGACCGATACGTCCAAAACCGTTAATTGCAACTTTTACTGCCATGGCTGCGTGCTCCGCATGTCGTAAGAACCGGCAATATCCATAGCACCACTGGCTGGAAGCAACAGGGGGTCATGACAGTTTTTCGACATAACACGACTTCCATCTTGTCCTAACAGCTGGTTCCTGTAACCTGATACAATCAGAAATTGCCGTATCTATAATTCTATATTCTCTTAGAGGCCGCATGAAATCGCGCTTTTTTTACCTGACCATTTTTGTACTGTTTACCACAGCAGGTCTTGGCGGGTGCCAGTTAATTGATCAGCGTAGTTTCGACTCGCAGGCCGGCAAGCCACCGGTTCCATACGAACCTCCCGCACCAGCAGTACAAAAACCCCCTGCACCCTTTTTATCCATCCCAGATGGTACAGCTGAAGCTGAGTATGGCCCCGTCGTAGAGCATGCGGCTCATATTGCGCTGCAACATAAAAACAATGTTTTGTTCATTGTGCAGGCTCTTGCCCCGCCACAACCGACACTCGCAGCACAACAAGCTCTCCTGACACGCCTAACACAAGGCACGCTTGGCACGGTTGCTCAGCATATCGCGAAAGCTGGCGCACAACCTCTGCAAATAGAACTGCACACGTTAACCGACCCAACGATACAAACACCGGTTATTCGCGTGGAGCTACGTTAAACATGACAAAGGCTACCTGTGCACTTCTCTGCCACAATGCCGCATCCACCCTTACAGAGTGGGTTGCGTGGCATATCATGCAGGGCTTTGAGCGTATCCTCATTATTGATGCTGGATCAACAGATCATACAGTGCCGTTAGCCCAGTCCCTAAACACCAAAATTGAGTATGAGATTATCGAGCGCCCAGATACCACTAACTTACCCCCAGAAGAGCGCCGCATAGTTCTTATCGACACAGCCCACAACCACACCCCATCAGACCATTGGCTCCTCATTTTAGACCAAGATGAATTCCTTGATCTGAATGAACCTCTCGACGCCTTCCTCGCAGATTGTACCGATGAGCACGGTATTGGTCTTTACTGGAAAACCTTCGGCCCCAGCATATCTCAAACACCAGCACAGTTTTCCATCAGCGCGTTTTCCCATCGCGCTCCAGATGATTTTATCGACCACCATGCCGGCCGGATTTTTGCACGCCCCTCTCACCACACCCTCACCTCCTCGCCCTTTTGGGACGGGACCGAGCACATATCTGTTTTAGCCCCCCGAAAAGGGCCCGCCGCTCCTAGAATATTGCATTATCCATGGCTTGCAGATCCAGACATGCCGCAACATCTTGCACAGCACTACAGCCATCAAGATATTGAAGACTTAACACCTCTACGCCATGCACTGACTTTAAACGCTACAATTAATACCCTAACCGAACCTCAAAAAGCCTTCGAAGATGATGTGGTAACCTTCGACACTTTCTCCATTCGACGGATACGCCCGACAGAGGAAGAAAAAAATTTACTTAAATGATGAGATAACAAGCGCGAAAACAATACCTGCCAAAAAAATAAAACACGCGATACCAAGACGTGCCTGTACTGACAGTGCAGGCTTTATTAAAGACAGCCCTTCAACACTTTCCCGCAGGGCTGTGATCTCTTCCATTTGCGCCCGCTCTTCTTCTTGTGCATGCCACAACCGACCATTCTTGGCGCGTATATGGCGTGCGGCTTCTTCCGCGCTCGTCACACTTTGATCAACAATGCGGGCTGCCCATGCAAGACCATGGTGATCTTCTAAAGCCAATACGCGGTACGCGCCCACACGAGACAAAGCCTCTAGTAACAACGCATCATCAAACCAAACGCTCGGAAAACCTTTCACGCCAGTGATCAACACAAGTACTGTTTCACGGCATGTTTCGATCGCAGCCAACAAACGGTGCGGCGCTTCATGATCCAATCCGACAAAGCGTGAACAATCTGCGTATAACCCTCCGCCTAAAGCACTACGGAACTGAGCCAACGCACCATCGCGTTCACTTTCTGGATAAATAACCAGCATAGAAAACGCTTCCAACTCAGGGTACACACCCCGCGTAGCTGGCAGACGCCGTAAGGCATCCAGTATCTTCTTCTCCGACTGAACAGCCAACTCACGCGCAGGATCACAGCGCTCTATCGCAATAGCCTCAAAGCGTAAAACAGCTTGCCCTCGCTGCCCGCGCGCACGCAAAAAACCACTCACGCGCACCTCATCCCCCGCGACAGCACCGCTAGCCTCAAAGGCAACCGATCGAATATCCACCGATATCGCCGTACCGAACGATGCGTCTGTCAAGGATAATTGCAAAGCATCACGCTCGTCACCAGGCACGGCAGTACCGAGCTTTCCCCCAACAAGCAATGGATAGTGCCAAGCTTCAAAACTTGTACAAATCTCTTCCAGCCGAGCAGCAAACAGATCCTGCACCTGCAAAGGTGACAAAACAGGCAAAGCCGCACTCTGCATGTGCGGCTTACTCTCTGCGCGAAAAGAACGACGCGGGAAGGCTTCCATACTTTACCCTATGGCAAATTTACCCCGAATCCGACAAGCGCTTCAGAGCAAACTCACCATAGAAAAGAGAAATAAAGTGCTTTTTGATCGCTACGACAGCGACCGAACGCGCGAACGCACACGATCAGCAATCACAATCAGCAACAAAGCAGAACCTGCCATCTCAATTTGCGAGCGCGTCTCAGCCTGCATCACCATAGCCAGCAATACACAACCAATAACGCCCAGCCCAAAATAACAAATCCACCGACCTGTTGGGACCACCTTCAATCGTGCCAAAATGATAATAGCATTATACACCAGCATAAAGCCCCCGGTGAGGCTCACCAACAGTGCAAACACCTTATCTGGAGACAGAATAGCCGTGAGCGCGATAGCTACCGAAATACCAACACAGGTCAATAATGCTCGCCGTGGCAGCTGTGTTTTCGGATCAACGGCTAAGAAGACAGAAGGCGCCCCTCCCCCTTTAGCCATTTCAAATAAAACCCGGGAAGTTGCGTAAATACCAGAATTCAGAGAAGAAATTGCAGCCGTCAAAATAACAACAAATAAGGCCGGAGCTGCAAAAGGAATATGATAATGGTTCAAAACCAACAAGAAGGGTGACTGCCCAGAAACAACATCACTCCAAGGCACCAAACACAAAATTAGTCCAATGGTCAGCACATAAAACACGCCAATCCGCAACGGAATAGTACGGGCCGCACGCGTGATATTGGCTTTAGAATTTGTCGTTTCAACAGCAGCAATCGTCGCAATTTCACTGCCCCCCATTGAAAACAAAATCGTCGGCAAAACAGCCAAAAGAGCAACTGGCCCATGAGGCAGAAAACCACCATGATTTTGAAGATTGTGCTGAATATTGACTGCTGGATGCGTCATAACCAACCACGCGCCAATCCCTATAAATGCTATTAAGGCGACAACTTTAACCGTGGCGAACCAATACTCAAACTCTCCATACCCCTTTACAGAGAGCAGGTTTACCGCCGTCATCAACCCGATAATACCCAATTCCAAAACGACATAAGGAATAGGGACATAAGGAGCCAGCATATTCGTAATCGCAATCGCTTCAACGGCCAGAACGATGATCCATGTGATCAAATACGTCCACCCAGCCACGAAAGCCATGCGAGGACCAATAGCTTGCTGAATTTGCCCCAGAAAAGAATGTCGCCCTGGCACAGCATAGGCCAAATCACGCATCATCAAATTCGTCACAAAGACAAACAGGCCGCACAAAATATAAGACAGCAAGACCATTGGCCCCGCCAAAGAGAGCGCTGCGGATGATCCAATAAAGAAACCTGCACCGATCACGCCACCGAGCGCAATCATGACGACATGGCGTGTATGGAGGCTTTGGGCGAGTTTGCCGGCCTGCTGCTGCATGAAAAATCCTTATTTCAAACGGGAAGGTCGCGGTTATCCGCCAAAGTTTCCATCGTCATATAAGACGTGATCGCATCAAGTTCGACGCGCCCGATGATCTGTTGGTACACACGGTCAAAATCGTTCATATCCCGCGCGACTACCTTCATAAGGTAGTCATATTCACCCGCTATCCTAAAAAAATCAACAATGTTTGGAATACCCATCACCACATTTCGAAACGATTCAAACCATTCACGTGCATGATGCCGTGTCCGTACCAATACAAAAACCGTTAATTCCAGCCCTAAAGCTTTGGCATTGAGCCGCACGGTATCTTGGCAGATCACCCCCTGCTCCCTCAACGCATGAAGGCGCCGCCAACATGCATTTTGTGATAGCCCCACCTTCTCAGCCAGTTCACGCTGAGACGGCGTCCCCTGCTTTTGCAGGATCTTCACTATTTCACGATCAATATGATCTAATTTTCGGTCCATAAAACCTCATTTGACAACAAAATAGACTCAAAAACCTATAAAAAGAGCGTTTTTTTTCACCTATTAGACGATATTCCTTTCTTAACGCCTCACCACTAAACGAAAATGATATATCATCATGAAGACGCCCCACAACACCCCTTCACCCCTCCCCTCCGACAGCGTCAGTGCCTTCCAAGCCTTTGCAGCCTCTCTCCGCGCGCAGGGACCTGCAGGACTTTGCAATACCGTCATTGGTGATGGCACGCTTATTCATACCCATTTTGGAACAGTCCCATTACTCTACGCGGATTACGTCGCTTCTGGTCGTGCGCTTGCCCCTATTGAACACTTTATCATGGAGCATGTGCTGCCATTTTATGCCAATAGCCATACGGAAGCGTCCTATTGCGGCAGCAGCATGACGCGCCTGCGCAATGAAGCGCGCCGTACCATTGCGGAGCTCTGCTCTGCCCCTCAGGCTGAATTTAGCACCATTTTTTCAGGAGCAGGCGCCACATCCGGCCTTAACCGCCTCGTACATCTTACCGATATCCCAGCGCATTGTGCCGCAGGGCACCGTCCCGTCGTCTTCATTGGCCCTTATGAACATCACTCCAATATCTTACCTTGGAGAGAAAGCGGCGCTGAACTCATCGAGATTTCAGAAGCAAAAAACGGCGGCCCAGATCTGGCTATTCTAGAGGCCGAACTCCAAAAAATTTCCGCCTCGGATCCTCACAATGCTCGTTTGAAAATTGGTTCATTTTCGGCCGCCTCAAACGTCACCGGCATTATTACAGACACAGATGCCGTAACACGCCTCCTCAAACGCCATAAGGCCCTCGCGATTTGGGACTATGCCGGCGCAGGCCCTTACCTCCCCATCGACATGAAAGCTGGCACTCCAGAAGAGAAAGACGCCGTCGTCATTTCATGTCATAAGTTTCTCGGTGGCCCCGGCGCCTCCGGTCTGCTCATTGCGCGCAATGCTGCCTTCACCCGTCAAACACCATCTGCCCCGGGCGGTGGTACCGTGCGCTTTGTTTCTCCGTGGGGACATGATTACAGCGAAAGTCTCATTGCCCGTGAAGAAGGCGGGACCCCAAATGTACTCGGCGATATCCGCGCAGCTCTCGCATTTCTTGCCAAAGACGCTATTGGCGCGGCTTATCTGGCAGAACGCCAAGAAACCCTGCGCCAAAAAGCACTCTCTGCATGGGCCAACCACCCTGCCATTGAAATTCTTGGCAATACACACGCTGAAGCACTACCAATCTTTTCATTCCGTATTCGTGATATTAAAAATGGCGGAAATATTCACCAACAACTCTTCACACGCATGCTCTCCGATAAATACGGCATACAAGCACGCGGAGGTTGCGCTTGTGCGGGCCCCTATGCACACCGCCTTCTCGGTATCGACGAATCTGAATCCGAAACGATACGGTCAGAGATCATCAACGGAGAAGAAATCCAAAAACCCGGCTGGGTACGCCTTAATTTCAGCGTTCTTATGAGCGACGAGAAAGTGGAATACATCCTAAACTCCGTCAAAGAGCTCGCCTCCAACCCCCATGAAACGGCGATTTTCTATAATGTGGACCGTAGCACAGCACGTTTCAAACCTGCGGCTTAGATTCCGGAGCTCTGCAACGATGTTTCATTTCAAACCTGAGCGCAGAAAAGATATTTCAAACCCAAAACAGTGACTTAATCGCAACAAAAAACCACACAAAACTATAACGATTAAGAAACATAATTGATCGCAAAGACATTTCATGATGGTCTTAACCCCAATCGCCATTGGGATAGAGACCATCATGAAACTGCGTCAGAACCTTTTACGAGCCACCATTCTTGCCTCGACGGCATGGAGCCTTCAAGCTTCCAGCGCACTCGCAGCCACAACGCATAGCCATAAAGCACATACACACACGCAGAGCCCCGTTCTCAGCACAATGCCTGCCCCCTCCCCATCACACGCAGGACCAATCATACACCCGCACCATAGCGCTCCTCATTCAGAAGATGAATCTGTCGTCGTTACTGGCACACATGCAACGAACCGCCACGCACGGCAGAGCATTGCGCCGATTAGCGTTATTTCTAATGCAACGCTCCGCCGGTCTGGTGCCGTTAACCTAGCGGATGCCATCACGCATACCTACGCGCAGATCAACGTCTCCAATATGGGCGGAGATAGCGGCGCTCTCACATCATCCATTCGTATGCGCGGCCTGAACCCCAACCAAGTTCTCGTCCTTGTCGATGGTAAACGCCGCCATACCACAGCGAATATCTACCAAGATAGCGGGCCAGAATTTGGCGCCACCCCGGTCGATCTTAGCATGATCCCCGCCAATATGGTGGATCATATTGAAGTCTTAGAAGATGGTGCAGCCGCTATGTATGGCTCTGATGCCATCGCTGGCGTTGTGAACATCATCACTAAGAAACAAAGCCACGGCTTCAATATCTCCGCGCAAAGCGGTGCGAATGCCTATAATGGCGACGGTTGGCAATATCAGGTCAATGGCGATGGCGGCTTCAAATGGGGAGACACAGGCTACGTCCATATTGGCGCACAGCTCACACATTCTGACCATTTCATTACTAAAAACGTCTTTGATCATCGCCTGATCGGTTATACACCACCCGGTGTAGCATCCGTCTTATACACCGCACCTGCTGGTGGGTATCAGCCCCCAGCTACCAGCAACAAAATCATGAGCACACCGGAAGAGACACGCGAAAACCTCTTCATCAACTTCGGCCGCAGCATCAACGATAATATCGATTTCTACGGACAAGTCAGCTACGCGCACCGCCACTCGGAAGCCTTTGAAAACTACCGTACCCCCAACAAAGCTCCTGAAGTCCACCCCTTCGGCTTCTCGCCTATTGAAACCAACGAAGAAAACGACTTCGGCACGATCCTCGGCCTGAAAGGCCAAGTCTATGGCTTCGATTGGGATCTAAGCACTGTATATGGCGAAGATATTGATCGTATCGGCAATAAAAACACAGCCAACCACGCCCTCTACGTAGCCACTGGCTATACGCCGACAGATGCCCTTGCTGAGGGATATAGCATGTCCCAGTGGACCAACACGCTGGACTTCCGCCGTCACTTTAGCCTGTTTAACGCCGTTCCGGTCACTTGGGCCTTTGGCGCGCAGCACCGCTTGGATGGCTACCAGATTACCGCAGGAAACCCAGCATCTTACCTTATGGGCGGCACAGCAGGCTATGCAGGCTTGACCCCCCAAGATGCAGGTAAATGGTGGCGCAACATCTGGGCTGGCTACACAGATGCTGACTTCCACTTCACCCCGAAATGGGAGGTCGATTTCGCAGGCCGTTATGAGCACTACACCGACGTTGGCAATAACGCGATTGGCAAAGTCTCAACCCGTTATGACTTCACCAAGCGTATTGGCATTCGTGGCACCATTAGCAATGGTTTCCGCGCCCCCACACTGGCTGAACAAAACTTCAGCGCTCTCAACGTTGCCCCGAACGGCGCTGGCGGCCTCCTTCCTGTAAACTCAGCCGCAGCACGCTCTCTCGGTGCGTCACCTCTGAAGCCGGAACGTTCCGTCAGCGCAAGCGGCGGTATCGTTGTTGAACCTGTCACCGGCTGGCATATTGAAACGGACGTCTATCAAATCAATATCCGTGACCGCGTCGTCCAAGGCGGCACAACCAATGGCCCGACCGCCGTTGCCGCGATCAAGCAAATGGGCCTTGCCCTCCCGAGCGACCTGAGCCCTGCGGATTATTCCAACGTCACAGCCTCGTACTTCGCCAATGGAGCAAGCACCCGTACACAGGGCTTGGATATCAAGACGGATTATCTCTTCCACCTACACAAATACGGCAATCTCGCCGTTACCGCCGCACTGGATTTGAACCGCACACGTCTGCACCACAATGGTATTGGCTCCAATGGGGAACAGCTCTTAACCCAACAAAATATCGCAGCGATTACAACGGAATATCCACGCAGCAAGCTCATCTTGAACGCTTACTGGACCTACCAAAACTGGGACGTCAACCTGCGTCAAACCCGCTACGGGGAAACCACAGGTATGATGACCTATGAAGACTGGACACCATCTGCGGCAGTCTGCCCCAAGGCCAACAACCAAGCTCTTCAATACTCTAACTCATGCTTTGCTCAGTTTAAGAACACACCACGCTGGCTGACCGATCTTGAAGTCGGATACCGTTTCAATGATCACTGGCACGTTGCCGTTGGCGGGAATAACCTCTTCAACATCCGCCCGCGTAAACTCCCCGCAAACCTCAACTCCTTGGGAGCCAGTGTGTACGATCAAGACTCTGCACAGGTCCCGATGTTTGGCGGCTATTATTACGGCCGTATCAACGCAACTTTCTAAAGTACGAGCAGCAAAGCCGCCCCACTCAAAGGGGCGGCTTTTCTTTTTTTACAACGCGAACAAAGCGTCATACTGCTCCGGCTTAAAGCCCAGATGTAAGACCTTGCCACCCTTTACCATAATAGGGCGTCGCATGAGCGTTGGTTGCTCCAAGAACATCTCAAGAGCCGTATCCGCGCTGAAACATTCTTTCTCTTCCACTGAAAGCTTGCGGTATGTCATGCCGCCACGATTAAGCAACGTCTCCCACCCAACCTGCGGCAACCAGCTTTCCAGAACATCACGCGTGAGGCCATCTTTACGAAAATCATGGTATTGATAAGCAATCCCTGCTGCATCCAACCAGCGACAGGCTTTCCGCACGGTGTCACACGTCTTAATTCCATACAGAATGATCATAGCGTTCACTTTCACTTCGTAGGGCAGACAGATCTTCGATCAATCAGTGACCATAACGCACCACCGGCGCCAGCACGGCAGCAAGACAAGAATGCTTTAAGAGAAATCCGCTCTAAAGCCCTTATTTGAACTCAAAACAGATGGCGGCAATACGCTAAAAAGAGATGAGCGCTATCTCTACCCCGTAGAGAGCTCCCTCAAAAGCAGCATATTCTAGCACTTAAAACAAAACTCCGAGCCCTGAAGAAAGAGCCCGGAGTACCAATACATTATGCCCTTTATATCATCACTGTACCGGCGTAAAAATCATCTACGCCCTACAGACAACACCATACAGGCATAAGATTTTTAGGATGGACGGCGCCCGGATGAGCGTGGACGGCCGCCACCCGCACGAGGGCCACCATTCGAGCGACCACCCGGAGCACCACCCGGAGCACCACCGCCCCCTTGCTGCGGACGACGACGGCCACCGCCGCCACCACCGCGCTGACCACCACCACCACGGCCACCGCCTAAAACGGGCGGACGCTGTGTCGAATTTTGCGCTGCATCAGAATGATATGGATGATCCGTCACAACCGGAATCTCCTTATCAATCTTACGCTCAATATCACGCAGCCACGCACGCTGCTCGGCATCACACAACGACACCGCCCAGCCGTCACGGCCCGCACGCGCCGTACGGCCGATACGATGCACATAAGACTCAGGCACATTTGGCAGGTCATAATTGAAGACGTGCGTCACATCATCAACGTCAATACCACGCGCGGCAATATCCGTAGCAACCAGCACTTTCAGCGTACCGTTACGGAAACCACTCATAGCGCGCTCACGCGCACCTTGTGATTTATTACCGTGAATAGCCTCCGCCGTGATGCCTTTTTTGTTCAGAAATTCAGCCACTTTATTGGCTTCATGCTTCATCAGCGTAAAGACAACAGCCCGCACCACATTTGGGCTATCCACCAGCATATGAACCACGTCTTTTTTGTTCGGCGTATCCACAAACATCACAGCTTGGCGAATACGGTCCACCGTGCTGGATTCAGGCGTGACCTGCACTTTAGCAGGGTTTTTCAGCAATGAATGTGCAAGGTCATTGATCGAGGCAGGCATCGTTGCCGAGAACAACAGCGTCTGACGCTCTTCGGGAACCAACGCCATAATACGACGAATATCCCGCACAAACCCCATGTCCAGCATACGGTCTGCTTCATCAAGAACCAAAATTTCCAAAGCGGATAAATCTATATGGCCTTGACCGATCAGGTCCAACAAACGTCCCGGTGCCGCCACCAGCACATCTACGCCACGGCGCATTGCTTCAATTTGACGCCCCTGCCCCACACCGCCAAAAACGACAGCATGCTTAAACGGCATATGACGCGCATAAGTCGAAAAGCTCTCCGCAATCTGGGACGCCAGTTCACGCGTTGGTGCCAGCACCAGCGCACGCACACCCTTTGGCGGTGCCTTGCGGCGTTCACGGCACAGATGGTCAAGAATAGGCAATGCAAAAGCGGCGGTCTTGCCTGTACCCGTTTGCGCTAGACCGAGCAGGTCACGCCCCTCAAGCAAATACGGAATGGCACCCGCTTGGATAGGGGTCGGGGTAACGTAACCGGCTTCGGTCAACGCTTTTTGAATAGGATCCGCTAGATTCAGCGCGGCAAAATTTGTCATGGCCCCCTCCTAAGGGACGGCTAAACACGGTTCGCGAGTAAGCGGCGTCCAACGCATCATAGCGCGCATAGCGGCACGAACCCTGAACGCAAGCGGAGATGCTTTCTAGCGTTTAAGACAAAGATACAAGCTTTGCTCTCAGCATCGTTACGCCCGTGCTCCATAAGAACAACGTAACGGAAAACCATCACCCTCGGCTCTACAAACCACGAGCCGAGGGCGGCACCACTATAGCAACTCCCTCGCGCCCGCAAGAGAACCATGACAAAGAGACACAAAACGCCTCTTTACCATCCAAAATGTTACACGAGGTTAGAACGTATCGTGCAGGACAATCTCATTCAGTGGCAAAAATCCACCACGTCCTTTAGGCGCTTCCAGCCCCTTCCCCAAAGCAACAAACATGACCAACGCATGATCTTCAGGCAGGCGGATAATCTCTGCCACCTTATCAAAGTCAAACCCATCCATAGGGCAGGTCTGCAAACCATGCGCAGCCGCAGCCATCATGAGCGCATACGCCGCTATACCGCAGGAGCGGAAAGCTTCATCACGCTGGACCTGCGGTTTTCCTTCATAATACTGCTGAATAAGACCCGTATAAATGTTTTGCACCTGTTCTGGCGTATCTTTCCAATAACGCGCAGGCTCTTTTTGCCATGCTTGAACATCAGCACATAAAACGATCAGTGCGGCACAATCCTCAACCTGCGGCTGATTCCACGCAACCTCTTTAATTTTACGGCGCTGCTCCGCATCACGCACCACTAAGAAACGATAATTTTGAAGGTTAAACGCCGTTGGCGCATGCCGCGTTGTTTCCAGAATAGAAGTCAATTCTTCATCTGAAATGACATAAGAAGCATCAAAGCTCTTTTGCGCACGCCGTGCACGCATCGCATCAATAATAGCATTCATGGCACATTGTCTCCGTGATGAAGTAGCGTTCCGTTAACGCCCCACTCCCAACAGGTTTCATTCACTGGCGGCTTAATAAAAACAGCGCCTGCTCACCAAAAAGATTAGCCCACCGTACAGAACGACGCCACGGCGCTTTTGCACCATCTTCATCAATCGCCAGCCACTGCCGGATCGTATAATTTTCCTCTTCACACAACGCGACAAAATCTCGGATCGTACAGGGGTGGATATTCGGCGTTTGATGCCACGGCGTACTCCAAACCGGCGTCATAGGCATGCGGCCCGTGGTCAATAGCTGCAAACGCAAGCGCCAGTAACCAAAATTCGGGAATGAAACGATAGCGTGCCGTCCAATACGCAACATCTGCCGCAAAACCTCTTGCGGCCGCTCAACAGCCTGAAGCGTTCTTTGCAAAACCACAAAGTCAAACGTATCATCCGGATAATGCGCCAAATCATGGTCAGCATCACCGTGCACAACAGGCAAACCATGCGCGACAGATTGCGTCACACTCTGCATATCCAATTCTATGCCGCGCGCATCGCATTTTCGCGTGCGATACAGATAATCAATGAGAGTGCCATCGCCACTTCCCACATCCAGAACACGAGAACCCGGGGTAATCATTTCCGCAATGAGTTGCTGGTCAACACGCATTATCCTTGCCCTCTCCGCAAACCGGCATGCTCAGCCGCCCCATCCAAGAACCCTCTCACCGTGCGATCAAAATCAGGCTCATCCAACAAAAACGCATCATGCCCACGGTCACTTTCGATCTCTACAAACGAGACATTCGCTCCCGCCCGACTCAAAGCCCTCACCAAAGTACGAGACTGCGTTGTCGGGAAGAGCCAATCGGAACTAAAAGACACGACACAAATACGTGTTGGGCACTTTTGGAACGGAACCGACAAATCTCCATCATGATCGGCCGATAAATCAAAGTAATCCATGGCACGTGTAATCGTCAGATACGAGTTCGCGTCAAATCTCCGTACAAACGTCGATCCCTGATGCCGCAAATAACTCTCGACCTCAAACATTTCACCAAACAAAAACGCGTCAGAGGATAAGCCAGACTGCCTTACCCGCCGACCAAATTTACGATTTAACGCTTCTTCCGATAAATACGTTATATGCGCCATCATACGCGCCACCCCCAGGCCGCGCGCAGGGATAGCGCCATAGTCCCTATAGCGCCCTTTATGCCATTCTGGGTCGGCAAAAATAGCCTGCCGACTGACCTCATTAAACGCAATGTTCTGCGCAGAATGATATGGGGATGTCGCAATAGGCATCGCCGCAAAAACACGCTCTGAATGATGCGCAATCCACGTCAGTGCCTGCATCCCTCCCATCGATCCACCTATAACAGCAAATAACCGACCAATCTCCAGGTGATCAATCAGCTTTACCTGCGCGGCAACAATATCTTTCATCGTAATTTGAGGAAAGTCACAGTCCCATGCCGTACCTGTTTCGGCACACACAGAAGTTGGGCCAGTCGTCCCCAGACACCCGCCCAAAACATTGGAGCAAATAACGAAAAACCGATCCGTATCTATGGGCTTACCCGGCCCCACCATCCGCGCCCACCACCCAGGCTTACCGGTTAACGGGTTTTGTTCCGCAACATACTGATCCCCCGTCAGTGCATGACAAATAAAAATAGCATTATCACGCGCAGAAGACAAGTTTCCATAAGTACAATAAGCAATCTCTAACGGCGCAATGCTTTCTCCGCACTCCAGTGATAAGCCATTCTCTAACCGCACCATTTTATGCGTAAATAAAGATCCCCCCTGCCCAACTGACGCAGTAGCACCATTTTCATTATTACCGTTGGACATACCACACTTCCCTACACATCCGCCGTACCGATAGCGACCACAGCGTGACTACAAAGTCACTTCACCTGCCCCCCCAGATATGGCACTCAGGCTCAAAATCGTAAACCCACAGGGGTATTGACGATAAATTAACGAGTGATATGATCCATGAGGAGTGAATAGACATATATTTTTCAAGAAATATATTAGGAACAAGACATTGAAAGTTACAATAACCACAGATGAAACAAAAAATCTTCATATAATAGGTCATTCTGGGTTATTTAATCCAATATATTATATCAATAACAATAAAGATTTAAAAGAAATAGGAACAGAATCACTTAGGCATTATCATACTTACGGATGGAAAGAAGGTCGAAAACCAAATCCACTCTTTGATCCAAGATGGTACATACTCAACAACAGAGATGTCCGACAAGATCCTCTTCTACATTATATCACGCAAGGGGAACACGAAGGGCGCCAACCAATTTCATGGTTTGATCCCGTTTGGTACAAAAACACCTATGCCATTCCTGAGGGCATGCTGGCTCTAGCGCATTATCTTTTAAACCGCCAACGTCCAGATATACGACCCATTCCTGAGTTTGACCCCGCTTTTTACCTCAAAACATACACAGACGTCGCCGCAGCTAATATGGACCCATTAGAACATTATATGCTGCAAGGTTTCCGAGAAAATAGACGCCCCTTTGAAGGGTTTGACCCCTTTTATTATCGGCGGCGTTATTTGAAATCTATGCCCGACAGCAACCCTCTTTTGCACTATCTCAACAACAAAACACGACCAGATATTCATCCAGCACAACCACTTGATGGCATTAGCGTTTTTCGAGATGTAAAGCGCTTCAGCAGCGCTGGCCCTTTTTTTGAAACACAAAAACCACTCCCACAAAATACCGTTAAACGCGCTCGTATATTGGCATATTACCTCCCTCAATTTCATACAATTCCAGAAAATAACACTTGGTGGGGCAATGGTTTTACAGAATGGACCAATACAGCCCGTACCATGCCGCGCTTTTCTGGTCATTATCAGCCACGAATTCCGCGTGATCTCGGACATTATACCATCAATTCTTCCCACCTACTCGCACAACAAGCCAAAATGGCCCGCGATTCAGGGGTAGAAGGATTTGTATTCTATTTTTATTGGTTTAATAGACAGCGCCTCCTCGAAACGCCGCTCGAAATTTTATTACAGCACCCCGAAATTGATCTCCCCTTCTGCCTTATGTGGGCCAATGAAAACTGGAGCCGCCGATGGGATGGATCAGAGGACGATCTCCTCATCGCACAAAATTACCATCCTGAAGATGATGACGCCCTCATTGATTGCTTTGCACGCTATATGAAAGACCCGCGCTATATTCATATCAATCAACGGCCACTGCTAAAAATTTACCGCCCAGACACCATCCCCAACCCGCACAGCACCATTGCACGCTGGCGACAAATTTTTAAAAATCGTCACAACCTTTGCCCCCTCATCATAACAGGACAAGCCTTCGACAGCACAGATCCGCGCCCATTCGGGGCTGATGGCGCGTTCGAGTTTCCCCCTCATAAAATCGTTAATGGCCGCCCTCTCTTAAATGACGATGTCACATTATTTGATGAAGATTTTAGCGGGCAAATTTACGATTATGAAGACATCGTCACACACGCCCTACAGGAAAGCCCCCCTCCTTACCCACTCATCCGTACCGCATGCCCATCATGGGACAATGACGCACGCCGCCAAGGCAAAGGCCTTGTCCTGCACGGCTCCACCCCCGCTCTCTATAAAAAATGGCTCAATGGTCTTATTACCTATGCCCAAAATAACCCATTTTATAACGAAACCCTTATATGCGTAAACGCATGGAATGAATGGGCTGAAGGCGCATATTTAGAGCCTGACCAGCATTTCGGCAGCGCCTATTTAAACGCCACCGCAGAAGCCTGCGCAGGCTTTCATACCACACAAAACACCACAAAACTTCTACTCATTGGCCACGATGCTTTTCCTGCCGGTGCGCAGACCCTTCTCCTTGAAATTGCACGTACCCTCAAAAGTAAAAGAGGAATAGATTTACGATTTATTCTTCTTGATGGCGGAGCATTACTTGATGAATATCGTGCCATTGCACCGGTCGATATCCTCCCCTCAGATACACCGGACCTCACCGCAAGACTGAGACATCTTCATAAGAACGGCTTTCAGCACGCCATATTGAACAGCGCCGCTACCGCCAGCATATCTCCCTCACTTAATAACGCTCAGATTGCCTTTACATTTTTAATTCACGAGCTGCCTTATATTATCCAAGAACGGCAACTTCGGCCGAGTATGGATATCGCCTGCGCTCTGGCTCAAACCATCATTACACCCGCCCCGTTTGTTGCGCACCAGCTTCTTTTATCAAGCAACCCTAAACTGCATATTCTCCCACAAGGCCTCTACACACATATTCATTATACAACACCGATACGACGTGAGTTACGCGCACAAATAGGCATTTCCGACACAGAAAAACTCGTCATCGGCATCGGGTACGCAGATATACGCAAAGGGTTCGATCTCTTCGTGCAACTTTGGCGCAATCTACCAGATGATACACACGCTCTCTGGTTGGGAGATATCGATCCCACCCTCCATAAAGGCCTCATGCGTGACCTCGAATACGCCTCAAAAAGCAAGCGGTTTCATATGCTTGGTCACGTTAAAGATGTTAATCACTGGCTTTCCGCCGCCGATTTCTTCACCCTTACATCACGTGAAGATCCCTACCCATCCGTCGCCCTTGAAGCGATTGCTTCTGGCCTTCCCTGCTTGACCTTTGATGAGACCGGAGGAATTCCTGACCTACTCAGAAAACTCAACGTAGAACCACAGCCCCTCTTACAGCACCATATCCTACCCTTTGGGCATGTGCACGATATGGCACATTCCATATCCACCACACCGGCACTCACAGCACAGCAACGTAAACTGCAATCACACCGGATGGCACAGCGCTTTAATTTTACACATTATGTGGATCACCTCTTAGCTCATACTATTCCACACCTTCCACGTGTTTCTGTTGTTGTGCCGTCTTATAATTACGCACAATATCTAGCCCAAAGACTGGCCTCTATTTTTGCCCAGACTCACCCCGTTCTTGAAATTATTGTTCTTGATGATGCATCCCATGATGGCAGCCCAGCCCTAGCGCAAGAAACCGCACATCACTGGGGACGCACAATCCGCCTTGTCACCAACCGCACCTCATCAGGCTCCGTCTTTCACCAATGGCAAAAAGGCCTCGAACTCGCCCAAGGTGAGTGGATATGGATCGCTGAAGCCGATGACCTCTGCGACTCAACATTCCTAGAAAATCTTCTTAATGCCGCCCTACAAAAACCCAACGCTGTTATGGCCTTTTCGGATAGTCGCGCCATCGACCCGAAAGGACGCGTACTCCACCCCAGCTATAAACCTTATTGCGCAGAAAGCACCGGCACCTTGTTAGATCATGATGCATGCTTTAAAGGCCGTCACTTCATCCAATCATGCCTCTCCGAACGCAACACCATCTTGAATGTTAGCAGCGCCATCTTCAAACGAGCTGCACTAGGCAACGCACTACAGCGCTGTAAAAACGACCTCGAAACCTATAAAATAGCCGGAGATTGGCGCGCATACATCGAATTACTAGATCATGATCATGCCGAAGTGCTTTATATCAGCCAGACATTAAATAGTCACCGCAGGCACCCTCAGTCGGCCACCCACACCCTAGACTACACGACCCACATGAACGAAATAAACTCCATCCATACTCTAATAAAATAACGTCTCAACTTACCCAAACAAAAAATAATTATGCAAAATAAATACAGAAAAAGTGTAAATAAAAGCTTTATAAAACAATAGAAGTTAAAAAAATGACAGCCTCTTCGCTCTAGCGACTATATCCAGAGCTTAAGGCACATTTCAGCCAATTTTCAAACAGGCTCTAAAGACCTCTTTTCATAGGGTGGATCTTCGCACAAAAGACCCACCCTATGAAAATATCAACCATTCACAATGATGCCGCCATTCACATGCAACGTCTGACCCGTCACAAAAGAAGCATCATCACTGGCTAAATATACATAAGCTGGCCCCAACTCCGCAGGGTCTGCGCAACGTTGCATGGGAGTGCTTTTCGTCAAATCGGCAACCGTCTGCGGATCAATAGGCCCCCAACTTGCAGGTTGCAAAGGCGTCCATACCGGACCAGGTGCCACCGCATTCACCCGCACGCCGTGAGACACCAACTCTAAGGCCAAAGCACGTGTAAAACCGAGTTCTGCAGCCTTAGTAGTCGAATATGCAAGCAGCGCCTTATTGCCCATAAAGGCATTAATAGAAGACGTATTAATAATTGCCCCACCTGACGACAAATGCGGAACAACTGAGCGCGCCAGATAAAAATATCCGTTGATATTAATATCCATATGGCGCTGCCATTCATCATCAGAAATTGAGCAAATATCTTCACTCACAACCTGAATGCCAGCATTATTGACTAATATATTAAGACCACCAAACTCACGAACGACCTGCTCGACCGCATTTTTGCATACGCTACTGGAAGCGACATCACCCGCAATCGCCAGAGCCTTGCGCCCCTCAGCCTCAATGAGACGGACTGTCTCTTGGGCATCATCATGCTCTTCCAGATAAAGAAACGCGATATCCGCTCCCTCACGGGCGAAGTGCAGCGCTGCAGAACGACCAATCCCGCTATCACCACCGCTGATCAATGCCTTTTTACCCGCAAGCTTACCGCTCCCACGATAATCTTCACGGATATGTACAGCCAATGGCTCTAACGCGGACTCTTTGCCCGGCTGATGTTCCTGTGATTGCGGAGGGATTTTTGTGGGCATGACAGAAACTCGCTCAAAATTTTTGCCCCTTACACGTAAGGAGCACTCTGCACGAGAAAACGCCGCCCCCTGCCTGACTGTTGCCATCATCACCTATCTGTGAAGAGACAACCGCCAGAAAGAACATCACTCCGCAATAATGGCTTAAACGGCCGTAATCACCTTCATACCGCCCATATAAGGGATCAAAGCTTCCGGCACTGTAATGCTGCCATCTTCATTTTGATATGTTTCCATAAGCGCAATCATCGTACGCCCCAGCGCTAGGCCAGAACCATTCAGCGTATGCACAAAGGCTGGCCCCTTAGCCGTCCGATAACGCGCATTCATACGACGCGCCTGAAACGCACGCGTATTAGAGCAGGATGAAATTTCACGCCACGCTCCCTGCCCAGGCAACCATGCTTCAAGGTCATACGTCTTAGCCGCACCAAAACCCGTATCACCCGCACAAAGCAGCATACGACGGAAAGGAATGTCCAACCGTTCTAGCACTGTTTCTGCAGCCCGCGTCATGCGTTCATGTTCATCATCGCTTGCCTCAGGCGCAACCACGGACACCAACTCACATTTCATGAATTGATGCTGACGCAACATCCCACGTACATCACGCCCAGATGCCCCCGCTTCAGAACGAAAACACGCGGACAAAGCCGTCATACGGATCGGCAACGTAGTCTCTGGAAGAATATCTCCCATAACCGAAGCGGTTAAAGGCACTTCAGCTGTTGGAATCAACCAACGGCCATCTTCTGTACGAAAAGATTCTTCCGAAAATTTCGGCAGCTTATCCGTGCCATACATGGCATCATCACCAACCAAAAGCGGCACGGTCGTTTCGCTATAACCAAACTCCGTGGTGTGCGTGTCGAGCATAAACTGCCCCAACGCACGCTCCAAGCGCGCCAAGGCACCGCGTAACACCACAAATCGCGCACCGGACAATTTACTGGCCGTCGGAAAATCCATCAGGCCAAGTTGTTCGCCCAATTCAAAATGCTGTTTTGGTGTGAACGCAAAATCACGCACCGTGCCACGCGCATGCACAACAACATTATCGCTCTCATCCTTGCCATCCGGCACAGAAGAATCAAGCTGGTTCGGCAATGCTTTGAGCACATCATCAATGCCCGTTTGCAAAGCATTCGCCTTTTCTTCTAACGTCACGATCTCTTCACGCAGAGCGACTGCCCGCGCTTCCAATTCGCTCGTATCCGCGCCGCTGCGCTTACCCTGCCCGATCTCTTTCGCGATTGTCTTACGTGCCGCTTGTGCGTCTTGCAGTGCAGCTAATGCTGCACGACGTGCTTCGTCTTCTTCAACAATCTTTTGCCCGACCGGAGCAAGGCCACGACGCTCAAGAGCTGCGTCAAACGCGGCGGGGTCCGCGCGCAGGGCTTTAAGGTCGTGCATGGTTCAGGCTCCGTTTCTTCGTCTTACAATCAATCAACATCATCAGGCTCCGGCTTTGGCTCAACCAAACGTGCCGTAAGAATAGAGACCTCATACAACGCCACTAGCGGAACTGCGAGGCTCAACATCGTAATCGCATCCGGCGGTGCAATCACAGCAGAGACTGCAAAAGACGCCACAACCGCATAACGACGGAATTTCTTTAACTGAGCGACGCTCACCAACCCAACACGCGCCAAGAGCGTCAAAACAACCGGCAACTCAAAACACACCCCAAAAGCAAGGATCATTTTGGTAACCAAGGTCAGATATTCTGAAACCTTCGCCTGTAACTCAATCTGCATCCCGTCACTACCGGGCGCACCGCTCTGGAACGATAGGAAAAACTGCCACGCAAACGGGAACACAACGTAGTAAGCCAGCGCTGCCCCCATCAAAAACATGACAGGCGTTGCCACTAAAAACGGTGCAAAAGCTTTCTTTTCACTCCGGTACAAACCCGGTGCAATAAAAATCCACGCCTGAATGGCAATCATCGGAAACGATAAGAACGTCGCCCCGAACAACGCCACACGAATATACGTGAAAAACGCTTCATACAGCGCCGTATAAATCAAATGTGGCTGCTCCCCCTTCTGCCGCATGATTGTGCCCAAAGGCGCAGCTAGAAACCGATACAACTCACCTGAAAAGTGGTAGCAAATCCCAAAAGCCACCACGAACGTTGCAATCGACCAGATTAACCGCCGCCGAAGTTCTACAATATGCTCCAGCAGAGGCATCGGCTTATCATCAAGTGCATCCGCCTCGCTCATGCCTGCGTCTCCTCACGTCTAATCGGCACACGGCGGCCATGATGGAGCGTCCGCACCGGGGGTAAAATATGCGGAGCCTCCCAGCGGGAACGCTCTCTTAACAAACGACGCGCCGTGCTTGGCGGCATAATCACAGGCGCCTGCGCGACATCCTCATTTAACACATGCTCAACGACTGGCTGCTCTACCGGCGCTCCCCCACCAAATGGCTCATACGCTTCCGGCATAGGTGGCGGTGGAGGCAATGGCGCAGGTGGTACACGCGGTAATGCCGATGGATCATGCTTGTCATCCAGTGACAAACCTTCTCTCAAAGAGCCATCTGCATCAACAAAACGCCCAACACGATCACGCAGATTGAAATTCCGTAGATTTCGGAACTCATCACGTGCATCGGAGAGGTCCGCTTCACGCACCATATCATCCACATGAGACTGAAACTCTGAAGCCATCCGCCTCATCGCTTTAATCCCATTCGAAATTGTACGGATCGCAACAGGCAGGTCTTTCGGGCGGATAAAAATCATCGCCACGATCACGAACAGCGCAATCTCAGAAAAACTAAAGTCGAACATGCGCCAACCCTACCCCTTCACGGCCTTCTCGCCTATCCTTCATCTTGCGGATCACGCGTCATTCCTACCGTTTCTGTATCTTCTGTCGTCGCACGGTCTAGCAAGAAGTCCTCCCGGCGCGGCAAAGACGCCAAAGAAGACAAACCAAATACTTCTAAAAAACGCGCCGTTGTGCCCCATAATACCGGCCGACCCGGCACATCTTTTCGCCCTTTGGGAGACACTAAACCGTCTTCCAAGAGCGCATCCAACACCGCCTGCCCTAAAGAGACCCCGCGCACAGCCTCCACTTCTGAGCGCGTACACGGCTGATGATATGCAATAACAGCAAGCGTCTCCATCGTACTCCTGCTCAAACGCCGTGGTTTCTCGATAACCCGCGTCAAAGCCCCCGCATATTCGGCACGTGTCCGAAACTGCCAGCCACCAGCCACCTCAACCAATTCAATCGCATGATGCTCAAAACGCTTTTGTATCTCCAGAAGTACTTCTGGAGCATGTACTTCTAAACCTTGCGAACGCAAAAGATCTACCATTTCTGAGAGGCGAACAGGCTCTGGAGAGGCAAAAATCAATGCCTCCAGCAAACATGCTGCATTCATGCTCTTCGCGCCCTTCATGGTACACTCCGAAAATGAATATCGGCAAAAGCCTCATCCTGCCGCAGCTGAACACGCCCTATTTTAGCCATTTCCAATCCTGCGACTAAAGAACCTGCCAGAGCCGCATGCCGTCCAATAGTCGTTTCTTCTTCTGGAAAAATATCTGGCACGATGGCATTCAAAGCGCACCATTCTTCCCCCACCCCATCTGACAACATGGCCTTTAACCGCGCCAAAGCATCTTGCAAGCTCCAATATCGGCGTATTTTGGGCGTATAAACACGCTTCTTAAACGTTCTACGACGTGCAGACAGATAAGACGTGATCAACGATGTCAGGTCTACTTTCAACCCAGAGCGATCAATTTCAGTATGATCTTCTCCAGCCCCCCGCCGAAAAACATCAACGCCTAACTTGGGCTGTTTTCCGAGCCACAAGGCAGCTTCACGCATGTGCTCTAACGCAACCAGACGCTCTTGCAATAATTCTGCCGCTTCTTCAGCCGTGGCATCATTTTGTTCTACAGGCAGCAGCAAGCGTGACTTCAACCACGCCAACCACGCCGCCATAACCAACCAATCAGCGGCCAATTCCAGCCGAAAAGAACGTGCCTCAGCACGCGCCTTTTCCACTAGAGCAAGATACTGCTCCACCAGTTGCAGAATGGAAATCTGAGCCAAGTCCACTTTCTGCGCCCGAGCTAACTCAAGCAACAAATCCAGAGGCCCCTCATAACCATCCAGCGTGAGGTGGAGCGTATCGTCGTTCAAAGCACACTCAAAATTGCGCTGGCGTACACGCGATAGACTGCGCATGCAGCTTCACACAAAACGCACGGGCAGCCTTACTATCAGCAAAACCACCAATACGGAGACGCACAAAACTACGGTCTCCCTGCGTCGTATGCTCAAAGAGCGGCGTATGCCCACTCAATAAACCTGCAGCACGCACGCGCAAGGTCTCCCATTCATGATGCGCCATGGCTTCACTATTAAGCGCAGCCAATTGCACCTCATGATGCCCATTACCCGATGCCGCGCGTGGCGTATCATCACTTTCCGGCACAGGAGATGGCGGCGGCAAAGGCGCTGCCACAGCAGGGCGTGGCGCAGGCGCAGGAGCGGGCCCGACCTCTTGCCGAATAATACGCTCCCGCTCTGGAGAAACCCGCCGGGACGTCACCGCCGACCGAACAGCCGGCAAAGAAGGCGTCTCGGCCGCATCCGCATCATCATCACTCGGTGTTACCACATTCCCCGCCTTTACAGGTGCTGGTGGTGACACATGCTTGACCGGTGCAGGCGCTTCACTCTGCGCAGAAGAGGTTTTGGGCGCAGCGTCAGCCAATTGCGTCTGCTCCCCTTCTGCTGCGTCAGATGCCACACCATCTTTCGGCTGTGCATTCAGTGACGATGCATCCGCTGACTTCTCTGCCGTAGCCGCAGGAGACGTAACCGTATTTTGTGCTACCGGCTTTGGTGCCGGAGGCGCACCGTACTGCCGTGCAAAAGCCTTCGTATCAGGCTGTTCTGGTCCCGGAGCTAAGTGTGCTTCTCCGCTGCCTGTCATATCTGTGCTGTCATCACCGGCCATCAACTGCATACCACCAGGATCTGCCGGAACTTCACGCACAGCCCCAGACGGCGGCCCAATAATGGGCACACCACCGTGATTCTTGCCAACCAAGCTCCAGCCCCCGACAGCAACCAGCAAAACCGCTCCAATGCCGACAGCACCACCTACCAGCTTACGCGTCGCCGGGTCGCTTCCAAGGAACGACATAACCCCTGCACCAGCAACAGCCTTTGCCTTCCCCTGTCCAGCTGGTGACACTGCATTCGCAGGACGTGCCGCGCCACGACGGCGAGACGGCACATCATCATAATCTTGGCTCAACCGCTCACGCCCTTGCGGACGGCTCTCCGGTGGCCGTGCAGCAGACCCACGGTCATCCCCGCCCCCTAACGGGCGGCGAGGAAGATCATCCCGCCGTGGTGGTTCATCATGCCGATAGCCGTCACCACCATCTGCCATTACATTTCCTCCACCGGCTCCACGCCAAGAATGGCCAGAGCATTACGCAATACCTGAGCAAGAGCAGAAACCAGCGCTAATTTTGACAAGCTCAACGCACGGTCATTCTCATGCAAGAAACGCAGTGCTGCATCGTCACGCCCACGGTTCCACAATGCATGGAAGTCAGACGCCAAATCTACACAATATGTTGCGATACGATGCGGCTCACGCGCTACGGCTGCGGCTTCAACTGTTCGCGGGAAGGCTGCCAAACGGCGCAGCACAGCGATTTCTGCATCTGATGACAAGCCGGACAGATCCGCACCGTTCAAGCTTTCAACCGTCAGCGCATCTGCACCAAACATCGTCGCGGCAGAACGTAAGACAGAACGGCAACGCGCATGGGCATATTGCACATAGAACACAGGGTTATCACGCGTTTGTGCCACGACCACGTCAAGGTCGAACTCCATCTGCGCATCCGCCTTACGCGTCAACATCGTGAAGCGCACCGCATCACGCCCAACTTCATCCAGAAGATCACGCAGCGTCACGAATGTTCCCGCACGCTTGGACATACGCACAGGCTCACCGTTCTTCATGATGCGCACGATCTGGCACATCACAACTTCAAAGCCCGTCTTACCTTCTGTCAGCGCTGAGACAGCTGCCCGCATCCGTGAGACATAACCGCCGTGATCTGCACCTAACACGTCAATCAACACATCAGCATTGCGTGCCTTTTGGGCGTGATAGCCAATATCATTGGCAAAATACGTGTTAGTTCCATCAGACTTACGCAACGCACGGTCGGTATCATCACCAAAATCCGTGGAACGGAACAGCGTTTGTGGGCGTGGTTCCCAATCTTCAGGCGTCTTACCCTTAGGTGGCTCAAGCACACCTTCATAAAGCAGGCCCTTAGCGTCCAACTGACCAATCGCGTCATCAACCAAACCAGAAGCCAACGTCTCAGCTTCCGATGCAAAAACCTTATGCTCAATACCGAGAGCGTTCAGATCTTCACGGATAGCAGCCATCATCCGTACCAAAGCCGTCTGGCGCACGACTTCGAACCAGACGGACACGTCAGCTGGGCTACCATCTTCAGCAGCCAATGTGCGGCCATGTTCTGCGGCAATCGCCTCAGCAACCGGAATGAGATATTCTCCCTGATATTGCAGCCCATTTGGCGTTAGCTTGCCAAAGGTTTCTGCATCAATATCCGTGCCAATAGCCTGCAAATAACGCCAATACACAGCCCATGTCAGGGCAACAACCTGCGTCCCTGCATCATTGATGTAATATTCCCGCGTGACATCATGGCCCGCCGCTTCCAACAGGTTGGCCAGCGCATCACCCACCACAGCACCACGGCAATGCCCTACATGCATTGGGCCTGTCGGGTTCGCTGAAACATATTCCACATTAACCCGCGTGCCATGCCCCAAACGGGAACGACCAAAAGCACTCTCCGCACGCAGCACCGTACGCGTCACGTCCTGCAGAACATCTGCCTTCAATGTGATGTTCACAAAGCCTGGGCCTGCAGATTCCGCCTTTGCAATTATCGGCAAATCACTCAGTGCTTTAACCAAGTCCGCCGCAATCTCAACCGGCTTACGGCGCGCGGGCTTCGCAGCCAGCAGTGCTGCATTCGTCGCCATATCACCATGTGCCGCATCACGTGGTGGCGTGACTTCCACTCGTGCCAACACAGCATCAGGCACATCTGGCACCACAGAGCGCAGAGCCGTGCACACTAATTCGCGCGTCTGTGCGAACAAGCAGTCGGTCGTAAGGGTGGAAGAAGCTGCGTCCATGATGCGTTCGAGTCCTGTCGTGTCTATCATCGTCAAAAAAAGCGTGGCCTTATCAACCCAGCACAGAGAGATCCGTCAACCGCCGATGTTCCTCCATCGCAAAACGATCGGTCATTCCAGCAATATAATCGGCCACCAAACGGCGAAGTTGCTTATCATCAGCAGCCTCGGCCCGGTCCCGCCACGGATCAGGTAAGAGCCTTGGCTCATCTGTTAAGGTTTCAAAAATCTCCGCTACAGCAATCCGTGCTTTACGCGCCATGCGGTTCACGCGCCAGTGGCGATAAAGCCGCGCATATAAAAATGTCCGGATCGCTTTATTTTTTTCCCATATTTCGGGACTGAAGGCGACGACTGCCTTCGGCGCATGACGAATATCATCTGCTGATTGGGGGTTCAACACTTCCAAATTCCGGCGCGTTTGCTCCGTCAAATCCGTAGCCAGCGCATTAATCACCAAACGAACCGTCTCATGCCGCGCACGCTGCGCCTGATCTTGCTTCCCACGCCCCGTTTCACGCTCTAAAGCCCGTGATTTTTCCAGCGCTTCGCCTACAATCGGCAAGTCTTCAATATCTTCAAATGTCAAAAGTCCAGCTCGCAAACCATCATCCAAATCATGGCCGTGATAGGCAATATCATCCGCTAATGCCGCAACCTGTGCTTCTGCCGATGCAAAACTCTGCAAATCCAGGTGATGAATAGCATCATACTCCGCCATATACGGCGTAGGTTTCAAAACTGGGCCATTATGCTTGGCCAGCCCCTCCAACGTTTCCCACGTCAAGTTCAGGCCATCAAACGTATGGTAGCGTGCTTCCAATTTGGTCACGAGACGCAAAGACTGTGTGTTATGGTCAAACCCACCCCAATCTTGCATCACTTTCGAGAGGCCATCTTCCCCCGCATGGCCAAAAGGCGTGTGCCCCAAATCATGCGCCAGCGCCAAGGCTTCCGTCAGATCCTCATTTAATCCCAAACTCCGCGCAATAGAGCGCGCAATCTGCGCGACTTCTAAAGAATGGGTCAGGCGGGTACGGAAAAAATCACCCTCATGATTGATAAAGACCTGCGTTTTGTATTGCAGCGTCCGAAATCCCGTCGAATGCACAACCCGGTCACGGTCGCGCTGCCAAGGGGAACGTGTTGCGCCTTCATCTTCTGCAAATAAACGCCCACGCGCGCCACGGTCTTGAACAGCATAAATGGCCGGCATCTTGTCTTCATCCTTGCCTTGAGCAACCCAACTGAACCGGCTGGGTCTCTGTCAGGGACAACCCTGGCGATCCCATTTTACGCTCCATACGGCATGACGCAACTCCAGCTCTTGGTCTCTACGCATTCCATCGCCATATGGGAGTGTGCTACTCCTCAATCCACCACACGGAACGGACCAGCCGGAACGGATATCCTCCACATGTCTGACATACCCAATTTTTCCATCTCTGCCAGCGCCGCAGCCCGTATTTGCGAAATCATTGCCGCCCAACCAGACCCGCAGGGCCTTGCGCTACGCGTTGCGGTCTTGGCTGGCGGCTGCAATGGCTTCCAATACCAATTCAAGCTCGACACCACACAAAATGCCGATGATCACCGCCTCACCCGAGACGGTGCTGACGTTATTGTCGATGAAACCAGCCTTGACCTCCTCGAAGGCGCTGAACTCGACTTTATTGACAAACTCATGGGCGCTCACTTTACCGTCACCAATCCCAATGCAGCATCCTCTTGCGGATGTGGCACCAGCTTTTCATTGGCATAAATCCTGTGAGCAATACCCCGCTGCGCTTCGCGACTTGGAACATCAACTCTATCCGAGCACGTGCCCATCTGGTCCATGATTGGCTAGACCGTAACCCGGACTGCACCCTCCTCGCCCTCCAAGAAATTAAGTGCGAAGAACACCAGTTCCCCACGTCATTTGCCGAGGCTGGCTTCCACGTCGCGATATTGGGGCAGAAAGCCTATAACGGCGTGGCAATCATTTCCCGCCGCCCACTCACTGTCACCATGACGGGCCTCCCCGGCGTTACGGACCCTTCGTCTCGTTATATTGAGATCGAGTGTGATGGCTTCACCCTAGGCAACCTCTACCTCCCGAACGGAAATTCCGGCGGCGAAGAAGGCTACGCACGCAAACTGGCCTTTTTTGACGGGCTGACAGAGCGCGCACGCACGCTACTAAGCACGCATACATGCTTTGCGTTCATCGGGGACTATAATGTCTGTCCAACCGATGAAGACCTTGCCCCCAAAGCCCTCTCCGCAAGTGATGCACTCGTCCGTCCAGAGACACGCGCTGCATTCCGCCGCCTGCTCTGGACAGGCTTAACCGATGGCTTACGCGCTCTGCATCCAACCGGGCCATATTATACTTTCTGGGATTATCAATCCGCTGCATTCCAGCGCAATTCTGGCCTGCGCATTGACCACGCTCTCCTATCCCCCCGCGCGGCAGAGCGCCTCACGAGCATCACCATTGACCGCGATGAACGCGCTCGTGAAAAATGTTCAGACCACGTGCCCGTCATCATCGAACTTGCGGCGTAAACAGCCTAAAATCGGCGCTTATGCCAATGCATTCACGCCGCATTATCATGACAGCACAGACGCCGCCAATAAAGTCACCTCCCCCCTCCGTGAAGATTTAGGCCCCTCACGTTATACAGCGCTGGCTACGCAATGGCGGGATTCAGGCACAGATATCATTGGCGGCTTCTGCGGTATTGGCCCAGATTATATTCACGCCCTTGCTGCATATTTCAGACGATAACACCGCTTCAGCACAGCATTACACTCAACGCACCCGGCGCATTGAAACAAAGCGCAACTGTGAACTGGGCAATCACAAGCTTCCGCCCGAGACATTCTTTGTCATTTAAAAATATTTTAAACTTCCGCTAAACGAAATCGTAATTGATAATTATTCGCATAAAAGGATGAGGCGCCCCACCGGCCTCAAAACATACCCATGCGCTTACGCCTTGCCCTCCTCCTCGGGTCGTTCCTCTGCACGCCAATCATAAAAGCGAGTCCCCCATCAGCAACCGCACCGCAATCCCCTGAACAGCATAGAGCCGAAAAAATTACTGTTCACGGCGTCCGCTCTTCCCTACTCGCCACAAGCACCAGCTCCGCAACCAAAACACACACACCGCTTGAACTTACAGCGCAAAATGTGACCGTCATCACACAAGCCCGCTTATCCCTGCTCAACAGCCGCTCCCTATCTGAAGCCATCCGCTACTCTGCAGGCGTGTCTGATTATGGCTCCAAAGATGACCCGCGCGGTTATTTCGGAACCATTCGTGGTTTCAGCCCGGATATTTATCTAGATGGCACCCGCACACCCAATGCCGCAACATCCCAATCTCTGGCGATTGAACCTTGGGGCCTTGAAGAAATAGATGTTTTACGCGGCGCAACAGCCGCCCTCTATGGCTCCGGGCAACTCGGCGGTATTATCAATGCCGTCAGCAAACGCCCTCGCCTTGATCAGAAAAACACAATCGCTATACAAACCGGCTCTTACGGGCGTATTCAAGGCGCCGCAGATCTCGGCGGCAGCCTGAATAAAGAGCATACCCTGCTCTGGCGCTTTAATGGCCTGATCCGTAAATCCGATACATACGCCAAACATATTCTCAATAACGAAATCTTTGTGGCTCCCTCTCTGCGATGGGCCCCAAACCACAATACAGACATCACCCTTCTCTCAAGTTTTGAACAACTTGACGCTGGGTCAACCGCTCAATTCTTACCCGCACAAGGAACCCTTCTCCCTAGCCGTTGGGGGCAGATTTCACGCAGCATGCTCAGCAGCGATGCTGCTTATGACGTATACTCCAAACGTCAAGCAACCATCGGCTATAGCGTGCATCATGAATTCGCGCCCGGCTGGTCCATCAATCAGAACATGCGTTACGCGCATCTAGACTTGCTCTATCGCTTTGTCACCACAAACGCGCTCACAGCAGATCAGCGCAGCATCACACGCCAAGCCCTTCTGCAATCCGGCAATTACAACACCGTCACCCTCGACACCCGCACAGAGGGCCACGTTTCCACAGGCCCCATACATCATGACCTGCTCTTGGGTGTTGATTTCCGCAGTGACTTCACAGCCCTACGCCGTGGCCAACGTGCAGCTCCCAATCTTGACCTTTATACGCCTGTCTATCGCAGCATCACATGGCCGACCTATGCCAGCCGCACCAATACGAACGCGACAGGTACGCAAACGGGCCTTTATGCCCAAGATCAACTCAATTGGCAGAATTTTTACCTTACGGTTTCCGGCAGAGAAGACTTCACGCAGAGCCTAACCGTCGATAATAACGCGACCAAAAATGGCCGTACGGCACAAAAGAACAACGCCTTCACAGGCCGCGCAAGCCTGCTCTACCGTACACCATTCGGTCTATCGCCCTACGCGGCATACTCCACGTCATTCCAGCCCCAAATCGGAGTTACACGCCTCAATACAGCCTTCGTGCCAACCCGTGGCCGCCAAATCGAAGCCGGTATAAAATACGCCACCCCATCCAACGCACGCTGGGGCAATCTCTTAATCACAGCCGATGTCTTTAACCTCGTTGAGAAAAACGAGTTGATGTCTGACCCCATGGATTCCACCTATAGCATCCAAGTCGGGCAGCAGCGGTCCCGTGGCTTAGAGTTGGAAGCCATGGGCCGCCTCCCGGGCGCTGTTGACATTATCGCGTCCTTCACGACCCAAGCGACAACCATCACGCATTCCAGCATCGCCGCACAAATTGGCCAGCGCCCGGTTGCTGTACCGGCCCATATGGCTTCCCTCTTCGCGAAACGTGATGTCCAACTCACACCCAACTGGCGCGCAGGGCTTGGCAGTGGCTTCCGCTATACAGGCAATACCGCAGGCTCTCTGCCCGCTACCTTCAACGTACCCAGCCAACTCGTCTGGGATCTAGAAGCCCATGCCGATTATCAAAATTATCGTATCCAATTAAACGGAACGAACTTGGCGAACCGTAAATACGTCGCGATGTGCACACGCTCCGTTGCCTGCGCATGGGCACCGGGACGGTCCATGTTTGTCACACTCTCTGCGGGTTTTTAATTCTTAGAAAAACTCTCCCAAACCCTACAAGCCTCACTCTATCGAGTGGGGCTTTCAGCATTTCTAGAGAAGAGTGCGTGATTTTCTAAATCTCTATGCTGTGAATATCCTACACCACCCCCAAAAACTCATAATTCCACCAAAATAAGCCGTCATCTTCGGAACATGACAAGCATCACTTCCTAAAAAGTAATCGAACCCGTAATGTTATGATTATGCCTCACTATGGAATCGTGCCATGCAAAGCAAAATTGAAGGAACAACCCTTCCCGTCCTGAGTATCAGGCTTGATCCCGGTGAGCGTCTTTTTGCTGAAACCGGCGAGCTCTCATGGAAAACGCCCAATATTTCTTTGCGCACCACTACATCCGGCGCCGGGAATAGCGGTTTTTTCGGAGCAATTTCTCGCGCCATTGCAGGCGGGGGCTTATTCATGACCGAGTTTTTCTCCGAAGGTGGCCCCGGCATGGTATCTTTCGCAGCAAAAATTCCAGGCCAAATTGTGGAACATACCGTTGATAGTACAACCAGCTATATGGTCCACCGCCACGGTTACATGGCCAGCACAGATGGCGTGACACTAGACCTCGGCTTTCAACGCAAATTAGGCGCTGGTATTTTCGGGGGTGATGGCTTCCGCCTCCAACGCATTTCTGGCTATGGCCAATTCTGGACCATGCTCGGCGGAGAAATCATCCCTGTAGACCTCGGACCGGGAGAACAGTTGGACGTTCACCCCGGGCATGTCGGCATGTTTGAAGAACGCGTGAACTTCGACATCACCATGCTCCCCGGTATTCGCAACAAAATTTTTGGTGGCGATGGCTTCTTCATGGCACGCCTCACCGGCCCCGGCCGCGTATGGCTACAAACACTCACCATGCCTAACCTGGCCCACGCACTCGCCCCCTATATGGGCGTAGAAACCGCAACAGATGCCGCCGAAGCAGGCGGCGTGGCAGGAGCAGCCTCTCTCATCGGTCGCATGTTCGAATAACTCTCACAACAAAAAAGCGCGGCTCCATTCGGAACCGCGCTCTCCAAAAACACCTTTAGCCCAATCCTACTTAGACAGAGCGGGCTTCGGCTTTGGCAAATCCAAAGCAAGGTGCAGTTCTTTCAAGCGCGCAGGCTCAACCGGCGCAGGCGCTTCCATCATCAGGTCTTCACCGCTCTGATTCAGAGGGAACAAGATCACTTCACGAATGTTCGGCTCATCGGCCAACAACATGACAATACGATCCACACCCGGCGCAGCACCACCATGCGGCGGCGCACCATAGCGGAACGCATTCAACATACCGCCAAAACGTTCTTCTACAACTTCGGGGCCATAACCTGCGATTTCAAACGCACGCAGCATGACTTCCGGCAAATGGTTACGGATAGCGCCAGAAGACAATTCCACACCATTACACACAATATCATACTGATATGCGTTAATCGTCAGCGGATCCTGCGTATTCAACGCATCAAGCCCACCTTGGGGCATGGAGAATGGGTTATGAGAGAAATCAACCTTACCCGTCTCTTCGTTCAGTTCGAACATTGGGAAGTCCACAACCCAGCAGAAGCGGAACGCATTCTTCTCAATCAGGTCAAGTTCAGTCGCAACCTTGGTGCGCACAACACCAGAGAATTTCGCAACCTCATCGCCCTTACCCGCGGCAAAGAAGACTGCATCGCCAGCCTTCAGACCACAAATCTCACGGATCTTCTCAAGACGATCTGCCTCAAGGTTTTTAGCAATCGGGCCCTTACCACCATTCTCTTCGAAAATGACATAGCCCAGACCACCGGCACCGTTCTCACGCGCCCATGAGTTCAGCTTATCAAAGAACCCACGCGGACGATCCCCCGCACCCGGCGCCGGAATTGCGCGGATTTGACCGCCAGAAGCCGCAATCTTTGCAAACAGACCAAAGCCAGACTCAGCAAAAGCTTCGGTCACATCTTTCAAGATAAGTGGGTTACGCAGGTCAGGCTTATCGGAGCCATAATCGCGCATTGCATCTTTATACGGAATACGCGGGAACGCACCATCCGTAATCTTCCAACCTTCTGGCGTAAACTCTTCAAACAGCCCTGCCAAAACAGGTTCCAACACGCCGAACACATCTTCCTGCGTGGCAAAAGCCATCTCAAAATCGAGCTGGTAAAATTCACCCGGACTACGGTCCGCACGCGATGCTTCATCGCGGAAACACGGCGCAATCTGGAAGTAACGGTCAAAACCCGCCACCATCGCCAACTGCTTAAACTGCTGCGGCGCTTGCGGCAGTGCATAGAACTTACCCGGATGCAGACGTGCTGGCACCAAGAAGTCACGCGCACCTTCAGGGGAAGACGCCGTCAAAATAGGCGTCTGGAATTCCGTAAAACCCTGATCATTCATACGCTGACGCATGCTCGCAATAACCTTGCTGCGCAGCATGATGTTACGGTGCATCTTCTCACGACGCAGATCTACGTAACGATATTTCAAGCGCATTTCTTCAGGATAGTTTTCCTGACCTGTCACTTGGAAGGGCAGTACTGCCGCACTAGAGCGCACTTCAATATCTTCCGCGCGCACTTCAATATCACCCGTGGGCAGATGTTCGTTGCGCTGACCATCTTCGCGCAGCACAACCTGCCCCGTCACGGTAATGACACTCTCAACACGCAGACGCTCTACTTTTTCCAGCAAGCCAGACGGCACCACAATCTGCGTCATGCCAAAATGATCACGCAAATCAATGAAGAGCAGACCACCATGATCGCGCTTACTATGCATCCAGCCAGACAGGCGAACAGTCTGCCCCGCATCTACGGCTCTCAGAGCACGACAATCATGAGTACGATAAGGATGCATGACAGACCTCACTAAACGTAACAACAACAGCCGACACAGGTCAGCACAAAAGAATTGAGCGCAGGAAGCCGAGTAGCAGGCTGAATGTCAAGCATAGGAGCGCTTTGAAACGCACATACCCACCGTTTCCGCACCAAACGACACATCAATTTCAGGGCTCTTCGTTCAAAAATGCCTCAAGATCAACAGCAGCCCGGGCCAATTCTGCCGCATACCCCGCACCAGCTACCGCAACAGCTTTCCCTCCTTGCATATAAGTAGCCAAAAAGTGAAAGCCGCGAATGTCGCCCTTTAAACGCACAGAATCAAACGCCTCCCCCCATCCTAGCACTTCAATTTTTTTACCAAATTGCTGCGTCCAAAACCACGGCATCGGTAAACGACTGGTTTTTCCCATCATGGATAAAGCGGCCTGCCGCCCCTGCGCCTGTGCATGCCGCCAATGCTCAATCCGATAAACTTTCTCTCCATACCGCGTGGCCGACACGTCCCCCGCCGCATACACACCCGGCGCCGCCTGCATCCGTTCATCAACAATAATCGCGCCCTCATCATCGCGCTCCAGCCCCATTACAGGCTCAGACGCAGGAACAACCCCAGCACCAAAGAGAATAAATGCCGCTGGCAGACGCATCCCATCGCTTAACTCCACCCCTTCAGCACGCTGTTCACCGTAGATCTTGACCGCATGTGCATCAGAGACAAACGCCACCCCATTTTCTTCATGCAACTGCCGCAATCTTATGCCAATTTCCCGTCCTAAATGACGCTCCAATGGGATGTTAGTCGGCGTAACAACCGTCACGCCAACCCCACGTTGCCGCAATAACGACGCCACCTCCAGCCCGACAAAACCAGCCCCAATAATTGTTACAGCATGATCATCTTGCACACGCGCAGCAATCACCTCAGCATCATGTTCACGATGTAAGGCAAATACTCCCTCCAAGTGATCTCCTGGTATGTTTAAAGCACGCGGAACTGAACCCGTGGCAATCAAGACATGGTCCCCAAAGAGTTCAACATCATTCGTGAGTGTTGCCATTTTAGTCATAGGGTCAAAAGACCGTAAACATGCATGAACGATATGAATATCATGCACCTGATAATAATTTTCATCGCGCAAAGCCGGTGCACGAGCTGAAGATCCATCCCCTAATAAAACCGTTTTACTCAGCGCAGTACGGTCATAAGGCAAATCTTTTTCCTCCGTGACCATCGTAATGGTCCCGGCAAACCCTTCTTGCCGCAAGGTCACCGCAGCCGTAACGCCTGCGGCACCCGCTCCCAAAATCAGAACATGCTCATTCTGCTGTTTGGCCTCAGGTACACTCCGCTTATGCGGCACCTCTCCAACCCATACCCGGCCGTCACGCAGCTCAACGGGAAAAGACTGCAAAGAATCCAGCGCTACCGGCTCCTTCAGTGAACCGTCAGCCACGTCAAAAACAGCTTTATGCCAGGGACAAACAATCACCCCTGCCCCCTCCGCCGTATGACAAAAAGCCCCCTGCTCCATCGGGGCATCTTTATGCGGACAGCGCCCGGCTAACGCGTAAACCGCCTCCCCGTCACGCACCAAAACCACGCTGCGTCCACCCACAGAAAAGGAGCGTATCTTTCCGCTCTCCAGCTCATCCAACGCCACAACATCATGAAGCTTCATAGCCTGAATCCCTGAACCTGACATGAGCGGCGCTCCTCCGATACACAAGCAATAAGCTCTTTTAACACAGTATATCTGACACAAGATGAACACAAAAAAAGCCGTCCAGTTCACTCCCGGACGGCTTCCAAAACGTTCAAATCACACGGTTAAAAACTATCGTCAAAATCATTGCCGCCGAAACCACCACCGCCAAAGTCCGAATCTGAGAAGCCACCACCGGCATCTGTTCCTGACCCCGCGAACGGATCTTGCCCAGCATCACCATAATTGTTGTTAATGATGGTTTCACCGCCGCCAAAGCCACCCTCTTGGCCCCAGCCACCTTCATGATGATGCTCACTGAACAAACCTTCCAGTGCATCAGCCGCCATCATACCACCCGCAACGCCAGCAGCCGTTGTCAACGCGGAACCGAGAAAGCCAGAGCCACCACGTTGAAACATACCCTGCTGATAACCTGGCGGATAACCATATTGCGGTTGAGGCGGCATTTGTGGTGCTTGCGCCCCCCAACCTGGAGGTGGTGCTGCATTTTGCTGCCGCGCACCGCCACCAAACAGCCCGCCAAACAACCCGCCACCCGCATTACCACGCTGCTGCTGCGCCTGTGCGAGTTGTGACTGCGCTTGCTGCAATTGGAACTCCAATTGACGTATACGGTTCTGCGCTTGCGCCAAGGCCGCTTCTTGCACCACAGCCATCTGCGTCACACGGTATCGCGCTTCTGGGTAACGCTGGAAGTTATCGGCGATAAACCGATCAGCTTCCGGATCCACCGGCGGCAATGCTGGTGCCTGCTGTTGGCCAAAAGAGCCAAACGCCCCCCCTTGCTGCCCCTGCGCCCCACCGCCAACACGCGCGATAAAGCGGGAAATTAGCTCGCGTTCTTCGTTGTTCATCGTCTCAGCCCTTCCAGACGAGAAGTGGTTATATCCTGAAAATATGATGCACTCCTAACGTCACGGCAAGGGCTCAAAAAAACTCCAATAAATCACAGTATATAAAGACTATTTTTCAGATAAATATAGGACCATAAAAGTCCATAATCATGAATTATCCCTCAAAATGAATGCAGTAAATTTAAAAAATGAAAATTTACCCCTATATATTTGTAAATTTTGAAATAAAAACTTTACAAATATATCAAAAATACCTTTAAAAAGTCTGAAACACCCTCGCAAAGGACATAAAAACCTGATCTCCGCTCTACCACAGTCCTTCCGAGCACTCATGACCGCCCTTTGGCGGCCAATCCTGCTCGCATGTATTGTGCTTGGGTTGGGCGGACAATTAACCCTACAAAGCCACGCCCTCCCAGATGAGGCACCCCGCATAACCCTCGAACGCCTCACAGGCCTTCATATTGGCCCCGCAGCGCAAGCCATGGACGCGCACTGCACAGCTATGATGCAGATGCGGACAGACCATACGCCCGAGCATGCCCATCATCACGGCATACCATGCCCGTTATGCCCTTTGCTGCACCTGCCAGTGATCATTCTGGGCCTCGCAATCATTGCGCTCCTCATCGCGCGGCTACGCCTTCCCACACGTTACACGCCACATCCTTCACATCTCATACCGGCCCAGCGTGCGAGCTTCTTACCGCCCTCAACAGGACCTCCAACCTTCGCCTGAAACTCCGTTTTTCATGCTTTAGATGCGCCTCAAAAACCCATTTCCTGACAGCGAAGTACGGGATCACGAACGCGCATCCATCGCCACCGATAGTGTTTCACCGAAGGCCCTTTCATGTTCATTCCAACATCACGCCGTCTTTCCAGACTGGCGCTGCTCGCATGCGGCTGCGCATTTACACTCCTTCACACCCCGTTACACGCGGCTGACCGCCCAGAAATCATCACCGTAAATGGCATCCGACAGCACAATACATCGGCAGACACCACAAAACTGCTACATAATAGCCTTGGGTTCAGCGCCTATTCAGCCGGCGGCATTTCCTCTCTTCCCGTTTTGAACGGCATGGCGGATGACCGGGTCGCAACCTTTGTGGATGGTATGCGCCTGTCAGCAGGCTGCCCGAACCATATGAACCCGGCCATGTCTTATATCGACCCGGATTCCGTATCCTCAGCCGTTGCCACCGCAGGCATAACCTCCGTCAGTGACGGCGGAGACAGCACTGGCGGTACCATCACCATTACACGAAAACCGCCGGTTTTTTCAAAAAACGCCAAGCTCCTCATCACGGGAGAAGCACGCGGCACCTATCGCAGCAACGGTGGCGCATCGGGCGCATCAGGCTCTCTCACCATTGCCAATGACTGGCTAAGCCTGCGCTACACTGGCTCTTACGCCCATGCCAGTGACTACCATGCGGGTGGCGCGGACCAGCGCGTACGGTCAACAAATTATTTAACCTATAACCACGCCGTTACCCTAGGCATACAACACGAGGCACAACTCTTCACCCTCACCGCAGGGCAACAAGACACGCCTTATGAAGGCTTTCCCAACCAATATATGGACCTTACCAATAACCGATCGACCTTTGTTAATGGGAAATACACCAACACCTTCCATTGGGGCACATTAGAGGCGAGCGGTTTTTGGCAGCGCGTCTCTCACGCCATGAATATGCTCTCGGATAAGGGCGGACACAGCGCGACCCGCGGGATGCCAATGAACACGGACGGACGGACAGCAGGCTACACACTAAAAACCACCATCAACCTTTCCTCCCAGCAAGCCCTTGGCCTCGGCAGTTCCTTCGAGCATAGCGGCCTCAATGATTGGTGGCCCGCCATTCCAAGCAGCATGATGATGGGCCCCAACACATTCCATAATATCAATAATGGACACCGTAACCACCTCGGACATTATGCGCAGTGGCACGCAGGTTGGACACCACGCCTCTCCACAGAACTCGGCCTCCGCAGCGACATCATCATGATGAATACAGGCCCCGTCACGCCCTATTCATGGACTGGCATGATGAGCATGGCAGACGCCATGGCAGCAAAACACTTCAACACCTCATCCCGCGGACGGACCGATTATAATTTTGACGTCACAGCCCTCACCCATTGGGATGCAACCGATATCTTCTCCATAGAAGGCGGCTACGCACGCAAAACCCGCTCCCCCAATCTTTATGAGCGTTATGCATGGGGCCGCGGCATTATGGCGATGAAGATGGTCGGTTGGTTCGGCGACGGGAATGGCTATGTCGGCAATCCAAACCTCACCCCAGAGATCGCTCATACCGTCAGTACGACACTCCACTGGCATGACAAAAGCAACAAACGTTGGAGTGTCCAGATACAGCCTTACTACACGTATACGCATCACTACATAAACGTCATGCCTCTTGCCACACTCGCAAATGGTCGCCGCACACTCGCCTTCGCGAACCACAATGCCCAAAGTTACGGCATCAATAGCAACGCCTTCATCCAACTCTGGAACACAACACATTACGGAAAGGCCGTGCTCCATACGCATCTCAACTGGGTACGCGGGCAAGACCTCATCACCCATACAGGTCTATACCAACAAATGCCGACTAACGGCTCCGTACGCTTCCAAGAAACCTACGGCGCATGGAGCGGCTATACCGAACTCACACTCGTCAAAAAGAAAAGTACGGTCGACCTCCTACGAAACGAACCTCACACACCAGGATATGCCCTGTTCGATTTAGGTAGTGCCTACCACTGGCGCGCCTTTACACTTGAAGGCAGCATCGAAAATCTGATGAACCAGCATTATTTCCTCCCCCTCGGCGGCCTATCTTTAGGGGATTACCGCAGCACAGGCATCCTCTCGCCACTTCCCGGCCTAGGGCGTTCTTTCAATCTCAGTCTGAGCGCTAAGTTTTAAGGAACATTTTTCAATACATTCAAGATCATGCAAGACGTACATTCATTCTCGCAAATCTGAATGCATCTATTGGCGGGCACCTTTTGACGCGGCATTTTTCTGCCCGTCATGAACATCACCCACTGCCTCACACGGGGAAAGACCATACTGCTTCGCATAGCAAGATGGCCTCTCCCCTAGGCTGCCAATCAACGAGACATCGCCAAAACTCACCCAGTGCTCCAGTTTGGAACATGTCATGCATCTCTAAGGATGCGGTGGTTTTAAGCTGTAGCAAGCCAAAACTTGAAACCTACCGAAGCACCCTTTCGGTTTTGGCCCTTCCCTTGTAAGGTAGGGGCCATTTTTTAGCTTACTTCGGAGCCTTTCGCCTTGTCCGACAATCGGCCGCTCTGTTTTCAGGATCTCATCCTGCGCCTTCATCGCTTTTGGGCCGATAAAGGCTGTGCCATTCTTCAGCCTTATGACACCGAACTCGGTGCCGGCACGCTATCCCCACACACAACGCTACGCGCCCTCGGCCGTACGCCGTGGTCTTGCGCTTATGTGCAGCCTTGCCGCCGCCCATCAGATGGTCGCTATGGTGAAAACCCGAACCGCCTTCAGCATTACTACCAATACCAAGTCCTGCTGAAGCCAACACCAGAAGACAGCCAGCAGCTTTTGCTGGAAAGCTACCGTGCCATTGGCATCGACCCCGACAAACACGATATTCGCTTTGTGGAAGATGACTGGGAAAACCCCACCATCGGCGCATGGGGCCTCGGTTGGGAAGTCTGGTGTGACGGAATGGAAGTCACACAATTCACGTACTTCCAGCAGGTCGGCGGTATTCCAACCGTCATGCCGTCAACAGAATTGACCTACGGGCTAGAACGTCTGGCCATGTACGTTCAAGGTGTCGAGAATGTCTATGACCTCGACTATAACGGCAAAGGCCTGAAATATGGTGATGTCTTCCTCCGCGCAGAGAAAGATTACTCACGCCATAATTTTGAACTTGCCAACACAGACATGCTGTTCGCGCATTTCAAAGATTGTGAAGCGGAATCCATCCGCCTAGCCGAGGCTGGCGTGGCACAACCTGCTTTTGACCAGTGCCTCAAAGCATCCCACCTGTTCAACCTGCTCGATGCACGCGGTGTCATTTCCGTGTCCGAACGCGCCTCCTATATTGGCCGCGTCCGTACTCTCGCAAAAGCCTCCTGTGAAGCGTGGCTAGCTGGTGAAGACGCAGGCGAAGAGGACAAGAACAATGGCTGAATTTTTCCTTGAACTCTTCTCTGAAGAAATCCCAGCAGGCGCACAGGAAAAGGCCGTAAACGACCTCTCCTCCCTGCTGACCACGGCGCTGGATGGCCTGAACCCATCCAACATCCGCACCTTTTACGGCACACGCCGTATCGCTATTACATTGGATGTTGATGCCGAAATCCCTGCACGCACGCTCTCTGAGCGCGGCCCACGTGACGGTGCCCCCGAGAAGGCCCTCGCAGGCTTCACCCGCAAACATGGCGTCACCCCCGATGATTTGACGCTTGAAAACGGGTTCTGGGTGCTGAACCGAGATCTTCCGCCGGTGCCCGCCTCCGCACGCATCGCAGAAGCCCTGCCGGACTTGCTATGGAAATTCCCATGGCCAAAATCCATGCGCTGGGGCAATGGCTCCCTCTTCACATGGATCCGTCCTCTGCGCCGCATTGTGTGCTTGTTAGACGGTGCGCTCGTCGAGTTTGACCTCACCCGTGATGGTGATGACGCTCACGGCCTCCGCTCCGGCATACAATCCGAAGGCCACCGCTTCATCGCGCCCGAAGCCTTTACCGTCACATCCGCGGCACAATGGCGAAGCGCCCTCACAGAACGCTCCGTGATCGTCGATGCCGATGAACGCCGCGCCATGATCCGCGACGGCGTTGCAGCGCGTGCCGCAGAACACGATGCACTCGTCGTGGAAGATGAAGGCCTGGTGAGTGAAGTCGCTGGCTTGGTAGAGTTCCCGGCTCCGCTAATTGGCAAAATTGACGATGCCTTCATGGACCTGCCACCAGAAGTTATGCAGGTTTCCATGCGGATCAATCAGCGCTACTTCGCGCTCCGCACACAAGATGGCAAAGCCGCGCCTCTCTTCGCATTTGTGGCGAACCTACCATTTGCAGATCAAGGCGCCCTCACCATTGCAGGCAATGAGCGTGTACTACGCGCCCGCTTCGCCGATGCCCGCCATTTCTGGGACCTTGACCGCAAGACCCCACTTGCCGAGCGCGTTGCTGCCCTTGATGCCGTAACATTCCATGCGAAACTCGGCACACAAGGCGCACGCGCACAACGCATCTCAGCCCTTGCTGGAAAGGTTGCACAGGCCATGGGTCTCGATGCCACCAGCATTACCCATGCTGAACGTGCTGGCCTTCTGTCCAAGGCGGACCTCACCACCGGCATGGTTGGGGAGTTCCCAGAGCTGCAAGGCGTCATGGGCGGCTATTACGCAGCGCATGACGGTGAAGCAGAAGCCGTCGCGCGAGCCGTATCCGAGCATTACCTGCCACGCGGCCAAGCTGACGCAACGGCAACAGCACCTGTCTCCATAGCTGTAGCCTTGGCTGACCGCCTCGATCTTCTGGCCGGTTTCTTCGCCATCGGTGAAACACCCAGCGGGTCCGGGGACCCATACGCACTGCGCCGCGCTGCACTCGGCGTGATCCGTACCATCCGCGATAACGGCCTGCGTCTTGACCTGATGGCACTCATCACCGAGGCCGCCGCTGGCCGTAATGGTGAAACATTAAAGACCCTGCCATCCTTCATTGCAGAACGCCTGCGCGTACAACTCCGCAGCGAAGGCGCACGCTACGATGTCCTCGCGGCAACCTTGGCTGGCGGCCTGGATGGCGACCTCGTCCGTCTACTCGCCCGCACAGATGCACTCTCTGCCATGATCCAGTCAGAAGATGGCAAAAATCTTCTGACTGCTGCAAAGCGCGCAGCCAATATCTTGCGCATTGAAGATAAAAAGGACGGCCCACACACAGGTGAGCCTGATGCGTCTCTCTACACGCAAGACGAAGAGCGCGCTCTGGCAACCGCTCTCACGGCGGCAGTTTCAGACACCAAGACGGCCCTAGAGGCCGAGAACTTCACGCAAGCCATGCACGCCATTGCAAGCCTGCGCCCCGTGCTCGACCACTTCTTTGAAGCCGTCATTGTGAATGCACCAGAGGCTGATATTCGGAAAAACCGCCTCCGCCTTCTGGCAACATTCCGCACGACCACTGGTCTCATTGCGGATTTCAGCCAAATCGACGGCTAAAAACAAAAACACTCCCCCTTATTCAGGGGGAGTGTCCAACATAACCTCATAGAACAATGCGACTTTATTCAGGGTCCATCTCATTCCGATGAACCCATGACGATAATAAAAGCCCAAAACCAAACATCATCGTCAACATCGCAGAGCCACCATACGAAATCAGCGGTAACGGCACCCCACCAACCGGGATTGCCCCCATCACCATCGAAAGATTAACCGCACAATACAAAAAGAAATCCATAGCGATGCCCAAACCCAGCAAACGCCCAAACTGATTACGGCTCCGCAAAGCGATGAGCATACCGCCCAAGACCAGCGTGCCTAACAAACCAATAACCGCTATACCGCCAACAAAGCCCCATTCTTCACCAATCATAGTGAAGATAAAATCTGTCTGCTTTTCCGGAAGAAAACTCAACTGCCCCTGACTGCCATGCAGGTAGCCTTCACCCCACATGCCACCAGAGCCTAAAGCAATCTTGGATTGAATAATATTATATCCAGCCCCCAAGGGGTCACGCTCAGGATGCAAGAACGTATCAATACGCGCCTTTTGGTAATCATGCAAATGACTGTAAATAAACTTACCCAAAAAAGGTATCGGCGCTACCAGCGCAATAATTTGCCATAACCGCATACCAGCGGAGAAAAATAACGTTGCCCCAATTACACCAATAATAGTTGCCGTGCCTAGATTTGGCTCCTTAAGAACCAAAAGAACCGGAAGCAGAGTAATAATCGCCGGGAAAATTAACCGTAATGGATTACCTAACCGCTCAGGTCCAGTACGATGGAACCATGTAGCCAACGCCAAAACAAGCGCAATTTTAGCAAATTCAGATGGCTGAAACTGCAAACCCGCCAAATTCACCCAACGCTCCGCCCCCTTACCGACATGCCCCATTTTCAGAACAAGCCCAAGCAAAAGCAAAGCAACACCATACATAGGCCACGCCATCAGTCGCAGAACACGAGGCGGCACTAACGCCACCCCAATCATCATGACCAACCCCAACCCAAAGCGCACCATTTGCGGCCCAGCAAACGGATGAGATGACCCGCCCCCGGCGGAATACAGCGCGATGTAACCAACCCCTGCCAACATGCAAATCAACAGAACATAAAACCAGTTCACCTGCATCAAACGCGCCAACGGCCGAAAATCTGGCTCAGCCCGCAACAGGCGCTTTTCACGCCGCAAAAACCCTAAACTATTACGCATCAGCCTTGCCCTGAATCTGTACGAGCAACCGTCTGACCCGGTGGACGCGCCTGATTGGCCGGATCACGCAGCAAGGTATCCGTCATAATTTTCTTAGCCAGAGGAGCCGCTTCATCCGCACCTGCATTCCCATGCTCAACCACAATCGACACGGCATAATGCGGATCATCATAAGGCGCGAAACAAATAAACAGCGCATGCGGGCGATATTCCCACGGCAAATTAGCCGAGTTAAAATGCCCTGATTCACGCATCGCTCGTGACACACGGCGCACCTGTGCAGACCCCGTTTTCCCAGCCATTGTAATACTCGGCAAATCAAGGCGTGCTTTCGGCGCCGTCCCATGCTGGTCATTCACAACGGCAAACATCCCTGCACGCACCACGCTCAAATGCTCCTGTGGCACCTCTAAATTAGGTACCGTGTCAGACGCAGATAAGGACGATAAATGCTCATTCATCGTGCGTAAAAGATGCGGCTGCACATTCCGCCCCGACGCAATACGAGACGCATAAGTGGCTAACGCCAAGGGCGTAACCTGCACAAAACCTTGGCCAATACCTGCATTGACCGTATCACCACCATTCCAGTGATAACCATGCTGGCGCCGCCATTCCGGCGTTGGAATCACACCCGAGCGAGCATGCGGAAGCTCAATCCCCAACGGAACCCCGAGCCCCATCGTATTGGCGACATCCTTAATCGGATCCATTCCGCAACGGCGAGCCACTTCGTAGAAATAAACATCGCAGGAATACTTAAGCGCCTCACGCATATCAATCGAACCATGCCCGTATTTATTCCAACAGTGGAAGCGTACTCCTCCCATATCAAAATAACCGGGACACATAAAACGATCTTGCGGAGAAACAGAACCTGCTTTCAAAGCGGCCATGGCAACGGCTGGCTTAAACGTAGAACCGGGTGGATATAACCCCGAAACGGCTTTATCAACGAGCGGTGTCTTAGGGTCCTCCACCCATGCATTCCACTGGGCATGGCTCACGCCTGAGTCAAAAAGCGATGGATCAAACGATGGCGTGCTGACCATCGCCAAGACCTCACCATTACGACAATCCATCACAACCGCACTCGCCACACGGTCACCCAAGCTCGCCCGCACTTGCTCTTGCAACACTGAATCCAGCGTCAGACGTACCGTAGTACCTTGCTGACCTTCTGCCCGATCCAACTCCCCAATAACCCGCCCATGAGCATTGACTTCCATCTCAACCGAGCCTGGCTCTCCACGAAGCAATGCTTCCTGCGTCTGCTCCAAACCAGCACGACCGACACGCATTCCAGGTAAAGATAACGTCACATCATGCGCAACATCTCCCTCATTCGGAGGGGCAACATAACCCACCAAATGCGATGTTAACTCCCCTAGCGGATATAGACGCGTCGAACCAACATCAACCAAAACACCCGGCAAAGATGGTGCGTTAAGCTCAATCTTTGCCATATCATCCCATGATAAAAACTCCCGCAATGTTACCGGAACATACTTACGCAAATGCTTCAGATCACGCTCAATACGTGCGTGATCATGCTCATCCAAATTAATAAACGTGCCAAATCGTTCAATCACCGCAGCCACATCCGTCGTTTCTTCCGGCATCAGCAGCGCACGCCAACTCACTTTATTCTCTGCCAAAGAACGGCCAAAACGATCCTGAATAGGCCCCCGAGCTGGTGCCAAAAGACGCTTACTCGTGCGGTTTCTCTCGGCTAATTGCCTTAAATGCTCACCTTCATGAAGCTGCAACGTATGTAAACGCCGCCCCAAAACGCCCAACACCCCTGCCTGCACTGCCATGACGGCCAAAGCCCGGCGCGTAAACACGCCGCGCGACGAGCGTACGGCTCCATCACCTCTTTTGAAGAGGTTTTGCAACAAACGAGATTTGCGCGTGCGTGAAAACATGAGGTGCGTGTTCAAGTCCGAAAAAGCAGAGCGACAAAAGCTACTCTAGTAGCAAACCTAAGCGCAGTCAGGATTCGCAAACGTGCGACTACCCCAAGAGAACAAAGCCATAAGGCTTGGATAAAGGCCAACCGTCAGCACGGCCTGAAAGACACCGGGCATAGGTGACAAAAACGCAAAAGCATGGATACAAACAAGCAACCACTGAAGACAGCATGTGAGTATGACAAAAAGTGCAAAAATGAGCCAAACCAAAATAAAGCTCACCTGCGCCAGTGCATAGCGCCAATGCCTCGCCACACCATAAAAGACGAGTAACGCCAAAACCGCCAGTCCCGGCGGCCCAAAGCTGTAAAGCTCTAAAACAATTCCGCACAGAAATACCGCAGGCGTAGGCATAAGACGTGGGCGCGTCTGCCCCCAAAACCACACAGCACACAAAGCCACGCCCAACTGCATCTCTTCCTGCCCCGGCACACCAAACGGGGCCGATAAGAAGATGATAACAGCGATCAGCAACAGCGTTGGCATTGCAGAGCGGAACATCCGATCCAAAACCAAACGCCATGTTTGCTTTGGCTCTACGGCAGAATGCAAACTTGGGGTCGAACGCTCAGCGACCATACTTAATGACCACTCGCCGCAGGAACCGGTAAAGACTGCAATAAAAACGGCAGCCCAAACATCGCACTGTCTGACGAAAGGGGCTTTGCATCCATAACACGTGCTTTCACACGTCCTGGTGCGTCCGGCGCCACCAAACTTTGACCACCATAATCAAAAATACGAACAATATCGAGGCGCGCCAAATCAGCATCCGGCACAACAACAGGATGATTAGGCGCACTATAATGCACACTCCCAATCGGCAAACCCGCAGGCATTGTGCTTTGCCCGCGTGTCTGCACACGCTCCCCCTCGATGGGATGCTGATCCTGTGGGTAATACATCAAACGCGGCATCGCCCCATCATCCCCCACCATAATCGCATCCGCTCGCGATGTCGTAAGCGTCACCGGGATCCGGCTCGCATCATCATTAATTTGCAATACACGGACTGTGTGCGGCCCCACTTCCGTTACGCGCCCAACCAAACCCGCCGCGTCCAAGGCCACATCACCAGCGCGTACAACATGACCATCCCCTACATCCAACAAAACCGCACGCGCGTAGAGCCCCCCATCATCACGCGTAACACGCCCCGTTACATATTGTGGCACCGGCTCTGGAATCCAATGCAAACTATCTTTCAGTTGCGCATTTTCGTTCGCCAACACCACCGCCACGTCATACCAATGCCTCAGCGCACGATTTTCTTCACGCAGACGACTGCACTCACGAGCCAAGTCCGTCGCGCCATGTAGGTCTTCAACCCAATGCCTCACCTGAATCTGCGGCCACACCATCGCATGATAAGCTGGCGCGAGCAGATCAGCCGCAAGCAAACGCGCTTCATCTACGGCTGAACGCTTCGCCCAGCCCAGAACAAGAAGACCAACCGCTAACATCACCAGCACGGCCAAAGATGCCCGTGCTACAATCTGTTTGGCATGAATAGAGAGCATAATAGCCGTTTTGGCTCTTAATACATACTGCTCAGCACACTACGTAAACGCCGCGTTTCTTCCAAAGCGCGCCCAGTGCCCAAAGCGACACAAGAGAGAGCATTTTCCGCAACCGTAACCGGGAGCCCTGTATAAAGACGTAAAATTTCATCCAGCCGATAAAGCAGAGCACCACCACCCGACAAAACAATACCTTTATCGACAATATCTGCAGCCAATTCAGGCGGCGTGTTTTCCAGAGCCGTCGTCACAGCATCAACAATCTGCTGCACCGGCTCTGCCAAGCTTTCCGCAACCTGCGCCTGGCTCACCACCACTTCCCGTGGCACGCCATTGATCAAATCACGCCCTTTAATTTCCGTCAGTGGGCCATCCGGATTAGAGCGGTCATCAGGCGGCATCGCTGCCCCCAGTTCAATTTTAATTCGTTCAGCCGAGCTCTCCCCCACCAGCAAGTTATATGTCTTACGGATATAAGAGATAATGGCTTCATCCATCTGGTCACCGCCAACACGCGCTGAACGCGCATAGACAATCCCACCCAGAGAAATCACCGCCACTTCTGTGGTGCCACCGCCAATATCAACAATCATACTGCCTGACGGCTCCGTCACAGGAAGCCCAGCACCAATCGCCGCAGCCATCGGTTCTTCAATCAGCAATACCTTGCGCGCTCCGGCACTTTCCGCACTTTCCTGAATGGCACGGCGTTCAACAGCCGTAGCACCAGATGGAACGCAAATAATGATTTGCGGCGTCGCAAACGCACGACGGTTATGCACCTTGCGAATAAAGTGCTTAATCATCTCTTCAGCAACTTCAAAATCCGCAATAACACCGTCTCTTAATGGACGAATGGCCGTGATATTTCCGGGGGTACGCCCAACCATCTGTTTGGCTTCATTACCGACAGCCAAGACCTGCTTTTTACCGCGTACATCCGCGATAGCCACAACAGATGGTTCGTCAAGAACGATACCCCGGCCCTTAACATAAACCAAGGTGTTGGCAGTGCCGAGGTCAATCGCCATGTCGGCCGACATGAGGCCCAGCAAACGAGAAAACATTTAATACTCCTGGCGCAACGCTAAGGCGGCAGCAACGCAGTTCCAATTCAGAATGGGACTTACCGACCCCACTACGATACGACAAGAGGAACTATCGTGTAACAAGCATCAAATGATAGCCAAAAGGGAACTTATCGCCCAGTCGCAACAAAAAATTATATCTTGCCGCAATCCAGCCACCTTCTCAGCACCTTATTAAGCCCAGTTCATGAGCTACCATCTTTCATGTAGACACTTCACCTTGAAGGTCTATGCATTATTCAACACAGGTTCCCGTTTATCATGCAGACTCCTACACGCTCCCACAGCCTCGCTGCCCTCACATTCTGTGCCCTTGCCCTCTCAGCATGCGGCAACCCCTATGATAGTGGCGCACGCGCAGGCAGTGGCGCTCTTCTCGGTGCGGGGGCCGGCGCGGCTCTCGGCGCAATAGCCGGCGGCGGTCATGGCGCGGCCATTGGCGCACTCGCGGGTGGCGGCACAGGGGCTGCTCTCGGCGCGGCAACAACACCGAGCCGCCATCATCCACGCAACGATTATTAAGGCATACTCTCACCCAATAATAGCGCTGTAGGCCCCTATTACTTGAAATAACGGGGCCTACATTCAACAGCTCCATCCGTTAAACGTCATCCGATTCACACCGAATACGCGCCCACACGAGCAGTCATAACGATATTCAAGACACTTGGAGAGATCGTTTATAATACCGTTATCACTCCATCATCCCTCGGCGTAACCTCCTTGTGCGTTTTGGAGGCTGAAAAAGCGTGCATCAGCATTTACATCGTTGATACACAACGGTCATGATCGAACGGGCTTTCCGCAATCTATCCGAAAGCATCTAATCAAGGCATTGGACGACAATGCGGCGGATTAACGACAGACCCAAATCAACACTCATCGCATCCATAATAAAGCGACTGTCAAAATCCGCGCTACCGACACTCCCCTCAGCTAAGTGACGTTTCTTAATCTCTTCCCATTGGCGGGGCACGCAAACCATAGCGCCGCATCACGCCACCTCCCAAAAAAACGCGACAACATCATGTACAAAACACATAAACTTTCAGTAAACACCCCGCCCCAAACAATGCTCCCCAATTCCATTGAAAAAAAATGATTAGACACAACAATATATAAAAAAATAAAATTAATGTGTTAATTTTTTACCTAAAAAAAATGGATATATTTCTCGCGTACACAATATGAAATAAATAAAATAAAATTCTTTAATTAAAATATATATTGATTAGAAATTTTATTGCGCTTACTGCACTCCGAATTAAAGGCAACCAGCATATCGGAGAAAGTTCCCTATGAGCGCAACAAAAAATCCTGACATACACCAACAGATTCCAACGTCAGGAACTTACATTCTTAATATAGGAAGGCTTACCCCTACAGATTCTAGCAATACTGATTACGCTGTCTCTAACGTTCAAAACTCTGTCGAAATCACCTTCGGAATTTCACAAAAAGGCACAAAATTTTTCTACCTAAACAATGATTCATCAAGGTTATACTACCCTTTTTATAATGAAAGCACTGAATATGGTGGAACAGCCCAGAACGGGAAAGGCCGGAAAGAATTTATATTTCAGGACAAAGACGGAAAATATTATATTGTTTCACAAAACATCATTAATCTAAATGAACTTAAGTATCAGTACGATCAAAATTCAAATACATTTTTTGTAAAAAATCCAAATACTGGAACAAATATTGCTCTAACTGGCGGTGATGATGATTTTGACCCCTGCTTCCTCGCGGGATCTATGATAGAGACGCCTGAAGGCTACAAAGCCGTTGAGACTCTTACAGCCAATGATAAGATCATTGTTCTGAGAAACGGTGAACAGACAGTAGAAGCCGTCCGTTGGGTCGGGAAAACATCTCGCACCGTTAGACAAGGCCGACATATCACTGCCTCCAACTACCCAGTGAGAGTTCTCAAAGATGCTCTTGCTGATGGTGTACCGTTTAAAGACATGCTGATTACAGCCGAACATTGCCTGTTCTTCAACGGGAACTTTGTTCCCGTACGTATGCTCGTCAATAATCACTCAATTTTCTATGATCGTTCAATTACTTCTTACACATTCTATCATGTTGAAATGGAAAATCACGCCATAATTATTGCGGATGGTGTCCTTACAGAAAGCTATCTCGATACCGGTAACATTAACCGTTTTCACGAGGGTGTACAGATTATGCCCTTACCGACGTCTCGGAACCTGACTTGGAAAAATGCTGCCGCCCCACTCTCGACCAGTCGTGATTTTGTAGAACCACTCTTCAAAAACATTCTTGCACGCGCCCAATCGTCCAACCTCCCAAAGCAGGCTGCACCAGAGCATCTCACGGAAGAGCACGACCTACACCTTATGACCGAAAAAGGTGAACGCCTTGATACCGTTCGCATCAACGGGAAACATCATATTTTCCACGTTCCAGCCGGCACTCACAATATCTGGCTTATGTCGAATGCAAGCGCTCCCAGCATAACCGTTGGACCATTTATAGATGACAGACGAACATTAGGAGTTCTCATCGGAGAGGTCACACTCTTTGAGAAAGACTGCACAAAAAAAATTCAAGACCACTTACACGTTTCAAACCTTAATGGGTGGCATGGGATCGAAAGCAGCAATAATCGCTGGACATCTGGGCAATCTCTCCTTCCGATATCACATACAAAAACCACATCAAATTCAGTTCTATCCATTGAATTAATATCATCAACGATCTACGTTAAAATAGATAATTTAAATAAAAATATAGCTGCATAAATACCACGTTAAGCTTTGGACTTAATATCCAAAGCTTAACACAAAAATGATCATCCGAAATTATATTCTTCTCGTTATTATATATCAGTACCATATTGAATAACGGGCATACTGACCAGTATAGCCCGCAAGCAGTTTTAATCCCCGAAAATACATGCCCGCCACATACTTTTTATTTCGCAACCTTACCCATCCAACCTAGCAGCTCAAACCATCCGTACACCAATCACAAAGAGCAAAATCCCCAACACCCAACGCTGAACACCATCTGACAGACGGTCCGCAAACAACGTCCCCAAAAAGATTCCGGGAATAGACCCTAACAACAGCGCAATCAGCACCGTTGTATCAACCGCACCTTCCAACCAGTGCCCCCCACCCGCCAGCAAGGCTAACGGCACAGCATGCGCTATATCCGTTGCAACGAGTATTCGCGTATTCAAGCGTGGATAGAGCGCCGTCAAAGCCGCCATCCCAATCGCCCCCGCACCAACGGAGGTCAGCGTCACCAATGCCCCCAACACGGCCCCAAGCAGAACCGTCAAACCGATTTCCACCCGTGACGATAAAGGCGGACGATCCGCCGCCAAACGACCCAACCACGGCTTCAACACAATAAGTGGCGCTATAATCAATAATGCGATTGCCAGCACAAGTTTTATCACATGCGACGTCGCCTCAGATGGCCCTGCATGATGCAAAAACAACAAACATACCAAGCCTGTCGGTAAGCTCCCCAACATTTGCAGGAAAACAATACGCCATTGCACCATGCCCAAACGACGATTTAGCGCCGTACCTACAATTTTGGTGATCGCCGCATACAGAAGATCCGTACCCACAGCAGATTGCGGCTTTGTACCAAAAAATAAAATGAGAAGTGGCGTCATTAATGAGCCGCCACCAACTCCCGTGACACCCACTAAAAAACCTACCAACAGGCCGGATGCCGAATAAAGCCACTCATGCGGCATCGTGATCTCCCTTACCGAAAGGAGATCACACTATCATCCGTTACGATTCTGTCTATAATTTTATATCACGAATTGTAACGGTTATTATTAAAGCGCCTCCGGCTCTGCACGGTCACGCTTTACCAGCAACTTGTTCAATGCATGGATGTAAGCACGCACTGCAGAAACGACCGTATCCGCATCAGCCCCCTGCCCATCAACCAGTTTGCCATTCTCTTTCAAACGCACCGTCGTCCGTGCTTGCGCATCCGTGCCTTCCGTTACATTCGCCACAGAGAACAAGGCCAACTCCGCCGTATGCGGGAATGCCTGCCCAATAGCACGGAACGCCGCATCTACCGGCCCATTCCCAGACACTGCAACATACTGCACCGCACCATCAACCGTAATTTCCAGCTTCACATGCGCTTGCTGCTTGGTACCACCACTCAATTCCAACGCAACAAGGCGAACACGCTCATGATCACGGCTCTCATCATCGACCAGCGCGCGAATATCATCATCGAACACATCTTTTTTACGGTCCGCCAGATCTTTAAAGCGCGCAAAGGCTGCGTTCAGCGCTTCATCCTCCAGTTCCGCATAACCCAATTGCGCCAATTTATCACGGAAGGCCGCCCGACCGGAATGTTTGCCCAAAACCAATGACGTCTTGGTCCACCCCACACTTTCTGGCGTCATGATCTCATAAGTGGCTGCATTTTTCAGCACGCCATCTTGATGGATACCACTTTCATGCGCGAATGCGTTACGCCCAACAATCGCTTTGTTCGGCTGCACATCAAACCCCGTAATCGTGGCCAGCATACGTGACATACCCAGCAATTTCGGCGTTTTAATCCCCGTAACACGGCCATATTGATCATGACGCGTCTTGAGCGCCATAACAATTTCTTCCAAAGCTGCATTACCAGCACGCTCACCAATACCGTTGATCGTGCATTCAATCTGACGCGCACCACCATCCACAGAAGCCAGCGTATTCGCAACCGCCAAACCAAGATCGTTATGATTATGTGCTGAGAAAATCACATCAGACGCCCCCGGAACACGCTCACGCAGCATCGTGAAAATAGCACGCATCTCTTCAGGCGTCGCGAAACCTACCGTATCGGGGATGTTAATCGTTGTGGCACCATTGCGGATAGCCGCTTCCACGCAGCGACACAAAAAGTCAGCTTCTGTACGAGAACCATCTTCCGCAGACCATTCAACATCATCCGTGAATTGACGCGCCTTACGGTTACCTTCTGCGATGATCTCCAGCACCGTTTCTGGCTCCATCCGCAGCTTGTATTTCATGTGCAGAGGGGATGTAGAGATAAAGTTATGAATTCGCTTCCGTTCCGCTTGGCGCAATGCCTCACCAGCAGATTCAATATCGCGCTTACCGCCACTGCGCGCCAGACCACAGATCACAGGCCCACGCACATGCTCAGCAATACGGCGTACACTCTCAAAATCACCCGCAGAAGCAACCGGAAAGCCCGCTTCGATGACATCAACGCCCAGCTCACCCAGCGCATGCGCCATCCGCAGCTTTTCTTCAATGTTCATTGAGAAACCGGGAGATTGCTCACCGTCACGCAGTGTTGTGTCAAAAATAATGACACGATCGTCTGAAATGCTACCGAAAGAAGGATGCTGAAAAGCCATGAGAACTACCGTCTATATGTTCAGGTGTATCAAAAACCACTCCCCCTGAACGCAATGGGCTTCGCACCCGGCTGAAAACGCGTTCAGGGGCTAATAAGTCGAAGCAGAAGACGGATAGCAATAATCATGAGCCGGAACCTGAACGATTCTTGCGCAGGACGCAAGGGAAGTTTTAAAAATAAATCCCCTACCCTGCCGCTAGTGACGGCCGGGATGCGAAATAACGTTCAATCGCCACCTTCATGGCCGAAGCCACTTGCGCCCGGTGGCTCTGCTGGCGCAAAGCGGCTTCATCCATACGATTAGACATAAAACCCATCTCTACCAAAACCGATGGAATATCAGCCGCCTTCAACACAACAAATGCCGCATGACGTGACGGATGCGCCAATAACCCAATACGATTTTGAAAAGATTCAACCACACTTGCCGCCATATGCGCCGATCCGCGCCGCGTCTCTTCCGAGACTAAACTGGATAAAATTTGTTGGATTTCCGGCGAAACACCATGAAACGCCGGCCCTGCAAAACGGTCAGCACTGTTCTCTTTACGCGCCAAAGCCTCCGTCTGCGCATCAGACGCCCCCCCCGAAAGTGTATAGACTGACGCCCCTCGTACCTCTGGGTCATGCAAGGCATCCGCATGCATAGACACAAACAAAGACGCCTGATGCTTCTGAGCCAGTTCAACCCGACCATCCAACGGTATAAAACGATCATCCGCACGCGTCATAACCACACGGTAGCGCCCCGTTGCTACCAAAGAATCATGCAGCGTTTTTGCAGCAGCCTCTGAGATATGCTTCTCATACGTTCCTGAAACGCCAATAGCTCCCGGGTCTTTCCCTCCATGCCCCGGATCCAACATAATCAACGGCGGCGGCGGCTGTATCCCACGCTTGACGTATGGTGCCGCCAATGCTTTCGGCGCAACATGATGCCCATGATGTAAAGAATGTGCCGACACGCTACCAGCGCACCCCACACTCAAGAGACCGCCCACCACAATACGGCGCGATACAGGCGGTACAGATTGCACATCAGGCGTGGCAATCAATGCACTTGATGATTTGCGTATCAGCGTCATTACCCACCTGCACCATTCTATAACGGCCAATTACATCTGTCAGGCATTACAGCCACAAACCATGTCGGCATCATGGCAAACACCGAATAGAAACAACAGTTTCAACTGAGACTTGCCAGAGTTCAATCTTTCAGCCACACTTGCACACGGATAAGTTGTCTCTTGGCTTGAGCGGCGGTGACCCGATAATCCTCCCGCCCCCTGTTCAATACAACAATCCATGGGCCAAAAAGCCACGTCGTTTGATAGGCTGCCACCCAATATGATGGCATCCTGTCCTGATTTGGCCATTTTGGTCAGGCAACTCCACCGATATGAGATGCGTAATCTCTTGTGGAGCATTTTGAGAGTGGCCCCTGTTTTAACAGGGCCAGATAATATTTTTAGGGGTCGAATGTCTCAGGACATGATCACAACCTGCAACCCTGCTGCACCGGAATCAACCCGGTCAAGCTTTCGGTTGTCCAGTGTGTTGCGCCCCCGTCACCCCGCACAATCTGGCGCGCAGACCAGCCTCACTGAGCAGGCGGCCGCGCCATGGAGTTCAGCTTTCCATGAACAAGCGCATGTTGATCGACACCACACACGCGGAAGAAACGCGTGTCGTGGTCATGAATGGTGATCGCGTTGAAGACTATGATGTAGAAACATCATCACGCAAACTACTTAAGGGTAACATCTACCTCGCTAAGGTCATTCGGGTTGAACCGAGCCTGCAAGCCGCTTTCGTCGATTACGGCGGAAACCGTCACGGCTTCTTGGCATTCAGCGAAATTCATCCTGATTATTTCCAGATTCCTATCGCAGACCGCGAAAAACTTCTGAGCCTGCAAGAGGAAGATGCTGCTGAAATACAGGACAGCCCTGAGCCTGAACCACAACATAACGAAGACGACGACAACGCCGATCGCCGCCTTCCAGAAATTGTTGGCGGTGAGCACGATACCGGCGAAGAAAACGCCGCATCACGCCGCACGGCACGCTTCTTACGCAACTACAAAATTCAAGAAGTCATCCGCCGCCGTCAGGTACTTCTGGTTCAAGTCGTTAAGGAAGAACGCGGCAATAAGGGCGCGGCTCTGACTACATACGTCTCTTTGGCGGGCCGTTACTGCGTCCTGATGCCCAACGCCCTGCGCGGCGGTGGCGTCTCCCGCAAAATCACCTCCGAGTCCGATCGTCGCCGTCTGCGTGACATCATCGCAGAGCTCGAACTCCCCCGCGCAATGGCCATGATTGTCCGCACAGCGGGAGCCGGTCGCCCCGGCCCAGAAATCACGCGCGACTGCGAATATCTGCTCCAATTATGGGACGATATCCGCTCACACGCCCTCTCTTCCGTCGCGCCGACCCTCATCTATGAGGAAGCGAACCTGATCAAACGCGCCATCCGTGATCTCTTCTCGAAAGAGATTGATGACGTCATGGTCGATGGTGAGCAGGCATGGAAAAGCGCACGCGAATTTATGCGCCTGCTCATGCCGCATAACGCCAACAAGGTGAAGCTCTGGCAAAACCGTGGCCAAAGCCTCTTCGCACATTACAATGTCGAAGGGCATCTGGATGCCATGTTCTCCCCGACAGCGCGCCTGCGTTCCGGTGGGTATCTGGTCATTAACCAGACCGAAGCCCTCGTCTCGATTGACGTGAACTCCGGTAAGTCCACCTCTCAGCGCAACATTGAGGAAACCGCATTGCGGACTAACCTCGAAGCCGCTGAAGAAGTAGGACGCCAATTACGCCTCCGTGACCTCGCGGGCCTGATCGTGATCGATTTTATCGACATGGAAAGCCGCCGTCACAATGCACAGGTTGAGAAGCGCCTCAAGGAAGCCCTGCGCTCAGACCGTGCACGCATCCAAGTCGGGCATATTTCACATTTCGGCTTGCTCGAAATGTCTCGTCAACGTCTGCGCCCTTCCATTGCAGAAGCCGTTCTGTCCCCCTGTCCACATTGCCAAGGCACTGGCTTTGTCCGTGGCACAGACAGCGCCGCTCTACACATTCTGCGTGCTATTGATGAAGAAGGGGCACGTCAGCGCGCTTCAGAGATTGCTGCCTATGTTCGCTCGAACATTGCGCTGTACATTCTGAACAACAAACGCGCATGGCTTACGGATATCGAAACACGCCACCGCATGCGCGTGGTCTTCGAAGCCGATGACAACTTGGTTGCATCCGATATTCGTATCGAGCGGATTGCTCCGCAGACACCTGCTCCAGCACAGCACCAAGCACCACGTCACGTCAAAACCGTTGACATTATTGAGGATGCAGCCCCCACGCACCGGCAACAGCCAGAGCATGAATCCGCTGTAGCTCCCCTGCCTATCGAGCGCCCTGCACCGGAAGCTCAACAGGAAAACACGTCCTATAACGCGGATTACAACGCCTCATTCCAAGGCGATGAGCACGATAACGGTAACGACCAAGGCCGTAAGCGCCGCCGTCGTCGCCGCAATCGTAACCGCCGTGACTACGAACAAGGTGAGCAAAACGACTTCAATTCCCGTGAGCACAACTCACATGATGCGCAGTCCAATGAACAGCCGCGCGCTGCTGAACCAGCACGTACTGCACCAACCGCAGAGCAAGCTGATCCAGAAACTGGGTTAATTCCCGGCCGCCGTCGTACACGTTTCAAGCGCCTGCAAAAGGATAATGAAACCACGCCAGCAGAGGCACCCAAACCACAGCGTTTCGAGCAAGAAAAACCTAAAGCACCTAACCGCTCTTACGCAGGCCCTACCCCTGCAAATCCGTTCGGCGGCAGCTTTGATATTTTCGATGTCATCGAACAAGCTGAAATGTCTCAGTCCTCACGTCCGGCACCGGTACGCACCAGCAAGCCGATTGCTATTCATGAGCGTCCGGTTGAACGCCCCGTAGCACAGGCGATTGAGCCTGAATACGCGGCCCAACCTCATGACCGTGAGCAGCCCGAACAGCACAGTGCTCCTGCTGCGGATGAATACACCGCGCCAAAGCGCGGTCGTGGCCGTCGCCGCAGAACACACACGGAAGAGGTAAGCGCCTCACCTGTTGCTCTTGAAAACACAGCACCCGCCAGTGTTTCGCAAGACGCTGCATCGACTGCAGAGGCTGACGCCAAACCACGTCGTACGGTGCGCCGCCGCAAACCAGCACCACAAGACGCAGTAGCCGATGTACCGAGTATAGACACATCAGCAGCATCTGATGACAGTGCCTCTAGCGCCCCGGCCAAACCGCGCCGTACGCGTGGCCGCAAAACGGACGCAGACGTAGTCACCGCTCCGACCACAGAAGAAGCTCCGGCACTACAGCCTATCAACATTGATGACGTTGCCGTTAAGAAACCACGTGCAGGCTGGTGGAAGCGCTAAAGCGCTCCACCTCCCTTGTCGTGAACATACAAAAAAAAGCCGCCCTATATTGGGCGGCTTTTTTTAGTGACCATCACAAGCAAGACTTTAACGGCAAACACTTCTCTGCCCATCTGCCGCAATGAACGTCCCTGTCAAAGCGTCAAAACACGCATTACGCGGGCAAGATGAAGACGCCATCTTCGGCTGAGGGTACACCACAGCTCCTGCTTGGTTCGCTTCCCGCAAAGCCGTACCGCAAAGAGGCGTATCAACAGCAGCAGACGGATCATTCTGTACCGTATTTCCTGCTGCTAAAGGCTCTGCACCTGGCACCAACCCTGGCGCAAAATCTTGGGGAGGTATCTTTGGTTGAACAGGGGCCGATGCTGGCGGCTGATCCGCACACGCTGCCAGAAGCGGCAAAAGCGCAAAACCCATTAAGACACTACGCATCATTTCTCCGCTTCCTCAAACATACGCCATCCTTGACGCTTACAGTTCCAATTCCGTTTGCTGCCCCGCATCCGGGCGTAGAACATCCAACTTAGCCCCACGCTCCCCATCTGCAAAAGACAAAACCACCCGTCCATGCGCTGGCTGAGCGTCCGCACTCGTCACAGGACGACCACGCGTATCCTGCACCAAAACATAACCACGCCTCAAAACAGCATGGGGAGACACCGCCTCCAGATGCCGCCCCACACCATCCAAACGCGTACGCTGTAAGCGCAAAGGGCCAGCCATCAGTTCAGGCGTTAAACGTAATCGCTCAAGCTTCAGTTTCCTACCTTGCTCAGCCTTTCCCCATGCGCCTTCAGCCGCTTGCCATGTCGAGGCTAAACGTGCTGTCGCCCGTTCAATCAACCATTGAGGTGCCGTTAACTGCCGCTGCGGAGCATTCAAAGCACCACGCGCCCGTTGCACAAACGCTGGCAGAGCAAGATCTAACCTCTGCCCACGCTCTTCAAAGCGCTGCCGAGCGGCTACGACCAAGCCCGGAAGATCTGGCAAACGCGCGACCACCTGATCATTTCGGGCACGCATTTTCTGCACGAAGGCTGGAAGTGCTAAATCCAACCTCTGCCCCCGGTCATCCAAACGCATCCGCGCCGTATCCATAAGGCTCGGCAAATCCGGCAAGCGCGCGGCCACCTGCTCGCTCCGGGCACGCGCAGTCTGAACAATACGACTTAATGCCCCCGCCAAACGCGCATTACGATGCGCCAAATCCGCCACCAAATCAGAGCGAGGCGGCACAGCCATTTCTGCCGCAGCCGTTGGTGTCGGCGCGCGCTGATCCGAAACAAGGTCAATCAACGTCGTATCCGTCTCATGCCCGACGGCAGAGATCACAGGGATCGGACACGCTGCTACGGCCCGAAGCACCCGCTCATCATTGAACGCCATCAAATCTTCAAGAGAACCACCACCACGGGCAACAATCAGCACATCAGGCCGACGCGCGCGCTGGCCCATCCCCTCAATAGCGGCCGCAATCTGTGCAGCCGCCCCTTCGCCTTGCACGGCAACAGGCCAGAGCAAAAGGTCACGCGGGAAACGCCGCGCAATCGTTGTATGAATATCGTGCAGCACCGCACCAGAACGGGACGTCACCACCCCGACAAGTTGCGGAAGGAAAGGAATCGGCTTCTTACGCTCTGGCGCGAAAAGACCTTCCTCCAATAATTGCCGCCGCAAACGCTCAATTTTTGCAAGAAGAGCACCCTCACCGGCGAACTCCATACGGTCAATCACCAGTTGGTAGCTGGAACGCTCACCATAGGAGGACACACGCCCCGTCGCGATGACTTCATTGCCATTTTCCGGCACCATCCCAAGACGAGACACGCTACCGCGCCAAATAACACCCGAAATCTTCCCTCCATCATCCTTGAGGGATAGATACACGTGGCCGGAAGGATACCGCTTGAGCTCGGTCACTTCCCCGCGCACACGCACACGCGCAAAACCTGTTTCCAAAGTGCGTTTAATGGCACCAGAAATCTCAGAAACGCTAAATTGGGGCACATTTCCCCGTGCCGGGGCGCTCTCACTCTCCATCATTGCGCCAGTCTATGCTACGGACGCGAAAAGACGAAGCCCCATTACGGTAGCCCCCCATGATAGGGCCACCCGCAGAGAAAAGGATAAAGTGACATGCGCGTTTTGCTGGTCGGCTCCGGAGGGCGCGAACACGCTCTAGCAACTTGCTTGGCACGTTCCCCACACCTCACCACGCTATACGCTGCACCGGGCAACCCCGGCATGGCCGCACATGCGACCCTTGTGCCGATCAAGGCAGATGACGTATCGGCACTTGTGGCTTTTGCGAAGGCTGAGAAAATTGACCTCGTCGTGCCCGGCCCAGAAGCCCCACTTGTTGTTGGTCTGGCCGATGCCTGCGTTGCTGCGGGTATTCCCTGTGCTGGCCCCTCCCAAGCTGCCGCGCAGCTTGAGGGCAGCAAAGCCTTCACCAAAGACGTGGCCGATGCCGCCGGTATCCCAACCGCCGCATGGGAACGCTTTGAAGATGAGGCCGCCGCCCTCGCTTACGTCCAGCGCAAGGGTGCCCCAATCGTTGTGAAGGCGGACGGCCTTGCGGCTGGCAAGGGCGTCGTCGTAGCGCAGAGCGTGAACGAAGCCGAAGACGCGATCAAAAAGCTCGGCATGCCATTGGTGATTGAAGATTGCCTTATTGGTCGGGAAGTCTCCCTCTTTGCATTTTGCTCGGATGACAAAGCCGTATTAATCGGCGCAGCGCGGGACCATAAGCGCCTCGGCGATGGTGACACCGGCCCCAACACAGGCGGCATGGGCGCGATTGCGCCACCACCAGCCTTTGACCGCGCAGCACAAGAACACGCACTCGACCTCACCGTGCGCCCCATGCTGCGTGAAATGAACCGACGCGGCACACCCTTCCGTGGCATCATCTTCGCAGGCTTGATGCTGACCGAAACCGGCCCATCCCTCATCGAATACAACGTCCGTTTTGGTGACCCAGAAGCTCAAGCACTGCTTATCCGCTTAGAATCAGACCTACTTCCAGTTCTGGCGGCACTGGCAGAGGGTAAACTGGACAATGCCGAGGCCCGCTTTACCGATGAAGCCTCAATCTCGCTCGTCCTCGCCGCTAATGGCTACCCAGATGCCCCGAAAAAGGGCGGCGCCATTCGTGGGATTGAAGCCGCTGAGAGCGTTGAAGGCGTGTCCGTCTTCCATGCTGGCACAGCGTTGAGCGATGGTATTCTGGTCGCCAATGGTGGCCGCGTTCTCACCATCAGCGCCCGTGCAGCAACGGCAGAAGAAGCCCGTAAGCGCGCTTATGAAGCCGCTGATAAAATTGAGTGGGCGGATAAGATTTTCCGCACGGATATTGGTTTGTAATGATTATGTTCTCGAGCCCTCAGAATATACTGAGGGCTTAGGGTTCTTCAGCGTTCATTGCTTTTCTTCTTTTTCTTCAGAAAAAGAAGAACACCCCCACGGCATCACTGCACCCACACATGCGAAAACACCATGTGATCCAGCCACGTTGAGGTATAATTCCCCAAACGACGGGATACAAAATCCACCGTTTTCATCTGGATCATTGGTGCACCCGGCATTTTCGCCATGATGTCCCGGCCCGCTTCTTCCCAAAGCGGGTTGGCCTTCGCAACATCCACCTGCTCCCGCGCTTGATCCATCAAGCTTTGAATATGCTGGTCACAAAAACCCGTAAAATTCGGAGAGACGGACGCATTCGGGTGGTAATTATCGCAGCCGAACAGATCATCTAAAAACGTCGAAGGCGATGGATAATCTGCGAACCAATAGGACAGCGCAATCTGCACATGGTTCGCCGTATTCTGCTCATAACTATCGGCCAAACCTGCCGTAATGGGGCGCAACTGCGCATTTAGACCAATCTGAGACAAAGCATTCCGCAGATACGTCCCCATGCCCAACTCAACCGTACGGTTCGGCACAATCAGCGTCACAGACGTCCCATCCGCTCCAGCCTCATGCACCAAGCGCCGTGCCTCGGCCACGTCTTGCGGGCAGGTCATACCCAAATCTGCCCCCGGAATCCCATGCGGCACCATTTGGCATAAGGGCTCAGAAATCGCACTCCCCCCGAATAAGATAGTCATGGCGTGGCGGTTTACCCCAAGGCTCACGGCACGGCGTACACGCTCATCTGTAAAAGGCACTTCATGGTTATTCATCGCCAGATAATACAGCCCTAAAAGCGGCTCTATATGCACCTGGCCCGTATATTTCGCACCAATTTCCCCTAAACGATCAGCAGGCTTTGCATCCAGCATCCAGTCATACTGCCCCTGCTCCACCGCGGTAACCTGCGCCTCATCCGACAAACCAAAGTCATATTGAATACGATCCACAAAACCATCGGTTTGCGCTTGCGGGTTCCATACATGGAAGAACGAGTTGCGCTCCAGCACCATGCCATGCTCTGGGTCATAATGCGTAAGGCGATACGGCCCTGTACCGGGCGCTGTCTGCATACCTAGGTCATGCAATGGCGTCGTACGCGGGATAATCGCGGCATGAGGAAAAGCGAGTTTATAGGTAAATTCACCATCAGGGTGGATAAGGTGAAAAGTTATCACCCGTGTTTTCGGGTCACCGCTAACACCGGGCAGAAGGCAGTGTTCCGGTACCTTCAAACACTCAGCCGCCCCCTCGATATTTCCATAAAACGAGGCCGCCGTCGGGCTCCCCACTTGAAAAATACGCCGATACGACGCGACAACATCTTCAACCTCTACGGGCGAACCATCCGAAAATTTCAGCCCTTCCCGCAGCGTCAAACGCCATGTAAGCCCATCTGCACTAATCTGCGGCATCTCCTCCGCCAAATCTGGCACGACCTCCAAACCGGCTTTTCCCGGTGCCTGCCGATACACAAGAAGCGGGTCATACATCACGACGAAGACCTGCATATACTGCGTGCCGTAATTGATTTGCGGATCTAAGGTACCGCCCGGACCGTCCGCCGTGAGGCGTAAAGTTCCGCCTCTATGGGGGCTGCCTAATGTTTGACCGTTCCAATCCAGCGGCAAGTGGTCTTGCGCCATAACCGGCACAGCACCACACAACACCGCCATGACAGCCAGACAGGCTAACCCCCAGCGCCGCATGTTAATGCGCCGCCCAGTGATCAATCTGCTCAATCCACGTGCTGTCATCCGTAGACGTATCAAGCATACCCGCATAATGGCTGCCCGGGTCCATCACCACAACCTGCGGGGCCTGCTCAAAATGCCCATCTTTCATCGTGTAAGGTGCATGATACAACGCCGTCATGGCGCGGATCATATTTTCCGTGCCCATTAACGGCATGACATGCGGTGCGATAGGCAAAATATAAGCCTTCGCCATATCGGTCTCGATATTCGGGTCCAAAGACACAGCAATCACCGTTACGGGTAGGCCCTTGGCCACTAGCGCATTCCGCGTCGCCTCTAAACGCGTCAAGATCGGGCGGCTTTCATGCAAAGGGGTGCGCGCATCATAGAACCACACAAGCAACCAACGCCCGTGGAAATCCCCCTCAGAAACCGTGCTGTCCCCAAGAGAAACAAGCCGGAAACTCCCGCCCACAGCATTACCGTTAGACTGTACTAGCCACCCCGTCCCGCCATGTGACGCGATTTCAAAGGCGCCATATCCAACCGCCGCGGCCACCACAAAAACAGCCGCGACAAACCACTTGCTAATACGCATTTTACGTTGCGCCATAACCGACATCCCTCTTCTTAATGGGCCTCAGCCCAGCTCTGGCCAATGCCGATTTCCACGTCCAACGCCACATCCAAAGACGCAGCCGCCATCATCTGCTCACGCACAAAACTGGCCAAAGCGTCCGCATCATTCTGCGCCACTTCAAACAGCAATTCGTCATGAACTTGCAGAAGCATGCGCGCCTTCAAACCCGTTTCCGGCAATTTCTGCGCCAAACGCACCATCGCAGCCTTAATGATATCCGCAGCACCACCTTGCAACGGTGCGTTGATCGCTTGACGCTCCGCATAACCACGGCGCGCACCATTCTTTTCCTTAATGCCCGGCACATAACAACGCCGCCCAAACGGCGTCAGCACATAGCCATACTCACGGGCTTCTTCCTTGGTGCGCTCCATATAATCATGGATACCGGGGTATTTCGCAAAATATGCATCAATATATTTACGCGCCTCCCCCGGAGAAATCTGCAACTGCCGCGCCAAGCCATACGCCGAAATGCCGTAAATAATGCCAAAGTTAATCGCCTTAGCGCGGCGACGCGTCAGAGCGTCCATTCCCTCCAAGGGGACACCAAATACTTCTGATGCCGTACGGGCATGAATATCTTGCCCTAAACGAAACGCCTCCAACAAAGGCTCAATCTTCGCCACATGCGCCAAAAGACGTAACTCAATCTGACTATAATCAGCGGAAACCAAAACATGACCGGGCGCGGCAACAAATGCCTTACGAATACGCGCCCCTTCTGCTGTACGAATGGGGATATTCTGCAAATTTGGTTCATTAGAGGACAAGCGCCCTGTCGTCGTCACCGCCATTTGGTAGGATGTGTGAACGCGCTGGCTCCCTTGGTCCATCTGTTCCACCAACGCATCAGCATAGGTGGATTTCAGCTTCGCCAATTGCCGCCATTGCAGCACTTTCTGCGGCAAGTCATGTCCCTGCTCGGCCAGACTTTCCAAGACTGACTGATCTGTCCCCCAAGAACCGCTTTTCGTACGCTTGCCACCCGGAAGCTCCATCTCATCAAAGAGAATTTCACCCAATTGCTTCGGAGAACCTACGTTAAAGCTTCGCCCCACTTGCGCGTGAATATCCGCTTCAATCTCACGCATACGCTTTTCAAAGTCATCCGACATACGGCGCAGCTCAACAGCATCAACTTTGATGCCCGCATGTTCCATCTCAGTCAGAATACCAATGAGCGGACGTTCCATTTCCTCGTAAAGCGCCAATGCCTTACGCGTCCGCAAGCCCGGACGCAGAACTTCCCACAGACGCAGCGTAACATCGGCATCTTCTGCGGCATATTCCGTAGCCCGGTCCAATACCACCTGCGCAAACGGAATACGATTGCGCCCCTTACCCGTTACATCATCATAACTGATCGGCGTATGACCCAGATGCAACGCTGAAAGTTCATCCATCCCCTGCCCATGCTCACCGGCTGACTGTGCGTAAGACAGCAGCATCGTGTCATCAATAGGAGTAATGGTTTCAATACCGGCACGGCGGAAAACGGTCAGATCGTATTTTGCATTCTGAAAAACCTTCAGAACGCTTTCATCGGCCAATAAAGGCGCCAAACGCTCCAAAGCGGCCGTACGATCAAGTTGCATTCCTGTAGGCTGATCCAACGTCCCTTCATGGCCAAACGGCACATAACAGGCTTCCCCCGGGGCCACAGCCAAAGAGAGTCCAATCATCGTAGCCTGACGGGCATTGAGGCTATTTGTCTCAGTATCAACGGCCACCACACCCGTCTCATGCGCGCGCGCAATCCACTTGTCGAGCGCATCCATCTCCATGACGGTTTGATACCCCGTGAATGGACGCTGCACCACAGTATCTTGTACAGCGGCCTCATTCTCGCCGGAAACCGCATCAGCCTGAGAGGGCGCCGCTTTTTTTACGGCAGGAGCCGCGGGCTTCATCCCCATACGCTGAATCGTAGAATGGAACCCCATTGATGCCAGCCAGTCCCGCAGCGTATCCGGCTCTACATCACGGCAAACCAAGCCATCAATAGGCTGCGGCAAAGGCACATCATCCGCTAACAACACTAATTGTCGGGAAATACGCGCCGCCTCCGCATGTTCAATCAAATTTTGCTTACGCTTGGACGTTTTCATGGACGGAGCCGCCGCCAAAATCGCCTCTAACGACCCATGCTCCTTTACCAACTGGGCCGCACCTTTTGCGCCAATACCCGGCACACCCGGCACGTTATCCGTTGAATCGCCCATCAAAGCTTGCACATCCACCACCTGATCGGGGCGCACACCAAACTTCGCTTCCACCTCAGCATCCCGAATAGGCTTTTGCTTCATCGGGTCCAGCAACTCCACACCGGGGCGGATCAACTGCATCAAATCTTTATCAGATGAAACAACGGTACAACGCCCGCCCGCCTCAACAACCGCCCGTGCATAACTGGCAATCAAATCATCCGCCTCCCACCCTGGGAGCTCAATGGAAGGCACATTAAAAGCCGCCGTTGCATCACGGATCAAACTAAATTGCGGGCGCAAATCTTCCGGGGCCTCTGGGCGATGCGCTTTATATTGAGGGTATAAATCATTACGGAACGTATGCCGCCCCGCGTCAAAAATCACAGCCAGATGGGTTCCAACATGGTCACGTAGCAAACGCGTCAACATATTGGTAAAACCATACACAGCATTGACCGGAACACCTTCCGGGTTGCTCATTGGCGGCAAAGCATGAAAAGCCCGGAAAATGAACCCAGAACCATCAACCAATACTAAATGGGGCGCTTCAGACGTCACCAATAACTCTCCTTACTCGCCCACATGGAATAGGCACGGCATATTGCGCCAGATGATAGGCGCTTTCCCGCGCGTTTCAAACCATACATCGCTCTTTGCCTGCGTAATGTTACTTACAGCCTGCACCAACCTACCACACCGCCCCAATCTACAGCCAACAGCACAAGAACAAGCCCTCGTACCGCCAAGCGCTTTTTTCAACGCGTCCGACCATGCCCGTATTCCCCTGCGCCTGTACCCAGCAGCAGGCACACCCCACGCCCTTATCCTCGCTCTGCATGGCTATGGCGACAGCCGCGACGCATGGGAAACAATCTCTCCTGCCCTCAACCAAGCTGGCATCACCATCATCGCACCAGACCAACGCGGTTTCGGCCAAGCGCCACAACGCGGAGACTGGAGTAACACAGAACGCATGGTAGAAGACGCACACGACGCTGCTCTCTGGGCGCATGACTACGCCCCGCACCTTCCCCTTTATATCATGGGTTCGAGTATGGGTGGTGCCGTCGCTCTCCTCCTCACCACAAGCCATTCATCACCAACCATCACGGGCACTATTCTCTTAGCCCCTGCTGCGATGGATATTGGCCCCCCATGGCAGCAAACACTGGATCTTATTGCCACTCTGGCACCACATAAACGGCTTGATGGCTCATCCGTCCCCGGCACACATATCGCCACGGACAACATCGCTGCTGCACGCCGTCTCTATTTTGATCCACTCACTACGCATCAAGCCACCTTTCACACGGTTGATGGCCTAACCCACTTGATGCGTAGCGCTTACCAAGCATCTCCGCGCCTCACACAGCCCACACTCATGATCTTCGGTGGCCAAGACCAATTCGTGTTGCCTCTCTACACAAGCCGCTTCATTAATCGACTTCCCACAAGCGTTCGCCTTGATGAGATTCCCACCGGGCATCACCTCCTTGAACGGGATCAACGCGATACCGCCAGAGATATTGTGTCGTGGATTTTTGCCCCTCAACAATCCCTCCCCTCCGGCGGTGACATCGCTGCGGCCCTCTGGAAAGCAACTGAGATGCGGTAAAATGCCTCAATATGTCGGAAATGACTTGGCAAAACACTTAGAACCGTTTAACGAGTGGCCCTGTTGGACCCGTAGCTCAGCTGGATAGAGCGTTGCCCTCCGAAGGCAAAGGTCACGCGTTCGAATCGCGTCGGGTCCACCATAATTCTAAAAAACGCTATTTACTGCCATTTATTGGTTGGGTTTGACAATTGGATACAGCCTTGACATTACCAACCAGAAATCACGGACTGGGCTGTTCGTCCGAACTGTCAATCCGCACGCCAAAAGCACGAAGTTAGAACCAAGGCACATCAATTAACGGTTCTGCGATCCCTCCACCTCCGTTAATTAGCAAAAAAGCCGCCCCGAAGGGCGGCCATCGCGGTCAAGCGCTGATCGCCAATTTCGCGATAAAGCCAGAACGCGTCTCACCGGCCTCTTTCGCTCTGCTGTCCAGACGCGCCAGAACCCGGCGTGGCAGAGTGATATTTACGCGCTCAGCCTTTTCGTCGAAGATGGCAGGGTCAACCTGAACAAAGCCCCAGATCCACTCAGGCCCTCTCCATTCTGATAATGCACGCAGTTCCTCCAGCGCTGACGGTTGCCGGATCGACTGGCCATCATCCAGCGCGGTCTCAATCCAAAGTGCAATCGCTTCAAGAGCGTTTGTAATAGCTTCGTCTAGTGTATCACCGGCCGAGCAACATCCAGGAAGATCGGGCACAATGACGCCGTATGCTGTCGTATCCGTGCCATGCTCAATAACGATGGGGTATCTCATAAATGCCTTTCAGCCAGGTTATTTCAACCTGGCTTGTTTTCTAATTACCGCTACCACTCCCCCGCCTAAATCCTTCTTAGGATGGGAGACCGTGACCGAATGGCCATGTTCCCGATGTTTGAATATGCGATATGATCCCCAGCATCTGACTTTTTCCCACCCTGCTTTTTTCAGCTCTCGGAGTAGTTTGGCGCTGTCCATGAGTTATTAATACACATTATACACACCAAATGGAAACAATCTATGTGTATGATGTATATTTTATCCATAAAAAAGCCGCCCGGTTAGGGGCGGCTTAATGAACTATAAAGAGGCAAAATGACCAAATGAGTAGATGTGAAGTACCATCATTTCATCATGACGTGCCCTCCGGTTCTATATCCATTTTAAAGTAGAGTCCGTTAGATAAGGAAGCGGACCTATGAAACGCTGTCGTTTTACGAAAGAGCAAATTATCAAGATCCTGCAAGAGCATGAGGCATGGGCTGAAAGTGCCAGATCTTTGCCGCAAGCACGGTATGAGTGATGCCACGTTTTACAAGTGGAAAACCCGTTATGGCGGCCTTGAGGTCTCAGAAGCGAAGAAAGTGCGTGTGTTGGAAGACTAGAATACCCGCCCAAAACCTCTTTTGGCCAATGCGGCTTTGGCGACAATCATTAGGCACAAGTCGTGACACCTTGCTGCTTCGCAGCAGCATCAGCCCTCTCGCTTCGTGGCTGAAGCCGCGAGGGTGATTGATCACGTCATTGCCCTGTTCGGTGCGGACGTACCTACACAAGCATTAAGCTTGAAGGGAAGCTGGTGGCGTTATTGCACGCAGCACAAACCCAAAAATCCGCATGTGATCCCAAGGATCGTGCGGTTAGTGTCAGAGAGAATTCGTGAGG
>NZ_BCZB01000011.1 GCF_001598495.1 Neokomagataea thailandica NBRC 106555
AGGAATGGGGAGGCATCTGAGGGGGGCGTGTTACGAGTCTTCATAGTAACGGTAAGGTGAGCCCTTCTGTGAAGAATGTCCACCTTACCGAAGGGCTCTATTAGCCGCCGAGATCAGGGCGGGCCGGTGAGAAGCGTTCACGCAGTGTTTCACTAATCGCTTTGCCGATGCCTGTAACGCCTGCTTGGTGCTGGCGGTAGAGGCCTTCATGGATGAAGCGTGCGAAACGACCACTCAGAATACCGCCGCCAAAGCCGCGTTGTGGGTCAAACATGCCCCAGCCGTTATAATCGCCCAGTGCAACAACGGCACCGCGATCATGATAGGCGAAGGGTTGTGGTGTGCCACCAGCAATGATCTGTGGCACGGCACGGGCGAGGTATTCACCTTGCTGGCGTGCAACTTGTGCGGTTGGCGCTAAGGGTGCTGAATCAATGCGTGAGCAATCGCCAACGGCAAAGATGTCTGGGTCTTGTGTGGTTTGCAGCGTCGGGGTGACGCTGAGTTGGCCGGAGCGGCCACGTTCGAGACCTTCTAAAAGAGCCGTCGCTGCGGAAGCGCGTACGCCGGCAGCCCAGACGCGCAGGTCACAAGGGATGTGTTCGCCAGATTTGAGAGCAAAGCCCGTTTCATCAGCGCTAACGACCATTGCGCCAGTGCGAACTGAGAAGCCAATTTTCTCAAGCTCACGAGCGGATTCAGCGGAAACATTTTCAGGGAAAGCCGGAAGAATGCGTGGGCCTGTTTCAATCAGGACAGCATCCAGCAGGTTACGTCGTGCATCGGGGCCGAAACCTGGGGCTTTATCCAGGGATTTGCAGAGTTCTGCGGCAAGTTGCACGCCGGTTGCGCCGCCGCCAACGATGCCGAGGGTCAGCTTCTTACCATTTGCGCGGGCGGTTTGAGCGGCTTCGCGGAAGGCTGCGTAGAGTGCGTCAGCATCGTCGAGGCTGTCTAGGAAGCGGCAGTGGTCTACGATGCCGGGAATGCCAAAATCATTGGCACTGGAGCCAAGGGCAACGACAAGCTTGCTGTAAGGCAAGGTAGTACCATTTTCGAGGGTGACGGTGTGAGCATCACGGTCAACGGCGCTTGGTGTGCTCTGCACGAAGGAGAAACCGTTTTTTGCTGCTGTTTCAGCGAAGGGAACGCAGTTCCCGTCATGGCGCATGGTGCCAGCCGCAAATTCGTGGAGGGCGGGTTTCCAATAATGAACCGGGCTACGGTCTACTAATGTGACAGCAAGGCCGTTTTGCTTGCTGAGTGAAGATGCCGCCTCAAGGCCTGCGACGCCGCCCCCGAGAACAACGACATGCGTTTGAGAAGCCATGATTCGTTTTCCTCTATACCCGTCCGTTCCACGATGCTGGAACACGGTTTGTGCTAGAATCAGATGAGGAGCGAAGCAACCCCCGCTCCCGTTCTTGTGTACAAACGCACTGAAAAAACTGTGGTTCAGTGCGGTGTGTTTTAGCTGCGATATGAGCCGTTAATGTCGATGTAGCCATGAGTTAGGTCACACGTCCAGACGGTGGCTGTTCCTGTGCCGAGGCCGAGATCAACGGTGATGTCGATGTCCTGCCCCTTCATATGTGCGACGACGGGTGTTTCGTCATAATCGGTGACGACACTGCCTTCCTTCGCAATCCAGACGCCACCCATGGCTATCGCGAGTAGGTCACGGTCTGCGGGTTCTCCGCTTTTGCCGACGGCCATGACAACGCGCCCCCAATTGGCATCTTCCCCAGCAATGGCGGTTTTTACCAAGGGAGAGTTTGCAACGCTGAGCGCAATTTTGTGGGCAGATATGTCAGACACAGCGCTGGTGACATCGATGCGAATTTGTTTTGTCGCGCCCTCGCCATCACGCACGACGAGCAGTGCGAGTTCTTGAAGAATCTCTTGCAAAGCGGTGCGGAAGCTCTCGAGCGCTGGAGCATCGGCATCTGTGATCGCCGCGTGAGGTGCCTGTTGCGTAGCGAAAGCCATCAGCATGTCGGATGTTGACGTATCCGAATCGACAGTAATCGCGTTGAAGCTTTTTTGGCAAAAGCGGGTGAGTAATGTTTGCAGAACGTCTTGCGGCAGACTTGCATCCGTGACGACATAGGCCAGCATGGTGGCCATGTCTGGTGCGATCATGCCGGAGCCCTTGGCAATGCCCTGAATGCGGACGGGGGTGCCGCTAATCGTGATATCGCGGCGGGCGGCTTTAGGGAAGGTGTCCGTCGTCATGATGGCGCGGGCGGCTTGGGCCCAATGCGCATCGGACAGGCCAGCTTGTGCTGCGGGCAGGGCGTTTATAATGCGCTCTGGCGGCAGGACTTCCCCAATGACGCCGGTGGACGCCAAGAAAATCTCATCTTTTGGGCAGGAAAGTTGTGCTGCGAGTGCGGTTGCGCAGTCTTCGACTGTTTGGCGGCCAGCGCGGCCGGTGAAGACATTTGCATTCCCAGCATTAACGAGCAGGGCGCGTGCTGTCGGGGTTTTGAGAGCTTCACGGCACCATTCGATCGGTGCGCCGGGGCACTGATTTTTTGTGTACACGCCGGCAGCGATTGTTCCGGGAACAAATTCTGCCAGCATCAGATCTGTACGGCCAGCATAACGAATGCCAGCCGCAATAGCTGAGAGGCGCACACCGGGCACCGTTGCAAGGTCCGGAAGGGGACGGGCGAGCGGGGAGACGGTGATCGGCGTGGCCATGATGTACCTTAAGTCGAGTGGTGATTACTTTTGAGCAGGAGCAGCCGGAGCAGGCGCTGCCGTGATGGGCTTGCCCTGCGCATCAAAGTGGACCACTTTTACTTGAGATTCAGCTTGCTGCACAACATCACGCACCTTCGCGCGGATCACTTCTTGACGGATTTGGTCATGAAGTTGCTCAAATGTTGGGACAGGTGCTGTGCGTGAGCCTAGAACCTGAATGACGTGGTAGCCGTACTGTGTGTGCACTGGCGTTTGGGAAATGGTGTTAGCCTTCATGGAGAATGCAGCGTCAGCGAATGCTGGCAGCATGTCACCTTTCTTGAACCAACCCAGGTCACCACCATTTGCGCCTGCTGAGCCCTTGTCCTTGGAGAGTTGAGCGGCCAGCTTACCGAAGTCAGCGCCGTGGTTGAGTTGCTTGATGATGTCCTTCGCCTGTGCCTCGGTTTCCACGAGGATGTGGCGAGCATGGACTTCTTGCTCAGGCTTTTGGTTTGCGTAATGCGTTTGGTAGTAGTCGTGCAGCGAGGCTTCAGAAACCTGCGGAGCGACTTTTTCTTCCAGATACGCATTTTGCAGGGCGCCATTTGCTGCGGCGTCCATGGATGCCTTCACGTCTGGCTTGTTTTGCAGGCCTTCTTTGTCAGCCGCGATTTGGATCGCTTTTTGGTCGACCAGTTGGTTCACTAGCAGAGGAATCAGCACGGAAGGCTGAAGCTGGCGTGCTTGTGGTGGCAGGCTGGATGCGGCGTGTTGAACATCACCAAGTGTAATTTTCTGGCCGTTAACCGTAGCGATGACCATGGTTGGGCTCGGCGGTGTTGCTGGCGCAGCGGCCGGAGCAGGTGCAGCTGCTGGAGCAGCATGTGCAGGGGAAAAAGCGAACGACGCAGCCGTGAGGAGCGTTGCACCGGCGAGAAGAGAGCGGTTAAGCCGCATGAAAATACCTCGAACCAATATGAAGTGAGGATGAATAACAGGGCAGCACCATGACAAAGCCCGCGCGTCCTCGCAAGGGTGTCATCTGTTACTATTTGGTCACATGGAAGAGAAAAGGGGCTATCGGTGACGTTTTTTGTCGTGTTGAATGGAACAATAAGTGTGTTTCCGGTGGGTTTTGGGCTGCTCTGCATTGACCAGAGGCGGTCCGGGTCCTATTTCCGACACGACGTGAAAACAGATTTAGCTTGGGTTGTGCCTTCGTTTCGGTCGGAAATGGAGGAGTGATTCAGGCCCCGGCATTCAAGGTTCAGCATGTTCGCACGCCTCGCCCGCGCCGTCTTCGGCTCCGCTAATGATCGTATGCTCAAGGCGTATCAGCGCCGTGTGCCTGAAATTAACGCGCTTGAAGCATCGGTTCAGCCCCTCTCTGATGACGAGTTGCGTCAGCGCACGACTGTGTTCCGTGAGCGGATTGCTAAGGGGGAAACGCTTGATGCGCTCCTGCCAGAAGCTTTTGCCGTTTGCCGTGAAGCGTCACGCCGTGTTTTAGGCAAGCGCCATTTTGACGTGCAGCTGATTGGCGGCATGGTTCTTAATGATGGCCGTATTGCTGAAATGCGTACGGGTGAAGGTAAGACGTTGGTGGGAACACTGGCGGTTTATCTCAACGCGCTGACAGGTAAGGGCGTTCACGTTGTGACGGTGAACGACTATCTGGCTAGCCGTGATGCGGAAGAAATGTCCGTTCTGTACAGCTTCTTGGGGCTGACGACGGGCGTTATTATTCCCAATTTGTCGGATGATGAGCGCCGCGCGGCTTATGCGTGTGATATCACTTACGGGACGAATAACGAATTCGGCTTCGATTATCTGCGCGATAATATGAAGTATTCCCTCAACGATATGGTGCAGCGTCCGTTCAACCACGCGATTGTGGATGAGGTGGACAGCATTTTGATCGATGAAGCGCGCACGCCGTTGATCATTTCTGGTCCGGCGGAAGATAGCTCCGATCTGTATCGTTCAGTGGATGCCGTTGTGGCGCGTTTGGTGCAGGTGCCGGATGCGTTTGATAAAGACGAAAAGCAGAAGAATGTTACGCTGACCGAAACGGGGTCAGACTCAGTTGAAACGTTGTTGCGTGATTCTGGGGTGATGCCGGAAGGAGGCCTGTACGACATTCATAACGTCGCAGTGGTGCATCACGTTCAGCAGTCTTTGCGTGCGCATACCTTGTTTACGCGGGATGTGGATTACATTGTTCGCGACGGTAAGGTGGTCATCATTGATGAGTTTACCGGTCGTATGATGGATGGCCGTCGTTATTCAGACGGTTTGCATCAGGCGCTGGAAGCAAAAGAAGGGGTGGAAATCCAGCAAGAAAACCAGACGCTGGCTTCTATTACCTTCCAGAACTATTTCCGTCTTTACCCGAAGCTGTCTGGCATGACCGGTACGGCCATGACGGAAGCGGATGAGTTTGCGGAAATTTATAATCTAACGGTTGTAGAAATCCCGACGAACCGTGCGATCCGCCGTCAAGATACTGATGATGAAGTGTATCTGACTGCCGTTGAAAAATACGATGCTGTTGCGAACTTGATTGAAGAAGTTCACGCAAAGGGGCAGCCGATCTTGGTGGGGACGACCTCTATTGAGAAGAGCGAGTACCTGTCAGAGCTGCTGAACAAGCGTAAGATCAAGCATAGCGTGCTCAATGCACGTCACCACGAAAAAGAAGCCAGCATTGTGGCGCAGGCAGGTGCGCCGGGTGCGATTACGATCGCGACAAACATGGCGGGCCGTGGGACGGATATTAAGCTGGGCGGCAATACGGATATGATGATCCATGCTGCCGGTGTGGGTGTAGAGGATGAGGCTGAGCTGAACCAGATTGCTGAGCGTATTCAGCAAGAAGTGGCCAAGGGCCATGAAGCGGTGATGTCGTCTGGTGGTTTGTACGTTATCGGTACGGAGCGCCATGAAAGCCGCCGTGTGGATAATCAGTTGCGTGGTCGTGCGGGCCGTCAGGGTGATCCGGGTAATTCACGCTTCTTCCTATCTTTGGAAGATGATCTGATCCGTATTTTCTCAGGCGACCGTATGGGTGGCCTGATGCAGAAAATGGGTCTGAAGGAAGGCGAGGCCATTGTTCATCCGTGGATGAATAAGGGCATTGAAACGGCGCAGAAGCGCGTTGAAGCGCGTAACTTTGATATGCGTAAAAACACACTGAAATACGATGACGTGATGAACGATCAGCGTAAAGAAGTGTACGCGCAGCGCCGTGAATATATGGCGCAGGATGACCTTTCTACGGTTGTAACCGAGTTCCGTAACGAGACAGTAGTGGAACTGGTACACGCGCATATCCCTGAAAAATCCTTCCCTGAAGCGTGGGATATGGAGGGGTTGTCTAAAGAGGTTATTCGCGTTCTGAACCTTGAATTGCCGCTGCTTGATTGGGCAAAAGAAGACGGCGTTGATGTTGACGTCGTCATTGAGCGCATTGAAGCAGAAACGGAGAAGGCGCAGGCTGCACGTGCTGCAAATATGGGGCCTGACCTCATGCGTCTGGTCGAAAAGCAGGTTGTGCTCACAACATTCGATGCCGTGTGGAAAGAGCATTTGCATGGTCTGGACCAGTTGCGCCAAGGCATTGGCTTGCGTGCGTATGGTCAGCGTGATCCGCTGAATGAGTACAAGCAAGAAGCCTTCCAGATGTTTACGCATATGCTGGATGATATGCGTATCCGTGTAACGCAGACGATGTCACGGATTCAGACCGTTGCTGAACCGCCTGCTTATCCGACAGTACCAGAAATGTCTGCTCCACAGGCAGAGGCTGGTGAGCCGGATGAACAGACGCTGCGTATGTGGCGTGAGACGGTGGCGCGGAATGCAAATTGTCCGTGTGGGTCTGGTGTGAAGTTCAAGCATTGCCACGGCAAGCTGGCCTAAGCGATACTAGGGACTAATTGTGCGGGGCATTGCTCCGTTATTGCAGGAGGCGTGATGCCTCCTGTGTTGTTGATAAACCGAAGGGGAGGTGCAGGAACGTTAAGTTCCTGCCGGGGTTCAGGGTAAGGCTCTGAAGGGTTAGCCCCGGTCTCACCTCCGCATGAGAGGGAACAGGCAGGCATGGCTGGTCATTCACAATTTAAGAACATTATGCACCGTAAGGGTGCGCAGGACGCAAAACGTGCAAAGCAATTTGCTAAGGTTCTGCGTGAAATTACAGTTGCTGTGCGTTCGGGCCTGCCTGACCCATCGTCCAACCCGCGTTTGCGTGCGGCTCTTTCTGCCGCACGTGAAGTCAATATGCCGAAAGATAACGTTGAACGCGCGATCAAGAAGGCATCTGGTGCAGCGGGTGGTGAGGATTACGTAGAAGTTCGCTATGAGGGCTATGGCCCGGCTGGTGTGGCGATCATCGTTGAAGGTTTGACGGATAATCGCAACCGTACGGCTGGTGAAGTGCGCGCTGCGTTCTCAAAGCATGGCGGGTCTATGGGGGAATCTAACTCGGTATCCTTCATGTTCCAGCGTTTGGGTGTTGTATCCTATGCCAAGGATGTGGCGTCTGAAGATGATATGCTGGAAGCTGCGATTGAGGCCGGTGCAGATAATGCTGTGACGACGGATGAAGGTCATGAAGTGACCTGTGCCATGGAAGATTTGTTTGCGGTCCGTGATGCGTTGGAAGCGCGTTTCGGTGAGCCGAAATCAGCTAAGCTGGATTGGCGTCCTGAGAATACGATTTCTTTGGATGAGGAAAAGGCACGCAGTGTTCTGAAGCTTATCGACGTGCTGGACGATAATGATGACGTTCAGGCGGTGTACGCGAATTTTGACCTGCCAGATGATGTCGCAGAGGCGCTCTCCGCTTGATCCGCATTATGGGGATCGACCCCGGCCTACGCTTTATGGGCTGGGGTATTATTGATGTGGACGGGAACCGTCTGCGTCATGTGGCGTCCGGGGTGATTGGTACGGATGGCGCGGAATCGGTGCCGCTGCGTTTGTGTGAACTGCATGGGCGTTTGCAGGCCTTGATCCGTGAATATGCCCCGGCGGAAGCTGCGGTAGAAGAAACCTATGTAAACCGCAATGGGGCCTCCACATTGAAGCTGGGTTATGCGCGTGGCGTTGCGCTGTTAACCCCGGCCTATGAAGGGCTGCCTGTAGCGGAATATGGGGCCATGAAGGTTAAAAAATCTGTGGTGGGCACGGGGTCTGCGAGTAAAGAGCAGGTCACGATGATGATTAAGCGTCTTTTGCCCGGTGCAGAAATTTATAAAGCCGATGCTTCGGACGCGTTGGCCGTGGCGATTTGCCATGCGCATCATCGGGCCAGTGCATTGCAAGTGGCGCAAGGGAGGCGCATGGCGTGATCGGTCAGTTAACCGGGCTTGTTGGCCAGATTGAGGGTGAACGCTGCATCGTGGATGTGAACGGTGTGGGGTATGTGGTTTCGGCCTCAACGCGGACGCTGGCTTCGGTGCCGATGCCGCCTTCAGTGGCGCGGTTTCTGATTGAGACGGTGGTGCGTGAAGACGCCATTTTGCTCTATGGTTTTGCGACTGCTGAGGAGCAAGAGTGGTTCCGCTTGTTGACCACGGTGCAGGGCGTCGGCGCCAAGGTTGCTTTGGCCATTCTGTCTTCGAACGCGCCGGGGGATGTGTTCTTGGCGATTAATGCCGGGGACCGTGGATCTTTAACCCGTGCGGCGGGTGTCGGGCCGCGCTTGGCGGACCGTATTTTGAGCGAGCTTAAAAACAAAATTGCTAAAATGCCGGTCGGAGCCGCTACGATTGCGGCCTCTGGCGGTGTTGTGACTTCTGCTGCGGAAACGGGGCTGGAGGGTGATGCGCTTTTGGCGTTAGCGGGACTTGGTTTCCGCCGTGCAGAGGCATGGCCCGTGGTGAAGAAAGTTCTGGCGGAGCATGACGGGGCGAGTTTGGATCTTGTGATTCGGTTGAGCCTTAAGGATTTGGCACGATGAGCGATATGCGCCCGACCGATGCGGCTAAGCAGCCGGATGATCTCAATGAGGGTGGTATTCGGCCTGAAAGCCTTGCGGATTTTACCGGGCAGAAGGCGAGCCGTGAAAATCTTTCTGTCTTCATAGAAGCCGCACGGGCGCGCAGTGAGGCGCTGGATCATGTGCTGCTGCATGGCCCTCCGGGCCTTGGCAAAACGACCTTGGCGCAGATTGTGTCGCGTGAGTTGGGTGTGGGGTTCCGTGCAACCTCTGGTCCGGTCATTCAGCGCGCGGGGGATCTAGCGGCGATTCTCACCAATTTGCAGCCGCGTGATGTGTTGTTCATTGATGAAATCCATCGCCTTCAGCCCGCGATTGAAGAAATCCTTTATCCTGCGATGGAAGATTTCCAGTTGGATCTCATCATTGGGGATGGTCCGGCGGCGCGGTCGGTTCGTATTGATCTGGCGCCCTTTACGCTTGTGGCCGCGACGACGAGGGCGGGGCTTCTGGCAACGCCATTGCGTGACCGCTTTGGTATTCCGTTGCGCTTGGTTTTTTATACACCTGATGAATTGCGGGCGATTGTCTCTCGTGGTGCTTTAAAGCTGGGTATGCAGCTTCAGCATGAGGCGGCGGAAGAAATTGCTCTACGCTCTCGTGGGACACCGCGTATTGCGGGGCGTTTGCTGCGGCGTGTGCGTGACTTTGCGCTTGTTGCGGGTAAGCCGGTGATTGATCGTGCGTTGGCGGATGCGGCTTTGTCTCGTTTGGAAGTGGATGCACGCGGTTTGGACGCGATGGATCGACGGTATTTGATGCGAATCGCTGAGCATCATCGAGGTGGTCCAGTCGGTGTGGAAACCGTCGCCGCAGGGTTGGCTGAAGCACGGGACACGCTGGAAGATGTGATCGAGCCGTATTTGATTCAGGAAGGCATGGTGCTGCGGACAGCGCGTGGCCGTATGTTGGGTGCGCCCGGTTGGAAGCATTTGGGGCTGACACCGCCGGAAGGGCATGCGCCGTCAGATGCGGTTGATCTGTTATCGCCTTTGGACCACACTTCTTCCGACCCTTGATCGGGTGAGGGAGTGTTCTTCTTCTGAAGAAAAAGAAGCAAAAAGACTTTTGCAGGTTGGGGTGCGGTGTTGGTTACAAGGCTTCGTCCCCTAATGGATAAGAGTTTTTTGGTTCTTTTTTGCAAAAAGGAACAGTCAAACCTCTCACGTAGTAAATCCAGAAAACGATCATTATTTAATCTGTGACGGAGTAATCCGATGGCGACGCATAAAATACAGTTTCGCGTGTATTATGAAGATACGGATGCTGGGGGGATTGTTTATCACGCCCGTTATCTAGCTTTTGCGGAACGCGCCCGGAGTGAAGCCATGCGCTCGGCCAACGCGGCGGTGACGGATTTGCTCAAATCGGATGGGATTGGATTCGTCGTGCGGCAGGTTGGGGTGCGTTACCGTACGCCTTTGCGCCTAGAAGATGTGATGGAAGTGGAAACGGCTTTGGTCGCGTTAACGCCCGCGCGCTTGAAGTTGCAGCAAACAATCCGCAATGCGGAACGCTTGGAAGAGCAAGCCGTTATTTTGGACGTAGAATTAGCGTGTATTGAAATGGATACGCTTAAACCTGCTCGAATTCCGCCACATTGGTGTGACGCTATACGAAAATTGGAAGCGGGAGAGCACTGACCCACTTTTCTGTTTCCGCCTTAAGTGTCATGGAAGGTTCTGACCCGTAAAAACAATGCCGGATCAGGACAGGAGAATATTGTGGATCATGACGTGACTTCGAGCGCGCTAGGAGCGGTCGGTGCGGCTGGACTATCGCCGTTAGACTTGTTTCTGCACGCTTCCATCGTCGTCAAATTGGTGATGATCGGGCTGATCCTGTGCAGCGCCGGTGTCTGGGCGATTATTGCGGAGAAGTTTTTCTTGCTGCGCCGTGTGAACCGTGAGGCTACGGCCTTTGAAGACCGCTTTTGGTCCGGTGGTTCTTTAGACGAACTGTACGAATCTGATGGTGCGCGTCCGACACATCCTTTAGCGGCTGTTTTCGGTGCAGCGATGGGTGAGTGGCGCCGTTCTGCGCGTATTACCGGCATTGATTTGGTGCATGGTGGCGTGAAGGACCGTGTGGACCGTGCGATTAGCATTACGGTTGGCCGTGAGAATGACCGATTGGGTGCGCGCTTGGTGTTCTTGGCAACGATTGGCCCCGTTGCACCGTTTGTCGGGCTGTTCGGGACGGTATGGGGCATTATGCATGCCTTTGGGTCCATTGCCGCGATGCACAATACGAATCTTTCCGTTGTGGCACCCGGTATTTCCGAGGCGCTTTTTGCAACGGCTATTGGTCTCGTAACGGCTATTCCCGCTTATGTAGCGTATAACGTGACGGGCGCGGCATTGGATCGTTTTTCTGACCGTATGGATGCGTTTGGCACAGAGTTCGCGGCCATTCTGTCCCGCCAGTCTGAAGAGCGTTCAGAAGGGAAGAGCTGAACCATGGGCATGTCCGCAGGAGGAGGTGCGCGCAGAGGAGGCCGGAGGCGGAATCGCGCGTCATCTGAAATTAACGTCACACCTTTGGTGGATGTCATGCTGGTGTTGCTCATCATCTTTATGGTGACGGCGCCGATGATGACCAGTGGTGTGAATGTTGATTTGCCCAAGACGGATGCCAGCCCTGTGAATGCGGATACGAAACCGATTACGGTTTCTCTCCGTGGGGATGGCTCCATTTATTTGGGTGATGATGCTGTATCGGGGGATCAGCTTGTGGCGCAGTTGAAAGTACTGGCGCAGGATGACCCGAATCACCGTATTTTTGTGCGCGGTGATGCGCACATTGATTATGGCCGTGTCATGCAGGTCATGGGGCAAATTACGTCTGGCGGGTTTACGCATGTGGCGTTGTTGGCTCAGCAGCCGCAGAGCGGTCCTTAAAAGGAGCCTACCCGGTGGCTTTTTCCCGCCGCTCGGATCGCCGGCGTTTTCGCGGCGCGCTTCTGGCTTCGGTTGGGGCGCATGGCGCTCTGATCGTGTATTTGTTGGTGACGATCCCGTTTTCCAAACCCCCTGAGCCGCCGGAACCACCGGCGGTTGAGATGCAGTTTGAACCGGCAGGCCCACCGACGCATCCTATAAAAGCGGATCATCCGGCACCGAAGCCAGCCCCTGCGCCGGCTCCGGTTCGTAATGATGCGCCCCCCGCGCCGACACCGCCAGAAAAGGCGCCAACGGAGGAGCCACCGCCGCCCCCTCCGCCGCCGCAGGCTGTGCCCCCCCCGCCGGAGAGCAAGCCCACGCCGTTGCCGCCTCTGAAGCTGCCGCCAAAGGTCACGACGCCGGAGCCATCCCCGACGCCTGCTGCTCCGCCGCGTCCATCGCCTCCCTCAGAGTCGAAGATGGTGTCACCGCCATCACCGCAGACGCAGAAGGTGGATACGCTGCCTGATACGCCGAAATTCTCGCATATCACGCAGGATCATCCGACGAAGAATGCGCAGCCGGATAGTCATTCGCTTTTAGCGACGCTGGACAGCTTCCGGGCGGATCAAAAGCAGACACATGCAGCGCATGCACGGGCGAACCCGCCGCAAGGTGGAGCGCCAGATGGTGGTGGGGTGCCGAATGGTGACATCACGAAGGCGCTTAGCCTTGGTGATCAGAAGGCCATAGGTGCGTCCGTACGCCGTTGTTATACGGAAGATACGGAAGCGCGGAACTATGCCAGTTTCACGGCGCATATGATCGTCACCATTGATGCGCAGGGTGAAGCGCGCTTGGCACGTTTTGCGCCAGAAACGGCGGCGCGTGCGGCGAGTGATCCGTCTTATCGTGTGTTGGCTGAACGGGCACGGGATGCGGTGTTAAGCCCGACCTGTGCACATCTTCCTATTCCTGGAAACTTGTTGGGCAAGACGCATGAGTTGCGTTTTGTGTTCCGACCATAATTTTTGAAGGGTAACCTGAATGTCCTTCCTGTCTGATCGTGACGCTGAGACACTGAGTGCTGTTTTCTCCCGCCGTAAGGTTTTAGCCGCAACGGCAGGGGGGCTGATGGTCTCTCCATTAGCGGCTTTCGCGCAAAGTGCTGCGGCACCGGGTGAAGCTGAGATTACGGTGGATCAAGCGCGACAAGCGCCGATCCCCATTGTGGTGCCGAGTTTTGGTGCGGGGTTGGGTGCGCAGATTTCGGGGGTTATTGCCTCTGATTTGAGCAGCACGGGTCTGTTTAAGGTGATGGATGGCAGTGTGCCGCCGGGTTCCACGCCTGATTTTGCCGGGCTGAAGGCACAGGGCGTCCGTGCTGCTGTTGCGGGCCAGGCGATTGGCAGTGATAGCGTTCGTGTGGAAATGCGTTTGTGGGATGTGGTTGCTGGTCAGCAATTACAGGGCACGGCGTATACGGCGTCTCAACTGAATTGGCGGCGCATCGCACACATTATTGCTGATGTGATTTATGAGCGCATGTTGGGTGAGAAGGGGTATTTTGATACTCGTATCGCTTATATTGCGCGCACGGGGCCGCGTCGTCATCAGATCACGCGTTTGGCTCTGATGGATCAGGACGGCTACAACCAGCGCATGCTGACGGGTGGGCAGTGGCTGACATTGACGCCGCGCTTTAATCCGGTGCGTGATCAAATTGCATTTATGTCTTACGCGAATAACCGCCCGCGTGTGTATCTGTTCGACTTGGGTTCTGGCCGTCAGCAAGTGCTTGGTGCGTTTGATGGTATTTCGTTTGCGCCACGTTTTGCGCCGGATGGGCAGCAGGTTGTGCTTTCTGCTACGCGTGGGAGTGGTTCAGACCTTTATGCTGTGGATTTGGCCTCTGGCGGGAAGCGTCAGCTGACCAATTCTGGCGGAGCGATTGATACAAGCCCATGCTTTAGCCCCGATGGCAAACAGATCGTCTTTACGTCAGATCGTGGTGGTAGCCCGCAGCTTTACGTCATGAGTGCTTCTGGCGGTGGGGCGCAGCGTATTTCGTATGGTTCGGGCCAGTATGGATCACCGGTATGGTCACCACGCGGTGACTTGATCGCGTTTACGCGTATTGGCGGTGGTGGCTTCTCTCTGGGCGTGATGAATCCAGATGGTACGGGCGAGCGTATTTTGACCAAGGGTTTCACGGTTGAGTCGCCGACTTTCTGCCCGAATGGTCGTGTTTTAGCTTTCTGCCGTCAGACGGCTTCGGGGGCTGGAGGTGCGGGTTTCTCCTCCGGGATTGGTACGATTGATATCACTGGGTTTAATGAGCGCCTGTTGCACACGGGCACGGGAGCCTCTGACCCAGCATGGTCTCCGTTGAATGGTTAAAGAGTCGTTTAAGATGTTGGGCGGGATCTTTTAGGAAATCCCGCTATGGACCCACTGCGGAGCAGCTCCGCAGTGGGTGCATGTTACTCGGGTGATATTCTGTGTGATTGCTCAGAAAACGGCAGTTTTCAGGGGGTGATCTGTGACAATAAAGAGACATTTTCATCGTCGTGTCATGTGTTTAGCATAGCATGTGCCGTGGGAATCGTTTTGCCGCAATAACAGTGCTTGACCGTTGATTTGAGTCATGAGTATGGGCGTTTGTGACCAACGTTTTTTACAGTGGATAGTACGGCGGCAGGCATTGCAGTCGGGTTATCAGGGAAGGGAGACGTGGTCCCGCTTTCCGCGATTTTAGTCGCTCTTAATGGTCCCATATCTGGGGCCGCTCTCAGGATTTGAGAAACATGAAGTTCAAGGTCTTTGGTGCGCTGGGTTTGGCGCTTGTTCTCGCTGCGTGTTCTGATGGCAATACCAATGCTGGTAACGCGACAGGTGCTGCAACGGCAGCCGTCGCACCGGAAGCCGGTCCAGTTCCGGGCAGCGAAGCTGACTTGGTTGCAAATGTGGGTGACCGCGTTTTCTTCCCGCTCAATTACTCTCAGTTGACGGATGAAGCACGCGCAACGTTGGACAAGCAAGTGGCTTGGTTGGCGAAGTACCCACAGGTCACAATCCAGCTTGCTGGTAACTGTGATGACCGTGGCACGGAAGAATACAACATTGCTCTGGGCCAGCGCCGTGCGAATGCCGCACGTGATTATTTGGTGGCCAAGGGTGTGAGCGCTTCGCGTATCAGCACGATCTCTTACGGTAAGGATCGCCCAACAGCTGATGGTGACGATGATGCATCATGGACGCAAAACCGTAACGCAATTACGTCTGTTAAGTAATCGTTTTACGCTGTTTATGCGTTAAAAAGAGGCCGGGGGAGTGATCCCTCGGCCTCTTTTTTGTCAGGAAGGCATTGCTCCGCGCCTGATTTCGGACCAGTTTTTACGTATTTTTATGTGTAATGATCTTTTGACGAAAACACGATGTGGTGTGGAGGGGCTCTTGGTTCAGTTTTTCTCGTGGCGGTCGCTGCTGTTAGCGGGTGCTCTTATGTGTGTGTCGCCTTGGGCTGCGGCGCAGGATGCGCCTGATGCAGGGGATGTTATGTCCTCACGTGAAGCGATTGCGCTGCAAAATCAGGTTGCGGCGTTACGTCAGCAATTGTCGCAAGTTCAGAATGCAGCCTCTTTGTCTCCGCCAACGGCGTCAGGGACTGCGCCAAGTGTGACGGCGGGGGGTGTGAGTGGTGATCTGACGGCTCAGCTTTTGCAGCGTGTGTCTGCTTTGGAGGAGCAAAACCGCCAGATGCGTGGTGAGGTGGATCAGTTGTCCAACACGTTGAAAACGACGCAAGAGACGCTCTCGAAGCAGATTTCAGACATGCAATTTGCCGCGCAAAATGGTGCGGGCGCTGCGAGTGGCGCTGTTGCAGGGGCTGCAACGAGTACGGCTTCATCTGCCGTGGTGACGCCAAAAGCAGATCCTGCCCCCGCATCGGATGCTACGCCTAAAACGGCTTTGGAAGCACTACATCTCGGTAATGCGGCGCTGCGTGCAGGACATTATACCGAGGCAGAAAGCGATGCACGATTTGCGGTAAAGACGGCAAAATCTGTGCAGGGGCGCATGGATGCTCAGTTCCTGCTTGCTCAGTCTTTGGCGGGGCAAAAGCAATATCGTGATTCGGCTGTGGCGTATTACGATGCGTATGGAAAGTTGCCGAAATCGGCTAAAGCGCAGGACTCTTTGTTGGGTGTGGCAGCGTCTTTAATCGCGCTGGGGGATAAAGCTTCAGCCTGTCAGGCTCTGGATAAATTGAAGGCAGAATTCCCGTCTCCAGAAGCGCGTGTGAAAGCGGCTATGGCAACGTTCCGTGGTCGTGCTGCCTGCCACTAAGTACGTGATGGATGGCCGGATTTCTGCCCGCGAATTTGCGGTGTGTATGGAGGCTTTGGGGCCATTTTTGCCGGATGTTCCTGAAGCCCCAATGGCTGTCGCCGTATCTGGTGGAGCGGATTCCATGGCGCTTGCGTGGTTGATGCGGCGCTGGCGGCGGCATGTTGTGGCGTTTGTGGTGGATCACGGACTGCGCGTTGAAGCGGCGGCGGAAGCCGCTTTGACAGAGGAACGATTAGGGAAGATGGGCATTGAGGCGCAGGTGTTGCGGCTTGCTCCTTTTCCATCAGGTCGTGTGCAGGAGCGCGCGCGGGCGGCACGTTTTGCCGCTTTAGAGGCTGCTTGTGTGGAGCGGGGCTGTGTTGATGTGGTGTTGGGGCATCATCAGCATGATCAAGATGAAACGATATGGATGCGTCGGGAGCGTGTGGGAGCGGCGCCTGTTAGTGTTGGTCTGCGAGGGATGGCGGCAGAAGTTTTGCGGGGTAGAGTGCGCGTGCTGCGGCCTCTTTTATCGTTCCCGCCGGAGCGTATGCGGGCGACATTGCGGGCTGAATCTTTGCCATGGGTGGAAGACCCTTCCAATCAAAATAGGCGCTTTGAGCGCGTGCGCTGGCGGCAAGATTTGACGGGTGGGATGCGTGAGGAAGCGCGCATGCTTCAGCGTGAGTCGCAGAGTGTGAATGTTGCGTACGCGCAGAGTTTGGCGGTGTGTATGGCGCGTTCTGTTGTATGGCATCCGGCTGGGTGGTGCCATGTGCTGTTAGACAGCATTGGCAGCCGGGAGTTGATGGCGCAGCTTTTAGCGGAATTGATTCGTATGGTGGCAGGCGGAGCGTACCGGCCAGCGCGAGATGCGGTGGAGCGTCTTGTTACGCGTGGGGAAGGGACGTTGGGTGGTGTTGTTCTGAGGCGTGCTGGGCGTTTTGGGGATGGGATCATTATGTTCCGTGAAGAGCGTGCCGTTGCTGGGGCTGTACCGGCTGTATCTGGTGTATTGTGGGATGGCCGGTGGATTGTGCCGGAGAGTAGTGCGCCAGAGGAGGCGGATGGCGCTGTGGCAGGGCTTTATATTGCCAAGCTGGGGGATCATGCAGCGCGTTTTGATGCGCGGCATTTAGGGATGCCTTCCGCAGCATTACGTGTTTTGCCGGGGCTGTATCGGGGGGATTGCTTGCTGCGTGTGCCGGTGTGGTGTGGTGGTGATTTGGCGTTGATCTGGTCTTCTGGTGGCCCCATTACATAAAAATATCCGGCAAAAAAGTGCCATAAAGCTATTTTAAGGTGCTTTATGGGGTGGGAACATGAGCGGAAGAGCCTATGTTAACACCATTGGGGGAATGTTCACGCTGGGGTTCTAGCGTGATGATGGTTCCCGAAGATGACAGAGAACGACATGAATAATCTAGGCCGTAACGTCGCGATCTGGGTCGTGATCCTCTTGGTCCTGATGCTGGGGCTTACAGCTCTTCAGTCAGGCGGCGGGCAGCACGCTACTCAACAGATTGCTTATTCTGACTTCATTCATGATGTCGAGAGCCACCAGGTTCGCTCCGTCCTGATTCAGGAGCAGAACGTTAGCGGTACGCTGACAAATGGTACGGCTTTTGAAACCTACGCGCCGTTTGACCGTGATATGATTTCACGTTTGACGAATGCTGGTGTTGAAGTCACAGCGAAACCTCAGGAGAGCGGTGAAAACCCGATCCTTCATTATCTGCTGTCTTATGGTCCGATCCTGCTGATCCTAGGCTTTAGCGTGCTCATGTTCCGCCAGATGCAGGCTGGTGGCGGCCGCGCTATGGGCTTTGGTAAGTCCCGCGCGAAGATGCTGACGGAAAAGACCGGCCGTGTGACTTTTGCGGATGTTGCCGGGATTGATGAAGCCAAGAGCGAACTGGAAGAAATTGTTGAATTTCTGAAAGACCCACAGAAATTTACCCGTTTGGGCGGTAAAATTCCGAAGGGCGCACTTTTGGTCGGCCCTCCGGGTACGGGTAAGACGTTGCTGGCGCGTTCGATCGCGGGTGAAGCAAATGTTCCATTCTTTACGATTTCAGGCTCTGACTTCGTAGAAATGTTCGTGGGTGTTGGTGCGTCGCGTGTGCGTGACATGTTCGAGCAAGGCAAAAAAGCTGCGCCGTGCATTATCTTCATCGATGAGATTGACGCGGTAGGCCGTCATCGTGGTGCGGGCCTCGGCGGTGGTAATGACGAACGTGAGCAGACGCTGAATCAGATGCTGGTTGAGATGGATGGTTTTGAAAGCAATGAAGGGGTGATCCTGATTGCTGCGACGAACCGCCCGGATGTTCTTGACCCGGCATTGCTGCGCCCCGGTCGTTTTGACCGTCAGGTGGTAGTGCCGAACCCTGATGTTGGTGGGCGTGAGAAGATTCTTCAGGTGCATATGAAGAAGGTTCCATTGTCTTCAGACGTGGACCCGAAAACGCTGGCACGTGGTACGCCCGGTTTCTCTGGTGCTGATTTGTCGAACCTCGTGAACGAAGCGGCTTTGATGGCCGCACGTCAGGGCCGTCGTACAGTAGGTATGGCCCAGTTTGAGGAAGCGAAAGACAAGGTCATGATGGGGGCAGAACGCCGCTCCATGATTTTGACGGAAGATGAAAAGCGTTCCACAGCATATCATGAAGCAGGGCATGCGATTTGTGCGCTGTACACGCCGGGTTCCGACCCTATCCACAAGGCAACGATTGTGCCGCGTGGTCGGGCTTTGGGCTTGGTCATGACGCTACCGGAAAAGGATAACATCTCTTACAGCCGCAAGTGGTGCTTGGCCCGACTGGTCATCGCTATGGGGGGCCGTGTTGCGGAAGAAATTATCTTTGGCCCGGAAGATGTCAGTGCTGGTGCATCTGGTGACATTAAGAGTGCGACGGATCTGGCGCGCCGTATGGTGACTGAGTGGGGCATGAGTGATCGTTTGGGCATGATTGCTTATGGTGATAATGGTCAGGAAGTGTTCCTTGGGCATTCGGTCGCGCAGAACAAGAATGTGTCTGAGCAAACGGCGCGTGATATTGATACGGAAATCAAGGCGCTGATTGATACGGCTTATGCGCAGGCCAAGCATTTGCTGTTGTCTCATATTGAAGAGTTGCACCGTTTGACGGCCGCAATGCTGGAATATGAAACGCTCAATGGTGATGAAGTGGGCAAGGTTGTGCGTGGTGAGGCGATTGAACGCGTGGAAGATGCGGATCAATTGCCGAATAACCGCCGTGCATCTGTGCCAACGGCACGTCCGGGGGCGTTTGATCCGGCTGCACAAGCTGGATAAGCGGCCTTTGCTTGTGCTGAGATAAGGAAAGCCCCGTTGGCCTGTGCCGGCGGGGCTTTTTTGTGTTCGAAAAAGAAGCAAAAACCTGATTTTTTAAGAAGGGAGTTGGAGCGGGCGTTACGATCGGGGCTATCAGGTATGGCGCGATAGGTGCTCGCGTGAACGAAAAAACATCAGTTGCGTTGAAGTTTGCAGCACAAGGGGAATGTCCCGGCAGATAGGCTTGTATATTTTTAAAAGGCTTCTGCTTCTTTTCTTCAGAAAAAATGGGAGTTCTTTAAGCGGGAGTGTGCAGAACATGTTTAAAAGACGAGAGAGACCGCTTTAGCGCGCATCTTCAGTGAAAGATTAGCCTGTGTGCTACTTTTAATGGACCGCAAACCGCTCTAAGAGCCCTGAGAACGGGTGTATGACGCAGAAAGACAAAAGACATGGCCAGTAAGCGCAAATTCTTTGGGACAGATGGTATTCGGGGTAAGGCGAATACCGCTCCGATGACGGTAGAAATTGCTCAGAAACTGGGGCAGGCAGCTGGTTTGTATTTCCGGAGCAATAGCCAGCGTCGTCATAATGTTGTCTTAGGGAAAGATACGCGCTTATCGGGCTATATGATTGAATGTGCGTTGGTGGCGGGTTTCTTATCTGCGGGCATGGACGTAACGCTTGTTGGGCCATTGCCAACGCCTGCGATTGCGATGCTGACGCGTTCGTTGCGGGCGGATGTGGGGGTGATGATTTCGGCCTCACATAATCCGTTTACGGATAACGGCATTAAGCTGTTCGGGCCAGATGGTTTTAAACTGTCGGACGAAGCTGAAATCGAAATTGAAACCATGATGGGGCAGGATCTGACGGATCGCTTGGCTGCGCCGGAAGATGTTGGCCGTGCATCGCGTTTGAACGATGCGGCGGGACGTTACATTGAAAATGCGAAGGCCTCTTTCCCGCGTGGGCTGCGTCTGGATGGTCTGAAAATCGTGGTTGATTGTGCGCATGGCTCTGCTTACCGCGTGGCGCCGAAGGCTCTGTGGGAGTTGGGCGCTGAGATTGTACGCATTGGCTGTGACCCAGATGGTGTAAACATCAATAATGGTGTTGGCTCAACGCATCCTGAAACTTTGTCTGAAGCTGTGCGCGAGCATGACGCGGATGTAGGTATTGCGCTGGATGGTGATGCGGACCGTTTGCTGATTGTGGATGAGACGGGCGCCGTGGTTGATGGGGACCAGATTTTGGGTCTCATGGCGTTGTCTTGGAAAGAGACGGGGCGCTTGGCGGGGACATCCGTTGTGGCGACGGTTATGTCTAATCTGGGCTTAGAAAAAGCCTTAGAAGCAAACGGATTGACCTTGCAGCGTACGGCGGTTGGGGACCGGTACGTTGTGGAGCGTATGCGTGAGATTGGCGCGAATCTGGGCGGTGAACAATCGGGCCATATGGTGCTGTCTGATTATGCCACGACGGGTGATGGTTTGATTGCTGCGCTGCAAGTTCTGGCGGTGTGTGTTGAGCAGAAGAAGCCTGCGAGTGAGGTGTGCCGTGTGTTCAAGCCTTATCCACAGCGTTTAGAGAATGTGCGTTATACGGGAGACAATCCGCTTCATCGTCCGGAAGTGGAGACACTTCGGGCGCAGGCGGATTCTTGTTTGGCGGGGCGCGGTCGTTTGGTGCTGCGGGCCAGTGGGACGGAGCCTCTTATTCGTGTGATGGTTGAGGCAGAAGATCAGGCTCTGGTGGATGCGGTGGTAAATGATACTTGTGCGGCTATTCGGCATCTCACGGCGGGGTAGTGTGTATGTTGGGGCGTGTTTTGAGCATTGCGGGCAGTGATTCCGGTGGTGGTGCAGGGATACAGGCTGACCTGAAGGCTATTACGGCGTTGGGTGGTTTTGGCATGAGTGCCGTGACCGCATTGACCGCTCAAAATACGTGTGGCGTGTATGGGGTGCATGCTGTGCCAGTAGAGTTTGTGCGGCAGCAAATCTCCGTTGTTTTGCAGGATATTGGGGCGGATTGCTGTAAAATTGGGATGCTGGGGCAGGCGGCTACAGTGCATGCTGTTGCGGATACGTTGGTGGCTTATCCGGCTTTACCGTTGGTTCTTGACCCTGTGATGATTGCGACGAGTGGCGCGTCTCTTATGACATCGGAGGGGGTATTGGCTGTGAAGGAGCGGCTGTTGCCGCGCTGTCAGTTGGTCACGCCGAATATCCCGGAAGCAGAAGTCTTGACCTCTGTAACGATCACGGGTTTGGAGACGATGCGCCGGGCGGCCCATGTTCTTTTGGCGGATGGCGCTGGGGCTGTTTTGTTAAAGGGAGGGCATTTGCCTGTCAGTGCTGGCGTGGCCTCGGATGAACTGCTGGATGTGCTGGTTTTGGCGGATGGTACGGAGCATATCTTCCGGCATCCGCGCCTGCAAACGCGTCATACGCATGGTACGGGGTGTACTTTGGCCAGTGCTGTTGCCACTGGTGTGGCGCAAGGTGCTGGGTTAGAGGCTGCGGTGCGGCGGGCAATTCGTTACCTGCAAGAGGCATTGCTCACCGCGCCGGGATTGGGGCGAGGGAATGGGCCGGTCAATCATGGTGTGAGTATTGCGCCTGCTTGGGCAACATTATCGGATTTATAGTATTGGGGCAGGCGCGGTGGGAGAGTGCTCAACAGATGTGGGGAGTGCGGTGGGTGTGCTGGGCTCATCACGAAGGATGTAACCACGGCCCCAGACTGTAGAAATGACGTTGGCGGCATGGGCAGCTTGAAGTTTACGGCGTAATTTACAGATAAAGACATCAATGATTTTCATTTCGGGTTCATCAATGCCGCCATAGAGGTGGTTTAGGAAGGCATCTTTTGTAAGAACAGAATTCTTACGGATAATGAGTAGTTCAAGAATAGCGTATTCTTTTGCCGTTAAAGGAACCATATTTCCGTTAACGGTGACGCTTTTGCTGTTGAGATCAAGTTCGATATTGGCAATGCGTAAGCGGGGTTCTGCAAAGCCGCGTGAACGGCGGGTAATGGCTTGTAAGCGGGCGATTAATTCACCAGCGTCATGTGGTTTGGTCAGGTAATCATCCGCTCCCATAGAGAAAGCGCGGATTTTGGCTTGAGGGCGAACCAGCGTTGAAAGCACCAGGATTGGGGTGCTGATCCGTGCTGCGCGTATGCGGCGAATGACGTCATATCCTTCAATATCGTGCAGCATGAGTTCGAGCACGACGACGTCGTAGTCATAGTGGCGCAACATCTCAATGGCTTCTTCACCGAGCATGGTGTGGTCCACGGTATAGGACGTGGCCCGTAGCGCGTGCGTAAGATGTGTTGCGCTGTTCAGGTTACTCTCAACAAGAAGGATACGCATTTCGTCAGCTCCTGCTTTGGTAAGGAGTTGTTTACTACCTAAGGTTGTATTTGTCGATAAAATAAACCTGAAAGACGCAAATTTTTCATAATTCAGCGTTATTTTTGTATTTGTTCACCTTTTGTTAGGTGTTTTGGACTGAAGATTTTGCCAAGAAAACCATTTAAAAGCATGATTTATAATGAAAAATAGTATTTTTCAGGAAATTCGCGAGAGAGTTTCTATATGTCATCCAGATCGAGCTGCGGGGCGTGTAAAAAACATCTCTGGGTTGTGTATGAGTATTCAAGGGGTCGAATCACTTTTATCTATCGGTGACCGTTTATCGGTTGAGGCGCGCTCTGGCGAAAAAATACAATCTGAAGTTGTTGGGTTTTGGGAGGGGCATGTCAGAACGATGGCTTTTGGCGCGTTAGATGGGATTGGCCCGGGGTGTGAGGCCTCCTTACCGTTATCGGGTATGCCGGGGGCGGCATTATCAGTGAATGCAGGTTGGCTGGGTCGTGTTGTGAACCCTTTGGGTGTGCCTATGGATGGGAAAGGGGCATTACCTGCCGGGGGGAAGCGACAAGACATTAAGGCTGCGCCTCCGAATGCGGCTGAGCGTGCGCGCTTAGGGGAGCGGCTGACGTTGGGGGTGCGGGCGCTTGATGCTTTTGTGACGGCTCGGAAGGGGCAGCGCTTAGGGCTTTTTGCGGGTTCGGGGGTAGGGAAGTCTTCTTTGCTGTCGATGTTGGTGCGTGGCACGGCCTGTGATGTTGCCGTGATTGCTTTGGTGGGGGAGCGCGGGCGTGAGGTCCGTGAATTTATTGAGGATGACCTTGGGCCAGAAGGGTTGGCGCGGAGTGTTGTGGTGGTGGCTACATCCGATATGCCGCCATTGATGCGGCGTGACGCGGCGACCTCCGCCATGGCAATTGCCGAATACTTTCGTGACCAAGGGCGGTCTGTTTTGCTGCTGATGGATAGTGTGACGCGCTATTGCATGGCGTTGCGCGAGATTGGTTTATCCGCAGGGGAGCCGCCTGCCACGCGGGGGTATCCGCCCTCTGTGTTTGCAGAATTGCCAAAACTTTTGGAGCGGGCAGGGCCGGGTTATGCGGGGCAGGGCATGATTACCGCTTTATTTACTGTTTTGGTGGAGGGTGATGATCATAACGAGCCGGTTGCTGATGCGGTGCGTGGTATTTTGGATGGTCATGTGATGTTAGATCGGCGGATTGGTGAGCAGGGGCGGTACCCGGCGATTGATGTTTCGAAATCGTTGTCGAGAGCGGCTTCGGGCTGTTTATCGGCTCGGGATGCTGGGCTTGTGAAAAAAGCACGTTCTATTATGGCGCGCTATGAACGGATGGCTGATATGATTCGGCTGGGGGCTTATAAGGCGGGATCTGAGCCTGAAACGGATGAGGCGATCCGCTTAATGCCTGCTTTGACAGCATTTTTGACGCAAGGAAAACAGGAGCCTGTAGATGAGGGTGGGCATGATGTTTTTACGCGTTTGGCAATGATTTTAGGTGATGTGAGCGAGTGAAGTGATGGAACAGGCGAGCCTTAATGCGCTGTATGGCTTGCGCAAACATGAATTAGCCATGGTGGAGCAAGCATTTCAGCAGGTGATTCAGCATGAGCAAGAGGCTGAGAGTGCTTTAGTCAGTGCGCAGCAAAGAATTGTGACGGAGCGTAGCGTTGCGCTGAATGCTCAGTCAGATGACCGTGCTGTTGAGGCGTTTGGGGCATGGCTGCCTTTGGGACAAAAAGCCGTGCAAGATGCGGATGCATATCGTCAGAAGGTGGCAGTTGATCGTGATTGTGTGCGGGCGGCTTTGCTTGAGGCGCGCGCGGCGCTGCATGTTGTGGAGCATATGCAGGAAAGTATAAAGGACGAGCAAAAGCGCAAGGAGCAGCGTGCAGAGCAATTATTGCTGGATGAATGCGCCATGCGGCCTGATGGGCTTTTGTGAGGAAGCCCCCTAGGAATAGTGTGAGGGGGATTGTGCCAGATAATGATGCGCTGGAGGGGCCTGCCGGGAACCCCTCATAGCGATCCCGGCTCCGAAGAGTCGGTCCTACGGCAGGCAGATTATCACCGTGTCACAGCGCACGGAGAGGATTCTTACGGTATTTTAAAAGGGGTTTCTATTATAAAAATTGAGAGAGTGGTGATGGCGTACTGGCCGGGCCTCACAGTAACCCGGCATGGCACTCCCCTTCGAAACCGAGGGGTGTTACGGCTGTGAGAATTACACCGTGTCACAGCACGCCACCTGCTACATTATAACGTATAAAGAAAAGAGTTTCTATAGTGCAGTCGTAGAGACACGTCCTGAACGGGGAGTTAACCTCGTTCTTCTATTGGGGTGAAGTTGCGTTGTTCTGATCCGGTATAGAGTTGGCGTGGGCGGAAGATACGGGCGGCGGGGTCATTGAGCATTTCGTTCCATTGGCTGACCCAGCCTGCTGTACGTGCGACAGCAAAGAGAACGGTGAACATATTAGTGGGGATGCCGAGCGCCTTTAAAATCAGTCCGGAGTAGAAGTCCACATTTGGGTAGAGGCGACGTTGGATGAAATAGTCATCTGACAGTGCAATATGCTCAAGCTCCATGGCGAGGTCGAGCAGAGGGTCACGCTCTAGGCCGAGTTCCGCGATGACTTCATGGCAGGTTTCCTGCATGATTTTCGCGCGGGGATCAAAATTGCGGTAAACCCGGTGCCCGAAGCCCATGAGGCGTACGCCGCTTTCACGGCTTTTGACTTTTTCAAGGAAGGCGGGAATGTCTTCACGCGTACCGATGCTTTCGAGCATGGCGAGCACGGCTTCATTGGCTCCGCCATGTGCGGGTCCCCACAGAGCGGCAATTCCGGCGGAGATGCAGGCATAAGGGTTGGAGCCGGTTGATCCAACAATACGGACGGTGGTGGTGGATGCGTTTTGCTCATGGTCAGCATGGAGCAAGAAAATACGGTCCATAGCACGGGCTAGGACAGGGTTTACTTTGTAATGATTGCCGGGACGCGCGAACAGCATGTTGAGGAAGTTGGCAGAAAAGGAGAGTTTTTCGTCCGGATAGACGAAAGGTTCACCGATGGAGTATTTGTATGCCCATGCCGCAATGGTAGGGACTTTTGCAATGAGGCGGCGGGTTGAGAGGTCACGGTCTTGTGGGTTTGCAATATCGAGGCCGTCATGATGGAACGCGGAGAGTGCCGCGACCGTGCCGCATAAAATGGCCATAGGGTGAGCATCACGGCGGAAGCCGTTGAAGAAGTTACGGACCTGTTCGTTTAAGTAACGGTGCTTCGCCATGTCTTTTAAAAAGGCATCGGACTCTGCTTGTGTTGGCAGGTGACCATAGATCAGAAGAAACGCTGTTTCCATATAGGTGGAGTGTTCAGCGAGGTCTTCGATGGCGTAGCCGCGATGCAGCAAGGTCCCTTTATCGCCGTCAATATAGGTGATGGAACTGGTGCAGGTGGCTGTAGCGATGAGGCCGGGGTCGAATGCGAAAACGCCAAACTCACGGGGGACGCTGCGTGTATCGACCACGTCCGGGCCGACGGTGCCGCTTAGGACGGGGAGGTCCCGCGTCTTGTTATGGGCGCTGAGGGAAGCGGATGAAGTTTTAGGCATGGCACCACCGAGCAGACATAAACACAGAAAGACCCGGGGGAATGTTTCTTCGTAATGCGCGGGGCTGTCTCGAAAAGAAAATATTCACCGGGTGAAACGAGTTACTGTCTTCATACCGTGAAGAAGGGTGGAAAGGCCAGAGCCCTTGTGTGACATGTCTATGGTGTTATGCGCTATGGGCGCTCAGAAAAGACATAAGAGAGGGGCGCAGAGCGTACCATGTTTCTTGTGTGGAAAAGAGTGACAGGCTGGACGGGGGATACCCTGCCATGAGGATTTCGCTGGCGCTGTCCGGGAGGGTTGCGCCGCAGAGTGTGTGTACGAGTGAACTGATGGCCGGGTTGTGCCCGATGAGCATGAGGGTTGAGATGGGTTCCTCAACCGTTTGGATCGTATCGAGTAAATGCTGATCTGTTGCGCTGTAGAGGCTGTCTGCAAAGGCGATGGGAGGGTGGTGTATGGCGCTATGCTGAAGTGCAATTTCGGCAGTTTGTCGTGTACGGGTGGAGGGGCTGCATATGATGCGCGCACGATGGTCGGACCAGTTGAGCGCGTGGTGTGAGGATAGCGCGTTGAGTGTTGCGCCCGTTTGGGTTGCCTGTTGGATTCCGCGTGCGGTGAGTGCACGGGCACGGTCTCCTTCTTCTGTTTGGGCGTAAGGGCCTGCTTCAGCGTGGCGGAGAAGAAGGAGATGCCGGATCATGTGTTGGGCTTTGCTGGCGTGTTGCTTTGGGCCGCAATGGCTTCGTGATGGCGGATGACTTCTTTGACGACAAAGGCGAGAAATTTTTCAGCAAAATTGGGATCAAGATGCGCGTTATGCGCGAGTTCACGTAGGCGCGTAATTTGGCGGGCTTCACGGGCAGGATCAGCAGCAGGGAATGACGCGCGGGCTTTGAGCTCACCGACGGCCTGAGTGCAGCGGAAGCGTTCGGCCAGCATGTGGATGAGAGCGGCGTCGATATTATCAATGCTGGCGCGTAGGGTTTCGAGTTCGGCCAAGGCTGGGTTGCGGTCTGTGGTCATGAAGTGGGGCCTCCGGCAAAAATTAGGGTGAGTTGAGGTCAATCCAAGCGAGGTGTCCGCCTTTTCCGGCACCAAGATCTGTGAAGATGGCCGTGCCGCCAAGGCGTCCGGTGCGGTGCCATGGGCGGCCATCGGTGGAGCGGCGGTCATGCCCGACATAAACAGTCATGCCTGCGGGAATACGGTTAATCCATGTCAGGCGGCGTTCTGGGTAGCCATCAGGCTGAAGGCGGCCTGTGGTTTCACCAAAAAGGGCACGGGAGAGTGGGGCGGACATATCGCCCAATCCCGGTGGTGGGGGTTCCATGAGCATGGCGGTATGAAAGCCCCCATGGACGAAGAGTGAACGGCCAAAGCGTACCCATGCCGGGGCGGCAGCAATGGCGTTGTAGGTCTGTTCACGCAACGTCGCGTTTTCGGGGCGGCTGAAGGCTTGGAGGGTATCTTCCAGCGGTGGATCACGGCGGAGGCGGCGCCCTTCTAAGGCGCGGCCCAGTTTTCGGTCATGATTGCCGAGGATAAAGAGGCCGCGCTGTTGTTCCAATAAATCCAGCATCAGTTCCATGACGCCGACACTATCGGGGCCGTGATCAACGAGGTCCCCTAATTGCAGAACAAACCGATCTGTACGCGCGGCGTGTTGAAAAGCGTTGAGATCACCATGCACGTCTCCCACCACGCGAATCCCATGATCTTGGATTCGAGCGAGAGCTTCGGGGGTGAAGGGCAGGGTGTCGAAAATGATGGGCTCTTTCATGGTTAAGTGAGTATCAAAGGACTTAAACGCAGCAGCGTCAAATTTCGATGCGGAAAATGACGTTGTGGCAGAAGATTATGCTCCGTCAATCATGGCGGAGGCTCGTTTAAGGTCAACGGAGAGTACACGGCTTACACCTCGTTCTTGCATGGTGACGCCGTAGAGGCGGTCCATATAGGCCATCGTGAGTTGATGATGTGTGACGACGAGGAAGCGCGTGCCGGCTTCTTTCGTCATATCTGTGAGTAGCGTGCAGAAGCGTTCGACATTGGCGTCATCCAATGGGGCATCGACCTCGTCGAGGACGCAAATAGGGGCAGGGTTGCAGCGAAATGTTGCGAAGATCAGTGAGAGGGCCGTGAGCGCTTGTTCACCGCCGGAGAGCAGCGACAAGGTTGAGAGTTTTTTTCCCGGTGGTTGCGCGAAGATTTCGAGGCCTGCTTCAAGGGGGTCATCGCTGCCGACGAGACCAAGATGGGCACGTCCACCGCCGAACATGCGGGCAAAGAGTGACTGAAAATGTTGGTCCACCATGGCGAAAACGGCGGTGAGGCGCTCACGCCCCTCTTTATTGATACTGCCGATGGCACCGCGCAGGCGAGCAATGGCGTGTGTGAGCTCGGCGTGTTCACGGGCGATGGTTTCTGCTGTGGTGCGGGCTTCTTCATACTCTAAATCGGCACGTAAGTTGACCGGGCCGAGGGCTTCACGTTCACGCGTTAGGCGGGTGAGGCGGCGGCGGGTTGTTGTTTCGGCGTTTTCGGACAGGTCTTGTGGGTAGGGTGTACGTGGGTCTGGGGCTTCGCTCTCAGCATGGAGTTTTGCGTGCGCTGCGGCAGCTTGTTCGGCACGTTCGCTCAAGCGCGCAAGTGTTGCGCGGCCTTCAGAGAGTGTGTGTTCAAGCAGGCGAAGCCGGTCTTGGGATGTACGGGCTTTTTCTTCAGCGGCAGTTTCATGCAGGCGAGCGGCTTCTAAGAGTGTTTCTGCGTGGTGCAGGGCTTCTTCGCGTTTTTTTAAGCTGTGGGCGATGATGTTTGGTTCTTCACGGGCGCTGGTGTGTTCCGCGCGGAGTGCGGTGACGCGTTCAGTGAGGGTGGTGTGTTGTTCTGCGGTGGTTTGGATTTGGTGTGTGATGTCGTTTAGGCGGGTCTGTAGGGCGGTGATGGCGCTTTCCCGGCGCACGGCGTCATGTGTGTGTGCCGTGAGGGCTTCTCGCGCTTGATGATGTGCGTCTTTGGCGGCGGTGAGTGCGACGAGGGCTGTGTCTTGTGCGTTGGCGAGTGCAGCAAGGTCTGGTCGTTGCGTTAAGGCTGTGCTTTGGGCGGCGTGTTCGCTTCGTAAGCGTGTGTATGTGCTGCGGAGTTGCATGGCATGGGGCGTTAAGACCGCGAGGCGGGCTGAAGCGGTGGTGATGATATGTTCCCGCTTGCTGAATTCTGCACGGATGGTTTGGGCAATAGTGTGTGATGAGGATGCGTGCAGAGCCGCGTTTTGTGCCGTTTTTTGCGCGTTTTTTTGGTGTGCTTCGGCGTGTATAGCAGCGTGTTCTAGAGCCGTAATATCTGGACGTGGTGTTGCCTGATGGAGGTCCAGCGCTTTTGTCAGAGCCGTCAGGTCGTTTTGAGTACGGGTGATGCTGTCTGTGAGGCGCTGCATGTGGTCTTCGGCAGCACGGTGGCGCAGGAAGGCTTGGTCATGCGTATGCTGTGCATGTTCGAGTGCGGTCTGGGCGTTTTGGCGGTTTTGGCGGCATGTGTTGAGTGTGGCTTGAGCGGTTTGAACGTCCTGTGCGAGCGCATCGGCTGCGGCTTTGAGGTGTTCTGGTGGTTTTTGGTTCTGATAGGCGGTTTGCGCGGCGTTTAGGCGTGAATGTGCTTCTTGTAGGGTGCGTGCGGTATCTTCGGCCTTTTGTACGGCGGCTTCTAAGCGATCCGCAGCGCGGGTACTGAGTTGGGTGTGTTGGGCTACAGTTGTTCTGGCTTGGCTAAGGGCATGTTCTTCTATGCTGCGTTGGCCGCGTAGGGCTGTGAGAGTGTCTGACGCAGTTTTAAGTTCTGTTTGTGCTGTATGGGTTTGTGCTTGCAGCGCAGGAAGGCACGCTTCCTCTGCCGTTATCTCTTTTTTTAGGGCGGTGAGGTTGCGGCGACGTTCGAGCAAGACGGCGCTTTGGTCTTGTGTTGAGGCCGCACGATGATATCCGTCCCAGCGCCATAATGCACCTTTTGTGGTGACGAGAGAGTGCCCGGGGTGGAGGTGTGTTTGGAGGCTAGGGCCGTCTGCGTCATTTGGCAGGAGAAGGATATGGTCAAAGCAGCGGCGCGTAGCGTCGGGGCAGGTGAGCAGTGCGCTGAGTGGGGTGAGGCTGGCGAGTGCTGTGTGGAGTGGCGTTGTGTCGGGTGTATCAAAAGAGGCTTGTGGTAGGCAGCGCCAGCGGCGTGTGGCGGGAATATCGTCCGGGGCGAGGGATGCGTCGATCCCATCTGCTAGGGCCGCTGCAACGGCATGAGTGAGGTGGCTGGGGACGGATAGTGCATCAATAAGAGGATGAGGCTCTTGGGCTGTGTCTTTGAGGCTTTGAGCGAGGCCTTCGGCTTGGCTTCGTTTCTTAAGTAAAGAGGCCTCGGCCATACGCTCGGTTGTTTGGGCATCTTCAGTCGTTTTGTGAGCGGTTGTAAGGGCGGTTTCAGCGTGAGAAAGGCGCTCTTCCAGTGATGTGAGGGTTTGCTCGTAAGTGTGAACGGCGTGCGTGGCTTGCTCAAGCAGCGTAGGGTCAGGCTGCTCCGTGCGGCAGTGGGCAACGTGTTGTTCTGCTTCGGCGTGGCGTTTTTGGCTGTGTTCATAGTGTGTTTGTGCGTCATCAAGAGCACGCCTGAGGGCTGTATAGCGTTGTGATCCGGCCTCGGATGCTGCGCAGGCTTGGACCCAACGGGCATTAAGTGTGTCGAGAGCCATATTGGCGCTATTTTCGGCGGCTTGGTGTGTTGAAAGGGCCGCTTTTGCCTGTTCGAGCGTGGTTGCTAATTGCGCTTTTTGTTCGGGGGTGAGTTGTGCAGAAACGGCGTCATGGTGGGCGGCTTGGTCTTGGGTCAAACGTTGTTGAGTGGTGACGTGGCGTTGTTGAAGGTCGTGTAAGGTCTTTTGGAACGTGCTTTCTTGTTGGCGTGCATCTTGGACCGCGCGGGACGCTTGTTCGCGGGTCAGGCGTGCGTCTTGTGCGGCTTGGCGGGTCGTGTGTTCTGCGTGACGAGCGGTCTCTGCAGCGGCGACGGCTTCATTTACGCGGTGTTGTAAGGTTTCGAGCGGAGGGCCATTCTCGCATTGTTTCTGCAACTCTGCGCGTTCTTGTTCAGCGTTGTTTAGCGTGTGGCGTTCTTGCTCTAATTGTGTCGTCAGGGCTGAGAGTGCAGTGCGTGCAGCGTCTTGTTGTACGCTTTCAAGGTCATAATGCCGCTGGGCGGTATCGTAAGCGCGTTGTTGAGCGTTTTCTTCTGCCATGAGGCGGGTGACGTCCGCAGATAAAGCAGCATGTTCCGTTGGTGCTTTTTGGCGTTCGTTTTCGTAGGCGGCGAGGGCTTCGCGGGTTTCGTGCTCGGTGTTTTGGCTGTCTTGAAGGCGGGTGGTGAGAGCGGTGAGGTCTGCTTCGGTTGTTTGTAAACGTTCAGTCGCGCTGGCTGCGGTCTCACGTGCACGGTTGAGGTCGTGACGTGCTGTCTCGGCTTCAAGGCGGAGGTTTTCAACGGTGGAGCGCGCATCTTCGCAGGCTTTACGGGCTGCGGGCAAAGCGGCTCTAGTTTGAAATTCCGCAATCTGCGCTTTTTCGAGTTCTTGTTCGGCTTGTTTTAAGGTTTCTTTGGCGCGGGCAAGGTCATCGCGGCTGCGTTGCACGGCACGATTGGCGCGGGCATGGAGCAAACAATGCAACTGGTCTTCGAGTGTGCGGATTTGCTCTGAGAGTTCACGATAAATTTTGGCTTGGCCGGATTGCTCAGACAGTTGCTCCAGCCGCTCTTCAAGCTGGAGGCGCAAATCCTCTGCGCGGGCGAGGTTGGCTTCGGTTTGGCGGAGTTTCAGTTCAGCATCATGGCGGCGGGCGTGGAGGCCGGTGATGCCAGCGGCTTCTTCTAAGAGGAGGCGTCGTTCTTCGGGTTTGGCAGCAATGAGCAACCCGACGCGGTTTTGACTGACAATAGCGGAGCTACGCGCGCCAGAAGCAAGGTCCGCGAAAAGGGTTTGTACATCACGCGCGCGGGTAACGCGCCCATTGATGCGGTATTCGCTGCCAGACCCGCGCTCGGCCTTACGCGTGACTTCAAGCTCATCAGCCTCATGGAATGGAGCGGGGGCAAGGCCGCGTGCGTTGGCGATATGGAGGGTAACTTGCGCGAGGTTGCGTGCAGCGCGGGCGTTGGTGCCCGCGAAGATAAGGTCATCTAACTCGCCTCCTCGTAGGGCGCGAGCAGATGCTTCACCCATTGCCCAACGCAGGGCTTCGACGACGTTGGATTTTCCGCAGCCATTAGGGCCGACAATGCCGGTCAGCCCCGGGAGGATGTCAACCCGCACTTCATCCGCAAAGCTTTTGAAGCCGCTGATGGTGAGGCGGCTAATCGTCGTGTCAGATGAAGCCATGCGGTGTGGGGTGGATTTTCAAATCAGTTAGGACGCTTTGGCGACGAGGTCGGCAAATTTGTCGTAGGTTTCTGGATCTTGACTATACGCTGTGTTGTTAAAGCGGAAATAGGGTGTGCCAGAAATATTATAGGTGTCTGCGTCTTTTTTGACTTGTTCGAACACGGCTTGCATGTAGCCCATGTCGTTATGGATCGCGTCAAATTCGCTGGAGGAAATACCGGCGAGAGCAGAGATTTGCTTCAGGCGGTCAATGGGGTCACCATCGCGGCTAAAGGCCCATTGCATTTGGCTAGAGAACAGCGCTTCCAAGAAAGGAACATAGCGTTCTTCAGGCAGGGCGCGGGCGATCATGGCGGCTGTGAGGCCCACTTGGTCCCCGGTGAAATCATGGAACTGATAGCGGATTTTACCGGTATCGATCAGCTTGGCTTTGATTTCGGGAAACTCTTCCGTTGCGAAATGGGCGCAATGGGTGCAGGTGAACGAGAACCATTCTTGCACGAGGATTTTGGCATTCGGGTTGCCAATAATCCGTGGGCTCATGCGCTGTGCCAGCACATTTGGCGCGGTGGTGCTTTGTGCGCGTGCGGTGGTACCCAAGAGGGTGGCGGCAGGCGCTGCGCCGAGGAGGAAGCGGCGGGTCAGGGCAGGAGAATGGGTCATATCAATGCGCCTTTGCGAGAGCAGTTGTGAAGGCATCATAGCTTAAGCCGATTGTGCTGTCCGCCGGGGTGTTATTGATGCGGAAATAAGGTGTGCCGGAAATGCCTAAGAAAGATTGGTCTTTATCTTGGCGTGCTACAATCGCCTGACGGAGTGCTTCGTCTGCGTTGATTGCATCAACCTCAGGGCCGGAGAGGCCAGCGAGAGCGGCATGTTTTTTGAGCTCAGCAACAGGGTCAACATCGCGCGCAAAGGCCCATTGCATTTGGGTGCGGAGCAGATCATCCGTGAACGGGAAATAGCGGTCTGCGGGGAGGGAACGGGCGACCATGGCCCCAAGGAGGGCGAGTTGGTCCAAGGGGAAATCATGAAAGCGGTAGCAAATTTTGCCCGTGTCGATCAGTTTGGCTTTGACTTCTGGAAAGACGGTCTCTGCGAAATGGCCGCAATGGGTGCAGGTCAATGAAAACCATTCATCGACATGGATGGGGGCATCGGGGTGGCCCAGAAAGCGTGGCGCAAGGCGCGGGTCATTCGCTGGCAGGGTTGTATCAGCTTGAGCGATATTAGCACCGAACCCGAGCGCGACAGCACTGGCCGGAAGAGTGGATAAAAACGCACGGCGACCGAAGGACATAAGGCGGTAGTTCCCTTGCCGAAAAAGACCCGCAGGGTGAGGAGGGGTCATAAGCAACTTAGAGAGTTTCAATGACACACGCAGTCCCCTGCGCGTCAAGCCCTTAGCTGATCAGAGCATGGGCTGAATATCCCCCTGCGCCGTCTCTGGCGTTGGGGGGATGGTTGTTTTATGCGCTACGGTCATCCTCTGTTGGGTGGCGTTCTGGCATGGGGCGGTGCTCCCAGCTTTCTGGAACGCGCATACGTAACGAGCGGATGTGGCGTGCATCAGCATCAAGCACACGAAATTCTAGCCCGCTTTCATGGGTTAAAATTTCATCACGCGCCGGGACGTGCTCGGCTAAGCGAAAAACGAGTCCACCAACGGTTTCAATTTCAGCTTCACGTTCAGCATCCGTCAAGACGGCACCTAAACGCACCTCTAACTGCTCGACAGGGAGGCGGGCATCGAGGTCAACGGATCCATCAGGGCGTTCGGTCCAGAGCGCTGTGACGGGGTCATCATGCTCGTCAGCGATGTCACCAACGATGGTCTCGATCAGGTCTTCAATCGTGACAAGGCCATCAATACTGCCATATTCGTCAATCACGAGCGCCATATGAACGCGGCGTTGACGCATTTGCAGCAAGAGATCAAGCACGGGGATGGTCGGCGCGATCATTAAGGGCTGACGTAGCAGAGGACGAATGTCGAACGCTGCGGGGTCATCCACGTAAGCGACCAAGTCTTTTACATGGATCATGCCGGCAATATCATCCAACTGCCCGCGATAAACGGGCATGCGGGAATGGTTTTCTTGCCGCATGAGAGCAAGGGCATCTTCCAGCGAGATATGCTCAGCCATGGCAATGATATCCGCGCGCGGGATCATGACGTCATCCGCCGTAATATCACGCAGGCGTAGCACATTGAGGATCAATGACCGCTCTTGGCGATCAAGCTCGGGCTCTATGTCTGAATCATCTGCGGGTTGTGCCGCTTCATGAACGAGGGTGGCGATAGAGTCACGCAGTCCTTGTTCACGTCCACGGCGGCTGAAGATGTTGAACAGTCCGCTTCTTTGGCCGTTGCGTTTGCTGTCATCCGAAGAGCGCTCGGTTTGATCATCCGTCATTGGCGTGCTCCTCCGTTCTTCCATGGGTCACCGAAGCCAAGAGAGCGTAGTGCTTTGCTTTCAAGGCTCTCCATCGCCCGTGCTTCGCCGGGGTGGTGGTGGTCATGGCCATCAAGGTGGAGGGCGCCGTGCATCACCAAATGTGACAGATGCGCACGCATGGAGCGCCCTGCGGCATGTGCCTCTCGTGCGACGGTTTCAAAGCCCAGAATGATATCACCGCCATGGCCCGGGGCCACAGCCGTGAAGGTCAGGACATTGGTTGGCTTATTGCGGTTACGGAAACGCGCATTGAGCCGTTTGACCACACGATCGCTTGAAAGGAGGATAGAAGGAGCGGGGCCGCTGCTGAAGTCGGGTCCACCCTGCCGGGCGACAGCCGCGAGCGCGCGCCAAATGGTGCGTTCTGCATTGCGTACTGCCGCCCGCCATCGGGCGTCTTCGATGATAATATCAGTAGCGGCGTGGGGACTTGGAGGTTCCATTGCTTTCCCGGCGCAGTCGGTCCCGGACATTGTCACGGGTGGCTGGCGCTTTCTGTTCATAGGCATCAACGATGCGCGCCACCAAGGGGTGACGCACAACGTCTTGTGAGGAGAAATGAGTTACGCCAATTCCCTTGAGACCATCAAGGGTTTCGACGGCTTCTCGTAATCCGGAGGATACACCGCCCGGAAGGTCGATCTGGCTGAGGTCACCCGTCACGGCCATGCGTGTGCCTTCACCCATGCGGGTAAGGAACATCTTCATTTGTGCTGGCGTCGTGTTCTGGGCTTCATCCAAAATGACGTATGAGTGTGCCAGTGTACGGCCACGCATGAAGGCGAGGGGGGCGACTTCAATTTCGCCCGTGCCCATGCGGCGCACGACTTGGTCACCCGGCATCATATCATGCAATGCATCATAAAGCGGGCGAAGATAGGGGTCGATCTTCTCACGCATGTCACCCGGTAGGAAGCCGAGTTTTTCACCGGCTTCAACGGCGGGGCGTGAGAGAATGATACGGTCAACCTGTCCGGCTAGTAGCATGCTCACGCCTTGGGCTACGGCAAGATAGGTTTTACCCGTACCCGCAGGGCCAATGCCGAAGACAAGATCGGTACGCCCGAGCATCTCCATATAAGCGGCCTGTCCGTGTGAGCGCGGGGCAATGACGCCGCGCTTTGTGCGGATGGCGGGCAGGTCACCAAAGGGTGCATTCGCCGCTTGTGGGGACGCGTTATTCTGGCGTGATGGCCCGTTTTGGCGCTGCTGCGGGTGGTTGCGCTGGTGGCGTGGGCGTTCGTGCTGTTTATGCTCTGCTGTGGGAGCAGGTGCCTCGCCATAATTGGTGCGCGGCTTGTCCTGACGGCTGGGGAGTGCGGTCAGGCGGATGATTCCGTCAATCTGGGCACCATCAATCTGTGCGCCGCTCTCAAGGTGATTATAGAGGGCGATGATGGCCGCTTGGGTCCTGCTGACGGCGCCGTCCTCTCCTGTGATGGCAATTTTATTGCCACGGCAGGACAGGCGGACATCAAAACCCGCTTCAAGGCGCACGAGGTGACGGTCATGGTCACCTAACAGGCGTTGCAGCAGGATGTTGTCATTAAAGCGAAGGGCTATGGTGCGGGTATTTCCCCCATGGCCAGCAGGGTTTGCCTGTGGCTCAGACATGGGGGCGGCGGAGCGGGACGGTGAGGTATTCAGCAAGCGAGGGCTGTCTCCCGGGTCAGGACGCCACCGAGCGAGTTCGTGCGGCGGATGGTGATGGACACTTTCACGATCTGGCCGATCAATTCAGCCGGTCCGTCAAAATGGATGGGTTGCAGGTACGGGGAACGTCCTGCGAGTTGGCCCGGCTTGCGGCCAAGCCCGGTGATCAGCACATCCTGAACCGTGCCGACCAGCGATTCATTGAAGGCATCCTGCTGTTCACGCAGCAGGGCCTGAAGCTCCGCCAAGCGCCGGTCTTTGATGTCTTCTGCCACTTGCAGGGGTTGGCCTGCGGCAGGGGTGCCGGGGCGTGGGGAGTATTTGAAGCTATAGGCACTTGCGAAGCCGATATCGCGGATCAACTGCATCGTGTCTTGGAAATCTTGCTCCGTTTCGCCGGGATGGCCGACGATAAAGTCGGAGGATAGGGCAAGGTCTGGGCGTGCCTTACGGAGGAGGCGGATGCTCTCTCTGTATTCATCGGCGGTATGGCCACGATTCATGGCCTTTAGCACGCGGTCGGAGCCACTCTGTACCGGGAGGTGCAGGAATGGCATGAGGGCTGGGATGTCTCGGTGTGCGTCGATCAAGGTTTGTTCGACATCGCGCGGGTGGGAGGTGCTGTACCGGATGCGCGCTAGGCCGGGAATATCCGCCAGCAGGGCTGCGAGTTCCGCCAATGTGGTGCTGCGGCCTTGGTCGTCTAGGCCGTGATAGGCGTTGACGTTCTGGCCCAGTAGGGTGATTTCACGGACGCCCGAGGCGACCATGCGGCGTGCTTCCGCCACGACTGAAGAAACTGGACGGCTGCTTTCAGCGCCGCGCGTATAAGGCACAACGCAGAAAGAGCAGAATTTATCGCAGCCTTCTTGGATGGTCAGGAAGGCGGTAAGGTTGCCGGTGCTTTGTGGTGCGGCTTGCTCTGGCAGGAAGTCAAACTTCTGTTCTGTTGGGAAGTCTGTATCAATGACAGCGCCGCCAGCGCGGGATGCGCGGGCGACCATTTCCGGCAAGCGGTGATAGGTTTGTGGGCCAAGCACCAGATCGACATAAGGTGCGCGGGAGAGGATTTCTTCCCCTGCGGCTTGAGCCACGCAGCCTGCTACTGCGATGACTGTGCGGCTTTTGCCTTCCTGCATCCGTTCGTCACGGATTTTGCGCAGACGGCCGAGTTCTGAGAAGACCTTTTCTGTTGCGCGTTCACGGATATGGCACGTGTTGAGGATGACCATATCGGCATCTTCTGCGGTTTCCACCGGTGCATAGCCCAAGGGACGTAGAACGTCAGACATGCGGGCGCTGTCATAGACATTCATCTGGCAGCCCCACGTAATGACGTGCAGGCCCTGACGGGGGCGGGTGGCAGAAGGAGTGGTGGTCAGCTCGGCGCTCAAGATCGTGGTCCAGAAAAGGTGAAAACAGGCTTGTGTGTGCTGAATGTCCAAGCGGCGCTGTGAGGGCGTGGCACGTGGAACATGCAAGTCTGCGGCGTTATGGTGGGCGAAGCGCTTTCGATCAAGGCTTCATCCTGTCCATAGCGCTTCTTGCGCGTGGAATAAGGGGGTGATGTACAGGCCTGAATCGGGGTCACCTTTGCCTCAAGGGCCGCAGTATTGCGCCGTTTTCAAGCATGAGACTGACGGGAGGAGGGGGGATGAGTCAAGGCAAACTTCACCCGTTTTGTAAAAACGTTGCGGGAGTGTGTTCGTAACGTGCTTCTGCGCGTCACGGACGATTCTCGCCGATGACCGCTTCTCCGCCTGGTGCGCGGCCTACACGGCCACGGCGAATTTCCGTCGCACCGTTTTCGACGATATTATAGGCCTCACGTGCGAGGACTTTGCGGGAGCGAAATTGTTCAGGGTCTAGGGGGGGATGGAAGAGAACCGTGGCGCGCATTGTGCGCCATTGTCCAAAGGCCCATACATGAGGGGCGAGGTCCATATCCCCAAACCATGAGAAGACTTTGCGGCGCATAAGGCCGACGGGCAAGCCCTCGAGGCGGTCATATACTAAGGAGACGGGCTGGATGAGGACGGGCGGAGGTGTTGCCATGCCTGCTTGTTCCAGTCGTCCCGGCTTTGCGATGGCAAAGAAGGATGAGAGGAAAGGGAGAACACGTGTACCGTCTGTGGAGGTGCCTTCTGGGAAGAGCATGATGTCATCCCCATGCCACAGGCGTTGAGACATATCTTCGAGTTCACGGCCTGTATTTTGGCGGTTGCGACTGACGAAGATGCTGCGCCCAAGGCGAGAGACCGTGCCGATGAGGGGCCAGCCGCTCACTTCTCCCTTTGCGACGAACACGGTGGGAATGACGCCGCCCATCGTGGCGATATCCAGCCATGATGTATGGTTGGCAACGTACACGACGGGGCGTTGGCCGTTTTTGACGTCTTTGGCCGTACGGATGCCGCCTGCAGGTTGGCCTACAACACGGACATGAAGCCCAAGAATACGCGAGACACCGGCCCAGTAGCGGCGCGCTAAGTGTATTTTAGCGCTGCCGGGCAGACGGATGAGGAGGGATTGAATGCATCCCATCCAGAATGTGAATATCAGAATAAAAACAAGACGCGCCGCGCAGCAACTACGGCTGACACGTGATGTGCGCGTTGTCACGCCGTGCGCAGCGTGGAGTTCTTCCTCGCTCAAGATTGGGCGTGAGTTGGAGCGGCGGCGGGTGTGTTGCCCTGCGTTACGGTAAGCCATCGCTTTTGATTGATAAGGTCTTCAAGCCGAACATACAATCCATTCGCAAGCGATTTGGGGGGCTTTTTTCGAGGATTCTTTTTGCATTTTTATGAAGGAGCAGAAAACGAAGTGCGGCTTCTTGCGCTCTTGACACTGAGCTTTGTCGTAAGTTCATGAACGAATGTGCCAAACTGTCTTGTACCATGTGAGGGGTATGATGCTGTGTTGGGGGTGGTTGTCGTTGTCGTGGCCGTGGTCATTCTGGCTGCGGGCTGTGTGTTTGTCTTTTAAGTGAGAGCAGGGCTAATCGGTGACGTCAGGTCGTATCTTTCATGTTGGTTTTATACGTTGTGCTCTGAGCTCGGCTTTGGCGTGTGGTGTTGGTATTGCACCCATACAGCTTATGGCAGCGGAGGCATCAAAAGCGACGACTGTGCAGCCACTTTCTTCCACGCCTGCTGTGCAGGGTGGTGTGGCGGTGCCGTATAAAGTCTCTTTGACCTCAACGGGTAATGCTGCGGTGGATAGTGCGGTTGCGGCATCCTCTCAACTTAAGACATTGCAAACGACGCAGGCGGTGGGGCCGTATGCGCTGTCTGGGCGTATTCGGGCGGATTATGACCGGGTAAATACCGCGTTGGAGTCTCAAGGGTTTTACGCGGGCCGTGTGACGATTACGGTGAATGTCGCGGGGCAAGCACTGGACGGCCAGAACCCGCAATTGCCTGACGTGCTGAAAGCGGCCGGTGCCAAGGGCAATGTCAAAGTGACGATTGCTCCGGTTTTGGGTGTGCAGTTTCGTCTAGGCCAAGTGTCGGTTGTGGCGCCTGTATCGGTTGTTGCAGGGCAGACGGCGGTCAATGCTGTGCAGCAGGTGACATCCTTAAAAACGCCATTGGTGCAAGCGCAGAAGCCGAGTGCTGTTGTGGCACTGACGGATGGTGAGCAAAAGGCATTTGGTCTGGCAAGTGGGCAGCTCGCACAAGCTGCACCCGTTCTCGCCGCACAAGGTAATTTGCTGACGTTCTTGCAAGAAGAAGGTTATGCGACGGCATCTGTTTCAACGCCGTTGGCGTATTTGAGGCCGCAGAGTCAAACGCTGGATATTGTGTTCCATGTAGAGCGTGGCCCCAAAGTGGTGATTGGGCCGATTGGGTTTGATGGTTTGACGCATGTGCGGGATTCATTTTTGCGTCGGCGTTTGACGTTGCATGAAGGTGATTTGTATCGCCCGTCCACCATTGAAGCGGCGCGTCAAGATCTGGCGAGTACGGGTGTTTTCTCAACGGTGCAGGTGCATGACGCGCCACCGATTGTGACTTTGGGTAATACTGTGAGCCGGGTGCCGGGTGTAACGCAGGCAATGCCGATTGATTTTGATTTTACGGAAGGCAAGCGGCGCACGTTGTCCGCACAAGCGGGTTATTCGACCGATCTTGGTGGGCGGGCTGGTGTCAGTTGGACGCATCATAATCTGTTAGGTGCAGCGGAGCAGTTGAAGTTGACCGCGCTCGTGACGGGGCTGGGTGGGTCCGCTCAGCAGGGGCTTGGCTATGATGTGTATGCGGATTTCAACAAGCCCGATTTTTTGCGGCGTGATCAGACGTTGAGCCTGCGGGTTGAGGCAATCCGCCAGCTTTTATACTCGTATCGGCAAACGGCGTTTTTGGCGCGTGCTGGTTTGGGGCGGCATTTGGGGAAATACTGGTTTGTATCGGCTGGGGTGATGGGGATGCAGGAGCAGATCCAGCAATTTGGCGATACGCGGCATTATTTCATTGTCTCGGCTCCGCTTGCCGCAACGTATGATAGCACTGAGCTGGTGAACCCGATTGACCCGGCCACACATGGTATTCGGGCGTCTTTGACGGCGACGCCATCGGTATCGTTAGAAAGCAATACGTCGTTCTTCACGATTTTGACGGCGCAGGCTTCGACGTATTTTGACTTTGCGCGCTTGGGTCTGACCAAGTCGGGGAACTCCGTGCTGGCCGTGCGCGGGATTGTGGGGTCCGTTCAGGGGGCATCAACTTATCAGATACCGCCAGATCAACGGCTTTATGCGGGTGGTCCGGCGACGATCCGTGGTTTTCGTTATCAAGGTGTGGGGCCGCAATATGGCAACACGAAATACGCGATTGGTGGCACCTCGATGGATGCGGGGACGGTGGAGTTCCGTCAGCGTTTGCCAAAAAATTTAGGCTTTGCGGCCTTTATGGATGCAGGGCAGGTGGGGACGGGCTCACGGCCGGGGCAAGGAACGTTACGCGTGGGGTATGGTGCTGGGTTGCGGTATTTCACACCCATTGGCCCGGTGCGTGTGGATGTTGCGCTGCCGATGAACCGGCCTGCGCAAGGGGATAAATGGGAGTTGTATCTTGGTCTTGGGGAGACATTCTGATGGCGCAGTATCATGAACAGCAGAATGTTGCCCAAGGGAAGAAAACGGTGAAACGCTCAATTTTGCGGCGTGTGGCCAAGCTGTGTGCGTGGTTGTTTGGCGGCACGCTGGGCGTTGTGGTTTTGGCGCTGGTTATTGTGCTGGTGGGCATTAATACAGGTGCTGGAAAGAGGCTTTTAGAACGTAAGATTACGCCATTATCGGGTGGGATGGTGACGTTGTCGGGGTTGTCCGGGACGTTGCCGTTAAGCGTGGCGTTTGACCATCTGGATGTGCGGGATACGCAAGGGGTTTGGCTCGCGCTGGACCATTTTGATGTCCATTGGTCTCCGCTGAGTTTGCTGCATAAGACGCTTCATGTGGATGCGGTGCGGATTGGGCAGATTCAGGTACGGCGCGCGCCCGTATCCGACACGACAAAAGTGCAAGCGGAGCAATCGGCGTCTTCCTCCGGTGGGCTGCCGAATTGGGGTGTGCAGCTGGACCAGCTTGCGGTTGATCGGATTGTGCTGGGTGCGGCCTTTACCGGGCATGAGATGGCTTTTGATGTGCACGGCCATATGCGGGTGGACACGTTAGCCCCTGTGGGTGCCGGGTTAAGTGTGCAGAACCTGCCAGATGTGGATGCGGGTTTGAAGGTCACGCGCTTGGATGCGCCGGGTCAGGTTGAGCTGACGCTGGGAACGCCTGCGCGGCAGATTAAGCTGCATGTGAACGCGCATGAAGAGGTGGGCGGTGCGCTTCAGACCATCGCTGGGCTGTCGGTTTTAGAGCCATTGACGGTATCGGTCGGGCTGGATGGTCCGCGTGATGCGGCCGTGTTGGAAACACATGCGGCGGCAGGGCCTGCGCAGTTGGATGCGACGGGAACGCTCGATTTACTGGCGAACCGGCTGAACCTTCATGTGAAGGGCAATGCGCCGGCCATGACATTACGTCCCGGTATAGGGTGGAATAGTATTGCGCTGGATACTGTGTTGCATGGGCCGTTTAAGGGGCCTTCTGGGCAAGGTGTTTTGGAGGTTGATGCGCTTTCTGCGGCAGGAGCGGGTGTGGATCATCTCTCCATGCATTTTGATGGGCAGGAAAATGCTGATCAGGCGCAGAGCTTTGCGCATTTAACCGCGCATATTTTGGGTTTACGGATACCGGGAGCGGACCCAACGCTGCTGGCGGGTGCGCCGTTAGATGCAGATGTGATGGCGCATCCTTTCGCACAGGGCCGCCCGGTGGATGTGCATGTGACGCATCCGTTATTTACGGTGGGTGTGCAGGCCGCACTGGACCCGGCGGTGCAGGCGCATATTGTGGCATCTTTGCCGGATTTGGCACCTTTGGCTCGACTTGGCCATGTGGATTTGGCTGGGAAAGCAGGGCTTGAAGCTGATCTTGCTTTGCCCAAAACGGCGCAAGATGATGTGCATGTTCAAGGGCAAGGCACGCTTGATATTGCCGGGGGACAACCGCAAGCGTTGCACCTGATTGGGCATGATGGGCGGTTTGCCTTTGATGTGAGCCAATCAACAGCGCGTGGTGTTACGCTGAAGCATGTCGGCCTTGATGGACGTGCGCTGCATGTCTTGCTGGATGGTGCGTTAGGGGCTGATGCAGCCAAGACGCTGAACGCGCATTTGGCGTTAGGTTTGTCAGATTTGGGGCAGGCGGCCCCGGCGTTGCATGGGCATACGGATGTAAAGGCCGATGTGAACGGTCCGTTGGCTGATTTTGCCGTTAAGGCGGGGTTGGCAGGCGATATTGGTGCGAATGATGTGCCCGTAGGGCCGGTGGCTTTGGATGTGGAAGCGCAGCATCTTCCGGCGCATCCACAAGCGCATATTGTCGGTCATGGGACGTTGGATCGTGCGCCGTTTGTGCTGGATACGCAGGTGCGGCGTGATGATGCGGGGACGTTCTTCGTTACGCTTGATCGTTTGGGTTGGAATAGTGTGAGCGGGAAGGGGGCGTTGCGTTTGCCGTCTGGTGCGAAAGTGCCGTTGGGGGATCTGGATCTTGCGGTGCGGAATCTTGCGGATTTCCGGCGTATTACAGGGCAGAATATAGGCGGGCATGTGGTGTTAGCACTGCATACGACGGAAGCTGCCAATGCGCCTGCCCGCGTTACGCTCGGTTTGGATGGCGCACTCTCTGCACCGCAGGCGACGGTACGGACGCTGACGTTAAACGGCTTTGTGGATGACCCGACGGGGACGCCGATCCCGAATTTGGCGTTAAACTTGGTCGGTTTGCGTGTGCATCAGGCTTCTGGCGATATGACGGGTGGCTTGAAGGCAACGGTTCAGGGGCCGCAAACGGCGCTGGATATTAAAGCCTTAGGTGCCTTCCAAAACGTCATGGGTGCGCCTGCATCTTTGAACACGGTTGCACGGCTGAATGTGCCGGATAAGAGTGTGCAGTTGATGCGTCTTGAGGCTTTGGCCAAGGGAGAGCGTCTTGCGGTTTCGGGGACATCGCTGATCCGCTTTGGTGAGCGTATGGGTGTTGATCATTTGCACATGACGGTTGCACCGGCTGGTGTGGCTCCTGCGGTTTTGGATGTGCGTGGTGAGATCAAGCCGCGTCTGGCTTTGGACGCGACGTTAGATCATCTGACGCCAGCACTGGCTAAGCCGTTTGCGCCGGATTTGAATGCGCGTGGTGTGATTTCGGCTAAAGCGCATGTGACAGGGACGCTGGCAGAGCCAAGCGGAACAGTGGCGGTGATGGCGCAGGGGCTGCACATGGCAACGGGACCAGCAGCGTCTTTGCCTGCGGCGAATGTACAAGCGAATGCTGTTTTGGCAGGAAAAACAGCGCGGATCGATACGCGGTTTGATGCGGGGTCACGCATTGGGCTGACAGCGAATGGTACGGTGCCGCTTTCTCCAACGGGTGCGCTCGCTCTGGCTACAAAGGGGCATGTGGATCTTGATATTGCGAATGCCGTATTGGGGGCGCAAGGCATGGAGACCCACGGGCAAGTGGGGCTGGATATGCATATTGCAGGAACAGCCCAGCAACCGCGCGCTAGCGGCACTGTGCATGTTCAAAATGTGAGCTTTAATAGCTATGCGCAGGGCGTGTCTTTGACCGGGATTAACGGCACGGTTGTGGCTGCGGGTGATACGTTGAATATCCAGCATATTCTCGCGCATGCTGGGCAGGGAACGATCGCGGTGGATGGATCCGTGGGCGTGTTCCGGCCGGGTTTGCCGGTTGAATTGGCGATTGTGTCCCAAAATGCGACGCCGATTGCGAGTGATCTGATTACAGCAACGATTAATACTAATTTGCGCATTCATGGGCAGGCGAAGACGCGTTTGGATGTGGATGGGCATATTGGTTTACCGGCTGTGACGGTGAATATCCCTGATTCCTTGCCAGCCTCTGTGCCGCAGCTTGATGTCATTCGTCCGGGCCAAAAAGTCACGCAATCAACGAGTGCGCTGGTGATTGGGCTGGGTATTGATGTGAACTCACCGGGGCAGTTCTTGGTACGTGGGCATGGGCTTGATGCGGAGATGGCCGGTAATTTGCATGTGGGCGGTGTGAGCACGGCGCCTGTTGTAACGGGTGGGTTTGACTTGCGGCGGGGTAACTTCAACCTTGCCGGGATCAATCTGACCTTTACGCATGGACGTGTTGGCTTTAACGGCGCGGGCGTTAATCATCGTTTGGACCCGACCTTGGATTTTCGTGCGGACCGCAACGCGAAGGGTACGCTCGCGTCATTGTTGGTGAGTGGATATGCGAGCGCACCGAAGTTGGACTTTACGTCCGTACCGCATCAGCCACGCGATGAAGTTTTGGCCATTTTGCTGTTCGGTACGGATTCACATTCACTGTCCACAATGCAACTGGCGGAGCTTGGTGCTGCGGTGGCGCAGCTTGCTGGTGGGTCCTCTTTCGACCCCATGGCAAAGGTCCGCAATGCTCTGGGCTTAGACCGTTTGGCGATTGGTGGCGGTGGTGGTGTGAATAATGGTGGCACAAGTGTTGAGGCCGGAAAATATGTGATGAAGGGCGTGTATGTCGGCGCCAAGCAGGCCATGTCCGGCACGGGGACGCAGGCGCAGGTTCAGGTGGATTTGACGAAGCGCTTGAAGCTGAACACGACGGTTGGTACCGGTGGGCAGGTAACAGGCTTTACGACGCCGGAGAATGACCCCGGGTCCAGCGTGGGTCTGTCTTATGGGTATGATTATTGAGGGCCTGCGTTCGGTGATGAGTGGCCCGATGCGCCGTTGAGTACGTGGTGATCTATTGGCGGTGGCGCTTGTGTGCTGCCACTGGTCGGGCGCTGTCGTTCGGGCGTTGTGGCTCGGGCTTGCTCTTCGGGTGGTGTCTTTATGATGGCGGCTTATCATAATCATCGCCTTGGCGTTCAGGGGTGTGTTTGTGCTTTCTGGAGTTTTGCTGGAGCTGTCCCATTCGGCGGGGTGTATTCGGTTTGCGCTTCGGGCGTGAGTGCGTCACTTTGAGCGCATGACTCGTATTTTTATTGATTCCGATGCTTGCCCTGTCAAAGACGAGGTCTACCGTGTGGCAGGGCGCTATAATGTTCATGTTTTTGTCGTGGCTAACAGGATGATCGCTTTGCCGCCTTCGCCGTTGATTGAACGTGTGGTGGTGGAGGCTGGGCCTGATGTGGCGGATGACTGGATTGCGGAACGCACGCAGAGCCGGGATATTGTGATTACGGCCGATATTCCACTCGCGGCACGCTGCGTTGAGAAGGGGGCTTATGTGCTTGAACCCAAGGGGCGGCTCTTGGACACCGATGCGATTGGTATGGCGCTAGCAATGCGTAATTTGATGACGGATTTGCGGTCTGCCGGAATGATAACGCCGGGAGCGAGTAGCTTTGGTAAGGCTGATCGTTCACGCTTTCTTTCAGCGCTTGATACGCTTGTGGTGAAGGCGCGTAAGCCTAAAATTATGCCTGTTATGCCCTCTTTTGAGTGAACGTGGTGCTTCAAAAGCCTTGATCAAAGTCGTGGGGTGGTAGATGGCCAGGCTTCAAGCGCGACGTGTGGTGATGGCGTATAGGCGCATAATGCTGTGCTTCAGCGTGTTGCTGTTGGCGCTTAGTGCCCATGCCCGGGTTATCGCGCATGACTGGTTTGTCGCGCCGGATGGTTCTGATCATGCTGAGGGAACGTTGGATGCGCCACTCGCGACGTTAATGAAGGCGCAAGATAAGGCGTCTTCTGGTGATACGGTCTATATACGAGGGGGTGTTTATCATCTTAGTGCGACGGATATTGCGACGTCTGACGGTATTTATACTGTTGTGAATGATATTGTGAAAGATCGTATTTCTTACGTTGCCTATGGTGAGGAAGTACCGGTTTTTGATTTTTCTGCAGTGCGACCATTTCAAAGGCGTGTCACGGCGTTTCAGGTTCGGTGTAAGGGCTGCATCTTTAGAGGCTTTCAGGTTGTGCATGTGCAGATTACGATTGCGCATCGACACACGCAGTCAGAGGCATTTCGGGTTCAGGGTGGGTCCGGTAATCTGTTTGAACGTCTCTCTATTCATGATGGGATGGGGATTGGCTGGTATCTTGTTTCGGGCGGTCATAATACGGTGCGAAATGTTGATGCTTATCATAATTATGGGCTGGATGAAGAGTCAAACGGTAATATAGATGGATTTGGCGCGCACCCTCGCTCGGCTTTAGATCAAGGGAATAGTATTGAAGGGTCCCGTGCGTGGTTTAATACTGATGACGGGTTTGACCTGATTAATGCACAGGCTTCGGTGACTATTACGCATTGTTGGGCATTTTATAATGGTTACGATTCAGATTTTACCCCTTTAGGGGATGGAAACGGCTTTAAGGCGGGTGGTTATGGGGCGAATGGTGGGCCTTATCCGCATCCTGTTCCGAGGCATGTGGTCATGTTTTCTTTGGCCGTGGGGAACCGCGTGAATGGGTTTTATGCCAATCATCATGTTGGTGGTCAGACATGGATCAATAATACGGCGATTGGTAATCGGGGCGCTAATTTCAATATGCTCTCTGTTTTGGATGATAACCGCACGAATGTTCCCGGTTATGGGCATATTATGAAGAATAATGTGGGGTATGCGGGGCGAGTGGAAGTCTCTTCCTTAGGGAGTGCTGAAGAGAATGATGTATCGTTTAATTATTTCACGCTGCCGATGACGATTGAACGGGCGGATTTTGTTAGTTTAGACCCGCGTGAACTCATGGCACCGCGTCAGCGTGATGGGGATCTGCCGGATATTCGTTTTGCGCATCTGGCGCGTGGGAGTGAGGCCATTGATGCGGGCCGTGATGTTGGCGAGGCATTTCACGGTAAAGCGCCTGATCTTGGAGCGTTTGAGAGCCATTGGCCGTGAGGAGTGAAAGCCGCCCGCCCCATGAAGGGGCGGGCGGGTGACATACTCGCTGATTTATTAGCAATGTGGCGGTAGGTAGGTGAGATACTGGGCCTCGGATGGGAGGTCCATTTCGGCGCGGCGTGCGTCGAGTGTTTTTGGGTTTTGGGCGCCGGCATCGAGTGAATAAGGGGCGTAATGGTGATTTTGGCAGGAGAGTTGAGAGCCGTAATGCTGCTTTCCCGTGATGGCGAGCATGACGCGGTCATACATCAGAGCGTAGTCGGGTTTGGATGATTTTCCGGCTTTGGCTAAGGGTTCGATTTGCCGCAATGCCATGACTTGAAGGGCGGGGTCATCATCGGCGTGTTGGATAAATAACCACAATGCCTTAGCGGTATGCGGGCCTTCTTTGAGAATACCGCTCCAGCCTTTTGTTTCGAGAACGTGTCGTGCCCAGAGTGTATTGTCCCGGTCAATAATGCGGAGTGTTAGAGAGAGTCTACCCATGAGGGCTTTTCTGCTGTCAGGGTCGACGCCAGAGAGTTCTTGAAAATTGTTAAGCGTTGGGGCGCGCCACGCTTGATCTGGGATAACGCGGCGGGCGGTTTGGTCGATGATATCGTCAGATGGGTGGAGAATATTGGTGGCGTTAACGGATGCATCTATGGCCATTTTATAGGCTTGGAAATAAGGGAGGCTGTGCTGATAGGCTGTTTGAAACTGCTCCCATGTTTTAAAATTTTTGATATTATATTGTACAGTGTCCAGTTGGCCGCAAATATGGTCTTGGTAGGCTTCTTTTTCGAGGTGGGTGGAAACACCGATCTTTTTAAGGGCGGATTCTTCAGCGCTTGTTGCGTCTTGTGAGCATTGTTTGAGGTAGTTTGTGATGCTGCTCCAATTTTTTATTTGTTCAGGCGTGGCGCCGGGGAAAGCGCCGCGGGCGAAGCTGTAATCGCCCGTATCTAATGTGCCATTTTTAATGAAGGGCGCAATGCTTGGTGGTGGTGGGGCGGCGGCGCAGAGGAAAATGGTGAGAGAGGATAAAAGAAGTGCTTTATATTTTGGCATTATCGAATCTCTTTCGATATGTTTTATTTATGAAACTATAAGTGCATTATACTATGATGCTGGCAACGCCTTCATGAACAGCACGGGTTAGTAATTGAGCGACACGCTCTACAACATCCCCCCATTCTTGAAATGTGGTTTGCCGGACAATGCGCATATTGGGGTACCACGGGCTGTCTTCACGGTTTTGCAGCCAGCGCCAGCAATTTGTGGTGCGGTCCATCATAATGACGGGTTTGCCTATGGCGCCTGCCAGATGCACCATGGATGTATCGACCGATACCACAATATCTAAGGCAGAGATGAGGGCTGCCGTGTCATCCATGTCAAAGCATTGAGGCATGTAATTGGTAATGTGTCCGGGAAAGTCAGGGAGTTGGTGGGCCGGTTCATCTTTTTGGAGGGAGTAGAAGGACATTCCGTCTAAAGCAGCAAGGGGGTTGAGTGCCTTGAGGGGCATGGAGCGCTTGCGGTCCAGCATGTAAGCGATGGAATTTTCACTGCGTACGCCGCCGCCCCAGACGAGGCCAACTTTGAGTTTGGTATCGTGTTGTAGAATTTTTTGCCATTGGGCGGCTTTATGGGAGTGTGTGGTGAGGTACGGAACAGGTGCTCCCATAGCGTCTGGGGTGGCTGAAAAGGCGCGCGGTAAGCTGATAAAAGGACAGTGATAGTCGTAATCCGGGGTGTCACCACCGACTTGCACCGTGTCTATGCCATCAATGCGGTTGCACAAGGAGGCGAGTGTGTGTGGCCCCCAGATATGGACGCGCGCACCTGTGCGGATAAGCGGAGGGATATAGCGTAAATACATGAGTGTATCGCCTAATCCCTCTTCCTGTGTGATGAGAATGCGCTTGCCCCGTAGGTCTAGGTTGGGGGTGATGCTGGGGAGGAGGCGGCTGCGGGGGAGGCTGGTGTGACCGGGAAGGCCAAAGCGCCATTCATGCTCTGCCCAGCCTTGGGCCATACGCCCCGCTTTGAGCATGGTAATTGAGTGGTTGAGGCGTAGGGCGGGTTCATGGGGGGCGAGGGTGATAGCACGGCGATAAACATTAGCAGCTTCGTCTAATTGGCCGATATTGGTCAAAGTACAGGCGAGGTTACAGAGTGGGGTCCATTGGTCGGGCGCGCGTTCATGTAATGTTTGAAGAATGGCTAAGGATTCATCAAATCGTCCTGCTTCAGAATACACCATAGCTAAAGTATTGAGGGTATTATCGTTATTGGGACGGCGTCTTAAACTTTCTTTTAAAAGGTGTTCGGCTTCGGTGAGGCGGTTGAGTTCTGTGAGAACTGTTGCTTTCGCCTCTAGGAGCCGGATGTCTTCAGGGGTTTGCTCTATTGCGGCATCAATAAGGAGGAGTAATTCCGGGCGAAGGCGCTGGCTTATGGCTTGTGGCAGGAATTGTGCAATGGGGTGAGGCCCAACGGTTGGAGCTGCGCGTATGAAGGCCTGTGCTGCGGGGGCGTATTGGCCCATGAGGAAGAGGGCGTGGCCGTTTAGAGTATGGGTTTCGGTTGTATGGGGTAGGGTTTGAAGGAGTGCGCGCGCTTGGCTCGGGTTGCGGGCTGAGAGGGCGGCATGACATTGGGTGATGAGCGTGGCGGTATCATCATTTTGCGGGGTAGTAGTCGTAGATGAATGGGGATCTATCATGCAGGTACCGCTTAGGAGGAAGGGGCTGTTAGCGCGTTTATCGCGTTGAGCACATCCTCTAAAGCGTAAGGTTTGGTAATGTGTTGTGCAAGTGTTGAAGAAGTATGTGGTAGGTTCTTCTTGCCGCTTATATACACAACGGGAAGGCGTGGCTGTTTCTTATGTGCGGCTTTTACAACGTCTAGTCCGTTGCTTCCTGCGAGATAATAGTCGGTAATCAGAACATCGAACGTGGGGCCATCTTTTAAGATGGCCTCCACGTCTGCAAGGCTAGAGGCTTCATGCGTAATGAAGTCTTCACCTTGCAGGTACTCTGTTAGGCAGAGTCGTATAATAAAGTCGTCCTCGACGACGAGTGCCGTGCGAGAAGCGGTCATGACCTTACGAAGACCAGTTCTTTTCGAAGTCACCGAACAATGTCAGGCCACCATCAACGAAGAGTGTTTGGCCTGTGATGTAGGTGCTGTCTTCGGCTGCCAAGAAGGTGATTGCGTCTGCGATTTCGCGGCTTTCACCGGGGCGCTTCATCGGGATATGTGATGAAACGTTCTTGTACTGCTCTGGGTCGTTGATCCAAGACATGTTGATTGGGGTGACGATCGCGCCAGGAGCAACGGCGTTTACGCGGATACCGCGGCTTGCATATTCGAGCGCCAGCGTGCGGACGATGTTGTCCACTGCGCCCTTGGATGCAGAGTAGCCGAGATAATGTGGTTTTGGAATGATTTGGTGAACGGAAGAGTTCACGATGATCACGCCATTGATGCCGTTCTCGAGCCAGTACTTAATGGCTTCACGGCATGGCAGCATCACACCAGTGACGTTGACGGCCATGACGCCTTCAAAGTCTTCCAGTTTGATGTCTTCTGAGGGAGACGCGATCTGGTAACCTGCGTTACAGACCAAAACGTCAAGGCCGCCCATGGTTTCGATGCTTTCTTGCATCAGGCGTTTAACGTCTGCTTCCTTGGAGATATCGCCTGTGGCGATGGCATGGTCGCCGACGGCTGCTTTCGGCAGTTTATCACGGACAGCAATGAGCTTGTCTTCTTTGCGGCCGTTCAGGGCGACTTGTGCGCCTTCTTCAGCAAAGCGTCGGGCGGTTGCTTCACCGATACCCTGAGATGCACCTGTGACAAGGACTTTCTTGCCGGCGAAACGATCTTTGTAAGGGGCGGGCATGATCTACTCACCTCTCCTTCAGCGTGGTTGATGTCCAAAACGGAGCGAAACCGTGACGGCATGTACGGTCAACGCAACATCTGCGAACAGGATGCTATGAAAACCGTACTTCCCGTGAATTTCAACCGGCTTAGGTCATTTTTACGCCTGAGGGGGGAAAGAAATCAGGCTGCCTTCATGGTTTTATTCAGCTCATCGAGCACGGAGGCGGGGTCTTTGTTCTCAAGAACCGCGACTTCTGCGACGAAGCGCTCTTGAGCGGCCTCAAACAATTTGCGCTCGGAGAAGCTGCCGTCAAGGCTATCAACATTGCGGCGCAGGTCACGCAGCACTTCAGCGATCTGGATGAGATCACCGGAGTTGATCTTCTCTTGGTAAGCAACGGCGCGGCGGGCCCACATGCCTTTGCTGACATGCGGCTTACCCTTGATGACCGTCATGGCTTTTTCAACAATGTCCCGCGTGACGATTTTGCGCAGGCCTGCTTTGCGGGCTTTTGCAAGCGGGATGCGCAGCGTCATCTGGTTGCCGGGGAAGGAGATCTGAATCATCTCAATTGCGGTATCCGCAACTTCGACCGTGCCGATCTTATCGACACGTCCTACGCCGTGAGCAGCGTAAACGATAGAGTCACCTTCCTGAAACGGGTCAGAAACCTGTTCCGGGTCGGACTGGCGAGCGGTGTTCTCGGCAGCGGCACGTGCCATTTCGTCGGTCATGCCGCCCTTTTGGGGGGTCTTGAACGTATTCATAAGGCAAGCCTATAGCAGAAAAACCCTCTTTTGTCGCGGTTTTTCGGTGAGGGGTCAGGGTTGAACCCCATGATGTATGGTGAAGGGGGGGGCGGGTTGTTCTCCAATGGGCTGTAGGAGGTCCCGTTCAATGGTGCGCGCCATGGTGGCCATGGGGAGAGCGTGGACTGATGTATCGAACGGTTCTTGTAAATCGCGGCCGCTTCGGTCGAGCATTTGGAAGAGAACGCCGATAATGCTGGAGCCTAATGGCGTGATCCAGCCGAGGGTTTGGACGGCGGAGAGTGGTAGGACAATGCAAAAGAGATGTGTCGCGATTTCGGGCAGAAGAGAATACTGTACGGGTAAGGGGGTATTGCGGATACGCTCTAGTCCGCCTTGTGCGTTTGCGATGTCAGACAAGATACGGTCAATGGTACCGTGAACAGCGCCATCGATGTCTTGTTTAAGGACTTCATCGCGTACGCCAAGGCCAATGTAATATAAGAGGGCATTGGGAGCATTGGTGCAGGATAAGACCGGAGCTTTCATGTGCTCAGGCATTAGGCGGGCCACATCTTCACCCGTTGGCTCCCCTCTGAGAGCGGCACGGAGTACATGGGGATAAGCAGCCATAGCGCGGGCGAGGTCAGGGCGGCCGCCGAGGAGAGAGGCTGTTTCACGCCCGAAGGAGCGGCAGTTATTGGTGATAGCGCCCCAGAGAGTTCGCCCTTCCCACCAACGCGCATACGCGGCGTTATTACGAATGCCGAGAAAAATTGCGAGGGCTGAGCCCATGAGGGAAATGGGAAGGGTGGGCTGTTCCATCCAGTCCTGATGGTACACTTGGAACAGGATAACGACCACTAAGTCCCATAATGCGAGGATGATAAGGGGTGGTAGTGTTTCTTTGAAAAGTTGGATCAAGCCGTAGCGACGCTGAACAATCATAAGACCCCTCCTCAAGGGTGGTATTATGGTGTGTATGTTATCGGAAGAACGGAATGTTTGGCTAACAGCAAAGTTTTGCTGAGCTGTATAAAAGGGTGACAGGATTATGGACGTAACGGCAGCAATCGCTCTGAAAGCTGGGCAACCGCTTGAGGTTGATACCGTACAACTGGAAGGCCCACGTGAAGGGGAAGTCCTCGTTGAAATTAAAGCGACGGGACTATGCCATACGGATAAGTATACGCTTTCTGGTCAGGACCCAGAAGGGCTGTTTCCTGCCATTTTAGGCCATGAAGGTGCGGGAATTGTGCGTGAGGTTGGGGCCGGCGTGAAGCACCTCAAGCCCGGTGATCATGTGATCCCGCTTTACACGCCAGAATGCCGTGAGTGTAAGTCCTGCCTGTCACAGAAGACTAATCTTTGCACCTCTATCCGGGCGACGCAGGGTAAGGGGCTGATGCCGGACGGGACATCACGTTTTTCTTACCGCGGTCAGCCCGTACTGCATTACATGGGGTGCTCTACCTTCGCGAATTATACCGTTCTGCCGGAAATCGCTTTGGCGAAGATTCGTCCCGACGCACCGTTTGATAAGGTTTGCTATATTGGGTGCGGTGTTACCACGGGTATCGGCGCTGTTTTGTTTACGGCGCAGGTTGAAGCGGGCGCGACGGTGGTTGTGTTTGGCTTGGGTGGTATTGGGCTGAATGTCATTCAAGGTGCCAAGATGGTTGGTGCAGGCCGGATCATCGGGGTCGATTTGAACCCAGAGCGTGCGGCGATTGCTCGTCAGTTCGGCATGACGGATTTTGTGAACCCGAAAGACCTTGGGCCAAATGGTGATCTTGTTGGGCATATTATTGAACTGACTGGTGGTGGCGCAGATTACACCTTTGAGTGCGTGGGGAATGTGACCCTGATGCGCCAGGCACTGGAATGCGCGCATCGTGGCTGGGGTGTATCTTGTGTCATTGGTGTGGCTGGGGCAGGCCAAGAGATTAGTACGCGTCCTTTCCAGTTGGTGACGGGGCGGCGTTGGATTGGTTCAGCTTTTGGTGGCGCGCGTGGGCGTACGGATGTGCCGAAGATTGTGGATTGGTACATGGATGGCCGCATTAATATCGATAGTCTGATCACTCATAAGCTGCCGATCGAGCGGATTAATGAAGGCTTTGATATGATGGCACGTGGTGAGAGTATTCGTACCGTTGTTGAATTCTGATTGGCGGAGGCTGTCATGACCGCGATCTCAACGGTTGAGACATTAAAGCAGCAGAGCTGTTGTGGTGGGTCCGTTCGGCTTTTACGCCATGCGTCTTCTGCGCTGGGGGTGCCGGCGCAGTTTGCGGTGTTTTTGCCGAAGGAAGCGCTGGAAGGACAGCATGTGCCTGTGGTGCATGTATTGGCAGGTTTGACCTGTAATCATGAGACATTTTTGATCAAAGCGAATGCTGTGCGTTTTGCCGCGCAGCATGGCTTTGCTCTGGTTGCGCCAGACACGTCACCGCGTGGTGCGAATGTGCCGGGAGAGGATGAGCGCTATGATCTGGGGACAGGGGCTGGCTTTTATCTGAATGCTACGCAGGAACCGTGGCGGCGACACTACCAGATGGCGGCTTATGTGGGGGAAGAGCTTCCTGCTGTGACGGAGGCACTTTTTCACTTTGATGGTGAGCGCCGTGGGATTGTGGGGCATTCTATGGGGGGGATGGGCGCGCTGGTTCAGGCGCTAACATTCCCTGAGCGTTGGAAAACGGTTTCTGCTTTTGCACCGATTGCGCAGCCGAGCGTGATACCGTGGGGCGAGCAGGCTTTTACGGCGTATTTGGGTGAAGATCGTGCACAATGGCGCGCTTATGATCCATGCGCTTTGCTTGATGCAGGGCAGTGCCACCCGGGTACGGTTTTGGTGGATCAGGGTTTGCAAGATGAGTTCTTGGACATTTTAAAGCCCGATGCTTTGGAGCAAGCTGCAAAGCGCGCGGGTCAGAGCCTAGTGCTTCGGAGGCATGATGCGTATGACCATTCCTATTGGTTCATACAAAGCATGATTGAAGACCATATGGTACATCATGCGCGGGGGCTTTTAGGATGAAATGGTTCGTTTATGCAGCTCTGCTGTTTCTGGCGGGGTGTGTTGGGCAAAATACAGTGCCGAAAGAGGCATCTTTGACACCCCATGAACATGGTGATTTTCGGCATGATACTTTAGCGCTGACATGGCAGCCGGGTTTTTGCTTGCCAGACAAGCCGGGGCATAATTGCCTTGCGGATCAACCGCGTACGCCGTTGATTGGTCTGCATGGTTTGTGGGCGTCTGAGCCGTCCTCTTTAGAGGCGCAGGGTATTCCTGTTCAGAAATGGTGGATGCAGGGCTGTGGATTACTGGGTGAGGCCGATGGTGCGTTGACGCTTCGTCCTGAAACGGCAGCCGATTTGGCGGCTGTTATGCCGCATTTTGAGCACCCGTTAGTCGTGCATGAATATACGAAGCATGTGCAGTGTTTTGGTTATCCTGCGGATGATTTTTTTGTGACGGCGATGTCGCTACGTACGCGTTTTGAGGCGTCTGCCGTTGGGCGTTATGTGACGTCTTTGGCGGGCTCAAAAGTGCAGAGAGATGATGTTCTGGCGCAAATTCAGCGTCTCTCGGGCGTGACGGCCGAGCGCGGTTTGCAGTTTCAGTGCAGCAAGCGGGCGGATGGTACAGCCGTATTGAGCCAGATATGGATGACGTTGAACCCGCAGAAGCTGGATGCTTTTCCGCAGTCGGGGTCTTTTATGTCATCACCTTTTGACCAGAATTCGTGTCCTGCCAGTTTTATCGTGCCGAGTTGGTCTATGGTGCCAGAGGCTGTGCGTTAACGAAAATTAAAAAACACATTCGACTTTAGTTGGTACAATTTTGACCTATTCCCTTTGTGTAGAGGGGAAGTTGTTGTTGGAAAGAGTAGAAAACGATGTTGAAAAAAATTGCTTTAATCGGGGCCACGGTTTTGACATTGGCGATAGCACCTGCTGTGCAAGCTCATGCAAAACTTCTTTCGGAAACGCCGGCGATGAATGCCAGTGGAGCCGCGCCCGTGAACATTACGCTCAATTTTTCTGAAAAATTGGCTCCTGCCTTTTCACGTGTGACGCTGAAAATGGTGTCCATGCCGGGTATGGATATGCCGACGCCGCAAGACGTGCCGGTGAAGAGCAGTGTTTCTGCCGATGGTAAATCTTTGGTGGCGGTCCCGGCGGAGGCATTGAGCGCGGGCAAGTATGTTGTAGAATATCGTGCCGTTTCGGCAGATACGCACCGCGTTAAAGGTGATTATCTGTTTACAGTTCAGTGATCTGACATGAGTGGGTGGATGGAATATTTTATACGCTTTGGGCTCTATACGGCGCTGACGATGTGTTTTGGGGGCTCATTTTTTCTATCCACCTACTTTGAGGAGATTAAAGGCAGTCAATACGGCCTTTCGATTAAAAAGATTTTTCCATTTTTTTGTGTATTAGCATTTATTTTTTCAGCGCTGCAGATCGTGTTTTTAACAGAAGCGATGGAAGACGTTTCTTTATCTGAGGTATCGCTGAAAGGAATACTCTTCC
>NZ_BCZB01000012.1 GCF_001598495.1 Neokomagataea thailandica NBRC 106555
AGGCTTGGTTTGGCCATGCAGTTTCTGATGATGTGGGCATGGGATGGCTGCATTTGGTGGCGGATGTTGCTCATATTCTGACGGCCGGTGTGTGGGGTGGCTCTCTCCTTGCATTTTGTTGGCTGCTGTTTGGGAGCAAAGAAGCCGTTATCTCTGAGAAGGTTTTGCGAAAGTTTTCATGTATTGGGTATGCTGTTGTTACTATCCTTCTTATGACAGGGGTGGTGAATACATATTTTATCGTAGGCAGTGATCTAAAGGATTACACGCATCCGAGCAGCTATGTTGTTCTTATTTATACAAAGATTATTGTGTTTGTTGCGATGCTGCTTTTGGCGTCTTTTAATCACTTCGTATTTACCCCGCGTTTGGGGCAGCGTTTGCGTGATAATGTGTCTGCTGTGAAGGCTGTGCAGCGTTTGCGTATGAGTATCGTGCTCGAATATACGTTGTATTTGGTGATTATAGGGCTTGTGGCCGTGGTGGGGGTGCAAAGCCCCACGCCGGATATGTGATTAGGATTTTGCCTGATAGAGAATATCGGGTGAAATCTCAGGGGCGCTGGTGTCTTGTAGGCCAGTTGGTGTGACACCGTGATAAAAGCAACTCCGTCGTCCTGTGTGGCAAGCCACGCCTGTTTGCTCAACAATAACGAGAAGAGCGTCTTGATCGCAGTCTAGGCGGGCTTCGAGCAGGCGTTGGCGTTGACCGGAGGTTTCTCCTTTGCGCCAGAGTTTTTGGCGGCTGCGGGACCAATAGCAGACTTGGCCGGTTAATAATGTTTCGGTTACGGCGTCTTTGTTCATCCATGCCAGCATCAGGATTTCTCCATCAGGGGCTTGGGCAATGGCCGCGATGAGGCCGTCTTTATCGTATTGTATGGCGTCACAGATAGTGTTGATGCGCTCAATTGGCGGGGGGGTGTAGCTCATGGTGATGGAGTTTCTTCTTGTGTGGATTGGGGGCGTAATTCTGCGGGGAACCAATTGGGCCAGACAACCTGTACAGTTTCGCCATTGAGGGTAAGGGCGTTGCTGGACCATGCTTCACGGCGGAGCAGGGCGAGGGCCGTGGTTGCGTGATGGGAGCGTAATTCGCCAACATCTTTTCCGTTGAGCTGGATAGGGCCCGGGGTGGAAAAGGCTGTGCTGGGGCCGGTGATAGGTAGGATGCGGCGCTTGAGTACAGCGCGGTAATGGGTACGGGCGGTGAGCTCTTGCCCCATATAGCAGCCTTTGGAGAACGAAACGCCGTGGAGCACGTCCATATTCGCTTCAAGTGCTAATGTTTTTTCGGCTTCAAAATCGGTCCAGTCGGGGAGGCCGAGTGAGAGGCGACGGATGAGATAGGCCTGCGGTGTTTCGCCCATTATGTCACTGTCTGGAGTGATCAGTGCGCGCCATCCCGCTTGCTCTGTCCTTGGGTCTGGGGACGAGATGCTGTGTGGTGGTGGGGAGGTCCCGTCTGGGCCTGTGATGACGCGGAAATCTGTTGTTACGATACGAACATCAGCGCGAAGGCGGAACCGGGAGAGGCGCTTTGTTAAAGTTTCGGCATGCTCAGCCGGGCAGTCCATGAGCAGGCGTGGGGTTTCTTGTGTGGTGTCTTCATATAAGAAGAATTCACTAAGCCAGCGTCCTTGTGGTGTGAGGACGGCGCTCCATAGCGCATGACCTTGTGAGACGAGGGTCACATCGTTGCTCACCAAGCCTTGCAGGAAGGTGATGCGGTCTTGTCCTTCGAAGGCGAGGACGGCGCGGTCTGAGAGAAAGCCTGTCATAAGAATAAGACGTAGCGGATCGCTTCTGCGTCCGGCAAGTCATGAAGCGGTGAGGGGTGCTTGCGTGCTGTTCATCGGCGGGGAATAGTACAGCGATTATCTGTGATAGGGTGCGTTATTGCCCTTAAGCGTTAAGTAGAGCGATTCTTGACATGCCAGCGCCCGAAATTATTGACCCGACGAGTAACCCGGCAAGGAACCGCAAGCGGATTCTGCAATTTGTTGGGCCAGTTTTAGGCGTTATTTTGGTCATTGGCGGTATCGTCGCGATTAGTTTGCACAACTACCAGACTATGCGCGGTGGTGTGATTTCGCTCTCTCGTGATTTATTGCGCAGTCAGCAGCGTTATGTGACGGAAGAAGTGGAGCATTACCTTGCCCCGGCGTCAGATAGTGCCAGTATTGCGCCAGATATGTTTGATATTCCGGTTGATGCGAGTTCGCCCGACACATTTATGCTGTATGGCCGTTCGATGTTGGCGCATTTGCCGCAGGTGGATAGTTTTTATCTGGCGAATGATAAAGGCGAGTTTTGGATGGTCATTCGCCATAAGGGTGCTTATGACCAGACGCATCTGCAGGTTGAAAATGGGCAGAGTGTTTATCGCCATACTTATGTTGATCAAGCTGGGAACTGGTTAGGGACAGGCGCAGACCCAGGAGATCAAGGGACGTTTCGGCAGAGGCCGTGGTTCGCGGGAGCAATGGCCAAGGCCGACCATCAATTGTATTGGACGGACCCTTACGCTTACTTGGCAACGCATCAGTTTATTATCACGGCGTCTATCCCGTTTACGACGAGTGACGGGCACCGGAATGTGTTCGCAATTAATATCTCTTTGAATCGTCTGACGGAATTTTTGAATTCCTTGCAGGTTGGTAAGAGCGGGCAGGCTGTGATTGTGGACCTGCAGGGACATGTCATTGCCGGACATAACGTTGCAGCTTTGTCGCAGAAGGACGGGTTTGATCCATCGCACCTTCTTTTGGACCCTGTGACGCAGCCCGTTTTTACGCGGGCTTTGAATGTGTATCGGGTCAATGGCTCAGGGGCCGGGTTGGTACATGCCCGGAATAAGAATTACGTCACGATTGCATCGGCCTTGCCGATGGTACACCGCGATTGGGTTTTGCTGCTTAATGCGCCGGAAAATGATTTCTCTGATTTTGCGCAAAGTGCGCGGCGGCGTAATTTAGGCTTTTCGTTGATTGTGGTGGCCTTAGCGCTGTTATTGGCTGTTGGCGTGATTTTTCAGGGGCGGCGAGTTGAGCAAATACGCGGTCTGTTGGAGCGCGCGCGGCATCGTGTGAAGTCTGAAAATGCTGCACTGTTGAGCTTGGCGCGTACACCAGATTTATTTTCGGCGGAGCATGATGTTCCAGCTTTGACAGAGATTTTAGCGCAACGAACATTGGCGCGGCGTGTGAGTGTGTGGCGCTTCCTGTCCGGTGGAGAGAGGCTGATCTCAGAGGACACCTTTGAGGCGGAGCATGATGTGCATGGGGCGGGCTTTACGCTTTCCCGTGCTGAGCATGATGAGTTTTTCTCTATGCTGTTGGAGGGGCATGAGTTTACGGTTGATGATGCTGGACGTGATGAAAAAACACGTAATTTCCAAAGGCTCTTTATGCGGCCTTTTGGTACGGCGTCATTGCATGCTTATCCCATCATTGCGAATGGACATATTGTTGGTTGTATGATGTTGGAAGATGCCCGGTTAGCACAGGGAGCGGAGCATATTATCGCGGTTGTCGGTGCGATTACTGGGTTGCGCTTTGTGCAGGCAGCGGAGGAAGAGGCGCAGCAGGGCATTTCGTTACCTCTGCATGATGATCATAAGGCGCAAACGCGTTTTGACGAAGGGTTTTTACTGTCCCCTGCAGGGCAGATGTCTTCTGTGCCGAGTGGTATTTATCCAGCTGTTCCGGTGGCAGTGATTTCGTTTGCAGAAACTTTTGCGGCGGACCGTAAAGCGGTAGAGCGCAGTATTGCGCTGGTCTCTGAGATTGGGGCCGTTATTCAGCGTATTGCGCAGGATGCGGGTCTCTTTTCAGTACAAGTGGTGAGTAACCGCATTGTTTTGATTGGCGGGTGCCGACAGGAGGTGGATGCTGTTGCGGCTATTCGCCTCGCGGATGCGGCTATTTTGATCCGTGAAGCCTGTTATGTGCGTCTGGCTCAGGCGGATATGGACCCTGTGTTTCGCATCGGTTTGGATATGGGGCCATTGGCGGTGGCTCAGTTGGGTAATGCGCCTTCAGTATTGAATTTTTGGGGGCGTGCGATTGTGGCGGCGGAGCGTTTGGCGCTGACTGCGTCAGATGCGGGCACCATTCAAGTGTCAGAAGATGCTTATACGGTATTGAGGGAGCAATTTTTATTCCGTTCGCGTGGCATGTTCTTTGTGCCGGGGCGTGGGGCTGTACAAAGCTTTACGTTGGCGGGGCGCCGGGAATGATGCGTGTGCGGCGTATGTTGGCGGCAATTGGGCGGTTCACGCGTGGGCAAGCGCGTTTTTCGCTTATGGCGTTTGGTACGGGGTGGGGAGTGCTGCGTGAAGCGGTGATCCCGTCAACGTGGCGCCGGACGGTACGTATTGAATTTTGGAAAACGCTGCAGCAAGCCACAAAGGGCGCATTGGTGAGTGTGCTGGTGACGGCGGCGTTGACGGGATTTGGCATTGTTGCGCAAGCGGTATATTGGCTTGGCTTTGCTGGGATCGCGCAAATGACCGGGTCTATTTTGTCGACCGTTCTGGTGCGTGAAATTGCGCCGATTTTGGTGGGTGTCATTTTACTCGGGCGTTCGGGGATGTTGACGCTGACGGAGTTGGGCACTTTAACGATTGGCGGTGAAATGCGGGTCCTGAAAGGGATGGGTGTTGACCCGTTTTTGGCATTTATTCTGCCGCGTAGCTTAGCCATGATGGTGAGCGGTTTTACGCTTGGTATTGTGTTTAGTATTGCCGCGTTATTGGTGGGGTACATCGTCTGCCGGGTGGAGGGTGTGCTCAGTATGCCGGTCTGGACATTTTTTGATCAGGTTGTCAGCTCGGTTCATGCGGTTGATTATGTGTCTATTCCCGGCCGATTAATTTTAAGTGCTTTCGCGATTGGGATTACCTCGTGTTTGACGGGGGTGGATGCAACGGCAGATGATGACTTGGCCGCGTTATTGCCGCGAGGCTTTGCGCGGGGGATGCTGGCCGTTATGGGCATTAATGTGTTGTTCAGCGTGATGGTGGGATGAGATGAGCCGCAATGACGCAACGCAAAATGAAAGTACCGGGCGCGCTCATAGGACTGTTGGGCTGGACCCTGTTTTAGAACTGCAAGATGCGCGCCCGCGGTTTGAGGATGGGGGCTTGGCCGCGGTTCGGTATAATCTGCGTCTGAACCCGGGGGATTTGGTGCTGGTTGAGTGCCCAGACGCGCAGCAGGCATCACTTTTTGCAGATTTATGTGTTGGATTATTGCCTCTGGCGGCGGGGCATGTTCGCTGTATGGGGATGGATTGGCAAAGCCTTGATGAGCGGCGGCGTGCGGCGTTGCGTGGGCGTATTGGGCGTATGGTGGTTAATGGGGGGTGGGTTGATCTGCACGGGACCGATCTCAACATCCTCTGGCCGCATATGCACCATACACGTGTACCGACCGAAGTTTTAGCGCGGCGCGCGATTGAGTTGGGTATTCATTTTGGTCTGCCCGGTTTGCCCGTCAGTGTGCCGTCTAAATTATCAGGGTTAGATCGTTGTCGTGCGGATTGTGTCCGTGCCTTTTTGGGCGAACCTGCGTTGTTATTGTTAGAAAATCCGTTGGATGATGTGCCACTGTCTCTTTTGTTGGCCTTTTTATCGTCTTTGACGGAAGCGCGTGACCGGGGGGCGGCGATTGTGTGGATTACGCGAGGGACATTCCCGGCGGGTGTCGGGCGGATTGAGGCGACATCGCGTTGGCGCCTGCATGACGATGGTCTTTTCTTGAAACGAGGTGCGTGATGTTTCGCCAGCGTCATACCGAAAATACGAAAATTTTGTATCGTAACCGTTATGCGGATGAGTGGGTTGGCCTGCTTGTTCTGATCTCGATCGCATTGTTCATCGCTGCGGTGGCTGAAGCTGGGGTTTTGAAGCAGTGGCTGACCCCTGAGCGCACGGTGCATTTTGTTTTGCCTGAAAGTGGTGTGGCGGGGTTAGCCGTTGGGGATGATATCGAGGTGATGGGTGTGCGTGCGGGTTCTGTGCGGCGTGTCGATATGAATGCAACGGGCCGGATGTATGCTGAGGGTGAAATAGAACCGCAATTCGCCGCCTTTGTGCGGCAGGATAGTCAGGCTTTGATCCGGCATCGTTTTGTGGTGGCGGGGGCGAGCTACATCGCGATTACACGGGGGCAGGGTGCGGATTTGGACTGGGGCTATGCAGTGCTGACGGCAGGAGTGGAGCCTAACCCGGCGGATGTTGTGGCGCAGACGGTCAATGAAGTGCGCGCCCAGCTTGGTCCCATGTTGCATAATGTACGTGATATTACGGCGCAGGTTGATGGCATGTTGGTTGATTTGCGCGCTGGGAAGGGGAGTGTTGGCGGTCTTATTGCCAAGGATGATACGCTCCGCCGTGCGGATCAAATGCTAGATGACGTGCATGTTTTGCTGACGAACATGAAGCCTATTGAAGGGCAGCTAGGGGGGGTGATGCAGCAGGCGAACCGTACTTTAGCCAATGCACGAGCCACGACGGATGCGCTGCGTAAGAGCATGCCACAAATCCAGCAGACGATTGGTCATGCGAATGATACGACGGCTGAGCTGCCGGGTATGATTGTACAAGCACAGGCAACGGCAGATTCATTGCGTAAATTGATGGAACAGCTACGCGGCTTGTGGATTTTAGGGGGGCATGGAAGCTCGGGTGAAGGGCAGCAGCGCCTTCCAGCACGGGCGGTACGGCCATGAGATATTGGATGCTTGTAGGGGTCTTATGTTTCGGTGCGTGCGCTTCTCATTCAGGCAGCGCGCCATTGCCGGATGAGCTGTATCAAACGGCGATGTCGACAGGGAAAAGTGCTTTTGAGCTTGGGCATCCTGAAGAAGCAGAGCGGCAATATCAACAAGCTTTTCGCCGTGCGGTTGTGCGTGATGATACTGCGGCCTTGCATGATGCAGGGTTTAATTTAGCGACAACACAGCTTGAGCAGCATAAGCCTGCATTGGCTTTGAAAACTTTGGATCAGCTTGGGGAAGCTTTGTCGTTGAGGCAACACGCCGCGTCTGCTGATTTGGCTTTGGTGCGTGCTGCGGCATTGTTGCAAATGGGGCGCGCTGGGCAGGCTTTATCGGCGGCACGAGGCGCGCAAGAAATAGGTATTGCCGAAGACCGGGTGCGTGCTGGTTATTTGGTTGGGCGTGCTGCGTTTTTGCTGAAGAAGCCAATGGTCGTGATGCAGGAAGCTTCTGCTTTATGCTCTGTTAAAGGGGTGGGGCAAAGTGCTGCAGATTGTCTTGATCTGCGGGTGCGCCACGCTCTTTTGCAGGGGGAAGGGCGTACTGCTTTGCCGCAGGCAATGGCGTTAGTGGGGCAGCGGCGGGATGCACGTGACTATGATGGAATGCGAGATGCACTGTCTTTGGCCGCAGATGCAGCGAGCCAAGCTGGTGATGTTGTGCAGGCGCGTTCTTTAAAAGAGCGCTCTTTGGCCAGTCAGGCAGCGGCAGGGCGTGATGGCCCCTAAGTGAAGGGGGGATTACTGAGTTATAGGGTGATGCGGGGGCGGTAATGTCAGACACGGCACGCTACGAGTTCTTTTTATTTTTATTAACGGTGACGCTGGTGTTGGAGCTGGTGGCTCGTAAGTTGAAATTGCCGCCTGCTGCGGCCTTTATTTTAGGTGGAATTGGCCTTGCTCTCTTACCCGGGGCGCCAAGCATTACATTCGACCCTGAACTTGTGATGTTGGTGTTTTTGCCACCACTCTTGATGAGTAGCGCATGGTTTACTGCATGGCGTGAATTTCGGCAGAATTTGGCAGGTATTTTGCTGATGGCCGTGGGGGCTACGGTGTTCACGACGGCCGCTGTGGGTTGGGCGGCGCATCTTTTAGTACCGTCTTTGCCTTTGGCGGCACATGATTATTCGCGTGTATCATTCTGGAGAGATATATGATCGCACATGGTGCGGGATGAAGCATACTTTAGGGGATGCAGGAATTTCACGCTAAGCCTTGTTGAAGCACAGAGGCAGTAGTGGGCTGTGTGGTCGTGGGGTATTTTGTCCCACGACCGTTTTTAACAATCGGTTTATTGATTGAGAATTTTATTCTTTTGTTCTTGAAAATCGTGTTCGCTAATGGCGCCCTTATCCCTTAATTCGGCTAATTTTTCTAATTGTGAAAAATCTTGGGTGTAATGGGGGGATTCGACGATCATTGTGGGTGGGCCGAAGCGATTATCGTTAGTGTCACTTTTCTGGCAAAAGAATATAATGTTTACGATGGGTAATAGTTGCCACCATCCAGAATGATTTGTGTCATGTAACCTTCTGGCGGCAACTGAAATGTTTGGTATTAAAAGAATGAGTTCGGATAAAAAATTGAGATCTTTTATTCCTATGATTGTACCAAGTATTCCAACAAAAAAATTAATTAAAAATTGGAAAAGAATAAAATACCAAAACTCAGATCGTGTAGATCTTCCGCTGAACGTAAAGTATTTCTTGAAAGCTATGGTGAACCATTTCCATCCATTAATAGTCTGCATTTTTTATTCCCTTTCGATATATATAATTACGAAGCATTGCCTATGTAAGAAAGCAAGCACAACCCAATTATTGCAAGTGATATAATGGGTAAAATAATGTTAGCGCCTTTCTTTGTTATTAACCATATGGAGTGTGGTATAATCCATGCTCCAAAAATAATAATCATACCCAGGGATTGATTTAAAATTTCTTTTGTTATGTTGTCGGGCGATAGTATGGAACCTTCTATGAGTAGGCATGCAATGGCTCCTATGAGTAGGGAAACGCCATGTCCTAATCGTTTGTTATTATTTTTTTCTGATAATTCTGTATCCTTATTAAGTAATTGAAATTTTTTTAGGTAGTATTCATCTTCTGATATTATTTTCCTTTCTTTTAATTCGAAAAGCTTCTCTAAATTCTCAAGTGTCTTGTCGGTATTTTGTCTCATTATGATATATCCCTGATGTGATGAAATATCATTGCGTGTATTTTAAAAATAAACAATGCTTTTTCCCTTTATGGAGAACGCCCTGACAGTTTAAGCGTCTCGGTTTTTGATGGCGTGGAGAAGGGCGGTTTTCATGCCTTTCCATCCGGGGGCGGCGCTGTAGTCTAAAATAGAGTGGCGGAAGAGGCGGTTAATTAGCGGGACAAGAATGGCGCAGACGACCAGCATTTCTCCGCCCTGCACGATGAGTTCCCAGAGAGGCGCAGAGTTGAGCTGTGAGAGGTTCAAAAATGGCGTCCATAGTGGGATCCAGCGGAGTTGTGAAATGCTCTGCGTGGCGACGCCTGCGACGGTTAATTGCAATAAAATTTCGACCGGGAGGATGAGGGCCATTAGGACGGGTGCCAGCATGCCTTGTGCTTCGCGCGTTGTGTCACAGCGTACACCAACGGCGAAAGCAATCATGGCCATTAATGTTGCGCCGGTCAGGAAGAAGAATGGTGCGCCGATTAAGACGCGTGGTGTGAGCAGTGAAGCGAGGATAGGTGCGGGTTCAACGCCTAATTGAGGGCCGAAATGCGTGAGCAAGCTGATGCCGGCTGTAATCCACGTACCAAAAAGAAGGCACAGAGACATCAGCGCGGCGAGGAGTTTTCCGAGCATGATGTGATCAACACTGACGGAAGAAAGTAGGGCTTCGAGCAGCTTGCCCGACCGTTCTTCGACCAAGGCTTGCAAGAGCCATTGTGTGGTGAAGATGGTTGAGATGAGCAGCATCAGGGCGAGGGCAGTCGGCCCGATATTCCGCAGCATGTCAGCGGAGAGGCCGTGTTCTGGCAGGTGCAGGCCGATGCTGGGGGTGGCACCATTAATCTGTACGGCGATCTCTGGAGAGAGGCCCGCATCTGTCATGCCTTTGATGCGCATATCATGCGCTAATGTGGCTTTGATGATGGTGAGTATGGATCCGGGGGAATGGCTGATCCAGATTTGGACATGGGAGTCTTGTGGAAAGGCAGCCGGGATGGCGACGATGTAGCCTTTAAAGGGATGTTGGACGCTTTTTCCTGGCGAAATATAAGGTTTTAAGAGAGATGCGAGGTGGTCTGGTTCTGCTGCAGTGAGGGCCGCAGGGGGCGGGGTGATCTGTACGGTGGGATCATCTTTGTGGATGGCGTGTTCTAGTGTGGAGGCCACAGTGCCGCTTTTGTCCAGAATGATGGTTTGTTCTGGTGTGGTGTCATGGATCAGATGCGGCATGACACTTCCCATGAGGAGTGGGAAAAGCGGCACAAAGACTACGGTGAGCCAGAAGCTTTTGGTGCGCAGGGTTTGCTGGAAGTCGCGTAGGGCGATGAGCCAGATATACCGTAAAGAGGTGCGTGATAACATGTTAGGCCGCCTGTGCTGAGGGTGATGCGGCGTCTCCCGCAATGTGGATGAAGGCGTCATGCAGGCTCGGTTTGGGCTGCTCAAAGCCTTTCAGTGGGATTGCGTTTTGGGTGCAGTGCAGGAGCACATTTTCAGCGCTTTGACCGGGGGCGAGGGTAACGGCCCATTGGCTCCAACCATCGTCTTCCTGCATGACTGGCGTTGCTTGTATGATGCCGGGCAGAGATGATGGGTCTGTGCGGGTTGTTAGGGTGATGGTGTTGCTGATCTGATGGAGAGCTTCTGGCACGGTGCCGTGGAAGCGTGTTTCGCCTCGGGCGAGAATGAGGATGCGGTCACTCAGGCGCTCGGCATGTTGCATAATATGGGTGGAGAAGAGAACGGCGGCACCGTTTTGTGCGGCGTTGGTAATTTCATGTTCCAGCAAGGTTTGATTGATCGGGTCTAGCCCTGAGAAGGGTTCATCAAGGATGAGCAATTTGGGCTGATGAATAAGAGCCGTGCCGATTTGGACTTTCTGGGCCATGCCTTTGGAGAAGTCTGATACCTTTTTGGTGCTTTCAGCGGTAAGGCCGAAGCGCTTGAGAATGTCTTGTGCGCGGGTTCGGGCTTCGCGTTGGGATAGGTTTTTGAGGCGGCCAAAATAGATCAGCGTTTCGAAGGCTGTCATATTACGGTAGAGGCCGCGTTCTTCTGGCAGGAAGCCAATATTGGCATGTTGCTCTTTCTGAGCAGGCTCTCCGAAGAGCGCAATGGTGCCGGTATCGGGCCGAATGATGTCGAGAATCATACGGAGGGATGTTGTTTTCCCGGCGCCATTACCGCCGAGGAATCCGAATATTTCACCGGGACTTACAGAAAAATTTAGGTCTTTTACGGCTTGTTTGGTTCCAAAATTTTTTGAAACATTTCTTATGTCAAGAACTGTCATGATGACCTCAAATAACAGGCGTTATTTGATGAGACTTCAAAAAATACAGCGTTTTGTCAATGTAACGAATTCTAACGAATTGGCCATATCGGGTCATTTTTGGGAAGGGGTGAACCTTCCCAAAAATTTAAGCGGCCGCGTGGCTCGCTTCGATAAGGGCGAGGCCCTCGGCAACTGAGACAAACTCGGAGCCACTATCGATTTTGTCTTCACCGAAGCGGCGTGTGAAGAGTGCGCGTACGGCGGGTACAAAAGAAGTGCCACCCGTGAGGAAGACCCGGTCAATCACTGGGTTTCCGGCCTCGGTTAAGGCGGTCTGAATGGCATCATCCATGCGCGTGAGGTCTGTGGTGATCCAGCGTTCGAAATCATCACGGGTGATGGTTTCATTGAGGGTAAACCCCCCGTGGGAGAAAGCCAGTGTTGTCTGCTCCGCGTGTGACAGGGCGGCTTTTGCCTCACTGACTGCGCGATGCAGACCTTGAGCCGCTTGGTCATCAATCAACCGGTACAAATGGCGCAGCGCCTCAGGTGCGGAAGATGTTTTGGCAACATCTTCAATGGCCCGCAGAGTATGCGGTGTGCGCATCATGGAGAGGCGATGCCAGCGCCCAAGATCCAAGAACCACTCTGGCGGTACGGGGAGAGGCGCTCCTCCCATGACCTTGTAAGTGGCATTTCGGCCGAGAGCGGGAGCGACGGCATGCTCAATGATGCGTGCGTCAAACTGATCTCCAGCGATGCCGACGCCAGAATGGCCGAGTGTTTGAACTCGCTGTTCCTGCGTGGGGTCAAAGCGCATGATGGAGAAGTCACTCGTGCCGCCGCCAAAGTCACCGACGAGTACAGTGGCGGGGCGGTCAAGGCGCTGCATGAAGCGCCAGCCTGCGCCTTCTGGCTCTGGGACGATGCGCGGTTTGGGGAAGCCCGCCGTCATGAAGCTGTTTTCAAGGCGCGTAATGCCGAGGGCATCATTCGCGCGCTCACCCGCGAAGCGTACCGGGCGGCCAATGGTGACGCTGGTCTGCTCAGGGGTGTATCCGGCTTTGTCCATGAGGATGCGTAGGAAGCGCGCGATGAGGTCTTCCAAGCGCATGGTTTTCCCGAACAGGCGCGTCTCTTGGAAGGATGCCTGTGCGAGGTAGCTTTTCATGGACATGATGAGGCGGCTTTCGGATGGGTCATCCAAATAAGCCTCAATCGCGTCTTGTCCGATGGCTTCCGCCATAATGCGGCGACTGCCTTCTGTGTCTTGCCAGAGGCACAGTAAGGTACGGCAGGTGTCGCGTTCTTCTCCGGTTTCGAAGCGCAAAGGTATCGGGTGTGCGCCGTCCTCAGTAGCGAGGACGATCACACTATTACTGGTCCCGAAATCAATGCCGAGCCGGACGGGCTTGGGTGATGACGTCGTCAGGAGACTGCCTCCACTTGCTTAGAGCAGTTGTGCTCTGCTGTGGCATGTTCCGGTACGGCGGGGCGCTTGCTGCCCATTTCGGATTCGTGCTGCACCATTGGTGTCATGCCGAGTGTGCTGAGCAACTGGCGGTCACGATGTTCTGCGGGGTTTGGTGTGGTGAGGAGTTTTTCACCGCAGAAGATGGAGTTTGCACCTGCGAGGAACGCGAGGGCGTGGGCTTCATCCGTCATGTTTTCACGGCCAGCCGCAAGGCGGACATGGCTCTTGGGCATCATGATGCGTGCCGTGGCGATGATGCGGATGAAGGTGATGGGATCGACTTCTTCCGCTGTGCTGAGAGGTGTGCCTTCAACGCGGACCAGCAGGTTGATGGGGACGCTTTCTGGGTGCTTTGGCAGGTTTGCAAGCGTCATAAGGAGGCTTGCGCGGTCTGACAGGTCTTCACCCATGCCGACGATGCCGCCACAGCAGACGTTGATCCCGGCGTCACGTACATTGGCGAGCGTATCGAGGCGTTCTTGATAGCTGCGGGTGGTGATGATCGCGCCGTAAAACTCTTCGGACGTATCAAGGTTGTGGTTGTAATAATCTAGACCGGCCTCTTTGAGGCGAGAGGTTTGGTCCGAATCCAGCATGCCTAATGTGACGCAGGTTTCGAGACCTAAAGATTTTACGCCCTCAATCATGGCGCAGACTTGTTCCATGTCCCGCTCTTTTGGGGAACGCCATGCAGCACCCATGCAGAATCGGCCTGCACCAGCAGCCTTAGCCGCGCGGGCTTCTTTCATGACGGCTTCTACAGCCATGAGGCGCTCTGCTTTGACGCCGTTTCCGTGGCGGGCGCTTTGAGGGCAATAGGCACAATCTTCCGGGCAACCGCCGGTTTTGATCGAAAGTAGCGTCGAAATCTGCACTTTTGTGGGATCAAAGTGCTGACGATGTGTTTCTTGTGCGCGGAACATCAACTCTGGGAAGGGAAGAGCGATAAGAGCTTCAACCTCTTCTTTCGTCCAGTCATGACGCAGACCATCGGTATGGGCTGGCATTGAGGACGGAGGAGTCGTATCCGAAACAGGGGTGTTATGTAATGTCACAGTGTCATTCTCCGGCGTTGTTGAGACACACCTACCCAAAATCGCCCGGTCGTGTCATCAGATCGTCACGATTAAGAGCCGGAAAACGGACAAGGCAGAGTAATGAAGCATTGGCGTATCGAACAGATGGACTGGGATTCCTTCGATCCCTCCAAGGTTGACCCTGATATTATACCGCTTGTGAAGGCGGCTTCAGTCGTGGAACGGAATGCCCACGATTATACGACGTATTTGCAGCATGTCTTCGTTGGAGATGCAGATTTTAGTCAGGCGGCGGCAAATTGGTCGGTTGAAGAGATCCAGCATGGGGATGCCTTGGGGCGTTGGGCGATGCTGGCGGATTCTTCATGGGATTATTGGTCCGCGTTTGAGCGGTATCGTGAGAGTTTCAAGATTGATGTGGACGTTGATGCCTCTGTGCGTGGGTCACGCACGGGAGAGTTGATTGCGCGCTGTATGGTCGAAACCGGGACATCATCTTTTTATACCGCTCTGGCGGATGGGACGGATGAGCCGCTGTTAAAGGCGATTTGTAAGCAGATTGCGGCGGATGAGTACCGGCATTTTAAGCTGTTTTATGACCATATGAATCGGTATTTGCAGCGTGAGAAGCTGAGCACATGGGAGCGTACTAAAATTGCGCTTGGCCGTGTGACAGAGAGTGAGGATGATGAACTCGCCTCTGCATATTACACGACTAATATCCCATCCGATCAGCCGTATGACCATAAGCACTGCATTGCGGCGTATATGGCGAAGGCGATGGGGTATTATCAGCCGAAGCATATTGACCGTGTCACGGCGATGATTTTCAAAACCATCGGTTTTACTCCGCATTCACGTTGGCAGCGTTTGGCGGCAAACATGATGTACCGTTTGATTCGGTGGCGGCAGCGTGGGTTTGCCCGTAAAATGAACGCCGCCTAAAGTCGTTTTAAGACATAATATGACAAGACGCAGTGCGTGGTTCTGTGCGAGGGTACAGAGGCCATGCGTTGTTGTCTTGGAGGCTTTGTTATGTCCGTCATGTCATCTGTTGTGCGACCAGTGGTTCTGACAGCGATTGTGGGGCTGGTTGCATTTGGTTTGGCGCAGCCCGCAGAAGCGCAGGTGGACCCTTATTCTCTGCCGATTGCTTCTTCAGGGCCAATTGTTTTGCCGCCTCAGAGTTTGCCGCCTCACATTGTGGCGGCACAAGAACTGGCGAAACAGGTTGGATATGCGCAATTTACTGCGCCGGGCTGGCGTGTTGGTACGGTGCGGCATGTGGTAATGCTGCGCTATAGGACTGCCGTGACGGAGCAGCAAAAAGCGGAAGTAACGGCACGGTTTTTGCATTTAGTGCAAGATAGTCGCCGTGCGGATGGGCGCCCGGTTATTGAGAGTATTGAGACGGGTGCGCAGAATGACGGTAATGGCGGAATTTTTGATCAGATTTTCACACTGACGTTCCACTCAGAAGGAGACCGCAACTTCTTCGTGGGGGCACCGATTGTGCCAGAGACGGCTTTTACAGATCCAGCGCATGCGGCTTTTAAGGCATTTGCGGGGCCGTTGATACGTCACATTTTGATTGCAGATTATGATGTGGGGGTGACTGTGCGGTCATCGCCGCGTGCAGTGCATTATAGTGGAAAACATGACCGTTCATTGCGCTAATTTTAAGATAAAATAGTGAAACTTGAGCCGGTTTCACTTTGACGTTTTGTTGTGTTTGGTCTCAATATGAAATGAATACTCATTGTTTGAGGCCGAACACGATTATGACGCGACTTTCTTTTTGGCGTGCAGCACGTCTTTCTGTTGGTGTCAGTGCTTTTGCGTTGGCGGCGCAGGCTGGCGTGGCACATGCAGCGGATGCACAGCCGTATAAAAATGGTTGGGGCTTTGATGAGGCGGGCATGGACCGCCATGCAGTGCCGGGTAATAATTTCTTTGATTATGCCAATGGGACCTACATTAAAAATTTGAAAATTCCCGGTGATATGGGAAGTTTTGGGCCATTCCGCATTTTGTATGAAGTGGCGTTGGCACGTCAGCAGGCTATTTTGAATGATGCATTGAAGCATGTTTCAGATGAGCCAAGTGACGATATTGGTAAGATTGGGACGTTCTACGCGTCTTATTTGGACCAGAAGCATCTTGATGCACTGGGTGCTAAGCCGCTGGAAAATGACCTGAAGATTATTCAGGGCGTTAAAGATAGCAAAGGCTTGGCAGAAGCTTTCGGTCTTGCGACGAAATCTCTGTTGTTCTCAACGTTCTCGTTCGGTGTTGAGCAAGACGAAAGCAACCCTGAGCGCTATACGCTGATGCTTGATCAGGGCATGAGCATTGGCGCGTCGGGCGGTTTGGGGCTGCCAGATACGAGCTATTATTCTGATCCGAAGCTTGCGGATAAGAAGAAGGCGTATCAGGCGTATATCGCTAAGATTTTGACGCTGGAAGGCTGGGCTGATCCGGCCAAGAGCGCGCAAGCGGTTGTTGATCTTGAAACGGCGATTGCGAAGGTTGAGGTGCCGCGCGCCGATACCCGTGATACGATCAAGACGCATAACCCAATGACGGTTGAAAAGCTGAAGACAATTGCGCCGGATTTCGATTGGGACACGTTCTTGCTGACGGCAGGTTTGCCGAAGGAAGGGCTGGATCAGCGTGTTATTAATGTGCGTGAGCCAAAGGGTATTGCGGCGATTGCGTCTGTGCTGAAGGGCGCAGATTATAACACGGTACGTGCATGGTTGGCCTTCCAACTGGGTAGCAATGCGGCATCTTACCTGTCCCATGATTTCGGCGATGCGGCGTTTGATTTTAACGGCCGTGTGTTGTCTGGAATTAATCAGCAGTCCCCGCGTTGGAAGCGTGCAGTTCGTGCGACGAATGGTGCGTTAGGCTTTGCGATTGGTAAGCTGTACGTTGCGAAATACTTCCCGCCAGAAGCGCAAGCGCGTATCGAAGGCCTTGTTCAGGAAGTGAAGGCCGCATTCCATCAGCGTTTGGAAAACAACCCGTGGATGGATGCAGAAACGCGTAAAGCGGCTCTGGTGAAGTTGGACAATTTTGCAGTTCAGGTAGGCTATCCGAAGAAGTGGTGGGATTACAGCACCTATGTTGTTCGTAAGGGCGACGTTTACGGGAATGCCGAGCGTGCGGCGGCTTTTGGCTGGCAGCGTGATCTGAATAAGCTGGATAAGCCTGTTGACCGTGATGAGTGGGATATGACCCCACAAACGGTAAACGCGTATAACGATCCGACGATGAATGAAATCGTGTTCCCAGCGGCTATTTTGCAGGCACCGTTCTTTGATCCAAAGGGCGATATGGCTGTGAACTATGGTGGCATTGGTGGCGTGATTGGCCATGAAATGAGCCATGGCTTTGATGACCAAGGCCGTCATTATGATGAGCATGGCCGTCTGCATGATTGGTGGAGCCCAGCTTCTACGGCGGCGTTTGAAAAGCTGGCAGCGCGTTTGGGTGCGCAGTTTGATGCGCAAGAGCCTCTGCCGGGTCTGCATATCAATGGTAAAATGACGATGGGTGAGAACATTGCCGATCTGGGTGGTTTGAACCTTGGTCTGCAAGCCTATCATAACTCGCTGCATGGCAAGCCAGATGAGAAGAAGCATGGCCTGACCGGTGATCAGCGTGTGTTCTTGGGTTGGGCGCAGGTCTGGCGTGAGAAGGATAAGCCGGATTCGCTACGTCGTCAGGTTCTGTCGAATGAGCATTCTCCAGCAGAAGCGCGTGTGAACATGCCAGCGCATAACATTGACGCATGGTATGATGCGTTCGGTGTAAAAGCCGGTGACAAGCTGTATTTGACCCCGGATCAGCGCGTAAAAATCTGGTAAGGGCGTGACAAAACGGGGCGCGCGGCTTATCGACGCAGCGTGCCCCGGTGTTTTTGGAAGTCTGGGGCCCCATCTTTGCGGACGGACCCCATGACCCAGATGATCATCGGCCATTTGTACACGGCACTTCATGCAGGATGCGCGAGCGCGGTAGCGCGGGTGTTGGAAGCGCATGATGTGGAGGTCGATTTCCTGGATCTTGATCCGGATGATATTTCAGAAACATTAGAGAGCGGTGAAGTTGATTTGCTGGTTTCTGCGTGGTTCCCGCGGGATGAGGGAATTGTGCCGGCGGGTGCGCGGGTCATCGGGAATTTGTATCAGCCACGTGCTAGCTTTGCGGCATTGACCCCAATGGGGGCCGTGAATGCGCTGAGTGCAGCAGAGGTGACGCGCTTAGTCGTTGCGGAAGATACGCGTGAGGCGTTGGATTCTGCGTTGAAGTGTTTGCCGGCTTTGTCGTCCTTGCCAATTGAAATGGTGGGTGAGGCGGCATTATTGGCACGCTTAGAAAAAGCGAAAGCAGCAGATGAAAAAATTTTGGTCGCGGCGATGCAGCCTCACGCTGTTTTTCATAGTGGGCTTCTAACACTTGTTGATGACCCGGATGAAGTGCTGGGGGCAGAATTGTCTGCGCGGATGGTGCTGACGGGGCCTGCTGCGGCGCGTGCCGATAGTGATTTGATTGATGAACTGTCGGAAATGATGTTGGGCAATAAGGTTATGAGTGCTTTGGATTACGCCATTGGCGTGGAAGAGCAGGACCCGGAGGATGCTGCAGAATCGTGGCAGCGTGGGCGTCTTATTCCCCGAGATGCATAAGCATCTATAAAACTGGATAGAGTCTTTGCCCTTCTCATGATGCGGGAATGTCGTTAAATAATCGTTATTCCTGTATGAGATGGTGCACTGATGAACCATTCTGAAACCACTGACGCTGTTTTTAAGGCCTTCGGCGCAGCGCGTGATGATGAATGGTTGCGGCTGCTCTTGGCGTCTTTGCATACGCCGCAGCAGCAGGGCGTGTTGTTCCCGCCATATCCGCCGGAATCGCTTCAGCGTGAAATACATGGGCATGCAGGGGAAGTGTCCCTGCATGAAGCTCATATCTTTTATCGTGAAATCAAAGCCTATTGTGACTACGCAGGCCGCCCCATCCGTTCGGACACGACATTACTGGATGTTGGGTGTGGCTGGGGGCGGATGGCTCGGCTGTTTATGAAAGATATTCGCCCAGAATATCTGTTTGGGGTTGAGCAAACAGATCGGTTCCTGATGGCGGCGCGGCGAGCTAATCCATGTTTAACCTTTTTTCATAATGGATTGGCGCCTCGGGTTCCTTTGCAGGCTCACAGTATTGATGTTGTGACGTCGTGGTCTTCTTTCGCGCATTTCAGTGAGTTATTGGCGGACCAGTGGGTGCGCGAAATTTACCGTGTGTTGAGGCCGGGGGGGATGGTTGTCATCACGACCCAAAGCCGTCGTTTTTTGGCATTTTGTGCTGAGCAGAGATTGCGTCGTGCGTCTGGGATGCGCTTAGAGCATCCGTGGCATGAAGCTTGTGCGGATAGTTTTACGGATGAAGCGCGTGCGAATGCGGCGTTTGATGCGGGGCATTTTTTGCATGCGGCATCGGCGAAACCACCTTTGCCGCAAGCGCATTATGGTGAAGCGCTTATTCCGCGAAATTATGTCTTGAAAGCATGGGGACATTTGTTTCGCTTGGTGGAATATATGGACAATCCCAGTCGCTTGCCGCATGTTTTGATTGTCTTACAAAAAATGTCATAGAGGCTGCGATGAAACGTTGGTTGGCGGTTGCTTTGGGGCTCAGTCTTTGTGTGGGCTCAGCATGTGCAGATGAAACAATCAACGTGGCGGGGCAGCGGGCGCATAAAGTCTCGGACTATAAGCGGATCATGCGTGTTTATGATCGTTTTCAGGAGTTTCCTGAAGCAACGCGGCATGGTTTAAGCTTGGTTTTTGTGGGGGAGACCCTGCCGGATCATGGGGTACCTTCTAGTGCCGGTCTTGTGATCCATGCGGCAAAGGGTGACATCCCGCTTTATGTTGGGGATGATCGGCAGATGCATGTGCCGATGAGCGATGCATTGCGGGCTGAAAACCCTGTGGTGTTGCAAACTAAATTACCAGAACAGACGGTCACGAATCAGATTTTTCTACAGGTTGCTGTGCCCGATGAGATGCAATTTACGGATGATGCAGCGCGGCATTGGCTGGAGCAGGTCAATGACTGCGTGGAGAATCTGACGGGTGTTTTGTTGGCGATTTTGATGCCGGATGCCCACAAATTGCAGGTGGCGGTTGCGCCGTCGTCACGTTTTGAAATGCTGCAAGGTGGCGTAACGCATGTGTTGGTCGATAATGGTGGAGCAACGCCTTACCTTTATACCTTTAGGCCGCAAGATTTTGCGCGGGATACGGTATTTCGTGCGAGTAAGCCGTTAAGTTGGGTGCGGGTGTTAGCGCCGGGTGGTGCGACGGTTGCGTTTCAGCAAGATCACGCCGTGCATTAAGGGAACAATTTGACAGAAGCGTCGTGAAGCAGCATCACCACAGAAGCATTTTAGGTACGCCACAAAGGGGTTTTGATGTCCGTTCACGCTTTTGTCTTTCCCGGTCAGGGCAGTCAGTCCGTTGGTATGGGGCAGGCGCTGTATGATGCCTTCCCAATAGCACGCGCCGTTTTCCAGGAAGTGGACGATGCATTGGGTGAGCATCTTTCACGTTTGATGTTTGAAGGTGATGCTGATGAGCTCACCCGTACCGAGAACACGCAGCCAGCGCTTTTCGCGGTGTCTTTAGCAACGGTACGTGCGTTGGAAGCTGAGGGTGGTTTTGCCTTGGCCGACAAGGCTGCTTTGGTTGCAGGTCACTCTTTGGGTGAATACTCGGCACTTGCCGCAGCCGGGACGTTGGGCATTGCTGAAGGTGCGCGTTTGTTGCGTTTGCGCGGGCAAGCCATGCAGCGTGCTGTTCCGGCCGGTGAGGGCGGAATGGCTGCTCTTCTCGGTGTTGAAGCCGCGTTGGCGCAAGAAATTTGTGCTGAGGCAGCTCAGGGAGAAACGCTGGAAATTGCGAATGATAATGGCGGTGGCCAGATCGTCGTTTCTGGTAAGATGGCGGCTGTGGACCGGGCCATTGCGCTGGCTAAAGAAAAGGGCATTAAGCGCGCTGTGAAGCTTCCGGTCTCTGCGCCATTTCACTCTTCTCTGATGGCCCCTGCGGCGCGCGAGATGGAAGAAGCTCTGGCGGGCGCTACGCTGAACGCGCCGCGTATTCCTGTAGTGGCGAATGTCACAGCAGCGAAGGTCACGGATGCTGCAACGATCCGTGACCTGTTGGTGCGTCAGGTGACGGGTACGGTGCGCTGGCGCGAGACGGTGCAGTCTTTTGCTGAAATGGGCATCACGAACATGCATGAGCTTGGTGCTGGGAAGGTACTTTGTGGTCTTGCACGGCGTATTGCTCCAGACCTCAAGGCTGATAACGCTGGCACGCCAGCAGAACTCGAAGCACTGCTCAAAGCTCTTTAAGGATTTAACATTATGTTCTCACTGACAGGTAAGGTCGCGCTCATTACGGGTGCAACGGGTGGTATTGGTGCGGCAATCGCACGTAAGTTGCATGCACAAGGTGCGACGGTTGTTCTGAGCGGTACGCGTGAAGCAGTATTGACGGAACTGGCGCAATCTCTGGGTGAGCGTGCGCATATTGCTGTTGCGAACCTTTCGGACCCAGCAGATGCTGATGCTCTGGTTGGCAAGGCAGAAGAGGTTGCCGGGGCACCGTTGGATATTTTGGTAAATAATGCGGGTTTGACGCGTGACCAACTGGCAATCCGTATGAAGGATAGCGATTGGTCACAGGTCATGACAGTTGATCTGGAGAGCCCGTTCCGTCTGGCGCGTGCGGCACTGAAGGGCATGCTGCGCCGTCGTGCGGGTCGTATTATTTCGATTGCTTCCATCGTCGGTACGACGGGGAATGCGGGTCAGGCCAATTATGCGGCTGCGAAGGCTGGTATGGTTGGTATGAGCAAGTCTCTCGCCCAAGAAGCGGGGCCACGTGGCGTTACGGTAAACGTGGTTGCGCCGGGTTTCATTGAAACACCGATGACGGATGTTTTGTCTGAAAGCCTGCGTGAAAAAATGGTGGGGTCCATCCCATTGGGCCGTATGGGCGCACCGGATGATATTGCATCGGCTGTTGTCTATCTGGCATCAAATGAAGCGGGCTGGGTCACTGGTTCAACGCTGCACGTTAACGGCGGTATGTCGATGGTTTAAACGGTTTGTCATGCTCTGAAATGGGGCAGATTCTGACAGAAGCTTGGCCCAAGGGGCAAAGCGTGCTAATGCGCGCGCTGCTTTGCCCGGTCTGTTTTGGGTCAGCCTGTTGGGAGAGGACCTCCCCTTTTCAGGCGGACAGTCGTTCAGCCCGGGGTTAACGTCGCTTCGGGCGGTGTGCAGACTTTGTGTGTTTTGTTTGGCAGGACGCGCAGAAGGCTGTAGCAAAGAGTTGATACAACGCCCGGATGGGCAACAAGGAACGGACACATGAGCGATATCGCTGATAAGGTGAAGAAGATCGTCGTAGAACATCTCGGCGTTGAAGAAAGCAAGGTCACGTCAGACGCGTCTTTCATTGACGATCTGGGCGCAGACAGCCTCGACACGGTTGAGCTGGTTATGGCTTTCGAAGAAGCTTTCTCTGTTGAGATTCCTGAAGACGCTGCTGAGAAGATCGGCACGGTTAAGGATGCGATCGACTACATCGAAAAGCAAAAGGCTGCTTAAGGCTTTTTTGCCTGATGCGATACGCAGGGGGTTGTGCTGTGTTGCCAATTTGGGCCGGCAAACCTCCTGTCTGCACCGTGTTTGAAGTGCTATATACAGTACTTCATGCACGCGGGTGCAGTTTGAAGACGAATTTACCAGCATAACGAGGGGCAGCGATGAACGGCAGTGCAACTAACGGACGGCGCATCGTCGTAACCGGAATCGGTGTGGTGAGCCCGCTGGCTGTTGGCGCTGAAGCGACGTGGAAACGTCTGCTCGCGGGGCAGTCTGGCATTGGACGTATCACGCATTTTGACCCCTCTGAATTGCCAGCGCAGGTCGCTGGTGAAGTGCCGGTTGGGCCGACAGCAGAAGGCGGTTTGACGCTTTCTGACTGGGTTGCCGTTAAAGACCAAAAGAAGATGGATCGTTTTATCCATCTCGGCTTGGCAGCTGCTATTCAGGCTGTGCAGGATTCTGGCTGGACACCAGAGAGCGAAGAAGACCGTTGCGCGACTGGCGTGATGATCGGCTCTGGTATTGGTGGCTTGCAGACGATTTATGATGGTGCGTTGACCGTAGCGAGCGGTAAGGCTCGCCGTTTGTCTCCGTTCTTTATCCCAGCATCCTTGATCAATTTGGTGTCTGGCCACCTTTCTATCCGTTATGGCTTTAAGGGGCCGAACCATGCTGCGGTTACGGCATGTGCGACGGGTGTTCATGCTATTGGTGATGCCGCACGTTTAATCCACTACGGTGATGCGGATGTGATGGTTGCGGGTGGTGCTGAAGCCGCTATCTGCTCATTGGGTATCGCTGGGTTTAGCTCTGCACGCGCACTTTCCACAGGCTCGAATGATGCGCCGGAGAAGGCGTCTCGCCCTTGGGATAAAGACCGTGATGGCTTTGTCATGGGTGAAGGTGCTGGTGTTGTTGTTCTGGAAGAACTGGAACACGCAAAGGCACGTGGCGCTAAAATTTACGGTGAAATTGGTGGTTATGGCCTGTCGGGCGATGCGCATCACATTACATCACCAGCAGAAGGTCATGAGGGTGCATTCCGCGCGATGAAGGCTGCTCTGCGTAATAGCGGTTTGGATGCGAGCCAGATCGATTATGTGAATGCACATGGTACATCCACAATGGCGGATGACCTTGAGTTGGATGCTGTTGAGCGCTTCTTTGGTGATCACGCTAAGAATCTGGCGATGTCCTCCACGAAGTCCGCTATTGGGCATTTGCTTGGTGCGGCAGGTGCTGTGGAAGCTATTTTCTGCTTGCAGGCCATTCGTGACAATGTTGCACCGCCAACATTGAACCTCGATAACCCAGCGCGTGAAAGCGTGATTGATCGTGTGGCGCATGAGGCGCAGCAACGTAAGATCAATGTTGCGCTGTCAAACAGCTTTGGTTTTGGCGGCACGAATGCCAGCATTATCCTGAAGCGGTTTGAAGGCTAAAAGGACGATACGGTGCGTGATCATCAAACGCCCGTAACATCAGATACAGCCGATGCTGAGAAGCATGCGGCTGATGCCTCTCTCCCGCCGCCTATTCTTGAGGCGGGTGAGGATGAGCCCCCCCCGCGTTTGAGTTTGCCGCCTGGTTTTGGGCGCAAACTTGCGTGGTTGGCGTTGCCTTTTGCGTTTATAGCATCAGCAGTGGCTGGTTATGGCCATTATACAGATCCTGGTCCTTCTCCTGAGCCGCATGTCGTTGTTGTGCCGCATGGGGGCATTGGTCAGGTCTCTGTTGCCTTACAAGATGCAGGTGTTCTGTCACCGACATGGTCATCGCGTGTGTTTTTTCGGGTTGCTGCGTTAGTAACGCGGAGTGATGGTTCTGTGCATGCCGCAGAATTTTCGTTTCCGGCACGTGTATCCGTTGCTCATATTCTTCAGATTTTACGTCACGGTCATCCAGTTGAGCATATGCTGACAATCCCTGAGGGATTGACGGTGAAGCGTATGGAAGTGCTGCTGCAGCAAGCAGGCTTTTTGCAGGGGGAAACGCCTCCTTTGTCAGAAGGACAGCTTTTTCCTGAGACGTTAGCACTGCCGTTTGGGACGCCGCGTGCTGTTGTTGTGGCGCGTTTGAGCCACTTGATGGATGAACGGCTCCAGCATGTTTGGGTAGGCAGAGATGCGGCGTCTCTTGATGGGGTTATACGGTCACCTCAGGAGTTGCGCATTTTAGCGTCATTGATTGAGCGCGAGACAGCAGAGCCGGCAGAGCGCCCAATGGTGGCGCGTGTTTTCCTTAACCGTTTACAATTGGGTATGCGCTTACAGACTGACCCGAGTGTTATTTACGGTGTGAGTGATGGCATGGGGGTGTTGAACCACCCTTTGGAGCATGATGACCTGCTCATGGATGGCCCGTATAATACGTATATGCATGCAGGTTTACCGCCTGGTCCAATTTGTTCCCCGAGTTTGAGTTCTTTAGAGGCTGCGGCGCACCCGGCCGTGAGTAACGCGCTGTATTTTGTGGCGAACGGGCATGGTGGCCATCGCTTTGCGGATACGCTGGATGAACACAACCGAAATGTTCAGCATTTGAGAGATAAAAATTAGTCTCTTGGCGTATTTTTTGTTCGGTGTTTTTTGAACAAGATGCCGATTCTTACGCGTGTATGCTTTCAATAATGTGAATAATACGGATAGCAGCGTTTCAAATCGCTATAATTTTTTTTAAAAATAATTGTAACAAAATATATCAAGGTGGATGGTTGCGAGAGAGGCTTATTCATAAAATTGCATTTAAGTTATTGATATATAAATATATTTTATAAAAAATGAAAAAGAATTATTTTGTAGTATTTCCTTATATATCAAGGGGTTGTGTCGTGACGGCCACAGATTAGATGCTTGCTGAAAGCATGGCTGCAATGCGTATGGAAAATAACTCAAGAAGTGCGGATAACAGTGAGCAATCACATAGATGCTTTGGGAAAACGAATGTCGTCTTCTGTTACACGCCAGCTTTTGTGCGCCTCCATCTTAGCCAGTAGCGCTTTGACGGTTGTGCCTGTTTATGCCGCTTCGTCTCATGACGCAGTGCATCCTCATGGTGATACAAAGCCAGTCGAGCATAACAACATTACGGCACCGGCTGTAATGTCTGCTCGTCACACTGTATTGCGCCCCACGGCAGTGGAAGCTGCGGCAGGGAAGGATGAGCGCTTGGTGGTAACGGGGTCCGCCTTGGCATCATCACGCAATGTCAGTGCTAACCCTGTGCAGATTGTAACGTCCAAGCAGATTCAGCAGACCGGTGCGACAACGCTGAATGACTTCTTGTCTCGTTTGCCTTCCGTCGGCTCTAGCGGCACGACGAACTCGCAGACCAACGGCACGCGTGGTGCAGCATGTGCAGATCTCCGTAATATGGAGAGCAAGCGCGTTCTGGTTTTGATTGATGGTAAGCGTGCTTCCATGAATGGCAGCAGCAACTGCATCGATATGAATGCCATTCCGGTGCAGCAGATCGCGAGCATCGAAATCCTGAAGGATGGTGGCTCAGAATTGTACGGTGCTGATGCTGTCTCTGGTGTTATTAACATTAAGCTGCGTCATGACTTGAATGATGCGAACATCACGGTGCGTGGTGGGATCACGGGTCATGGTGACAACCAGACGGGTTTGATTTCTGGCTATAAAGGTTGGAATTTTGACCATGATAAGGGCAACCTGACGCTCTTCGGCTCCTACATGACGCAAGGTGGCGTGATGCAGCGGGACCGGGCATGGGCAAACCCTGTTCAAGCGACGAACTCACCGGGCGGTGCCGACGCTAATGTGTTTGGCTCAGGTTACTCTGATATTGCTCGTGTGCGTGGCAGTGGCGTTAATGTTGGTGTGGCGCCGAATGGTACGGTATTGGGCAAGTGGAATAACGCTTATCGTTACCCTTATGGGCAGCATCAAAGTCTGACGAACCAGCTTCAAAGCTCCAACCTATCGGGTGATACGCATTACGAAATTAATCGTCATTTCAATGTGTATGCGAATGTTCTGTATTCACACCGTACCAGTTCGACCTTCATGGCTGCGGAGCCATTTAACGGTTCGGTTCAGCCGAGCACTCTGCCGTCTGTCCTGACAGTACCGGCCAATGATCCGCGCAATACCTTTGGTAAGGATGTGAGCATTGTCCGTCGTTTGACGGAGTTTGGTGATCGTCGTTCAGAAACAGCGTCTGACACGGTGACGTCCAAGTTCGGGCTCAATGGTGATGTGGCGTATGGTTGGCAGTATGATGCGTCTTACACCTATGGTGCGAACCGTACGAATGCGAAGACGCTGAATATCGGCTCTTACGCTAACCTACTGAATGCGTATGGTCTGCGTCAGGTGACGCCGGGTAATTCAGGTAGTGCTTTGGCGTATGACCCGTCTGTTTGCCCAAGCTTTGGTTGTTCTTCTCCCTTTAAGGCGCTGTCACCGCAGGCGGCGGCTTACGCCAATGCCAATGTGAATACGAACTCTGTATATTTGCTGCGTGATTGGAACCTGCGTTTCCATAACAACAGTGTTGTTCATATGCCGTGGGCCAATGGCGGTGCGCTTGGTGTTGCTATGGGCATGGAGCACCGTGGCGAGCAACTGAGCAATGTGCCAGATGCTTTGATTCAAAGCGGGCAGAGCCTGACCAATACAGTACGCTCGACCAGCGGTGGCTTTAACGTGACGGAAGGTTACCTCGAAGGTCAATTGACGTTGCTGCATAACGCCTTCTTGGCGAAAGACTTGACGATTGATGGTCAGGGGCGTGTGTCAGGCTACAATACCTTTGGTACGGCCAAGATTTGGAAGGGTTCTGTTAACTGGGCACCTGTTTCGGATATTCGCTTCCGTGGTACGTTGGGTACGTCCTTCCGTCAGCCGAATGTGAATGAGCTGTATGGTGGTCAGAGCATCTCTTACAACACGGCGAGCGATCCGTGCGATATGAACCAAGTTGGCACGTATGGTGCAGCATCGGCTATTGTTGCTGCTAACTGTGCGGCTCAGGGGATTAACACGAAGACGTTCACGCAATCTGGTAGCGCGCAAGTGCCGACACTGGGTGGTGGTAATACGAAGCTTCAGCCTGAAGAAGGCCGGACCTATACGTTCGGTACGGTTATCACGCCGCATTGGATTCCAGGTCTCTCACTGTCTGGTGAGTTCTGGCACTATTCGATCAACCATATGATCAGCTCATTGCCGACGCAGTACATTCTGAATAACTGCTATAATGGTACGAATACGGCGCTGTGCAGCCAGGTTAACCGTCTATCCAACGGGCAAATCAGTACGGTTTCGGCTTATCGTCAGAACATTGGCGCGCTACATACGAGCGGTGTCGACTTTGACTTTGATTACCGTCACCACATTACAAGTCGTGACATTGTGTCTGTGTCGAACAACTTCCAATATCTGTTGAACTACAAGCAGCAGTTTGTACCAGGTGGTGCGTTCAGTGATTTCACAGGCGCGCTGTTGTACACGAATGGCTCTGGTAACCCGCGTGTTCGTAACTACACGACGCTGGGTTGGACCCATGGCGCTTTGACGGTGAATTATATGCTGCAATTCACAGGTGGTATGCGTTGGAATGATTCAACACAGTGGGCGGATGCTGCAAGCTCTGGCCGTTACAAGACGCCAATGATGATCCAGCAGGATCTGAGTGCTTCTTATCATCTTGATCGTTGGACGTTCTCAGGTGGTATTCAGAACATCACCAACAAGAAGCCACCTTTCGTTGCGAGTGGCACGGATAATAGTGTTGGCGCTGTATATGGTGGGTTCTACCCAGGGCGTTACATGTTCTTGCAGGCTGGTTTGAGCCTCTAAGGCGCATGAGGGTGTGATGGGGCGTTTGGCGCTCCATCCGTCTGGTTATAAAAAACGGGAAAGAGGTTTGTTCCTCTTTCCCGTTTTTTTTGTGCATTGACGGAGCCTTGAGGGAAGATCCCGTCTATCGTCACGCTCGTATCTGTTGTGTGGTTGGTTACCCGAGTTGGAGCCGCACGGAGTGGATGGGGCCTTGTTTTATTTCAGTGGTGAGAGGTTTTGGCTCTGGATGTTGCGGGCGTTATTGATGGTGCTGTTATAGGCGCTGGTGCCATCATTGAGTGTGTCCTGTACAGTAGCTGTTGTGGCACGTGCTGTGGCGGCAACGGGTGTTTGTGCCACGTTCATGAGAGCACGGCGTAGTGGATCAGCCGCAGTATTATTGACCCGCATGGTAATGACAATGTCTTCTGGGCCAACGGTTTGGTTATAATAGGCACGATTTGCACCGCTATCGACCGTGAGCTTAGAGCCGCCCAATGCTGCGCCTGCGTACAAACCTTGGTTTTTTTGTGCGGCATAAATATCGGTGTTGCGTGCACCTGCGGTGCTGGCTTCTGCTCCTGTACCGATTGTGGCGAAGGATGCTGAGGCTGAGGCGTCAAACTTGAATTGGCTATCCAGCAGGGCTTGGATGCCGTGTTGTGACATCACAAAGAATATCATTTCTGAACTTTGGATACCGACCTGTATGCCCAAAGAACCTGTGCTGAGGCGGTAAAAAGCAGGGTCAGACCATGAGCCGCGTGCATCGCGGGTGAGGAGGACGCAGCGCCCGCCAGAACCACCAATGCCGAAGGACATATTCAGGACAGAAGGGCAGACCATGACGGCTTTAGCTTGGGACAGAAGCTGCTGTGAGCGGGACTGAGGGGTTGTGCCGCTAAAGAGGTCTTGTACGGCAAGAGTGGCTCGGTCGATGGTGAGTTGCTGTTCAGTGGCCGTCGTTTGTATGGTGCCAGAGCATGCGGTGATTGCAAGGGGGGCAGCTGTGAGAAGAAGGGCGCGCAGAAGGCCGGAGCGTGTCATGGAAGTCACCTGTTGAATTCAGATTTGTTCAGTTGTTTGGCATGATGTTGTAAGAATGCGGCCAAATATGGCCGCATAATAGGCGCTACAGTGGAACGTTTACGGCTTTGGAAATGGTCTCGGCGATGCCCGGTGCTGTGGCGAGAATAGTTGCGCCACCGGTAAGGCCGCCTGTTTGCAAGAAGGGAGAGACGCGGGCGCCTGCTTCTTCCAGCAAGACGAGTGCTGCGGCGACATCCCAGAGGCGAATGACAATTTCAAGGTAACCGTCACTGCGGCCACATGCGACATCTGCGAGGGCGAGCGCACCGGAGCCGCCGGAGCGCGGCATGGCACCGAGGCCGACGATAGCGCTGATTTTTTCTTCAAAAACGGGTTGTGGCACACGGCAGGACCAGCCCATTTCGATCATGGCTTCGGCCGGGTCTTGTGTCGGTGCGGCTTTGATGGGCTTACCATTGAGGAAAGCGCCACGGCCACGTTGTGCGGTGAAGATTTCTCCCAAGGCTGGTGCATCAATAATGCCAGCAACGGGTGTGTCTCCTTCTAACAGGCCTAAGGAGACGCACCAGCGGTCACGGCCACGGGCAAAATTGGACGTGCCATCAATGGGGTCTACAACCCAGCGATACTGCCCTTGGCGGGTGACGCCGCCTTCTTCACCTTGGAAGCCATCTTCAGGGAAGAGGGCTTGGATGCGTTGGCTGACCAGCGCTTCTACCGCGCCATCGGCTTCGGTGAGGTAGTCTTGGCGGCCTTTCATGGTGCCGCTTGGGCCGCCGGGAGCGGGGCGCATGGAGAGTGCTAAGGTTGCAGCATCTCGCACGATGGAACGAGCAGCTTCAAGGCGAAGAGCGATGGGGTCATGTTGGACGGGGTCAGTCATGGCATGCTCCTTTGGGCAAGGGAGGTTTGATGCGTGGAGGATGTATCTCAGCGCATAAACGTTTTTGCGGTTGTATTGAGGTTTTATGGATCAAAAATATGGTGCGTCTATGGTGAGGCACAGCATAAACCTTATGCCGGGATACGGCATAGCGTGTGATCATGATTTGCTGTTCGTGCGGGCCTGTTGTATCGGCGCAGAGAAGCGTCATGAACGCATCATGCCTTGAAGTGTTTGGCACGTCTGCCCCTTAAGAGTGAGATTTTATGCCTTTTTTCCGCACGGATCACTGGCGGAGCGCCATTTTGCATGCACCGTTGGATGTGCTTTTAACGCGAGAGCATTGGGATGACGTGCCGGTGACGTTATTGCCGTCGGATGGGGATCATCGTTTCCTTGCAGATCCGTTCGGGTTTTGGCGTGATGATACGCTCTATGTGTTCGTTGAAGCCTTTGATTATCGTGACGCCAAGGGCGTGATTGATGTGCTGGTGTATGACCAGAGCTTTACGTTGCAGGAGCGTTTTCGGGCGTTAGAGGCACCGTGGCATTTGTCTTACCCGTATGTGTTTGAGCATGATGGGGTAATGTATATGCTTCCGGAAGCAAGTGGATCTGGGCGGTTAACGTTGTACCGTGCGACGCAATTTCCGCTTGGCTGGGAGGTTGTACCTGAGTTTGATTTCCCACAGGCCGCAGTGGATGCGACGCCTCTTTTCCATGAGGGGCGTTGGTGGTTATTTTGGAATCCTCCCGGTACGAAAGAGGAGCGACAAAGTGTTTTGGCGCTCTCTACGGCGGAGCATTTATATGGGCCGTGGCAGGATCTGGGCGTTATTCATCAGGACCGTGCGGGGGCGAGGCCGGGGGGGACACCTGTTGTGGTGGCTGATGGCGTTATTTTACCGGTGCAGGACTGCCGTGGGACCTATGGGCGGGGCATTCGTTTGTTGGAGATTGAAGGCCTTGGGTGCGAGAGCGTGCGGGTGGTGCCGCAAAAGCATGTGGCGATTCCACGGGCGCTCAAAGCGCGTTACCCAGATGGTATGCATACGCTTTCAGCCGTTGGGGAGGTCACGTTGCTTGATGTGAAGCATGTGGGGCTGGGGCCGAAGCGCGATCTTATGAACCTGCGCCGTAAGCTGTTTGGGCGTTAGGCGTGTATCGTAGGGTTTAATCTGCCGCCGTTGGTTCGGGGTGTGTAAAAATTGTGCTTGAAGGCGCGAGCATACGGAGGGAAGGCTATTGCGGTGTTCCCCCTCGTTCATGTGCTGCTGCGCGTAAGCGTTAAACTTTCGGCGTGTTGAGGCCCGGGATTGCTGTGAGAATAGCCCGCCCATGTTCAGCGAAAGCAGCTGGGCCGAAGCGTTTCATCACGCGGGAGCGCGACCGTGTGCCCATTGTGCCGAGGCGCTCCGGGGTGCGGAGTAGGGTGGCTAAAGCCGCGGCGAGGGCACCCGCATCATTGAAGGGAATGATGAGGCCAGACACGCCGTCTTCGACGCTACGCGGGATTTCACCCGCAGGTGTGGTGATGATGGGGAGGGCGCAGGCCATGGCTTCATGGGCTGCCACGCATAACCCTTCCCAATGGGAGGTTTGGAGATAGAGGTGCAGCGTGGAGAGAAAATCCAATGGTGCCTCGCAGTGTCCGTAGAACGAGACGGGTAGGTTGTGGCGTGCGGCACGTTCTTCTAGTGCGGCTCGTTCGGGGCCATCTCCGGCGAAGGTCATGTGAAAGGCGGGAAGGTCTTTCATGGGTTGTAAGAGCGCGAGTGCATCACACAGCATGTCATACCCTTTGACGCTGTGCAGACGTCCAAGAGAACCAATTTGAATGATTTCGCCCTCTTGCCAAAGGCGTGCTGTTGGCGCGTTAGGTGGTGCGCGGAAGATGGGCCAGCACATGAGGTTATCGCGAAGGCGTAAGCGGCGCTTCGCGAAGCATGCGACGGTTTCAGAGTCGGCAACCCATAGGAGGGTATTGCGGCAGAGGGCGCGTAGAAGCCATGCGTTGATGGTTTTGAGGCGAGCGGAGTGTTGCCAGTGAACGGTCGGGACGTTCAGAGATTTAGCGATAAGTTGGCCGAGCAGCGTGGCGCGGGTCAGAGAGGTCCAGACGAGGTCTGGTTGGTATGCTTTAAGTTCACGTTTGAGCCAGAAATATGCGGCTAAGTGATCATTTTTTTTGCCAGACCGAACGCGGACAGGAATACCGGCGTGCTGGAGTAGTGGAATTGCTAAACCGTCACGGCGTTCAAGCCCGAAAACCATGACGCTGGCACCATGCTCTTGCATGAGGTGGATAATGTCAGGGATGGGGCTTTGTGCGCCGCCGCATTCGAGCGAGTTGATGACGTAAGCAATTTTCATAGGGGTATCACGGCACTGGAGAATGTGTTGGGTGCGTGGCGAGGATTTGCTCGACCAAGGTAAGGTCTGCGGGTTTATCAACGTCCACAGCAGCATGGCCATCTGACAAGGGTATGAAACGTATGCGAGCGCCAGTTAAAGCTTCAATGCGTTTGCAGAGGGTTGCGGAATCTAGTCTGCGGAAGAGTGCGCGCAGGAGGATGCCTAGTCCGAGGGTGCGGGCCATACGTAAGGGTTTTTTACGGTCTTGCTGGAGGCGTTTCCAAAGTGTGATGACGTCATGGGCTTTGGGGGAGCCAAGCCAGAAGAGGTTACAGCCGGAAAAAGTGATGTCCGAGAGGCGGATATAGGTGCGTTTTGTGCCGGGAACGTCGCGCTCAATGGTGTGGCGCAGTGCGATGCCAACGGCAACGTCAGCGTTTTGTGTTTGGGTCAGAAACTCTAAGATCCAGTCGGGTTGGAGTAGGGCGTGATCTGCGGTTGTGACGAGGCAGGGGGTGCCGATGGTTTTAAGGGCATCGGCTACGCTTTCGCTCAGGGATGAGCGTGCTTGATGAGTTGTAATTGTGTGTGCGTAGTCAGTGTAATGTTTGAGTAGGGGAGTGATGAGGTCCGGCTGTTCAATGCTGACGGTGATGGGGCCTAGTGTTTGTGTGTTTGTGAGGGCATCCAGCACGCGGCACAGCATCGGCTGCCCTCCAACGGGCAAAAGAGCTTTATGTGAGACATTGCCGAGGCGGGCGAGGGGGTCTTGAGCCCCATCGCGGGAGCCCGCCAGAACAAGAACCTGGGGCGGGGTGAGTAGTGTTATATTGCCTCGGGGTCCTGCAAGAGCGGAAATCGTGCTCATATGGCGGCTTCGGGCTTGTTTTTCTTAGCAGCACGGGCACCGTCGGGGCGGTCCTTAGGCGGAGACCCGGTCAGCTTCATGACCCATGGATAGCGTGAGGCTTCGTCAATCGTATAACCAAGATTGAACACATGCTGAGAGCGCGGGCGTTCACGGGCATCACGGTAAAAGCTGCCGAAAATACGGTCTGGTAGGTAGTTGGTGATGCCGTAATTACCGTCTTCGTGGTGGAAGTGGTGCAAGACGTGGAGCTGCTTGATATGCGCGACCCATTTCCAGCGAGGCTTATAGGCCAAGTGCTGGATGCAGTGGAAGAACTCGTAAATGCAGGTCATGACCAGTGAGGTTGTAAAGGCCGAAAACAATCCGTCGAGGCCGCCAATGGCTGCCCCTACAGGCATGGTGATGATAGCCATGGTGGGGACGGTGTTGAGTGGTGATCCGAACAAGACATCCAGCAGGTGCGGGTCTTGGTGGTGGTCAAAATGGATGCGCTTCCACACGGATGAGGTCCAGCGGTTTCGGTAGAGCCATTTGCCGTGCAGGATGAAACGGTGAATGAGGTACCACGCCGTTGGGTAGATCGCGATGACGGCAGGGACTGGGATGAGTGTCTGCAGGGTGCCTGTCCAGAAATGGACGGTCAGCACGGCAGAAATGATGATGAGTGCGAAATAGAGCAGGATGCTGGGATAGGTGAGGTAAGCCATCCAGAGTTGAGGCAAGGTCATTTTGCCCAAGTCAAAGCTACGACCTGTGCGTAAAGAAGCAGTGTTACGCCAGAAGCGTAAGCCTGAACGAGGGGTGGACATACTTACTTTTCCTCCATCCGCAGTACCCAGGTGATACCGAATAAAATGCCTGGTAGTGGTCCTGACATAACGGCCAGTGCAGCCGGAAGTGTTCCGGCATTACCCAGGGCGTTAATCAGGCCCTGCAGAATTACGAGGGCCAGACCTGCTGCCAATACGTAGACTGGAAGTGGGGTTCTGAGCCCGGTTCTGGGAGGGATATAGATCACTGGCAGCGCTAATAGAAGCATTGTTGCCATGTCTATTGGTAAAATCAGCGGTGAAAAAAGCGCCATACGGTAGGTTGGACGCGGTAAACTGGCTGGAGCGCCGTTATGTAAGATCGCTAGAATCTGCCCGGGTGTTAAGAATGGCTGGTCTTGTGTGAGGCGGATAATGACGTTTGGTGCGATGGGCAGAGAGAGTGTGCCGCCAGTACTGCGCAGGGCGGCGGAGTGGTCGGCGCTGAGGATGAGGGAGCGGTTCCCTTCTTCCTCCCAGTGGTTATTGACGTAGTGTAGAGTCGTTGCGTGTTGGGTGCTCGTGAGTTGCCCATGTGCATCACGGTTATACAGGGTGACGTTACTGAGTGTGCGGCCGCTTTCCGTGATGTCGCCAATGCGGATGAGTGTTCCTCCCATGCGGAACCATAAAGGCTGGGCGTTCTCATCATGGTTTTGGGGTGGTGCGGTTTTGTTCCACCACAGGGTGAGGGCACCTTCACTGGCGGGGACGATCCAATATTGTGCAATCATCCCGCCGAACCCAACGATGAACACTGCGGGTAAAAGCAGGCGATAGAGGCCCACGGTAGAGAGGCCTGCTGCGCGTAGGGCTGCCATTTCACTGGAAAGGGCGGTTTGGGTCAAAAAGAAAAGAGCGCCGATGAGAAAGGCGAGAGGAAGAATTTCTGTACTTAAGGCGGGTAGGTGCAGGAGGGCGAAAGTCACAATGCCTTTCAGGCCTAAATGCCGGTTGAGAATGGGTGTTGTTTTTTCCAGCAGCGCTAAAAGTTCCAGCAGTGAGACTAAGACCGCGCCGCAGAGCATGACACGCCCGAGCAGCGCGCGGTTGAGGTGCCGGAGCAAGACAGTGCGTGTTGTGCGGTGGGTGGTTGTCATGCGGCTCATGTGGAGTAGGTCTCGGTCATCATGGTGGGGTGTCTCATGGCGGGGGCGTTATGTTTTGTGCAGGAGGCGGCGGCGCCATGATCCGCGTGAGCGCCGCAGGAGTGTGGCAAGGCAGGCACCGCAGAAGAGTGCTTCCGGTGTCCATATAGCAAGCCAGATGGGGAGTTTGCCTAAAGATGCGAGGGAATGTCCAAACATAAGGATTTGGTCGAACCCAACCAAAATGCCAGAGACGGCTAACAGTCCCCAGATGGACCGGCGGCGTTTTCCGCTGATGGCGAGGGCGACGGCGAGTGGGGGGATAAATGGAATGGCGAGAGCGCGCGCCATGCGGAAGTCGAATTCTGCCCGCAATGTGCGGTATTCAATACCATGGACGCCGTAGCGGAGGTCTTTCGCGAGTTCAAAGAGGGTGAGTTCACGTTCATCGGCACCGCGTGAGCGGAAGGTTGTGTCGTGCTCTTGGCGTTCGATAATGCGCAGTGCGTGGCCAAAATGGGTGACGTGAGGAGCCGTATCGGGCGCAGTTTCTGGGGGCTCATCCACGATTTGACCGTTCCATAGGTCAAGCTCTGTACGGTGGTGTGCTTGTGAGACGGTTAAAAGACCGTGTTCTGCCGTGATGATATGGACGGTGCTGTGATCGGTGACTTCACGGATGAAGATATGGCCAAGTGTGGAGCCGCCATGGCGGACTTTATCCGCCGTCATCATGGCTTTGTTGGAGGTCGAGGCGAACATGCCAGCCTGTAGGTGGGGTGCCCAGCCTGTATGTTCTGCTACGTAAAAACCGGCCCGGTAATCATAGCGTGCGACGGGTTGAATATAGCCGTAGAGCAGAATACTGGCGAAACCGAGGCCGCACCCAATGAGCATGAAGGGGCGGCTGACGCGTATGAGCGAAATGCGTGCGGCCCGGATAGCATCAATCTCATTATTATCGCTCATGCCCCGAATGGTCAGGAAGACAGCGATGCAAAGAGATGCGGGCAGAGCGATGCCGAAATAATGCGGCAAAAGGTCAGTTAACAGCGCGATACAGGTTGATAGAGAGCTTCCTGCGGAGGCGAGATAGTCAAATAATGTCAGTAGGCGCTCTAGCAAGAGGGCAACGAGCATAGCGCCGAGGGCCACGAGGAAGGGTGGCACCATTTGGCGTAGCAAGTAGCGGTCGAGCGTACGGAGTTTGGGGTTCATGCGTGTGCTCTCTCCCATGAGGCGTGTTCGGTTACGCCGGTATGGGGGCCTTCAAAAGAGGGCCAGTGCCTTTGGAGGGCGATGCTCCAGCTTTTATGCGTTGGGTGTGTCTTAGGTGTGATGGTGAGTTGGTTCCAGCAGGCTTGGCGGTGTGGGCGTGGGTCATGCAAGGAGGCGGATGCTACGCCAAGGAGTGGAATGGTGGAGCCGGGGATGCAGGTCAGTGTGGCATTATGTGAATGGCCATGCAGGACGATTTCTGCGCCTTCTTGGCGTAAAATATCAATGACTGGTTTCATGTCATGTAAAGCTTTGCGCCAAGGGACGAGCCCTTTACGAGGCGGATGATGGATCATCACAACACGGCATAAACCGGCGTCACGGGTACGTTTCAAGACAGCGGCTAGGCGCTGGCGTTGCTGGGTGCCAACGCGGCCGCATGCCATGAAGGGTGGGGTGGGTACGCCACTATCGACGCCAATAATGGCGACATCGCCGTATTGCCGCACATAGGGGTATTGCTCGCTGGACCAATGCTTCCATTGATCTCGCCCGACGGCGGCTGGCTGTGCGATCATGGCGTCATGATTGCCGGGGATGACGAATGTTGGTGCCGGAAGATTTTCGAGCCATTCGGAGGCATGTGCAAATTCTGCGGGGGTACCAAAATTTGTCAGATCACCACTGACCAAAATGGCGTCTATGGCGTGGTGCGCAATGTCTTGCACGATTGCGTCACAGAGTGGGGCTTGATGTACGTGCTGGCGGTGTTTGTACCAAGAGAGAAGGCTAAGGGCGCGTTTATTGAGCGCTATGTGCCATGGCACGGGTGGCGGTGGGAGGTGGGGGTCTGAAATATGGGCGAGTGTGACGGAACGCTGCTCTACGTTGGGAGCGTGGGGTGGCGCAGTGTGGGAAGTGCTTGATGTATTCGGGTGAGGCATAGGAGAGCGTTCGGTCAGTAGGGGGGTCGGTTTATAGTTTGTAACTCAGCGTGTAGTCCTACAGGCTGTGCTGTGCTAGACCCTCGGCATTGGAAACCCCATTCCGCCTTGTTGAGTGATGGGCTGAAGCGTTCATGAAAATCGTCGCTTAGTCCAGATTTTCTGTGGGCGGACCCCTTTGTTTTAGACAGAAGATCGTCTCGCCCTGTGCGCTTTGCCCTGATTCATAATGCTCGTAGTCGCCGCAATAATCATAGCGGAACAGGCTTCGCTGCTGCTGCCGAATCCCTTTTAGGGGAAAATTTTGTTCCGTCGGATAGCCGTGAAGGCACGACAGATCGTTTGCGTATTCTGCGTGATCGTGGGGTGCGGACGATTGCGATTGATGGTGGTGATGGAACGGTTAGTACGGCACTGACGGCGATTGCGCGTGTTTATCCGGAAAATGATTTGCCGGATATTGCGGTGTTGGCGTCTGGTAATACGAACCTTATTGCGAATGATGTTGGGTTTGGTCTGCGCGGTTTTCAGGCCTTGCGGCGTTTGCGGGAAGGGGCCATGCGTTCAAGTGTACGTACGCCGATACGTTTGACATGGCCAGAGAGTGATCGTTTGCCGGTACTAGGGCTTTTTGGTGGCTGTGCCGGGTATGCGCGTGCGGTGCGTATTGCGCATGCTCCTCAAATCGTTCGGTTTGCACCTCATGATTTGGCGGTGGGTGTTACGGTCTTAGGGGCCGTGGGGAGTTTGGTGTTCCGTCGAAGCCGTGAGCGGTGGTTGGCTGGGGATCCGCTACAGATCACGACGAATGGCCGGGCTTATGGTGGGGAAAGCTTTATGTTCCTCGTCACCGGTCTTTCGCAGCTATCCCGCGGAATTTGGCCATTTTGGGATGCGGAGCCAGATGCACGTGGTGTACGTTATTTGGATGTCAGCGCTAAGCCGGGTTCTTTGGCACGTGCGGCGGCGGCTCTGTTGACGGGGCGTGCTCCCCGCTGGCTGCGGCGTCACCCGGATTATGATAGTGGCCGAACGGATCACATGATGCTCGAAACAACGAGTGATTTTGTGTTGGATGGTGAAGTGTTTAGCCCCACTGCGTCACGGATGTTGCAGATCCAAAGCGGCCCAGCCTTCCGGTTCCTTCATGCTTGATGCTCTTGAAAAAGCACTGGTGCCAGAACTGACGGCGCCGGTTTCTGTCGCGGTACGGTCTTTTGCTGCGTCTGTGGCGAGGGGCATGCCTGCTCCGCCTTTAGGGGTTTTGTTTTACGGCTCAATGCTCCGTAAGGCCGATCCTGATGGTATTTTAGACTTTTACGTCGTGACCGAGACAGGGCGTGATGTGCCGGGTGGTGCTGCGATACGCGTGGCGAACTGTCTTTTGCCGCCGAATGTATTTTATTCTGAGCACCGTTATGAAGGGCAAGTGTATCGCGCGAAAATTGCCGTTTTGTCGCGCAAGCAATTTATGGCCCGGACGGGGCCGCGTTCAACGGATACGACGTTATGGGCTCGGTTTTGTCAGCCTGTGCGATTGGTCTGGGTACGTGATGTTGATGCCGCAGATTATGTACTTAACTTGATTGCGCGTTGTGTGACGACGGCTGCCTTCTGGGCGGGGGCTTTGGCTGTGCCCGGGCCGGGCCAGCCTGCGGTGGCGTATTGGGATGGATTATTTGCGCGGACTTATGGGTCTGAGTTGAGGGTTGAATCCTCTGCTCGGTCAAAGCGTTTGATTGAGGGGGCGGAAGAGCATTTTGCCCAGATTTTACCTTTAGCGTGGCATAGGGCCGGGTTGGGCTTTACCTATAAAGATACGCATTATGCGCTGTCGCTTTCTGAGCGTC